>CAXTBG010000055.1:0-33448 GCA_964242105.1 uncultured Nakamurella sp. | reverse complement strand
GTCGCGCGCACCGCTGCCGCCCGCTCGCATCGCTGCCAGCCGCTCGCAACGCTGCTCAGCCGCTCGCGGCGCACTGCGCGCGAAGCACCAGATACCCGAGCGGTTGGACGCACTGCGAGCGGACCGCGCAGCAGACTCCCAAACTCAGGACTTCAAGATGGGTCCGGTCAGCGGCCCGTCCGCCGTGCGGACCGGGTGGCGCGGGCGGCGAACGGAACC
This sequence comes from uncultured Nakamurella sp., assembly GCA_964242105.1. Taxonomy (GTDB): domain Bacteria; phylum Actinomycetota; class Actinomycetes; order Mycobacteriales; family Nakamurellaceae; genus Nakamurella. The sequence goes on along the minus strand of CAXTBG010000055.1, from coordinate 33,229 downwards.
GCCAGGAGGATGAGCACGCCGCAGGCGCCGAAGGTCCAGGGGAACCCGGGTCGCCCGAGCACGACGCTGGTGGCCGCCAGCCCCACCACCAGCGCGCCGATCGCCGTGCCGGAGTCGAAGGCCGCGTTCCACGCCGCGCTCGCGGTGGCCTGGTTGGCCGGCCCGGCGTGGTCGAAGGCGACGAGCAGCGAGACGTTCTGCACCGACCCGTATCCCACGCCGAGCACCCCCGCGCCGACCAACACGACCGCCGGGACGTCCAGCGCCAACCCGCCGGCCAGCACCCCCATTCCGGAAGCCGCAAGCAGCACGGCCACAGGTAGCAGCAGCCGGTTGCCGACCCGGTCGGACAGCGCTCCGACGCGCCACCTGGCGAGTGCGCCGGCAGCGCCGAAGATCAGCAGGCCGACGGGGGCCAGTGCTCCGTCGGGCCGCTCCACCGGGAAAAAGGTGAGCACGCCGCCACCGGCCAGGGTGACCACCAGCAGCACCAGGACCGTGCCGGCCACCGCGCGGACGGCGTGGCGATTGTCGGGCGCGACCAAGGCTCCCGCTGCGTCGGTCGGGAGCATCGCGCGGGTCAGTGCACGCAGCAGGGGAAGCGCCAGCACCGGCGACAGCGACAGCACCGCGACCCAGCGGAAGTGGCCCGCCGTGGTCAGCGCGACTCCGAGCGGGACCGCCGCCAGGTTGGGGATCGCGATGGCGAGCCCGTAGGCGCCGATGGCCTCGCCACGCCGAGCCGCCGGCACCAGCCGGCCGGCGACCAGCGGTGTCAGAACGGTGATGACGGCGAATCCGAAGCCCCGCAGCACCGAGGTGCCCAGCACGAACCAGAAGCTCTCGCTGATCAGGTACAGGGCACCGGGCGCGCCGAGCAGCACCAACCCAGCAGCCAGCACCCGACCAAGCCCCCAGCGGTGGACCAGCGCGGGGACCACCGTCTGCGTGCCGACGGTGCTGACCAGCATGACGGTGGTGACCAGACCCGCGGCGCCGGCGGATGCGCCGATGGCCACCGCGTACAGCGGCAACGAGGAGAGCGTCAGGAAGAAGCTGGAGAACGCCAACACACACACGCCGCTGAGCGTGCGGATGCCGGCGACCCGCCACAGCGAGGAGCCAGGAGCTGCTCCGGTCAGGCGAAAACCTCGAACTCGTCCTTCTGCAGGCCCACGCCGGCGGCCAGCAGCTTGTCCCGCTGCTCGCGGCGCAGGGCCTGCTCGTCGGGGTCGGGCACCGGCACGGCGGCCAGCAACCGCTTGGTGTAGTCGTCCAGCGGCTGGGACAGGATCTGTTCCCGGGTGCCCATCTCGATCAGCTTGCCGTGGTTCATCACGACGATGCGCCGGGCCAGGATCTCGACCACCGCCAGATCATGGGACACGAACAGGCAGGCGAAGCCCTGCTCCCGCTGCAGTTCCTGGAACAGATCCAGCACCTTGGCCTGCACCGAGACGTCCAGCGCGGACGTCGGTTCGTCGGCGATCAGCAACTTCGGGTTCAGCGCGAGAGCTCGGGCGATGCCGACGCGCTGGCGCTGCCCGCCGGACAACTCGTGCGGATAGCGGTTCCGGAGCGCGCGCGGTAGCTGCACCTGGTCCAGCAGTGCCTCGACTCGCCCGGACAGTGCCTTCTTCCCCTTCACGACCTTCCGGAGCAGCAGGGGTTCACCGATCGACTCGCCCACCGGCAACCGGGGGTTGAGCGAGGAACCCGGGTCCTGGAAGACGAAGCTCACGTCGTTCCGGACGGTGCGCAGGTCCGATTCCTTGGCCCTGACCATGTTCGTCCCGACCACCGTCGCCGTGCCCTCCACGAAGGGCAGCAAGCCGACGATGGCGCGGCCGATGGTGGTCTTGCCCGACCCGGACTCGCCCACCAGGCCCACCACCTCGCCCTGACCGATGGCCAGGGTGAAGTCGTCGACCGCCCGGAACGCGGGGGTACTGCCGCGCTTCGGGTATTCGACGGCCACGTCGACCAGATCGACCACCAGCGGCGTCCCGGCCGGGGCGCTCGCCCTGCGCGTCTTGTCCACCTCGACCGGCTTGGTCAGCGTGGTGGAGGTCGGCACGGCGCCGTCGTGGCCGTCGAGTTCATCGGCGAGATGCGCTGCGACCTCGACACCCTCGTTGACGACGACCGAGCCCAGGTGTGGGACTGCGTTCAGCAGCTGCCGGGTGTAGGCCTGCTGGGGATTGCTGAAGATCTCCCGCGCCGTGCCGGACTCGACGATCTTCCCTTCCTTCATCACGATGATCCGGGTCGCCATGTCGGCGACCACCCCCATGTCGTGGGTGATCAAGATGATGGAGGCGTCCAACCGGTCCTTCAGGTCGCGCATCAACTTGAGCACCTCGGCCTGCACGGTGACGTCGAGGGCGGTGGTCGGTTCGTCCGCAATCAGCAGCCGCGGGTCCATGGCGAGCGACTGCGCGATCATGGCGCGCTGACGCTGTCCGCCGGACAGTTGGTGCGGGTAGGCGTCGACTCGCCGTTCCGGTTCCGGGATCTCGACCATGGTGAGCAGTTCGATGGCCCTCCGGCGCGCCTGGGAAGGAGCCATCGCCTGGTGCGTCCGGAGCATCTCCTGGATCTGGAAACCGATGGTGTACACGGGATTGAGGGCGGTCATCGGCTCCTGGAAGATGACCGAAACCTCCTTGCCGCGGATCGCCCGGAAGGCGCGTTGCGACGCGCCGACCAGTTCCCGCTCCCCCAGCTTGACCGAGCCGTCGACGTTGGCGTTCTTGGGCAGCAGACCCATGATCGACATCGCGATCGTGGACTTGCCCGAGCCGGACTCGCCGACGATGGCCAGCACCTCGCCAGGGAAGAGGTCGAAACGCGCCTGCTCCACGGCCGGGTACCAGGTGCCGTCCACCCAGAAGTCGATGTCCAGGTCGCGGACGGACAGCACCGGAGCAACCTGTCCCGGGCCGGTCGGCTGGTCCACTGGAGTGTAGGGATGGCTCATGGCGCCCTTTCGATCGATGGTTCGTGCAGCGATGGCATGTCAGGTCACCGGGCCGTCGAGTCGCAACGTGTCACCATGGACGAGTGTCCTCTCCCGACCCGATGGCGGCCCAGATCTTCAGACCGAAACTCGGGCGGTGGCTCACTATCGCACTGTGGGCGCTGTCGATCATCGCGATGATCGCGGTTCTGTTCCAGAACCCGGCAGCGGCACTGCGCGCGGCACCCTGGCTGGCGCTGCTGTCCGGCGGGGTGTGGGCCGCCTACTGGAGGCCCGAGGTAGTGGTCGACGTCGCCGGGGTGCACCTGGTGAACGTGCTGCGCACCATCGACCTGCCGTGGCCGGCCATCCAGCGGATCGACACCAAGTGGGCCCTGACGCTGTTCACCGCCTACGGCAAGTTCGTGGCGTGGGCGGCTCCCGCGCCGGGCGGGGTGAACTCGGCCCGCATCAGCCAGCGGGCAGGCAACGCGCTTCCGCAGTCCACCTTCGGTCCAGGGGGCACGATCCGCCCGGGAGACCACCCCGACAGCGCGTCGGGAGCAGCCGCGGCGGTCGTCCGGCGCCACTGGGAGCAACTGCGCGACCTCGGATACCTGGACGATCCGCGACTGGAATTCAGCCGGCCGCCGGTCAGGCTGCACCGGATGACCATCGGCGGCGGTGCACTCCTGCTGCTGTGCTGTGCGGTGTCCCTCGTCCTGTGACGTAAGGCGTCGTGTTGACGTCCGGGGTCGTGCTGACGGGCGCGGCGCTGATGACGTCCACAACGGCGACGTCCACCACGGCAACGACGTCCGATGCGGTGCTCGGCCCGCGACGGTCCCGGCCATCGACGTCACACCTCGGCCGGTGCCAGGGTCGACCGGGCGGCCTCCTTGGACTTCCGCAGGTCCCTCGCCTTCGGGATGCGCTTCTGCCGCGGGTCGTAGGCGTCCCGCAGACCGTCGCCGATGAAGTTCAGGCACAGCACGATCAGGATGATGAAGATGCCGGGCCAGAAGAACAGGTACGGCTCACCCGTCAGGATCGACGCCTGGTAGGTCGAGATCAGCGACCCGAGCGAAACGTCCGGGTATTGGATTCCGAAGCTGAGGAACGACAGCGCCGCCTCGACGAGGATGCTGCTGCTGATCGTCAGGGTCGCGTTCACCACGATCACGCCGACCGAATTGGGCATGATGTGTTTGAAGATGATCCGCGCCGAGGAAGCTCCGGCAACCTTTGCGGCGTCGACGAACTCGCGCTCGCGCAGGGTCAGGAACTCGGCCCGCACCAGCCTGGTCATCGACGTCCACGACAGCAGACCGAGCGCGACGGCGACAGGCACCACGCCCCGGGCATCGAAGACGACGCCCAGCACCGCCACGACCAGCAGCACCGGCAGCGTGATGATGAGGTCGGTGAACCGCATGATCACCGAATCGACCCAGCCTCGGTAGTAGCCGGAGATGGCGCCGAGCACGACGCCGACCACGGTGGACAGGATGCCGGTGATCAGCACCAGGCTGAGAGTCTGCTGGATGCCGCGCATCACCTGCGCGAAGTTGTCCTCACCGTGCTGCCCGTCGGCGCCGAACGGGAAGTTGCCCATCGAGAAGAAGTCGTGGCCGCCGATCCCGAAGACCGACAATGAGGCACGGGCTCCCTCGGCGGGGGCGATGACGTCGTAATAGTTGTGCCGCCACCAGCCGGGAATCGGTCCCCAACCGATCGAGGTGGCCGCCAGCAGCAGGACCAGGACGAGCACTGTCAGGGAGATGACGGCGCCACGGTGCCGGAAGAAGCGCTTGCGGACGATCTGGCCCTGAGACAGTCCGGCAACCTCGCGCTGTTCGAGGCTGCCCTTCTCGTCGGGATCGGTGGGAACCGTGTCGTCGGTGGGGCTCTGGCTCAAATTCTGCGTCATGTCAGCTCAACCTGATCCGTGGGTCGAGGGCCGCGTAGGCGATGTCGGCCAGAAGGTTGGCCAGAACGGCGATCAGCGCGCTGATCGCGAAGAAGGCCATCACCGGATTGGGGTCTTTGTTGGCCAGACCCTGGGAGAAGAGCGCACCCATCGCCTTCCAGCCGAACACCTGCTCGGTCAGCACGGCGCCACCGATCAGGCCGGCGATGTCGAACGCCACGACGGTGGCCATGGGGATCAGCGCGTTGCGGAAGGCGTGCCGCATGACCACCGTCCGCTCGGTCAGCCCCTTGGATCTGGCCGTGCGGATGTAGTCCTGGTTCATCACCTCCAACATGCTCGCGCGGGAGAACCTGGAGTGCGTCGCCAGCGAGATCAGCATCAGGGTGACCGTCGGCAGCACGAGGTGGGTGAGGGTATCGGTGGTCTGGATCCAGAAATCCCCCTTGAGATTGGGGGTGGCCGGCAGCGTCGTCCGGATGGGCCGGCCGGCGATCGACGGGTTGGTCGAGTAGCTGTGCCAGGCCCGCATCAGCCGGTCGACGAAGATGACGAAGCCGGTGGCTGCGCCGGTGAGCGCCCCGGTTCGCGCCGAGAGACCTTTGTCGTCACCGCCGAAGGCATATCCGACACCAATACCAACGGCAATGGCAACCAGCAGCAGGGCGATCAACTTCAGCCAGGACATGCCGTTGTAGAACGGCCAGGACTGCAGCGGACGCCACAGGATGACGCCGATGGCCACGACCGTCATCGACGTGTAGAGCGCCTTCTTGTTCGCCAGTCCGGCGGTCAACACGGTGATACCGAGGCCGAGCAGGACCGACACCACAGCGATGACGACCGGCCCAAGCGACGGATTCAGCAGCCAGTGTTCGACGGTGATGTAGTACATGCCGGCCAGCACGACCACGAAGGTGATGCCGCCGACCATCAGCCGCCGCAGGAACTCTCCCGGCACCAGGGAGTAGGCGATCACGGCGAAGACTGCGGCGAAGGCGAAGATGGCGGCCCAGGAGAACGAGGCCCCGCTCCCGAGGAACGAGTTGAACCGGATGGCCAGCAGGTCCTTGAGGATGACGCCAATGAAGAAGACCGGTAGGGCGAAGAACAAGAACGCCAGAAAGGTGACGGAGTAGTCCAGGCCCGAGTACTGGCGCAGTGCGGAGATCACCCCGATCGCGATACCCAGGATGACCGCCAGAACGGTGGAGGCCAGGATCAACTTGATCGACTGGCTCAGGGCGGCACTGAGCAGACCGTTGACCGGTGTCTGCTGGATGTTGACCCCGAAGTCGCACCGGCCGATCACGCAGCCGCCGACACCCTTGAGCCAGATGAAGAACCGGAGAACCGGGTTCACGTCGAGGTGCAGCGTCTGGGTGACCGTCGCGATCGCCTGTGCCCGCTGCGCGGCGGGCAGACCCCGGGCGTTCTCCAGCGGATCGCCGGCATTGGCCACCAGGATGTAGGCGATGAAACTCGCGCCGATCGTGATGAAGAAGGCGGCGATGACGCGCCGGACGATGAAAGTCAGCACCTGGTGTCCCTTTCGCGCTGTTACCCGTTCGCAGACCGTGCCGGCGAGGAGGGCAATTCAATCAGATGACTGCACCTAACAAAGGGCCGCCCTGGCCGGGCCACAGGGGCCCGGCCAGGACGGTCCAGCACATCATCCGATCAACTGGCGACTTTCCACTCCCAGAAGTTGAAGAACACGCCAGGCACCACGGTGATCCCGGCGACCCCGGTCACCTTCGTCGAGTCGTAGCCGATGATGTCCGGGAACTGGAACAGGATGGTTCCGAACCCGTCCTTCACCAGCTGCTGCTCGGTCTCGGTGAGCAGCTTCGTCTGGGTGGCAGCGTCCGTCGTGACGTTCAGCTGGTTCATCCACTTGTCGACGTTGGCATTCTTGTAGCCGTAGAAGTTGTTCTGCCCGGCCGCCCCGCTGAGGAAGTTCGGCGGGTTCTGCGCAACACCGGTGGTGCTGTTCTGCCAGCCGAACAGCACGGCGTCGTAGATCTTCGTGTTGGTCAGCTGGCTGCTCCAGTTGGCGTTCTTGGCATCGATCACGTTGAAGCCGGCCTGCTTCGCCGACGCGGCGATCAGCTGGTACTCGCTGGCACGACGCGGGTTGTTCGCGGCGTACATGAACCGCACGTTGACCGGCGTCTTGACGCCCGCCTTGGTCAGCAGGTCCTTGGCCCCGGCGAGATCGACCTTGTCGTAGGCACTCATGCCGTTGACCTTGATCATCGCGTCGTAGCTGGCAGACCCGGGAACCTGGGTGAACGAGTTCCGGATCGTGGCCGACGGGTTCAGCGGCTTGATCAGCCGGTCGATGATGTCCTGCCGGGGAATCGTCTTGAGGAAGGCGAGTCGGACATCCGTCGCCTTGGCAGCGTCGCCGCCATAGGTCTTGGGATCGAACGGCCCGCCGTTGTTCTCCGCGAGGTCGACGTGCTCGTAGGTGCCGCCGCTGCCGTTGATGACCTTGACGCCCTGGCTCTCGAGCGCCGTGGCGCCCTTGAGCACGTCGGCGGTCGCCTGCGGGTTGATGATCTGCAGCTCGCCGTTGGCCAGCGACTGGACCGCCGCCGTCGGGTCCGGTGCGTACTGGATGGTGATGGTGGCGACGGACGGCTTCGGGCCCCAGGTGTAGTCCGGGTTGACCTTGAAGGTCTCGTACTGGTTGGCCTTGAAGTCCGAGAGCACGTACGGGCCGTTGGACAGGTACAGCAGCGGGTCGCTGGGCAGCGCGGTGAAGTCGAACGCGGTGTTCCAGGTGTTGGCCACCTTCGCGAGCGACGCGTTGTCCTTGGCCTTGGCCGCCTTGACCAGCGCGGCAACCGCGGCGGTCGGGTCCTTGATGCCCAGGGCCTTCTCGGCGACGGCGTGCGCCGCGACACCGATGGTCAGGTTGAGCTGGTAGTCCACGAAGGGCTCGGTGAAGACGGTGGTCAGCGTCTTGTGGTCGGCCGAGATGGTCGGGAACTGCTTGATCAACGCCAGACCCGGGCTGGACGAGTCGAAGGCGACGACGTTGCCCTTGTTGGGCAACGGGTTGCCGTCGTCGTCGGTGGCGACCTCGCCGGTGTTGAAGTTGCCGCTGTTGCTGATCCACGTCATCAGCAGGTCCTCGGCGGTGACGGGGACACCGTCGGACCACTTCGCGTCCTTGTTGATCGTGTACTCGATCGTCAACGGCTTCTTCGACGTCACCTTGCACGTCATGAAGGAGTCGTTGTTGGTCAGCTTGAGATCTTTGTCGTAGTACCAGTTCTGCGCCTGCGTCAGGTAGAGCTGGTTCGAGTTGTAGACCGAGTTACCGTGCGAGGACTGAGCGTTCCACGAGGTCCCCAGCTCGTTGAAACCGACGCTCACTGCGCCGGTCGCGGCTCCCGGGTCGGCGTAGGCGCCGTGCGGAGCACCACACCCCTGGTCGCCGGCAGCCGCCGCGGTGCTGGTGGTCGGCGCGCCGCTGGCCGAGGCCGAGCCCGAGGCCGATGCCGACCCGCTACCGGTGGCCGAGCCGCTGGCGGACCCGCCGCCGGAGCCGGAGCTCGGGGCGACCGCTGCACCGGACGACGACGGCGAGTTTGCCGAGGTGGCCGGGGCCTGGCCCGGGGAGCTGGAGCATGCAGCGAAGACCATCGCCGACGCCGCAACGAGAGCAGTGAGTGACACTGCCCGTGTTCTTCTCATGGGTTTCCTCTCGAAGTGCCGCCACGACGCTGTGCACCGGCCCCCATCGACCACCGCACGCTGCGCGCCGCTTGGCACCCTTTTGTGTCTGACCGCCAGACCTTACGAACCTTCTCACCATCTGGGCCAGCCGACAACAGCGATCGTGACCAAAGGGTGATCGGTGGTTAGCATCAGGGAAACATCAATCGGACATTTCGACCGGTGCCGGGGCCGCCGGTAGGAACGCCTGCCCCGGTCGGATCAACCGCAAGAGTTGCGGCCGGTACGGTCAGTGACCGCGGGAAATATCGGTGACGGTGGCGAAGAGGACGGCCGGCGCGTCAGCCGGGTGGCCACTCCGGGAGGCCACTGAGCGGGCTGCGGTACGCCGAACCCGCCCCGGAAGCCGGCACCAGTGCGGCGATGGCCGCGGTCCCGGCGAAGACCGCCGACGGCCGGCTGATCGGCAGCACCGGCAGAGCCGCCGTCAGACCGCCCTCGAGCTCGTCACCGATGGTTCCGCCGATGGCGCCGGCCGGCGTTGCGGCGACCGCGGGGTCCAGCAGGCGCTCGACCACGTCCGAGCAGAACCCGGACAGGTTGCCGGTGCGTCCGAGCGGCACCGGGATGTCCTCCGCCCCGGTCGTCCCGGTCGTCCCCGTGGCGGCGGTGTTGGTTCGCTCCGTCGTCGCGCCCTGCGCAGAGCCGGTCGGCACACCGGGACGGACGCCGTTGCTGCCGGCGAGAGGGCAGGCGAATGCCGACGCAGCGGCCAGGGCGTCCGACGGTGCCCGCGGCACCATCACCAGCCCGAGGTCCACCGCACCGGACGCCAGACGCTCGTCGACCGCTGCCAGCGGGCTCTCCCGCTGCAGGTCGACCTCGATCCCCACTGCGGCGAGCTGGGACTGCACCAGTCGCGCCGTGCTGCTCAGCCGTTCGTCCGACGCCGGGTAGGTCATCGTCAGCCGCAGGACGTCGCCGTCCTTGGCCATGTACAGGGACTGCCGGCGGTATCCGGCGGAGGTCAGGTCGGCCACGGCCGCGGCGGCGTCCCCGGTCACCACGCCGGACGGCCCGTCCGCGGCCGCTGACGGCGCACCGGGCAGCTCGAGCATCGACGTCACCGCCGCTCCACCGCTCGCCGCGCCGCCGTCGAGCGCGTCGCGCAGGGCCGGCATGTCGAGCCCCGCCGCGACCGCACGGCGCACGGCCGCGTCGGCCGTCGGGCCGGACGCAGTGTTGAAGACGAGCTGGACCGTCCCCGGCAGCGGAACGGTGAACCGGCGCGCGGCCGGAACCGTGCGCTCCAGCGTGCGCTGCTCGGCGGCGTCCGGCTGCAGCAGCACGGCCTGCAGATCCCCGCGGGCCAGCGCCGAGATCAACGTCGACGGTGTGCCCAGCCGCAGCACGGCGGCCCCGGCACGGGGTTGCGCGCCCCAGTACTTGTCGTTCCGGATCAGCGTGATCTCGCCCGTCAGCGCGTCGTAGCTCTGCATCTTGTACCGGTTGCCCGACACCGGGATGCCGGCGGCGAGGCCCTCCGTCCAGCCACCGGGCGTGTCCTTGAGGATGTGCGCCGGAAGCAGTGGCGAGAACAGCGTCTTCCAGTCGGTGACCGCCTGCCGGAACGTCACGTCGACCGACTTGCCGGCATCGCGCGAGACGACGCCGGTGATCAGCCGGTAGCCGGCCGGGTCGACCGTGCCGGGCTGGACCAGCATCGCCTCGCGGAGGTAGCTGAAGTCCTCGGCGGTGATCGGGGTGCCGTCGGACCAGGCGGCGCTGCGGTCCAGGGTGTAGGTCACCGTGAAGGGATCGGTCGAGGTCACCTCGGCCTTGTCGACCACGTCGGCGTTGAGCTTGCTGCTGCCGTCCGGCTGCACGGAGGAGACCGACGGCAGGACGAGCTGCGCGACCGCGGCCCCGGCAAGCGAGTAGTCGGCGATCGCATGCGGATTGAAGCCGTGCACGAAGCCGTCCACCCCGATGGCCACGTCGACCTCGTCGGGAACGCCGCTGGCGACGGCGGTGCTGGTCGCCGGCGCGATCGGCGGCGGCAGACCGGGCGGCGTGCACCCCGCGACGATCACCGCCGCCGCGCAGGAAGCGACCCGGAACGACCACCGCGGACGGCGACGTGGTCGCCATCCGCGGTCGGTCATGCTGGTGAGCCTAAGCAGCACACCGCCCTGTCGTGAGCGGGCAGGTTCGCCCGGCACGTCCAGGTCAGGTGGAAACCTTGGCCCGCGAGCGCGTACGGGCGCGCTCCCCCGCGTTCAGCACGACCTTGCGGATGCGCGCGGCGACCGGCGTGATCTCGACGCACTCGTCGTCGGAGCAGAATTCCAGCGCCTGCTCGAGGCTCAGCACGCGGTTGGGCACCAGGTGCACCAGTTCCTCGCTGGAGGACTTGCGCATGTTGGTGAGCTGCTTCTCCTTGGTGATGTTGACGTCCATGTCGTCGGCGCGCGAGTTCTCGCCGATGATCATGCCCTCGTACACCTCGGTGGTCGGCGGCACGAACATCGCGCCGCGCTCCTGCAGGCTGAGCATGGCGAACGGGGTCGCCTTGCCGGCGCGGTCCGCGACCAGCGAGCCGCTGGCCCGGGCCCGCAGCGGGCCGGCCCACGGGCCGTACCCGTCGAAGATGGCGCTGGCGATGCCGGTGCCGCGGGTGTCGGTGAGGAAGTCGGTGCGGAACCCGATGAGCCCGCGGGACGGCACGTGGAACTCCAGGCGCACCCAGCCGGTGCCGTGGTTGCTCATCATCTCCATCCGGCCCTTGCGGACCGCGAGGAGTTGGGTGACGGCGCCCAGGTACTCCTCGGGGACGTCGATGGTCAGGCGCTCGAACGGCTCGTGCTTGCGTCCGTCGATCTCCTTCAGCACCACCTGCGGCTTGCCGATGGTCAGCTCGAAACCCTCGCGCCGCATGGTCTCCACCAGGATGGCCAGCGCCAGCTCACCGCGGCCCTGCACCTCCCAGGTGTCGGGGCGCTCGGTGTTGAGCAGGCGGATCGAGACGTTGCCGATCAGTTCCTGGTCGAGCCGGTTCTTCACCTGGCGGGCGGTCAGCTTGGTGCCGCCGTCCTTGCCGGCCAACGGCGAGGTGTTGATGCCGACGGTCATCGAGATGGCGGGCTCGTCGACGGTGATCGGCGGCAGCGCGACCGGCTGGTCCGGATCGGCCAGCGTCTCGCCGATGGTGATGTCGGCCATCCCGGCCACCGCGATCAGGTCGCCGGCGTAGGCGGAGTCGACCGGAACCCGGTCCAGCGCCTCGGTGATCAGCAGCTCGGACACCTTGGTGCGCGCGACGGTGCCGTCGAGCTTCATCCAGGCGACCTGCTGGCCCTTCTTGATCGTGCCCTCGATGACCCGGCACATGGCGATACGGCCGAGGAACGGCGAGGCGTCGATGTTGGTCACCTGGGCCTGGAGCGGCGCACCCTCGGTGTAGGTCGGCGCCGGGATGGCCTCGAGCAGCACGTCGAACAGCGGGTCGAGGTTCTCGTGATCGGGCATCTCGCCGTTGGCCGGCTTGTTCAGGCTGGCCCGGCCGGCGCGCGAGGCGCAGTAGACGATCGGGAACTCGATCTGCTCGTCGTCGGCGTCCAGATCGATGAACAGCGCGTAGGTCTCGTCGACGACCTCGTCGATGCGGGCGTCCGGGCGGTCGGTCTTGTTGACCACCAGCACGACGGGCAGCCGGGCCTCGAGCGCCTTGCGGAGGACGAACCGGGTCTGCGGGAGCGGGCCCTCGGAGGCGTCGACCAGCAGCACCACACCGTCCACCATCATGAGCGCGCGCTCCACCTCGCCGCCGAAGTCGGCGTGACCGGGGGTGTCGACGATGTTGATGATCATGTCGCCGCGATGTACCGCGGTGTTCTTGGCCAGGATCGTGATGCCCTTTTCGCGTTCCAGGTCGTTGGAGTCCATCACCCGGTCGGTGTGCGCGGAACCGATCCGGAACGCACCGGACTGCCAGAGCATGGCGTCGACCAGGGTGGTCTTGCCATGGTCGACGTGCGCGACGATGGCGACATTTCGCAGATCTGACCGAACAGCCACAGCGGGAGTACTCCTCAGGATTTCGTAGCCCCAGGCCGCGGACAGCGCACCGGAAGCATGACAAAAGCCGCGACCTGGGCCGCGGCGGCGGGCCACCCGGGTGTCGTCCCGTCTGGTCCAGCCCTCCCAGTCTACCGGCGGTGGGCCGTTCGGGCGGTCGGTCCGTGGGCGACTGCGTCACAGGCGCCTACTGTGGGGCCTCTGCGTCCACCGATGAAGGAGGTACCGATGACCGACCCGGCCCACCCGTCCGGCGACTTCCCGCTGACCGTCCTGGAGGACGACGAGACCGTCCCGCCGCGTCCCGAGGAAGAGCTGGCCGACGTCGAGCGCGCGACGCCCGACCCGCACTAGCCCCGCCGCCGCACCTCCCCGATAGGCGACTCGTATGCCCATCGGCGCACTGGTAGCGCCGTCGGCGGCCATACGAGCGAGTGCCGGCCGCTACGACCGACCTCGTTCACGGTCTCGAGCGAGGAAGCGCGGAGGCCCTGGTTGCCAGTCTGCGAATCCTGAACGTCGAAACGCCGCGGCGAAGCGAGGCAGCAAGCTGTGAGGAGCGCAGAGATCAGCCCAGACGACGCGGACGAACTGCCGGCCGGTGTCGCGGATGCGGTCCTCCCGAACCTTCTCGGCGAACGCGGCATCACCCGGTGTCTGACCTGATTTCAGCAGGCGCCCGTATTTCACCTTTCCATCGAATTCGGTCACCGTCCGCAATCCGGCGAACTCGAAGTCCACCCGATAGGTGGTGGTCCGATCCAGCCCCGTGACAACGGACTGCAACGTCGGCGTCGGAAGACCGAGCTGAGCCATCCGCAGTCGACAGATTGATTCACCGACACTCTCGGACAAACCGTCGGCGAACTCGATGAGCCGGCGAGCCCGTGACCTACCGGGAATGCTCGGATTCCGGCGAACGACATCGTCGAGGTCTTCCCGGGAACACAGGCGCAGGCGCAACGCCGAGTCAGCGACGGCGATGGCGCGATCCCAGATACCGAGTCTCCCGACATCGAAGACGGTGCGCGCAACGCTGGTGACGATGGCGCCGTCGAGATGCACCAGATCGGCGGCGTCCGGGCGCCCGCGATGAGGCGTGACGTTGGGCGTCCCGGAGCGTCCGGGACTTCCCGGCCACGTGAGGTGGATCCGGGACGACAGACCGGCGGGTAGCGAGAGACCGTGCAACAAGGCAGCGGATTCATGGCTGACAGCGGCGCGGCCGGCCACCTCGCACGCCAGTTCCCTGGCACGAACGCAGTGACGCTGTTGTTCGTCAGCTGCGTCCCAATCGTCCGAGACCACATAGCGGCCTCGCCGAATCCGGCAAAGATCGCCGGCCGTCACCAACCCGGAGATCTCGCGTGCCGTGAGTTGGCCGGCGAGGAGGGTCGAGCGGTCGATCCACTGTGGCAGCATGGGACGAGCGTCGACCTCCCACCCGACCGGCCGCCACGATCCTTCCTCCGATGTGAATGAACGGGGTGCTTGTGGACGATGCTTCGCCAGTACTCGTACGGGCTGGGGATCACTCGTAGCGCCATCCACAGCCAACCGGTGCACCGACGGTCATACGAGTCGCCTGCAAACCCCGAGCCGATCTCCGGAGAACCTCATGACCAGTCCAGCAGACGCCCCCATCGCCGCCCTGAGATCCGGGTCCGACTATTTGGCGGCGCACGTCGGCGACCTCACGCCGGAACAGCTGACCGGTCCGTCGGGCGCGTCCGAGTGGACCATCGCTCAGGTGCTCAGCCACCTGGGGAGCGGCGCCGAGATCGGGCTTGCCGGTCTCGAGACGGCCCTGGGCGCACGCGACGCTCTCCCGGCGGATTGCAACCGCAGTGTCTGGGCCCGCTGGGATGCGATGTCACCGGACGAACAGGCGGCCGGTTTCCTGACCGCCGACGAGTCCTTCGTCGCCGCTTACGAAGCGCTCGACGACACCACGCGGAACAGCACCATGATCGACATGGGGTTCCTGCCGGAACCGGCGACGCACGCATCGTTCCGACTGAACGAGTTCACCCTGCACTCGTGGGATGTCCGGGTGGTAAGTGACCCTGGAGTCACGCTCGCCCCGGACGCGGTTGCGCCGATGCTGAAAGTCGTGCCGTTCCTGATCGGCTGGCTGGGTAAACCGGGTTCCGTCCTGGACGGCCGGGCGGTGACGGTAGCCGTCCACACGACGTCGCCGGACACAGATTTCGGTCTGGACATCACCGATAAGGTGGCTCTCATCGGCGTTCCCGCAGCTCCGGAGGTCGATGGCGATGGATGGGAGCCGGACGCCAGCTTGAGGCTCCCCGCGGAGAGCTGGCTCCGACTGGCGACCGGTCGACTGGATGTCCGGCACACCCCCGCCGATGTCACGGTGGCGGGGGCGCTCACCCTGGATGATCTGCGAGACCTGTTCCCCGGCTACTGAGCCAGCCGTATCAGGAGCCGGAGGCACCGCTGGACAGGTTGGTGTCCAACGCCAGGGGCCTGACGGCGGGAGGCGGCCCCGATGTCGGCTGCGCTGTCGGGAACTCGTCGCCCTCTTCCACCTGCGTGGGATTCAGGACCCGGAACATGAACGATTTCGTCCGTTCGTTCTGCGGATTTCCGATCACCTGCTCCGGGCTGCCTTCTTCGACGACGTAACCGCCGTCCATGAAGACGACACGGTCGGCGACGTCACGCGCGAAAGCCATCTCGTGGGTGACGACCATCATCGTCATCCCCTCCTTGGCCAATCCCTTCATGACGGCCAGCACCTCACCGACGAGTTCGGGGTCCAGCGCGGACGTCGGCTCGTCGAACAGCATGAGCGCAGGATTCATCGACAACGACCGTGCAATGGCGATGCGCTGCTGCTGGCCGCCCGACAGCTGTGGTGGGTACGCGGATTCCTTGTGCGCCATGCCGACGCGTTCCAGGTTCTGCCGGGCGATCTTCTCCGCCTCGCCCTTCGAGCGCTTGAGCACCCGGATCTGGGCGATGGTCAGGTTCTGCAGCACCGTCAGGTGGGGGAACAGGTTGAACTGCTGGAACACCATTCCGATGCTCTGGCGCATGGCGTCGATATCGCACTCGCTGTCGGTGACCTCGAAACCATTGACCACGATCCTTCCGGCCGTGGGCTGTTCCAGGAGGTTGACGCAGCGCAGCATGGTCGTCTTCCCCGAGCCCGACGGCCCGATCACGCAGACGACCTCGCCCTTCTTGATCTCGACGTCGATGTTCTTCAGAACCTCGACATCGCCGAATTTCTTCACCAGGCCCTGAATCGAAATCGCGCCTTGTCCGGCGAAATCGGTGACGGGGGTGCTCATTGTCATCGCCTCTTCGCTTGGTTGCGTTCCAGAGCCCGGACGGCCTGGGACAACGGCAGGGTGATCACCAGGTAGGCCAGGCCCGCCAGGATCAGGGGGGAGGAGTTGGCGTCGATGCCGGTGATGCCACCGCTGGCCGCCGTCTGGCCCAAGAAGGTCAATTCGTACTGCGTCGCTGCGAATCCCAGGGCGTACACCAGCGACGAGTCCTTGACGAGCAGGATGACCTCGTTGGTGAGCGGCGGGATGATGATGCGGAACGCCTGCGGCAGGATGATCGACATCATCGCCCGGCCGGGCGGCATGCCCAACGTCCGCGCTGCTTCCATCTGTCCCTTCGGGACGGCCTGCACACCGGCCCGGATGGTCTCGGACATGTAGGCCGCAGCCACCGAACCGAGTCCGAGAGTCACCAGCACGTAGAAGTTCCCGAAGAACTTGTTGCTGTTGCCGAAGAGGGTGGGGATCGCGTACGCCAGCAGGTAGAGCACCAACAGGGTGGGCAGACCGCGCAACAGCTCCACGAAGGCGGTCGCGATCCACCGGTAGAGGCGCACCTGGGACAACCGCATCAGCGCGATGATCAGACCGACGATCAGACCGAAGACGAAAGCGGCCACGGTGTAGATGAGGGTGTTGATCAGACCGGTCTTGATCAGCCGCGGGAGGATCTGGCCCATGATGTGCCAGTCCAGGAACTGGACCCTGAAGTCCTTCCAGTGCCCCACCAGTGCGAGCACCACCACGACGATGACGATGGCCGCGTACTGGATCGACCGGATGATCGTGGTGCGTCGCTTCTTTGTCATGCCGCTCCTGGCCCTCGCGGGCGCTGGAGCGGGTGCTTGCGTAAACGCTGTCACTGGCCACTTCCTGTTCCGGGTCGCTGCAGAGGGAAGAAACCAGCCGGCGCCCGGCGAGATTCGCGCGGGCGCCGGCGGCAGGGACTACTTGGTCGGCGGAGTGCCGCCGATCCACTTCGCATAACTCTTCAGGTACGTGCCGTCCTTCTTCGACTGCGCGATGGCGTAGTTGGCCACCGCCGCGAGGGCCGTGTTGCCCTTGGCGACGCCGAAGCCGTATTCCTCACCGGTGTTGAAGTTGTCGACGATCTTGACCTTGCCCGCCTGCTGCTTGGAGTAGTCGTTCAACGCCGGCTGGTCGTGGATCGCCGCGTCGATCTTGCCCGACTGCAGCGCCTGCTCCTCGTCGGAGATCTGCTGGTACTCCTGCACCGTGTAGCCGTACTGCTCGGCGTACTTCTGCGCATAGATCAGGCCGGTGGTGCCGGTCTGCGCACCGAGCTTCTTGCCCTTGAGGTCGGCCAGTCCCTTGACCGTGCTGGCCGACTTGACCATCAACGACTGCGAGGCGTCGTAGTAGGGGTTCGAGAAGGTGATCGCCTGCAGTCGTTCCGCAGTGATCGTCATGGCTGCCGCGGAGATGTCGCACTTCTTCGACTTGGTGGCCTGGCCGGACTTGATGGCCGTGAACTGCTGAACGGAGATCTTCGTGCTGACGCCGAGATCCTTGGCGATCGCGTCCATGAAGTCGATGTCGAACCCGACGATCTTGCCGGTCCCGTCGTCGACCTCGAACGGGGGGTACGGCAGCGACGTGCACACCGTCAGCGCAGAGGAATCGGTCAGGGTCGCCTTCGCGGCCGCGATCATGTCCGGGGTCAAGGACGCCGGGGCCGCCGTGCTCGGCGGAACGAAGGCCGTGCTCGATCCGGACGCTCCGGACGACGGCGCTCCCGATCCGGACATCGAGGACGGTGCCATGGACGTCGGTGCTGCGGACGAGGCCGCCGAGCTGCCGGAGCTGCCGCCGGACGCTGCCGGGGTAGAGCTGGACCCGCAGGCACTCAGCACGAGGGCACTTGCGGCGACCACCGCCATCAGGCTTGCTCGGGTGGTGCGAATCTGGCTGGATGCCACGTTGTCTCCTTCAAATGATGCATAAAGGGCTGCCCACCCGGATCGGAGAGGCAGATTGCGCGCTCGTGGCATCCTGCCATGCCTCAGATGTCGTTTAGATGACGAAACTGCTGCGGTCGGGCGATTGACTGCCCAATCGCGACCTCAGCCCGCGGTGCCGAGCAGGCCGAGCAACGGCTCGACCAGCTTCCGGTCCGCCTCGAGCAGGTCGATCGAGGCGAGTTCGTCGGGATAGACCCACCGGTACCGGTCATGGGCGGTCAGCACCGGTTCGGCGTCCGGCGAGGACATCTCCACGCGGTAGCAGACCAACCGGACGCCGGGCCGGATGTCCACCGGTTCACCGATCTGCTCGTGGATCACGGTCGCCATGCCCAGCTCCTCGAGGAGCTCGCGCCGCAGCGCCTGCCCGTCGGTTTCGGCCGGCTGCACCTTTCCTCCGGGGAGTTCCCATCGCCCGGCTTCCCGGTCTCCGCCGGCTGTCCCGGAGCCACGCTCGCCGGTACTGCCCGAGGCCGGTTCCCGGGCAACGGCCCGGCGACGGGCCACCAGCACGCGGCCGCCGTGCACCACCGCGCCGGCGACCACCCGGATCGGCTCGGACGCGACGAGGTTCGCGATGCCCAGCAGCATCTCGCCGTACCGCACCAGTGCCGGCCGCAGCGTCGGGTCGAGGGCGCGCGTCGGTCCGAGCCATTCCAACCGCACCGATGCGGAGCAGCCGGTCGCCGTCGGTACCACTGCCGTCACGATCCGTATCCAGCTGCGCACCGACCCCTCGACGGGACTCAGCACCGGAAGGTCGGTGCCCTCCTCCACCTTGAGCAGGAACGTGCGCCCGAAGGCCCGCGGGCGGAACCGGACCAGCTGGCCGGCGGCCAGCAACGGCGCGCTGCTCGACACCTCGAACCGCCCGCCGACCGCCGTGGCGGCGCGGGCCCAGACCTGCTGCTGCCGGAGCGCCTGCCGGGCGACCTGCGCCGGCACATCGAACGCCGTCACGCGGCGAAGCGGAACGCGGTACCACGCCGTGACCATCGCTCACCATCCATCGTCCCGCGGCGAACATCCAGCAGCCCGCCCACCAGTCGGCGAGTCTAGGAGACCGGCGCGCCCGGGCGCAGTGGCGCGGCGACGCAGCGGCGGCTGACCGCCAGCACCACGACCAGGGTGGCCACGCCGAGCACCGGGTAGACCAGCCCGAGGGCCGACTGCCAGCCGGGGCGCGAATTGACCGGGTCCTTTCCCTGCAGGGCCACCAGGATCGGAACCAGGTAGCTGTAGGCGCCGACCAGCCACCCGCCGGACAGCCAGCGAACCCGGCGGTCGCGCCGGCACGGTCCGAACAGCGCCCACACCAGGACCGGCAGCACCCAGATCCAGTGGTGCGACCAGGAGATCGGCGACACCAGCAGACCGGTGACCTGCACCGCGAGCAGGGCGGCCACCCGGTCACCGGCCCGGCTGGCGGCCCATGTCGCCCAGCCGCCCAGTCCGGCGGTGAGCAGGCAGGCGATGACCCACGACCACCGGACGTCCGAACCCGCCAGGCGGGAGAGCGCACCGCGCCAGGACTGGTTGATGGCCGAGTAGATCGGCCCGGTTCGGGCGGGGTCGAAGATCAACTCGGTGAAGTAACGGCGAGTCTCCCGCGGCATGATCGCCAGCATGACCCCGACGGTCGCCAGGAAGATCGCCCCGGACCACACCGCCGCCGCGTACCTGCGCTGGGCGAGGAAGTAGAAGCCGGTGACCGCGGGCACGAGCTTGATCCCCGCGGCCAGGCCGACGAACGCGCCGGCGACCCACTCCTTGGCGACGACCGCTGCGCCGAGCACGAGCACGGCGAGGAAGAGGTTCACCTGGCCGTAGTTGAAGTTCGTCCGGACGGGTTCCAGCCACATCGCCGCGGCCGTTCCGACCAGCAGCGTGCCGGTCGGAGCCTGGATCGGCCGGGCGGCTCCCGGCCCCGTCCGGCCGAGCAGGCGCAGCGTCAGATACAGGATCGCGGTGAGTGCGGCGATGGAGCCGGCATGCCAGAGCACCCGGGTCACGGTCCAGGGCAACCAGTGCAGCGGCGTGAAGACCAACGCAGAGAACGGCGGGTAGGTGAAGGGCAGCGTCGACGCTCCGGAGACGAAGTCGTACAGCTGGGAGTCCGTCAAGTGCCCGGCGCCCTGCACGTAGACCGCCAGGTCGATCATGTTGAACGGTTCGGGCCCCAGCTCGGTGGCGAGCACATCGACCAGGATGCTGACCAACAGCACCAAACCGGGTGCCCACCTGGACGCCACCAGCCGCCGGACGGCGGGGACGACCATCGTCATCGGTTCCTTCGGCTCGCTGTCGGGGGCTGGGTGCAGGATGGCAGGAAGTCCGGCGCTGCGCCGGTGGTTCCCCATCGATGCATCCCCGCGCCGAGGAGCTCAGTTGACCACCACCCTGTCACCCGCCCACGCGTCGCTGCTGGACACCGTCCCCGTCGGCGCGTCGCAGGTCATCACCTCCGATGTCGACTACGAACTGGACGGCACCGCGCTCCAGGGCTACCTGGCGTACGACGATGCTGCGGGCCAGCAGCGCCCGGGTGTGCTGGTGGTGCACGACTGGACGGGCGTCGGCGAATACGTCGAGGTCCGGTGTCAGATGCTGGCCAGGCTCGGCTACGTCGCCTTCGCGCCCGACATCTACGGCCGCGACGTCCGGCCGCAGGGTGGCGAAGCCGCCCAGGTGGCCGGCCAGTACTACGGCAACCCACCGCTGATGCGGGCCCGGGCGCGGGCGGGACTGGACCAGCTGCTGTCGCAGCCGCTGGTCGATCCCGGTCGGGTCGCGGCGATCGGGTACTGCTTCGGCGGATCGGTCGCGCTGGCCCTGACAGCCTCGGGTGCGGACATCGCCGGCGTGGTGTCGTTCCACGGTGCGCTGTCGCCCGTCTCGGCCGACGACGCGGCGCACATCAGGGCCCGGATCCTCGTCCTCACCGGCGCGGCGGATCCGGTCGTCCCGGACGAGGCGGTGCTCGCCTTCCAGAATTCGCTGCGCGCGGCGCCCGCGGTCGACTGGCAGCTGACCTCCTATTCCGGTGCGATGCACGCCTTCACCCTTCCCGAGGCGGCCGCGCCGGACCACGGCGCCGCCTTCCAGCCGGCCGCGGAACGCCGCTCCTGGGCCGCCATGCGGTATTTCTTCGACGAGATCTTCGCCGGGTGATGCCCGGGAGCGGGCCGTCGACAGCTCCGTCGCTGGTCGGTCTGGCCGGCGACCCGCACCCGCTGCTGGCGGAACTGCGGGAGCGCGGACCCGTGCACCGGGTCGATGCGCTGGGCGGCTGGCTGGTCGTCGGGCACGCCGCAGCGACCGCGGTCATGCGGGACGCCGACACGTTCACCGTCGACGACCCGCGCTTCTCCACCAGTCGTGTCGTCGGGACCAGCATGCTGTCCACCGACGGCGTCGAGCACGGGCGCCACCGTCAGCCGTTCCTGGCGCCGTTCACGCCGCGGGCGACGCGGGGATACTTCGACGAGTTCGTGAAAGGCGAGGCCGCACGGTTGGTCTCGACGTTCACGGAGTCCGGCACGGCCGAGCTACGCACCGCACTGGCGGCCCCCTTGGCGACGGCCAGCATGCAGTTGGCGCTCGGCCTGCAGGGCATCCCGGTCGACGAACTGCTCGGGTGGTACGGCGGCATCGTCGCCGCCGTCGCGGAGATCACCGCCGGGGCGGACCCGCCCGGCTACGGGCGCGACGCCTACCGGGCGCTGTCGTCCGCTGTCGAAGCGACCATCGCCGCCGGGGGGCGGAACACCTTCCTCGGCCAGGTGCTGGACAAGGCGGACGCGCTGAGCACGACCGAGATGGTCTCCAACGCAGCGGTGTTGATGTTCGGCGGGATCGAGACGACGGAAGGCATGATCGCCACGCTGCTGCTCCACGTGCTGGGCGACCATGGCGTGGTCGACGAGCTCCGGGCCGATGCCGGTCTGCTGGACGCGGCGATCGAGGAGTCGCTCCGATTGGAGCCGGCTGCCGCCGTCGTGGACCGCTACGCGACGCGGGATGTCGAGATCGCGGACGCCTCGGTCCGTCGCGGCGACCTGGTGGTGGTGTCGCTCGCCGGCGCCAACCGGGATCCCGACGTCTTCCAGAATCCGGACGTGTTCGACCTGCACCGGGTGAATGCCCGTCGGCACCTGGCCTTTGCGCAGGGGCCGCACACCTGCATAGGCCTGCATCTGGCCCGGCTGGAGGCGCGGTGTGCCGTGGCCGAGGTACTGACCCTCGAGGACATCGCGCTGGATGATCCTCGGTCGACAGCGCCGTCCGGTCTGGTGTTCCGCAAACCGGCGGAGGTGTGGGCCACCTGGTCCGCGCCGTGACAGGCCGCCGGGCGGCGGCCGAGCTACTCGCCGGTCTGCCCGTCCACCGACTCACGGATCAGGTCGGCATGACCGTTGTGCCGGGCGTACTCCTCGATCAGGTGGACCAGGATCCATCGCAGGCTCGGTGATCTGCCGTCGGCCCAGGTCCGCTCCGCCAGTTGTCCCAACCCTCCGTCGGCGATCGCCTCCGCGATGCGGGACCTGCACCGGGTCACGCTGTCCTGCCACAGAGTCCGGAGTTCCTCCGGCGAGTCGGCGTCGGCGGAATGCCAGTCCCAGTCCCGGTCCGCGGTCCAGTCGACCGTGTCCCATGGAGCGTGCAGTGGGCCCCCGGACAGGCACCCGAAGATCCAGTCCTCCTCGACCAGCGCGAGGTGTTTGAGCATCCCGCCCAGGGTCATCGACGAGACGCCGACGGTCGCGCGCAATCCGGCAGCGTCCAGGCCTTGGCACTTCCATGCCAGCGTTGCGCGCTGGTACTCCAGGAATCCCACCAGCGTGGCGGCTTCGTCGCCGTCCGCCGGGGGCTCTGCCCGGCCGTGCTCATCCAGGGTTGTCATGGGTCCGGAGTGTAGGAGGAACGGCAACTCTCCTCAGCTCACGGTCCCCGCGACGAAAGGTGGCACAGCCGCGGCACGAGCAGCGTCTGTGCCGGCCGATCGCGAGCCTGGCCTTCGTCCAACGTGGCCACGAGCGCCCCGTCACGTGTCGCCGCGAGCGCAGTCAGATGAGCATCCGTCACTTGACGATGGCCGCGGACGGAACTCAGATCAGCGTTGACGTACGACAATTCGTCCGGCCAGAATCAGCCACCTCGTCCGACGTCATGCGGGGCCCGATGCTGATGACCGGGAAGCCGGACACCCAATCGGTATGGACGACAACGGGCTCGTCGAGCTGACTCAGGCCGCGGGCCACAGTTCGGCCACGGTGGCCGACAGCGATTGACCCCGACGCTCGGCCAGGTCGAGTGCCCGCCGATGCAGCGCCGGCGGAAGATCGACGGCGGTTCGCACCGCTCCATCATCCCCGGGTCTGTAGTGATGCGCTCTCCACCAGCTGGAACTGGACGACGTCGCCATCGATCACCGAGTGCGTCCTTTCCTCAGCCGTCAATCGTCCGGTTCTGCCGTTAGCCTCACAGCGTGTCGATGAGCTGGTCGCAGGCCCTCGCGTGGCGGATGGGGCGGCACCTTCTCGCGCCGGTCGGGCAGGAGTCCGTTGCGGGTGTGGTGCGGCGACTCGGTGCCATTCCGGCGATGGATCAAGGTCCGGCCGAGCTGGCCGTCTGGATGCGACGTGCCCGGTCAGGTCGCGGGGACGTGGCGAAAGCGCTGAGCGAAGGGCACATCATCAAGACCTTCGCCTTCCGGGGCGCCACGCATTACCTCTCAGCGGAGGACGGCGGCGCCTACCTGGCGCTGCGGGCGGCCGGTCGGCAGTGGGAGCTGCCCAGTTGGCAGGAGTTCTACGGGTTGAAAGGCACGGAATGGCCGGCGTTCCGGGAGGAAGTGCGGGACGCGCTCGCTGGCGGGCCGTTGACTGTCGGCGAGCTCGGCGCCGCGGTGACCCGGAAGGCGGCATACCGGCACCTCCGCCCGGTCTTCGACGACGGAGCCGGCACGCTGGTCAAGCCGCTCGCCTGGCAGGGCGACATGAGCTTCGGTCCACCCCGCGACGGGCAACACACGTTCCAGCGGCTGGACGACAACCCGTACTGGAAGGGCATCTGGGACATCGACGAAGCGGGTCCGCACGCGATCGTGTCGTACTTCCGCACCTATGGTCCGGCGACCCACGACCACATCCATTACTGGCTGGGTAAGGGGCTGAGCGCCGGCCGAAAACGCCTGTCATCCTGGCTGATCGGCCTCGAAAGCCGTTTGACGACAGTCGATGTCGAGGGTAGAACGGCCTATGCCCTCCGCGAGGACGTCGACGAACTGATTGCGGCGCAGCGCTCGGCCGCGGTTCGACTCCTACCGGGGCACGACCAGTGGGTGCTCGGCCCGAGCACCAAGGACGAGCACGTCGTGCCGCCGGCCCGCCGCACGCCGGTCACCCGAAAGGCGAATCTCGTCATCGCGGGTGGCGTGGTGAGCGGCACCTGGTCGGCGGGGGTCGGCGAGGTGACCGTGAGCTGGTTCTCCGAGCAAGGGCCACCGCCACGCGAGGCGTTGGCGGAGGAGGTGAGCAGGCTCGCCACCTTCCTCGAGCGTGCACTGCGGCCCACGGTCGAGATCGTCTGAGAGACGGGTAGTCGCCTCCGGCGACGCGTACGCGGGCCACGCGCAGGGCCGACCCGTTGCGCGTCACCAACGACCACCATCAGACGTTGAACCGAAACTCGACGACGTCGCCATCGGCCATGACGTAGTCCTTGCCTTCGATGCGGACCTTGCCGGCGGCCTTGGCCGCAGCCATCGACTTCGCGGCCATCAGGTCCGCGTAGGACACGACCTCGGCCTTGATGAAGCCGCGTTCGAAGTCCGAATGGATGACGCCCGCAGCCTGCGGCGCCGTGGCGCCCTGCTTGATGGTCCAGGCACGTGACTCCTTCGGCCCGGCGGTGAGGTAGGTCTGCAGCCCCAGTGTGTGGAAGCCCGCTCGTGCCAGCGCGTGCAGCCCCGGCTCGTCCTGGCCGACCGATTCCAGCAGCTCCAGTGCCGACTCGTCGTCCAGTTCCAGCAGTTCCGACTCGACCTTGGCGTCGAGGAAGACGGAATCCGCGGGGGCGACTGCGGCCGACAGCTGGGCTCGCCTGTCCGGGTCGGTGAGCACGCCCTCGTCTGCATTGAAGACGTACAGGAACGGCTTGGCGGTCAGCATGGTCAGCTCGCGCAGCAGCGGCAGGTCGAGCTTGGCGCGGGCCGAGAACAGCGTCCGGCCGGAGTCCAGGACCGCGGAGGCTTCCTTTGCCGCCTCCAGGACCGGCTTGCGGTCCTTGGCCGTCCGGGCCTCCTTCTCCAGGCGTGGGAGTGCTTTCTCCAGCGTCTGCAGATCGGCGAGGATCAGTTCGGTGTTGACGGTTTCCACGTCGGCCAGCGGGTCGACCTTGCCGTCGACGTGGATGACGTCGTCATCGTCGAACACCCGCACCACCTGACAGATGGCGTCGGCCTCCCGGATGGTGGCCAGGAACTTGTTGCCGAGCCCGGCACCCTCGCTGGCACCCTTGACGATGCCGGCGATGTCGACGAACGACACCACCGCGGGGACGGTGCGCACCGACTTGAACAGCGTCGCCAGCTCGCCGAGCCGGGGGTCGGGCAGCGGCACCACGCCGACATTGGGCTCGATGGTCGCGAACGGGTAGTTCGCGGCGAGCACGTCGGAGCGGGTCAGGGCGTTGAACAGGGTGGACTTGCCGACGTTGGGCAGGCCGACGATACCGAGGGTTAGACTCACGAGAATTGAGTCTAGGTGCGCCCGATCGGGGCTCGTACCTAACGAGCGCCGGTGGGGGGAGTGTCACCGTGCGAGCCGTTGGCGTGTGTCGGGCGACGGGCCGGCTCCACCGCTCGGGCGTGACCATGGACGTCATGCCGGCGGGTGACGGAAGGTGCGGCGTGCTGGCGGGACGGCTGCGAGCTGATTTCCGGTGCAGGCTGCTTCTTGTCCTTGGTGGTCGACCTCGGGACGATCATCGCACCGACCAGCACCAGTGCCCAGATCGCCAGCGGGAGGCCCGGCCAGTAACGCACGGCATGCTCGGCGATCAGCGACTGCACCGCCCAGGTCCCGTTCATCAGCACCGCCCCGGCGATCCAGTAGCGGGTCTCGAGCAGCAGCTCCGCCTTGTCGGCTTTTTCCACCGAGCGCCGGTCGACCGGTAGGTCGTCGGTGAGGGTTCGCAGGTCGGCGTGGGTGACCGCGGCCAGCGCCCGGTCGGTCCTGGCCTCGAACTCGGCCTGGTCCAACCGTCCCTCGCCGAACGCATCGCAGAGCTGCCGCATGATGTCGGACCGGTCCTGGTCGGACACTCTGATTGCTGGGGTGGTCTCATCCATGAAAGAAGAATTCAGTTGTATTCGTGGCGGTCAAGAGTCAATCCGGAACAGCGTCCCGACGCGGGGAGTTCGCCGGTGCCGCGCTTCGGGTGATCGCCCGCAGCGGACTCGGCGCCCTCACCGTGCGCGCGGTTGCGGAGGAAGCCGGCTGGTCGGTCGGAGCCCTGCAGAAATCGTTCGCCTCGGTCGACGATCTCGTCCGCGCCGCGGTGGCGTTGACCATCAGGACCGCTGACGCCCGGATCGCCGCCACACCGCTGACGGGTTCCCTGGTCAGCGACATCGCTGCCATGGTGGAGCAGACGCTGCCGCTGGACCAGGTCAGGCGGGATGAAGCCAAGGTCTGGGCTGCCCTGGTGACGCGTGCCGTCGACGTGCCGTGGATGGCGGAGCTGTTCGTCACGCAGGACCGACTGGTGATCGACCAGCTGGCGGCGGCTCTGGCCGACGTCGCCGACCGGGGCCTGTTGCCCGCGGGCACCGATGTCGTCGCCGTTGCCACCGCGGTCGTCGCGCTGTCCGACGGCTTCGCCTCGCGATTGTTGTACAACCCCGGGTGCGAGGCCGACGTGCGCAGCGCCCTGCGCTACGGGCTCGCCGCCCTGCTGCCGTCGGGCTCTCCCTGACCCCGGCCGGCTGTCCAGGACGTGCGCCGAGCCGGCGGGACGCGGGTGCTCAACCCGGGCCGTCCGACGGACCGGGCGCGCGCACCACGAACACCACCCAGTCCGCGTTCTCGGACCACGGATCGAGATGCCAGGTGGCGAACCGGTGCTCGACCGTCAGGCCGATGCTGTGGGCGTCGTGGTGGAACTGAGCCGGCGAATAGTCCCGATCCGTCGCGAACCCGGCGACCATGCGGCCACCCGGGCGCAGCAGGCCGGACAGCACCGCCAGCACCCGGCGTTCGGATCCGGGGGCGAGGTAGACCATCACGTTTCCGGCAAGCGCGACGATGTCGAAGGTGCTCGGACCGCCCGCTGCCCGGAGGGCATCCGGGGTGGTCAGCAGCAGGTCGCCGGCGAGGTACGGCACCCCGGCGTAGCGCTCGGCGGCGATGGCGATCAGTCCGGCGTCCTTGTCCACCCCGATGACCGAATGGCCCATCCGCTGCAGGGCGGCCGCCACCCGGCCGGTCCCGCAGCCGGCGTCCAGCACCGTCGCACCGCGCGGAGCCATCGCGTCGATGAACCGCGCCTCGCCGTCCAGGTCGGCACCCTCGGCGCTCAGGCGGTCGAATCGCTCGGTGTAGAACGTCCACCGCTCCCCCACCACCTGCTGTTCCCACCGCGTGGGCGGCGGGCCGCCGAATTCCGGGTCGCTCACCCGACCACCCTATCGGCCGGCCGCTCGACTGGGTGGCAGGCAGCGACCGGTGAGCACTGCCGCCACCCCAGTGCCCAAAGCTGTGCCGACCACGAACGGCCGGCCAATCTGCACAGTGGACCGACCGCTGGTACCGGGAAGGGACAAATGATGTCCGCGCGACGTCACGACACCGGCGTTGTCGGTGCCCGCTCTACCGTCTTGGCCATGACGACCATCCACGGGCGGGGCCGTCCGGCCCTGGGGGTACTCGCACGACCGGACATCCCGCTGGCCGGAAACCATCTCGGCCGGAGGTCCGCGACGGAACACCGTCGACGCAGCACCCCTGTCTGCTGCAGGAATGTCCTTCGGAATGACGCAGAACGTTGCTGCGGAAATGCTTGTCCGGACGGGAGTGTGCCGTCCGCAATGGTCGCCTCCCGACATCCCATCCGTCACCGCCGGCGTTGTCGTCGTGTGCGGGCCGGACGGCGTGCGGAGGTCGTCGCCTGCCGGTGGCACCAGCCGCGCGGTGACCGCGCACCGGTGGAGAGGGACGCTGACTGCCGTGTCCGAAACCCGCCAGACCGCCGGTGTCGGCGGTGGCACAGTGGCTGACATGGTTCCCGATGCCGACGCCGCGTACCGCGCGGTACAGACGCGTGACCCCCGGTTCGACGGCCAGTTCTTCACCGCCGTCCGGACGACCCGTATCTACTGCCGCCCGGCCTGCCCGGCCCGCACACCGCTCCGGGAGAACGTCACGTTCTACCGCACGGCTGCCGCGGCACAGGCCGCGGGATTCCGGGCGTGCCGCAGGTGTCTGCCCGATGCCGCACCGGGATCACCGGAGTGGAATCTGCGGGCCGACACTGTCGGCGCAGCGATGCGGCTGATCGGCGACGGCACGATCGACCGCGAAGGTGTTCCGGGGTTGGCCGCTCGGCTCGGCTATACACCGCGCCACCTCGGCCGGATGCTGACGGCCGAGGTCGGTGCTTCACCGCTCGCTCTGGCGCGGGCGCGACGCGCACACACCGCACGGGTACTCCTGACGACCTCGAACCTGTCGATGGCAGACGTCGCCTTCGCCGCGGGATTCACCAGCATCCGGCAGTTCAACGCGACCGTGCGCGAGGTGTACGCCACCGATCCGACCACCCTGCGCGGCCCGACACCCAGGCCGGAGACGCCCGGAACGATTCGCCTCCGGTTGGCCGTGCGGGCGCCGTTCGCCGGCGATGCGCTGCTGGACTTCCTGGCCATCCATGCCATTCCCGGGGTCGAGTACGTCAGCGGCCGGACCTATGGCCGCACCTTGCGGCTGCCCTCCGGCATGGGTGCCGTCCGGCTCGAGTTCCCCGCCCCGGGCGGCCCACCCGTGGTGCAGGCGACCCTGTGGCTGACACAGCTGTCGGATCTGGTCCCAGCGGTCGACCGCTGTCGACGGCTGCTCGACGCCGACGCCGATCCGGTACGCGTCGATGCCCAACTCGCCGCGGACCCGGTACTCCGGGGGCCGGTGCTGCAGTGCCCCGGGATACGCATCCCCGGGGCGGTCGACGGACCGGAGATGCTGCTGCGGGCCGTCTTCGGGCAGCAGATCTCGGTGGCCGCTGCCACCACGCTGATCGGGCGGCTGGCAGCGGCCGTCGGCCGGCCGCTCGCCGGGTCGCCCGGGGCTGCTGAGTTCGACCCTCGGCTGACCCACCTCTTTCCGTCACCGGCGGACCTGGCCGAGCTGGGACCGGCCGACATCCCCGGGCCGAGGCGGCGGTACGAGACGGTCGTCCGGGCGAGTTCGGCGATCGCCACCGGTCTGCTCGTCATCGACGCAGGGCGCAGGGCGGCCGATCTGGCAGCCGAGCTGGTGGCTCTGCCGGGTATCGGACCCTGGACCGCTCAGTACGTGTGCCTCCGGGTGCTGGGCGACCCCGACGTCCTGATGACCGGCGACCTCGTATTGCGGCAGGGCGCTGCGCGACTGGGTCTTCCGCCGACGCCGGAGGCGCTGACCGAGCACGCGCGCCGGTGGAGCCCGTTCCGCTCGTACGCGGCGCTGCACCTGTGGCGGGCGACCGGCGCCACCATCCGGCGAAATCCACCGAGCGCTTCACCGATCACCGACACGACACCAGAGAGGTCGTCATGACCAGTTCGCGGCTGTGCACCATCACCACTCCCATCGGCCCGTTCAGCATGATCGCCACGGACTCGGACATCCCGACCGTGCTCGCCGCCGGCTGGACCGACGATCCGTCGCGGCTGGTGTCGGTCATCGCGCCGGTCCTCCGACCGACGACCGCCAGGACGGTGGACGACATCCCGCGGGTGACCGACGCGGCCCGGGCGTACCACGACGGCGAACTTGCGGCCGTGGACGGCATCGCCGTCGAGCAGGCATCCGGCGCCTTTCTGCTCCACGCCTGGGATGTCCTGCGGAAGGTCGAGCCGGGCCGGCCCGTGACGTACTCGGAGTTCGCAGCGCTCGCCGGCCGGCCGGCCGCGATCCGCGCCGCGGCGGCCGCCTGCGCACGGAACGCCGCCGCACTGTTCGTGCCGTGCCACCGGGTGCTGCGCACCGACGGCTCGCTCGGCGGCTTCCGCTGGGGGTTGCCGGCGAAGCGGTGGCTGCTCGACCACGAGGAATCCCTCGCCGGTTCGAGCACCGCACCGTCGCCTGCCTGATCGCAGCCGTGGCCTCACCCCGGGCCACCGGTGTGCCTGCGGGATCGACGTCGACTGGGAGCAGGAACGCCGCAGACGTGCGCAGACCCGGTCGCAGACCGACGACCGCGCCCATCACTTCCGCGACGGCGACGGCTGCCCTGGGATCGCGGCTGCCGTGCGCCATCCGGATGAGCGGTGGTTGCGGAGTCGTCGAGCATGACTCTCCCGGGGGGTCGAGCCGGACGCATCGACTGTCGGTGGTCGGGTCCATCCTTGCCGCATGACGACATCCACACTGCTGATCGGGGCGGCACTGGTGCTGCTCGGCATCGGTACGGGCATCGGCATCGGGGCCCACTGGTGGCGCACGCCGCCGTCCGACCGACCCAACCCGACGCTGGAGGTCGCCGCCCTGCTCGGCCCCGCCTCCGGCGCGATCGTGCGCCTGGAGCAGCGGCTCCGGGAGGTGGAACGGGATCGCGCCGGCGCCTACGCCGGCCTGTCGGAACAGGTGGCCGCGCTGCACCGCACCTCGACCGATCTGGGAGCCTCCACCCGGTCGTTGGTCAATGCACTTCGGGCGCCCCAGGTGCGGGGGCGCTGGGGCGAGGTGCAACTGCAGCGGATCGTCGAACTGGCCGGCATGGTTGAGCATTGCGACTTCGACACGCAGGTGTCCGCGGCCGCTGCGGACGCCGCGGGCGTCCGGCCGGACATGATCGTGCGACTCGCCGGTGGGCGACAGATCCCGGTGGACGCCAAGGTGCCGTTCGACGCGTGGCTGCAGGCACGGGAGACCGCCGACGAGGGTCGACGGCAACAACTGCTCGGGCTGCACGCGCGCGCTCTGCGCACGCACGTCGACGCGCTGGCCGGAAAGGCCTACTGGCGGCACTTCCAGCCCTCACCCGAATTCGTGGTCATGTTCGTGCCCGGCGAGCCGCTGCTCGACGCGGCGATGACCGTCGACCCCGGGCTCACCGAGTACGCGTTCGCCCGCAACGTGGTCATCACCACGCCGACCACGCTGATCGCCCTGCTCCGGACCGTGGCCTTCACCTGGCGGCAGGAACGGCTGTCCGAGTCGGCGGAAGCCATCCATGCCCTCGGCCGGGAGCTGCACGGCCGGATAGGAGCCTTCGCCGGTCACCTGTCGCAGGTGGGAACCGGCCTGGCCCGCGCGGTCGACGCCTACAACGCGGCGGTCGGTTCGGTGGAGAGCCGGGTGCTGGTGAGCGCACGCCGGTTCACCGATCTCGGTGTGGCTCCGGCGCCGGTCGACCAGCCCGAGCCGGTGCTGACCACCGTGCGGCCGCTGTCGGCCCCGGAGTTCGAGCATGCCCGCGCCCCCCGCCGCCCGACCCTGGACGAACTGGCCTCCGGTGAGCTGCGCACCGTGTCCGATCGGTGGCCCGACGCGGCGGGTGAGCGGTGAGTCCGCGCACCGGGCGACCGACGCCGGTCCGGGCGACGCCGCCATCACCGGAAACTGACCCGCGCCCGCTACCGTGGTGGGGTGACCATGGGCTCTGCTTCCTCCTCGACCCGACGGACGACGGCCGGCCGGCCGGCGTTGCCCGACGCCTCCGCCGTCCGGTCCATCGCCGGGATCCCGGCGTGGGGAGCGGTGCTGGTCGCGGTCGTGCTCAGCGCGGTGGGCGCGACAGTGGACGGTCTGGTGTCCTCGGCGAATCCGCCGGTGCCCAGCTGGGGGTTCCGGGTGGGCTTCGTCGGCGGGGTAGCGCTGGCCGCACTGCTGGTCCGGCGAGGATCGATCTTCACCGCTCTGGTGCAGCCACCCCTGGTGATGGTCGCGGTCATCTTCCTGGCCCTGCGGCTGATGTCGCCGGAAAGGATGACCATCAGCCTGATCAAGGTGGTGGACGCCTTCCCGACCATGGTGGTGGGCACCGCGATCGCGGTCGTCCTGTGCGTCATCAGAATTTTCGCCCAACCACTGCGCCGCTCGCGCCCGGCCGCACAGGCACCGCAGCGCGCACACGTCTGACCGGCAGCCGGCGGCCGGCCGGCCGCCGGCGCCCGTCAGACGGTTCCGGCCGGACGCAGGTCTTTGCGCAGCTCCTTGGGCAGCGAGAAGGTCAGTGTCTCGGTCGCCGCGGTGAACTCCTCCACGTCCGCGAATCCGCGTTCGGCCAGCCAGGCCAGGACGCCGTCGACGAGTTCCTCGGGCACCGACGCGCCCGAGGTCACACCGACCGTGGACACCCCGGAGAGCCAGGCTTCCTGCACCTCGTGCGCGTAGTCCACCAGGTGGGCGGCGCGGGCCCCGGCGTCCAGCGCCACCTCGACCAGCCGTACCGAGTTGGAGGAATTCTGCGAACCCACGACGACGACCAGATCGCAGTCCGGAGCGATCTGCTTGACCACTTCCTGGCGGTTCTGGGTCGCGTAGCAGATGTCGTCGCTCGGCGGGGCGCTCATCAGCGGGAACCGGCGGCGCAGCAGGTCGACCGTTTCCAGGGTCTCGTCCACCGACAGGGTGGTCTGGGACAACCAGATCACCTTCGCGGGATCCTTCACCGCCACGGTGTCGACGTCTGCGGAGTCGTGCACCAGCTGGATCACCTCGGGCGCCTCGCCCTGGGTGCCCTCCACCTCCTCGTGCCCCCGGTGGCCGATCAGCAGGATGTCGTATCCCTCCGACGCGAACTTCCGGGCCTCCTTGTGGACCTTGGTGACCAGCGGGCACGTTGCGTCGATCACGCGCAGGTCCCGCTTGGCGGCTTCCTCGTGGACCGCGGGCGACACCCCGTGGGCCGAGAAGACCACCAGCGCGCCGGGCGGCACCTCCTCGGTCTCTTCCACGAAGATCGCGCCGCGGGCTTCCAGAGTCGCCACGACGTGCTTGTTGTGGACGATCTGTTTCCGCACGTAGACCGGTGCGCCGTACTGCTCGAGCGCCTTCTCCACGGTCACCAC
>CAXTBG010000054.1:0-34805 GCA_964242105.1 uncultured Nakamurella sp. | reverse complement strand
CATCGACGTGTTCGACCTGCAACCGGGCCAACCGGTGGTCATCGACACCGGCCACGTGGTGGCCTACGACCTGGGAATCCAGTTCCGGATGCGACGGGCCGTGGAGGGCCGCACCATCCAGTCGATGAAGTCCGGCGAAGGCTTCGTCTTCGATTTCGTCGGCCCGGGGCGGGTGCTGCTGCAGACGCGCAATCCCGAGTCGTTCGCGGAGTGGGCCCGCTCGGCTGCGCCGGGGCGGAACCCGAAGAGCGGCCTGTTCGGCTGATCCGCTGGTCCGACACCGGTAGCACCGGCGGCGTGTCACCCGTAGCACCGGCGGTGCGCCCGCCTGGCCCTCGAAGAACAGACGGGCGCATCGTCGGTGCTACGGGCGGGCCCGCGCCCGGTAGCGGTCAGCCGGTGGCCGGCAGCACGTGGTCGCCGACCTTGTCGGTGCTCAGGCAGAGCGAGCAGACGTAGTCGTCGTGGGTCCGGCAGGCCGTCATGTCCGGACGTTCGTAGTCCACCCGGCAGACGTGGCAGGTCAGGTGCTCGCTGGAAGGGTTGCCGTACTCGTCGAACATGGGCAGGGCGATGCCGTCGTCGGTGCGCCGCAGGTAGTACCTGCCCTTGGTGGCGATCGCCAGCGCCGGCGGCAGGACGAGTGCGAGCACGACGGCGACGATCGGTGAGTACGGCTTGATCCCGGCGCCGAAGCCGCCGAAGAACACCGCGATCGACACCCCGGCCGAGGCCAGCATCGACACGAAGCCGACGGGGTTGACCGCGTAGAGCATGCCGCGGCGGAACTCGGGCACCTTGGGCGACAGCTTCAGCAGGTACTTGTTGAACACGATGTCGGCGGCGACCGTGACGACCCACGCCATTCCGCAGTTCGCGTAGAACCCGAGAATGGTGTTCAGGAAGTCGAACATGTTCAGCTCCATCAACGCCAGCGCGATGATCAGGTTGAAGATCACGAACACCAATCTGCCCGGGTAGGTCTTGGTGATCCGGGTGAA
Organism: uncultured Nakamurella sp.; assembly: GCA_964242105.1. Taxonomy (GTDB): domain Bacteria; phylum Actinomycetota; class Actinomycetes; order Mycobacteriales; family Nakamurellaceae; genus Nakamurella. Next base: position 33,804 of record CAXTBG010000054.1, on the reverse strand, counting down.
GGAATTGGTCCAGGCGAGGGATCCGGAATACGCATTGGTCACGTTGATCTTGATCTGGCTGATCACCACGAGGATGACGGCGAGGGTCATGGCCAGCCAGGCCGGCATCATGTTGCGGTAGATCTCCAGGAACTGGTGCACCGGCTGGTTGGCGACGTCGGAACCGCCGGCGATGTTCGAGATGATGTACACCGCGAGGAACAGGCCGATGACCTGCTTGACGGCGCCGAACACCACCCAGCCAGGGCCCGCCAGGAGCACCGCCCGCCACCAGCGGCGGCTGTTCTCCGGCGTCTTCGGCGGCATGAAGCGCAGATAGTCGATCTGCTCGGCGATCTGGGCGATCAGCGACAGGCACACGCCGGCCGCCAGCATCACCGAGCCGAAGTTGACGCCCTGCCGGTCCTTGCCGCCGTAGGCGAAGAAGGTCGACACCGAATCGGGGTGGCTGATCAGCAGGTACACCATCGGCACAACCATCAGGAACAGCCACAGCGGGGTGGTCCACACCTGCAGCTTCGACAGCGCCTTCATGCCGAAGATGACCAGGGGGATGACCATGAGCGTCGACACCGCATAACCCACCGGCAGCGGGACGTGCAGGCCGAGTTTCAGGCCCTGCGCCATGATCGAGCCCTCGAGCGCGAAGAAGATGAACGTGAACGTGGCGAAGATGACGTTCGACACGACCGAACCGTAGTAACCGAATCCGGAGCCCCGGGTGATCAGGTCGAGGTCGATGTTGTACCGGGCCGCGTAGTAGGCGAGCGGAAAACCGGTCGCGAAGATGATGACCGCGAACACGAGAATGCCGAGCAGTGCATTGCCGGTTCCATAGGAAATGCCGATGTTCGCCCCGATCGCGAAATCGGCGAGATACGCGATACCGCCCAACGCGGAGATGGCCACCACGCCGGTGGTCCACTTGCGGTAGCTGCGGGGGGCGAAGCGGAGCGTGTAGTCCTCGAGGGTCTCCCGGGTGGCCGTGGCGGTATGGGGGTCGATGGCGCTCGACGGTGTCGACGGTGTCACCGCCGGGGTGCCGGGTTCACCGGCTGCGGTTGCCGGCTGGGTTCGGACGTCTTCACTCATGGGGGCATCCCTGGAGTAGTGGTGGTCGGACTGCGGGCCAACCTAGGGACGATGTGTGACGCCAACGGACAATCGAGGTTCCTTCCGTGTTACGACCGGTGTCGAGGCGTAGGCAGACCGTGGCCCGTTCACCCTCAAGAGTGGTTCTGCCCTCTCGGCTGACGAACCGGAGTGCCGGCCGAGCCAGCCGGGCGGGCCACCGCCGGACGACCCCGCCGATAGGCTGACCGACACCAGGAACGCCACCACCGCGCTGAGTAAGGACTCCTGCATGACGTCGACGAAGTCTTCCCCCGGGATCCGTGCCCGCGCCGGCCTGGTCGCGCTGCTGGCGCTGGCGGGACTGATCGTCGGAGCCGGGCCGTCGTCAGCCGACGATCCGTTCCGGATCCCGACCCAGATCACCGACCGCAACGGAACGCTCGGAAGCAATACGTCCGCCGTCCAGACGGCGGTGCGCAACCTGCAGAGCGAGGACAAGGTCCAGCTCTGGATCGTCTTCGTGAACGATTTCTCCGGTGAGAACGGCGATGAATGGGTCGATTCGGCCATTGCCAAGTCCGGCTTCGGCACCAACGCGGCGGTGCTGGCCGTCGCCACGCAGGACCGCGCCTACGGCTTCGGTAGCGCCTCCGGGTTCACGCTCACCAAGAGTCAGCTCGGGAAGATCGCGCAGCAGGACATCGAACCGCACCTCACCTCGAACGACTGGTCGGGTGCTGCGGTGGCGGCGGCCGACGGTCTGCGGACAACCATCGGCGGGTCTTCGTCGGGAAGCGGCAGCAAATCCTGGATCCTCTGGCTGATCCTGGCCGTCCTGCTGATCGGTGGATTCCTCTGGTACCGCCGGGCGCGGACCACCAAAGCCACAGCGGGAACGCCCGGGACCGGCGGCGGACGCTCGGGCAACGGCGATCCTGACGGGGCCCAGGTTCCGGCCGAGCCGTTGGAGCCCCTGCAGTCGGTGTCCGACCGCAGCGTGCAGGCCCTGATCACCACCGACAACACGGTCCGGGCGAGCGAACAGCAGTTGACGCTGGCCGAGGCGACCTTCGGGGCGCCCGCGATGGCCGAATTCCGCGCCGCCTTCGAAAGCGCCCGGGCCTCGCTGGCCGCGGCCTTCCAGCTTCGGCAGCAGATCGACGACGACGTTCCGGAGGACGAGCAGACCCGGCGCACCTGGATGACGGAGATCATCAAGCGCTGTACGGATGCGCATGCGGCACTCGACGCGCAGAGCGACCGGTTCGACGCCATGCTGGACCTGAAGAACAAGCTGCCCACGGCCCTCACCGATCTGGACACGACCATCAGGCAGTTGGACGACCGGGCGGCCAACGCGATGGGCACGCTGTCCCAGCTCAGCTCGACCTACGCCCCGAATGCGTTGAGCACCGTCATCAGCAACGTCGCCGAGGCCGCCAAGCGCCTGGACTTCGCTAAGTCTTCGGTCAAGACGGCGCGCGAGGAGTCGACCGCGGCGGACACGACGCCGGCGATCGTGGCCGCGCGCGGCGCTCAGGAGGCCGTCGCCCAGGCCAAGACGCTGCTGGACGCCCTCGACAAGCTCGGCAACGATCTGGCAGAGGCCGCTCGGCAGCTCCCCGGCCGCCTCGCCCCGGTGCAGGCGGAACTGGCCAACGCCAAGGCGGCCTACGCGCAGGGCGGCATCGGAGATGCCGGAGCATCGATCGGGGCGAGACTGACCCAGGTCGAGTCGGCCCTGAACGCGGTGTCCGGGCCGAACGGCGCGAAGGACCCGCTCCTGGCGACCCAACGCATCCGGGAGGCCGACGCCGCCCTGGACGACATCCTCGCCGCCACCAGGTCGGCCCAGCAGAACGCCGAGCGGGCGCTGTCCGCGTTGCAGGAATCGGTGGACTCCGCGAACGCGAAGATGTCCGGTGCGGAGGACTTCATCGCGACCCGACGCGGTGCGGTGGGAAGCGAGGCCCGCACGCGGCTGGCGGAGGCCCAGCGCCACCTGGACGCCGCCGTGCAGCTGTCCGGTACCGACCCCACTCGCGCGCTCGGCGAAGCCCAGCAGGCGGAGGCGATGGCGGACGAGGCAGCGCGCCTGGCGCAGAACGACGTCGGTCGTTGGCAGGGCCCCGGCGGAGGTGGGTTCGGCGGAGGCATGGGAGGCGGCGGCGGCAACTTCAGCGGTGCAGTTCTCGGCGGCTTGCTGGGCGGCATGCTCAGCGGCGGAGGCCGGGGATATGGCGGCGGCTTCGGCGGCGGCGGATTCGGTGGTGGCTTCGGCGGGGGTGGCTTCGGGGGCGGCGGCTTCGGCGGGGGTGGGTTCGGCGGGGGCGGTGGCGGAGGCTTCGGCGGCGGAGGAGGAGGCGGAGGCGGCAGCGTTGGCGGCCGCTTCTGACACGGCGCCACCACGGTAGGACCGAGACCGCGCCGTAGGACGGTCCTACGGGCGCGAGTGCCAAGTCGGTACGCAGGCTCAGAAGTGCGAGAGGCCCGCCTGGCTACTGGGTCAGCGGGCCCTGCAGCATGCTGTCCTTGTGCGCCGGGTTGCCGTCGAAGTCCTGCGCCGACACGTCGACCACGCTGTAGGAGCGGAGATCGATCGTCGAAGCAAGGGTGAAGACCCCGTCACCGGTGGAGCCCAGGGTGCCGACCGCGACCATCTTGTCGGCGGTCGGGTTGTAGAGCCACACCTCGTAGTAGCCCTGACGCAGCGGCAGCTGCCGAGCGCTCACCTTGAGCGTCTGCATCCCGTCGGCCTGCGTCACCACCGCGGTGGCGTGGGCGTCGGCCGGGCCCTCCGCGATGGGCCGCAGGTCGGCCTGGTACCGGACGGCGACGGCGGTCGTGTCATCGCGCCTGCCGATGGCGACACCCGTGACCGTTCCCACCGCAACGGCGATCACCACGGCCGCCGCGACGAGCGCACGCCGCCAACCGGTCGACATCCGTCGGGGCGCCGTCCGCCCGGCCGGGCGGCGACGGTCGATGCGGTGTGCCGGACCGGTGGCAGGAACCTCTTGGGCCGTGCGCGTGCGCTCGTTCGATCGGGCGGACTGCCCGGAGGGTGGGTCGACGCCGATGCCGAGCTCTGCGGCGATGCCGTTCCAGATGCTCGGCGGCAGCACCACCGGGTTCTGCGGTCCGACCTCGCCCGCGGCCCGGGCCAGTTCGACCGTCCGGGTGAGTTGGGACAGTTCGGTGCGGCACACCGTGCAGTGCTCGAGGTGCCGGCGGGAGTCGTCGCCGATGTCCGAGGAACCGCCGGCCGCGGCCTCGCTGGCCTCGCCGGCGTGGTCGCCGAGGGCCAGCAGCACGATCTCGTCAGGATCAAGATGTTCCACCGTCCACCTCCCATCGGCGCCGTAACTGGTCGAGTCCCCGCCGGAGGTGACTCTTGACCGTGCCGAGCGGCAGTCCGGTCAGGGACGCTATCTGGCTGTGGCTCAGATCGTCGTAAAAGGCCAGTTCGAGGACGGCACGCTGGCTCTGCGGCAGCCGGGCGAGCTGATCGGACACGACGATCTGGTCGACGACCTGATCAGGGCCGGCGACCTGGTGGTCGTGCGAGATCCCGGCAGCGACCGCGGCCACGTCGCGGCGGTCGCGGTCCCGTACCCGCACGCGGTCGATGCATCGCCGCTTGGTGATCGTGAGCAACCAGCCGCCGAGGGATCCCTTGGCGGGGTCGAAGGTCTCGCGCGCCCGCCAGGCATCGACGAACACCGTCTGGGTGATCTCCTCGGCGTCGCTCGCGTTGCTCAGGCACCCGAGCGCGACCCGGTAGACCTGGGTGCCGTACCGGTCGTAGACCTCACGCAAGGTCCAGGCGTCACTGGTGGCGAAGGACTCCGCGAGCCGGCGCTCGGTGGCGTCCGGCACGGGGAACTGCGGAGTCTCCCGTCGGGTCTCCGTCATCCAGGTACCGCCGTGACGACGATGTTGTCGAGGTACGAGCGGGCGGAGGAGTCGAAGGCGCCGCCACAGGTGATCAGGGTCAGCCTGGGCGCGCCGGATCGGGAGAAGAGGTCGGCGAGCGGAGCCGTCTTCTTGGCGAACGCTTCCCTCGCGACGACCCGGTAGCGCACCTGCCGGCCAGAGGCATCGGTGACCGTGATGCGGTCGCCGCTCTTCACCCCGACCAGAGCCGAGAACGCACCGAGGCCCTGCTGCGCGGAGTCGATGTGGCCGCTGAGCACCGCAGATCCGGCTGCCGCACCCGGCGCCGGGCCGTACTCGTACCAGCCGACAATGTCGACCTGTTCCGGTACCGCCATGTCACCCTGGTCGTCGAGTCCGACCGGACGCACCGGCGCATCGATCCCGACCGAGGGAATCTGCAGCCGCGCCGGCGCACCGACGGTGGGAGCAGGCGTTGCCTTGGTGCTCGAGGTGACCCTGCTCGGCGGGGCCTTGCTCGACGTCGCCCTGCTCGGGGGCACGGCGGTCCGCGCAGTCCGGCTCGGGTCGACAGTGGTTGCCTTGGCGCTTCCCGGCGCGACCGTGCTGGTCGGGACCGTGCTGGACGCGACGGTGCTCGGCGGGACAGTGCTCGGGGCGATGCTGCGGGGAGCCGCCGTGGTCGGGGCGACCGTTGCGGCCACCGGCACAGAACGCGTCGTGGCGGGCACGGTCGCGGTGGGCACAGCGCCCAGTGTGCCCGCTGACGGAGTGGAGAGTGGGGCTTCCCCGTTTGATTCGGCCAATCGCACCGCGGTGCCCTGGCCGATCGGGGCGAGCATCGGATCGCGGTGGGTGATCGACCAGAGGGCCGGTGCACCCACCGCGAGCGCGACACCGGCGACGAGCAGCAGCACCGGGAGCAGCAGGCGCCGGGTGCTTCCTGCTCGTCGCCGATCCGTCATGGGAGGTCAGACTCCCGTGGTGCGACGGCGCGTGGAACGGACGGCGAAGACGCCGGCCCCGACCATCGCGACACCGAGGGCGGCGATCGCCGCCACCCACACCGGCTGGTCCTGCGCAGCAGCGAACTGGCCACCGGTGCCCGCCGGAACGCCGCCGGGAGCGGAGTTCAGCCCGTCGATGTTCTGCACCACGAGCCCGAGCGTCTTGTCAGCCGCGGAACCGACGGCGTACACGATCGTCTCGGTGCCCTCCTTCAGCGTCACGTCGGCCGGGCCGATCGCCACGGTGTCGGTGCCGGCGAGGGTGACGTCGGCGCTGATGGTGCCGGGCGCCAGATCCGCCTTCGCCTCCTTCGGATTGACCAGGCCGGCGAAGGCGACGGCACCGTTCGCACGGACGTCGACCGCCGGTGCGGCGGCGTCATGGCGGACCACCAGTCGGGCCATCCCGGCCGGCATGGCGGACAGGTCGTTGACGTAGGGAGTCAACGTCGGCTTGCCGTCGGCCGTCAGGTGCGCGACCAGGGTGACGTTCTCACCGGCGGTGATGGTGGCCGATGCCTCGATCACCGGCGTTCCGGTGCCTGCGGTGTTGGAGGCCGGGAAGACGGTGACGTCGTAGGTGCCCGCAGGCAGCTCGAGCGGTCCCGCGACGGTGAGCGGTTCGAAGTTGGCCAGCGTCGACTTCCCGTTGACGAACACGTTGACCGGTGTGTTGGGGATGCCGTGGACGACGCTGACGGTGGCGGTGTCCGCGGCGGCTGCGGAGGCCGTCCCCGCGGAGAGCAGTGCGGTGGCGGCGACCAGACCTGCGGCGCCCACTGCAGCCAGAAGACGTTTCATTGAACGGAGTCCTTTCGTCGGTGGTCGAGCTGTCGTCAGTGGTTACGACCGGCTCGACCGACCTGGATGCACTCCCCGCGACGCAGCCTCAGTTCGGCGATCGGTCGTCGGTCGATCGTTTCTGCCGCGCAGCCGATTCCGATTGCCGGTCGGCGGCGGCCCGGCGCTGCTCCAGCCGGTGCTCGCGGATGCGTGCGATCAGCCCGAGGCTGGAGAAGAAAGCAAGCAGAACCGCGCCCCCGACGAACAGCAGCAAGGTCCGGAGGTCGAACCCGCCCGTCCCGGTGTCCGCGGTGGCCCGCGCGAGGTGGTTCAGCATTCCCAGGTGATTCATCTCGGCAATCCGTTCGTCGGTGCCTCGGCCGCCGCCAGGAAGTGCGTCAGCGTGCCGTGGAGTTGTTGAATTTCGCTGGCATCCATGTCCAGCCGTTGCAGGACGGCGGCCGGGATGCGTTCCGCCTGCTTCCGCAGCTTCCGGCCCGCTGCACTCAGCGACACGGAGAGCAGCCGTTCGTCGACCGTGTCCCGGGCGCGGTCGAGCAGGCCCTGCGCCTCCAGGCGCTTCAGCAACGGCGACAACGTCCCGGGGTCGAGCTGCAGCCGCCTGCTCAGGTCCTTGACCGACAGCGGTTCGCCCTCCCAGAGGGCGAGCATCACCAGGTACTGCGGATGCGTCAGGCCCATCGGCTCCAGCAGGGGTCGGTAGAGCGCAACGACGCTGCGGGCCGCCACCACCAGCGCGAAACACACCTGACGCTCGAGGGCGAGCGGGTCGGTCGACGCTGCGGGGCCCGCCAACGGTGACCCCCCGGTGGACTCTTCTGCCGTCATATGGTGAGCCTACCAATCATTGGGCCACCAATCATTAGGAGGCTCGTCTCATGTCGTGGCGCTCACTGATTCCAGGCGCAGCGGACCGGCGCCCAACCGGCCGTTACCCGTCCGGCCAGGTATGCCAAGCTGGACACCGGACCATGTTCGCCAGGCCGTCCACGAGGAGATCGTCATGTCACTTGCCGCCAAACTTCGCCGAGCACCCGGCCGCGCCGTCACCGGCGCGTTCATCCTCAACTCGGGCCTGAGCAAGCTCAAGGGCGACGAGGCCACTGCCGGCGGCATCCACGGGATGGCTACCGGTGCCTACCCGTTCCTCGACAAGGTGTCGCCGACGGTTTTCCTCAAGGTGCTGGCGGCCGGCGAGATCACGGTCGGAGCGGCCCTGCTGTTGCCGATCGTGCCCGCCGGGCTGGCCGGCATCGCGCTGACCAGCTTCGCGGCCGGCCTGGTCGGGCTGTACATCCGGACGCCGGCGCTGCACGACAGCAAGATGCGTCCTACCCAGGCGGGGACCGGCATCGCGAAGGACATCTGGATGGCCGGCATCGGAGTCGGGCTCGTCGTCGATGCGGCGCTGTCCGAGTCGAAGGTGACCAAGACCGAGGCCTGATGCGGTTGCTGCTGGCGCCCGACAAGTTCAAGGGAAGCCTGACGGCAGCGCAGGTCTGCGAACACCTGGCGGCCGGGGTCGCCCGGGCCCGTCCCGATATCTCGGTGCGGAGCCTGCCGATCGCCGACGGCGGCGACGGCACGGTGGACGCCGCCGTCGCCGCCGGGTTCGAGCGCCGGCCGGTGACCGTGACGGGGCCCACCGGCGGGAGGGTCGATACCTCCTTCGCGATCCGGGGCGACCGGGCGGTGGTCGAACTTGCCGACGCCTGTGGGCTCGCCCGCCTGCCCGGCGGCGTGCTGGCACCGATGACGGCCGGCACCACGGGCTTGGGCGAGGTTCTCATGGCAGCGGTCCGCACCGGCGCCCGAACCGTGGTGCTCGGAGTCGGCGGCAGCGCGGGGACCGACGGCGGAATGGGCATGCTGTCGGCGCTCGGCGTCCGCGCCCGCGGCCGGGGCGGGGCCGAGGTCCCTCCGGGCGGTGCCGGCCTTGCCGCCGTGCACGAGCTCGACCTGACCGGCCTCGACCCCGCGGTCAGGGCGTGCCGAATCCTGCTGGCGAGCGACGTCGGCAACCCGCTGCTCGGCCCGGCGGGAGCTGCCCCCGTCTACGGACCGCAGAAAGGGGCGACGCCGCAACAGGTTCGCGCGCTCGACACGGCGCTGGCCAACTGGGCGACGGTGGTCGAGAAGGCCGTGGCCGGTTCCTTCGCGGGGCATCCGGGCTCCGGCGCGGCCGGCGGTGTGGGTTTCGCCGCACTGGCCGTCCTGGGAGCGCGGGCCCACCCGGGAATCGACCTGGTGCTCGAACTGGCCCAATTCGACGACGCCCTGGCCGACTGCGACGTGGTGATCACCGGTGAGGGTTCGCTGGACCGGCAGACCCTGCAGGGCAAAGGACCGGCCGGTGTCGCCGCGGCCGCGCGGGCGGCCGGCCGGACGGTGCTCGCGGTCGCCGGCAGGGTCACCCTCGACGCGGAGGAACTGCGTGCAGCCGGAATCGATCGCGCGTACGCGCTCCAGGAACTGGAATCCGACCCTGCCGTCTGCCTCGCCCGCGCCGGCGATCTGGTAGAGCAGGTGGCCGAGCGGCTGGCGGCGGAGCTGCGCTGATCGCGCGTCCGCGCCGACTCCCTCCGACGCGGAAAGACCGGAACCCTCGTACCGAGCCTGTCGAGGGCTGGTACGAGGGTTCCGGTTTGTAGCGGCGGCAGCTGGCCGACTCCCGGCGGTTTGCTGCTGCCAGTCGATCAACGTTGGAGCAGAAGGCCTGTGGCGCAACGCCTCGTTCGTTGAGGGTCTGGGTGGACGGCCCGCTCAGGGGCGGTAGCCGCGGGTGGGTTTGAAGACTTTGATCAGGGCGAAGCCGGTGAGGGTGATGGTGAGGATGGAGGCGGTGGTCCAGCCGGTGGTCAGGATGGTGCGCTGGATGGTGGGTCCGGCTTTGTCGATCCACCACCAGGTGGCGGCGGCGATGGTGACGCCGGCGGCAAGGGCGGCAGCGAGGATTTTGCCGATGACGGCGGAGCTGCCGGTGCGGGAGCCGGACTCGGCGGCGGCCTGGGCGGCCCAGCCGTCGCGGCGGGCGCCGAACCAGATGTTGAGCCAGGATACGAGAGTGGACCACATCCGGGTCAGCATCCACAGTTCGGTGGGGATGACCAGCAACGCGTAGATGATGTCGGCGGGGCGGCGGTCCGGGACCCGCCAGGCGATCTTCACGTTCAACGCGATACCGACGGCGATGGGCAGCAGCCACAGCGGGGACCAGACGAACTGGTGCACCGTGACGGAGGCGACCAGCAGGATCAGGAACAGGATCCGCACGATGCCGTTGGTGAACATGGAGAACTGCTGCTTCCAGGGGATCAGGGTGTTCTTGTCGGGGATCTTGTTGGCCCACAGCAACGCGGCCATCCCTTCGTCCCACTTGCGGCGCTGGCCCATCAGCCCTTTGACGGTGACCATCGGCCCGGCGTAGGCGCGGGCGGTCGCCGACACCAACGTCTTTCGGCCGGCCTCGTGCAACCGCCAGGTCAGTTCCATGTCCTCGACCTGCGCGTCGGGGTCCCACGGGGAGTTCCGCTCATGGGTGTCGGTGATCTCCTGCAGGTGCTTGACCCGGAACAGGGTGGCCTGCCCACCCAGCACGTAGGTGGACCGGTTACGGGCCATGATGTCGGTCAGCCAGGACGCGAAGTCCATCCGCTGCGCCCGGATCAACTGCCGCGCCAAGAAGGTGGTGCCCAGGTTGATGTCGAAGGTGTAGCGGGCCATGACCCCCGCCGCGGAAGGCACCCGCAGCATCTCGGTCTCCAACTGCTCCACCGCATCCAAAGCCAGCACGGTGTCGGCGTCCACCCCGAGCACGAAGTCGAACAACCGGGAATACCGCTGCCATCCCTGGGTCAACGCACCGACCTTCTTGTCGATGTTGCCGACCGTCTTCATCACGGTGATCCCCTTGTACCGGGCCAGGATCTTCTCCGTCCCGTCGGTGCAGTTGTCCAGGATCACCACGATCCGGTCGATCCGCCGGGTCTGCCCCAACAACGCCTCCACGGTCCTGGCGATGTCGGCCTCCTCGTTGTGCGCCGGCACCAACGCCACGATCCCCGCGGTCCGCGGCTTCACCTGCGCCAACTCCCGACGCGTCAGCAAACCCCGCAGACCCTTCCGCGCCGACAACGACACCGACGACATCCGCGCCCGACCGGCATCCAGCAGAGCAGCCATCGTCAGCTCCTCAGCAGCGACATCCGAGTCGATGACGAAGTGATCCGCGGGACTGCCGGCGGGGTGCTGACGAGCTGAACGGGAGGGGAGCATGATTGTCATGACAAATCCTTCGGGAGTAGATCAAGCGGAGAAACCACCAGGGACAGGAACTCGACTTCCTTACGTCCCCTCGGCAATGACCCAACAGTAACGCTCCGTTGACCGTAAAACCCGCCATGGAGGTCACAGCCCCCCGTTAGGGCTCACGGATCATCCGTCGGTGTTGTCGTAGCGTCACCAATGCTGAGGCCTAACGTAGGCTGCTCGCCGATCGAGTGGCTGTCATTCTTTCTTCCGTCGCAGGTCAGGGTGGGTGACGACAGCTGCAGTCCTGGGCGGCAACGAGCCGTTAAGCCGTCACCCGTCAGGGTTGATCGCAGACCCGACCGTGAACGGCAGGAATCGACGGACGCGGGCTGGCCACGCTGGCCTGATCTGCTAAACCCCTCAGTCCTCGACGGGCGCGACGATCCCCAGACGGTTACCGGATACGTCCCGGATCTCCGCCAGCCACCGTTCGCCGTTGTCCAGCACGGGATCTCCGTCGACCTGCCCGCCGGCGGCCGTGACCCGGGCGAGGCTGTCGTCCAGCCGGTCGACGCAGAGCCACAACATCGGACCGCCACCGTCGGCAGCAGCGAGGTCGGTCGTGAACTGCCCTATCAGCGCGGGCGCCTCGAAACCTCCCCGCTCGGCATCGACGGACCAGCCGAAGACCTCCCGGTAGAACGATGCCGTTGCCGCGAGTTCGATCGCGGGCAGTTGCAGATAACCGAGTTGGCCGTGCGCAGGGTGCTGATTCGTGCCGGTGTCGTCGCTCACTGATGCTCCTTCGTCGCGGTGTCGAGGGTGGGTACATCGGCCACCGGAGGACCGATCAGCAGCGCTGGGTCGAGCACCGCCGTTGCTGTCTCACCCTCTAGGGCGCCAGCCTGCGCGAGCACTCCACCCGGCAACCAGATCCCCGAGCAACCCGCTGTCGTCCGGTATCCGCCACCGGTCGCCCCGGCGAAGCTGGCCAGAGCGACGAAAACCCCGTGCCCGGCGGCGATGCGGACCGCTCGCTCCTCCTGCTCCTGACGTTCGGAGGGCAGCATGACCGTGCCGGCGACGTAGGCGTCGACACCCAGCGCCATCGTGTCCCGCTGGTGTTCCGCGATGCCGGTGTCCCTGCAGACCGCGAGCCCCAGACGCCAGTTGTCGACGACCAGCACAGCCGGCCGATTCCCCGACGCGAACCGGGGTGACTCCTCGCTGCCCGGCCACATCTTTCGATAGGCGATGTCCACGCGGCCACCGTGCACTGCCAGCACGGCGATGTACTCCGTGGTCGTTCGAGGACCCGCGCTCTCCGTTGGCCCGACCGGCCGGGTGCTGATGGGCGCTCCGACCAGCGCGACGGTTCCGGTGCGCGTGCACGCCTCCACCAGGGGTTGCAACCTCCGGTCGTCAGGACGAACCGGCGGGGCGTCCAGTTCGTACCCGGTCAACGACAGTTCTGGGAAGACAACGACTCTCGCGCCGGCACGGCGCACCGCCTCGGCATGCTCGCGGGCGTTCGCACCGACGTCGCCGGAACGGATGCGGGGTTGGGCGACGGCGATCCGCAGCGGGCTACGCATCGGCCGGCTGCGCATGCAATGCCCGCTGGTGCGGATCGGGCGTCCGCGCCATCGCCCGGTGCACCCGGAAAACAGGTCGCACATCCTGCAACGAGGCGGGTGGATCGACCGCCGCGCGTCGCACCACCGAACCCCATGTCACCTGTCGCCCGTGCGAAAGGCCGTGTGGCGCAATGGGTCGGAATTCGTAGGGGCCGCACACCCGCCCGACGAGGAGTGCGGTGTCGTGCTCGACGAAGATGCCGACATCGTCACCGACCTGGATGTCGCCGACGAACCGGGCCAGGGCGAGCAGCGGCTTGCTGTTCCGGCGTCGACCGCCCACCAGGGCCTGCAGATCCGGCAGTTCACGCCCCGTCACGTCGACGTCGATCCCGGAATCGGTACCGAGGGCGACCACCCCGTCGGCAACGAAAGTCCCGGTCACCTCGGCTGATTCGGTTCGGACCACCCACAGCGGTGAACCCTGCGGCGCGCGGCGCACCGGCGTCGTGTCCGACGGCGGTGGCCAGTGGTAGTCCGAGCCGGGCGCAGTCCCCGCGAACTTCGACCGGTAGTGGTCCGGGTCCTTGGTGAGCAGCCGGCTGCGGTGCGAGCGGTGCACCTCGTCGTCGCCGAGCCAGGGCGGCAGCAGTCCGCGGTCGGCGAGGTCCCGCTGGGCAAGGCCGTCGGCCTCGACCTCCGGCGCGAACTCGGCCATCTGCGCGGCCGTGGTGTCGGCGTGCCCGCGCTCGCGCCACACCTGCGCGAAGATCAAGCCGTAGAGCACCAGCGCCGGCGTGTAGCCGCGCCACATTCGCACCGCGGGGTGGTTGACCCAGCCGTACTCCGGCAGTTCCAGCGCCCGCAGGATCTGCAGCGTCTCCACCCGCTGCTTGCCCAGTCGCGAGCTGTCCAGCGACTCTGCCGACGAGCGGAAGTCCGGATAGGGCAGGAAGGTCTGCACGGCGCAGCGGTCAGCCCTCGACGTCGGTCCGGACGACCCGCGCGATCCAGCCCTCGCCGGCAACCTGGATCAGGCGGTAGTGGGCGTCCAGGTACGGCACCGTGTCGCCGGCCCCGGCATTGTCCGCGGGCAACTCGAACGTCTCCCCGTCGTGCGCGCCGCCGCGCACGGTCACCTGCAGCATCGCTTCCTCAGTCATGCAAGTCAGCCTATCGCCGCCGTTCGGGGCGGAATCGGCAGTGCCCGGCGGAGGGCTCACGCAGGAGCTTTCGATGCACGGTGGCGTTGCGACGTTTGACGTTTCGGTACCCGGGTACGACGTAGGAAGGCTGCCCAGCAGCCTGGAGCGGTCCTATCCAGTCAACGAAGACCCGGAGGTCCAGCATGGCAGGCAACAGAGGTGTCGCTTACATCGAGCCCGGCAAGGTCGAGGTGCAGTCCATCGACTATCCCAAGCTGGAGCTCCAGGACGGGCCGGGCGTCAACCCGGCGAACGTCGGACGCAAGCTGAACCACGGCGTCATCCTGAAGGTCGTCACGACCAACATCTGCGGCAGCGACCAGCACATGGTCCGCGGGCGCACCACTGCCCCGGCCAACCTCGTCCTGGGTCACGAAATTCTCGGCGAGGTGGCCGAAGTGGGCTCCGACGTCGAGTTCATCAAGGTGGGCGACCTGTGCTCGGTTCCGTTCAACATCGCCTGTGGACGGTGCCGCAACTGCAAGGAGGGCAAGACCGGCATCTGCCTGAACGTCAACCCGGCACGACCGGGCGCGGCCTACGGGTACGTCGACATGGGCGGTTGGGTCGGCGGGCAGGCGGAATACGTCACGGTCCCCTATGCCGACTGGAATCTGCTGCGCTTTCCGGACCGCGACCAGGCGATGGAGAAGATCCTCGACCTGACCATGCTGTCGGACATCTTCCCGACCGGCTTCCACGGGGCCGTGACCGCCGGGGTCAAACCGGGTTCCACCGTCTACATCGCCGGGGCGGGTCCGGTTGGCCTTGCCGCGGCCGTCGGCGCGCAGTTGCTGGGAGCGTCGGTGGTCATCGTCGCCGACCTCAACGAGGAGCGCCTGGCCCAGGCCCGCAGCTTCGGCTGCGAGACGGTGGACGTTTCCAAGGGTGCGCCGCAGGACCAGATCGAGCAGATCGTCGGCGTCCCGGAGGTGGACGCCGCCGTTGATGCAGTGGGCTTCGAAGCGCGCGGCCACGGCGGCGATGCCGGCACGGAGGCTCCGGCGACGGTTCTCAATTCGCTGATGGAGGTCACCGCGGCCGGCGGCTCGATCGGCATTCCCGGCCTGTACGTGACCGGCGATCCCGGCGGCATCGACGAAGCCGCCAAGGTGGGCGCGCTGTCGCTCAGTCTCGGTACGGGATGGGCGAAGTCGCTCGCGTTCACGACGGGGCAGTGCCCGGTGATGCGGTACAACCTGGGGCTGATGAAGGCGATCCTGAACGACAAGGTGCACATCGCCAAGGCGGTCAACGCCACCGTCATCTCCCTGGACGACGCCCCGCAGGGTTACGCCGACTTCGACAAGGGCGCAGCCAAGAAGTACGTCATCGACCCGAACGGCATGGTCGCCTGACGGTTGGATCCGGTCGTCACCGGGTCGGGACGGTGCTCCCGGCCCGGTGACGCACCATCGCCGGTGCTCGCGGCCTCACGCTCCAATGCGGCGAGCCAGGCCTCTACTTCGGGATGGGCCTGCTGGTCTCTCGCGCTGCACAGCGAGTCCGTCGAGCCGGGGCAGAGTTCCCCGGCCGAACTAACCTTCTAGCACCGTCTCGACGTCGACCGGTGACCTCTCGGCGGTGGCTGCATCCGCGACCGCGCTGCCTCGGTGCTCACGGGACACGCCAGGGTCGGCGATGCCCTCGGTGATGGCTTCGAGCGCACGCTCCAGCGGACGAAGCACACGACTCAGAAGAAAATCACTGCCAGCGTCACCGCCGACAGGATGACCAGCAGAACCATGGCCCACAACCGGATCAGGTGCTTGTTCCTCGGGTGCGGCGGGATCGCCGCGCGGCCTTTTGGGAGCGCCACCTGGCTTTCCTGGCGGGGGTGGACATCGCTGTCGCCGTCGACGATGGCGATGACGTCGCGACCCAACCCGAGTCCCGCACCGACGTCGTCCGGGCTGACCGCCGCGAAGTAGGCGAGCGAGGTCGATCCGTGCAGGTATTCGGCTACGTCCAGATGGTTCGAACCCACCCACGCGGCGTCAGCGTGACCCTTCTTCGACGAGATGACGGTTGCCTCTGGCAATCGCCGGAGGGCCGACTCGACCGTTGCGGCGTCATGCCGTTCGAGCAGCGCGTCCACCGGAACACCCTGCGCGGCAGCCTCACTGCCGAGGGCGTCGTCCAGTTCGAGCCCGAGCGGCCAGGGAGCACTGCCCACCCGGTTGCGTTGCTGCCACCAGGCCCGGATGAGCCAATCGATGTGGGCCCGCGGCACCCCGGCGCCGTCGGGCGAGCGCCTCATTGCCAGCTCGTACCGGATGAGCGTCCGAGAGCTGGAACCGTCGCGGCGTCCGGACACCACGCCCGTCAACAGCAGCCGGATGTCCCCGTCCGAGACGTCAACCAGATAGCACGGCTGTCGCCTGAGCAGACTGTCGCCCCAGCCTGTGGCCCACCACTCCTCCGGATCATCGCCGACCCAGAAATAGTCCGTATCGCTCGACCGGGTTCGAAGGATCACCCGGTAACTCAGTTCCACGGACGAACTCGGCTGTACTCGGCGTGTGGGGCCACCGTGCTGGCCCGCTCGGCGAGGTTCCGAAGATTCTCGTTCGCGACGGTGAGGGTGGCGGTCTGGCGGAGCTTCGCGTACTCGCGGCTGTCGCGCCCGCCGAACGCGGTATCCACAAATCGACCCCACCAATTGCTCCGCCGGCGTTTTCCTTCGTCGTCCAACTTGTGGATCTCGGTGAGCGCCGCTGCCTGATCGGCCTTGAGCGCCCCTTCCACCGACCGCAGCAGATCTCGGACGAGGTAGGCCAAGACGGGTTCGGCGCCTTTGACAGCGCGCTTCCGCGGTCGTCCCTGCGCGTCTATCCGGACGCGATAGGTCGGGCGCATGCGGGCCAATCGGCCGTCGGTCTCCCATTGCACGTCCATCAGCTCTATCGGACCGATGGTGTCGACCGGCGCATACAGCACCTCCGCCCTTTCCGGGCCTTCGTTCAAGTACGCCGCAACGATGTCCGCGTACTGGTACTGCACCTGTGCGAACAACGCGTCGGCCTTGTTGCTGCGACCCCCGTTGTCCTTGAAGTAGGACTCGCACTTGACCGGGGCAAGGATGAGCAGCGCAGGGTCGCCGCCCACGCGCCGACCCTTGGCCCACTCCCGCACATTCGCCTCTACCTCGGTCAGGGCGAGCCTTGCCGCGAGCGACGCCGAGTGCTCCCGACCGGATTCCATCAGCAGGGTGGCATCGATGGGCAGGATGACCGCCGATGCGTCGCCCAGAAACCCCTTGACCCGGCTGGCCCGACCATCCGACAGCCATCCGCCGGGATAGTCCTGGAATTGCATGACAAGCCGGTACTGCTCGACGCCCGCGTTGACCGCCAGGCCGTACTGGTGCTCGTCGGAATCACCTGGTAATGCCTCGGGAGAGAACCGGTGCGCGTTCAATTCGCCACGCATCATGTTGTCGTTGTCGTTGAACGCCTTTGCCGTGAGTGCGTCCTTCGGCTCGACGCTGATCGAGGTCCCTTCGAAATACTGCTGACCGGCGACCCGCAATGCCGTCAGCAGCGATGTCTTGCCGACTCGGGACGGACCGAGCAGGACGATGTTCCACGTCAGGTCGGTCGCGCCGTGCCGGCTGTTGTCCGTCGATACCATCAGTTCACCTCGAGTGCTGAGCGGACCGCGTCGGACAAGTCCGCTGTTCGTTGTTGCAACAGCCGCCCACGGGCGCTCAACGAGTTGACGGTGTCGAATCGATCCGGCCAGAGCTCGTCCCGGTATCCGTCGGCGAGATTGCGGAATTCGGCGGTGCTGGTGCCGGACCGGACGACTTCGTCCTCGAGCACCACGGCCGCGCCGGCGAGTACTTTGAACTGACGCGAGGCATCGTCCCGGAGCTCGGACTTCACGCGGTAGGAGTACTGGATGAATTCCTCTTCCAGCCACCGGTACATCGCCATCGTGGCCTCACCGGAGAAGTTCGGCGGATAGCACTCGTCGTCGTTGTCGGAGTCGACGGGCCGCATGTCCAGGTTCAATTCGAACAACAGGGGGTACGACTGCAATCGGAAATCGAAATGGATGCCGGCCAACGACTCGAAAGCAGCGACAAGACCCAGCACCGGAGGATCGCAGGCCTTCAGGCGGTCCATGATCGCGTCCACTCGCGCGGCTCCGGAGGCAGCTGTCCCAGCCAGAAATACCCGTCGACTCATCCCGTAGGCGCCTGGCTCGGACGTTCCGATGAACGAGTCGGCCACCATCTGGTAGAAATTCTCGACCAGGACGTCGTTGAGAAATGCGTCCAGGTTGGCGTACCGCCGGGTGATGGCCACACGTAAGCGGTGCAGTTCGCCCAGCAGGAACGGGCGGTGACTCTGCACCAGGCCGTACTCGCCGTCGGCACGCACCGCCCAGTCGTCGGCTGCCCCGAACCGGCCGAGCCCATCTGCGAGCCAGGACCGAACCTCGTCATGGACGGCGTCGATCTGCTTCTCGTACAGCGCGACGAACTCCTGGACGATGAGGTGCGGCCGCATGGCGGTGAGGGCCTGCTGCACATCCATGTGCATGGTGTGAGCCAGTTGGTCGAGTTCCTGCCGGACGGACGGCGTCTGGGAGCGGACCGCGGCGATGGAGGTCATCAGGACCGCAACGGCTGCGTTCACCACGTTGAGCGGCGCCTCCATCTCCAGGACGGCACCGCCTAGCACCTGCTCGTCCATCGCGGGGAGGCGAGAGGCCAACCGCTCCAGCACCGGCAACAGGACGTCGGTGTGCATCGATTCGGCCGACAAACCGTCGGCGGTGACGACGTTGTACCTCGAGTTGTCGACGCCGTCGTTGAGCCGATGCCTGATCTGCGATCGCAGGTCAGCAGCGCGTGCCTCGTCGCCAGGGCCCGCGTTGACGACGACCCAGGCGAAGTCACGCGAATCGTCGATCGCGCCCTGCGCGCCGGTGACGAGGTCCAGTGCGCGCTGGTCGATCTCATCGATGTTCGTCAGGCCGACGGCCGCGCGGAAAACCATCAGGACGACGTCGACCTCCCCGCGGAGGCCGGCGGCGATGCGTTCCCCGATGTCCGCCGCCACCTCGCCGAGGCCCGGGAGATCGATGAGGCCGAGCCGGTCGACATCGGTGATCGGGAACGGCGCATCGATCCGGCAATCGCGGACCGCGAGATAGTCCCGGGGCGCCTCGGGCCCACCCGATTCCTCGCGGTCGATGTCCTGCGTCGCTTCGTACGCGACGAAACGGCGCAGGTCCGACAGGTCGGTCAGGGTCGCTTCGCCGCCATCCAACCGCAGGTGGCGGACCGCCTTCTGGATGACCCGGAGCCGGCGGCGCATGTCCCTGGTGGTCGCAGAGTCGTCGCCCTCGGGCGGCCCGGCCAGGTCGGACTGCGCGAACTGGCCGAGCGAGTTGGGCATCCGCGGCAGTTGCAGGTCGCGGAAGTAGGGCCGCACCACATCGTCGAGGAACGACACCTCCGTGTGGAAACGGATCGAGGCGCTCGCCCTCGATGCGTGGAAGATGCGGCTCCGTACGGCCGTGACATTGGCGCTCTCGCCGGTCGGTACCTGTGCGTCGCCGAGCCCGGACACCGACTGGAGCATCGCGCTCTTGCCTACCCGCGCCCGCCCGGTCACCCCGAGATTGATCGTTTCGCGGGCGAACCGTTCCTTCACCCCGACCAGGCTCGCCCGGGCGGTCGCCAACGACGTCCTGATCTCGCTGTCCCGGAGCCGATCCAAGGCGTCGCTGATGTCCGGCGTGGCCAACCACTCCGGCGGAAGGTCCTCCGCTGCCCCGACGACGTCGCGGACGTGCCGCTCGACCGCGTCGAGGCGATCGATCCGCTCCTGGACGAGCGGCAGCTGCGCGTGCCGTCGGGCCACGATCCCGTCAAGACGTTTCCGCAGCTCTTCGCTCACGGGCATCTTCTCTCTAGGCTGCCGACAGTTCGCTCCGGAGAGCTGGCCGGTGGAGGCGCTGTCGCGCTTCTCTCCGCACCCTAGTGGGTCGTCGCGACGGACTCCCGGGCCCAAGGGCGGTGCTTCGGCTGCGACCGGCGCTGGTGCGGCGGCCCCGCGACCGCCTCGAGTTCGTGGCGGTGCTGCAGAAGCCGTCCCGTTGACTCAAGGCAGTCTTGCAACGCTGCGGTGCAAGATTGAGACGCTGCTGGACGTGCAGGTCCGGGATCGAGCTGACTGAAAGCATGGCCATGTGGCCCGGCGCCGAAGTCAGCGGACTGTACTGCTCGCACCCGCAGTCGCCGTACTTCGTCGTCGGGCGGATCGGGCGCGACCAGGACCAGGACTACGCAAAACGGAAGGGCTGGACTGTGGACAAAGCCGAGAGATGGCTCTCGCCGAACCTCGGGTACCGGACGGACAACGATGGCGAGGCAGCCCTGACTGACGGTGGACACGGGTTTCAGGCCGCAGTTCGCCTTCACCCAGAGCCGCGACGTCGGCGTCCATATCGGTCAGGCCTGCAGGACGTCGTCGAAGTCGGCCTAACACGACCATGCCCCTGACCGGTACCTGGGCGAGGCTTTGAGCGTCTCGGGCTGAAGCTGAGGGTCAACGCGCCCTTGGCCCATCACTTCGCGGCTGGCAACTTCAACGTGTAGACGTCGCCGAACTCGATCAGCAGTGGCTTATCCCGAGAGAAGCCTTCCGGGAGGTCGACGGTGTAGTCGGTCGATTGCCAGTCCGCGGTGCACGCCACCGGGATGCCCCGGGCAACCCTCGGGATGAACTCGACGCGGATCTCCCCTTCCCTGACAGCCGTGACTTTGGTGATCACGGAGCGTGGGTTCGCTCCGTCTGTGCAACCGGTTGATCCCCAGGCGGTGAGGATCAACCGCGGCCCTGACTTCGCCCATAGCGCCGCGAACTGCGGCAGCCCGCTGGTGGGAACGGTGACCGGAGCACTTCGGCTTCCCATTCCGTTGCCGCGTGTCGACACGATGGTGCCCGTGGATGGCGGCGCAGCAGACGTGCTGCTCGATAACGCCGACGACGATGCCGAGCTAGGCGTAGCCGTCGTCGGCGCAACCGAGCGAACGGCCGGCGTCGCCGCCCGGTGTTCGGTCGATGCGGAGCAGCCGACGATCAACGCCAGAACGGCCAAAGCCGTGACCGCTGGTTGTGGGGTCCTCATGGGCCGTAGACGATGGCCCGGTCCGGTTGGTTGCATTACCGCCGGCCACGCCGCTGGTATTAACTACGATTGGTCACCGCGCCGACGGCACGGCGCGAGAAAAATCCGTCGTGGGTTGCTGACCTGCTCGATCCCGCGAGACGCTCGATCTCGGTTGCGGATCCACTACCGCCGTTCAGCCGTGACGGCGGCACCTGCGATTCCTACTCAGCGAGTCTCGTCGGCAACCTTCGGTGGTGGTGGCTCACGAAGCCGAAGCGGCCGAGCCGTCGGCCTTGCGAGTGGTTCCTCCCCGACCGATTCCATAGTCGATGATCGACTAGACCAGCCGCTGGTTCCGCACGTCAGGGGGTATCTGGAGTGCGCCGGGAGGGCTCGCCGGCGGACCCATGCTCGGCAACTCCGTCGGCTCCCGATCCCCGAAGTCATGGACCGCGCCGGGATCCCCGGCACACCCCACGCCCTACGCCAATGGTTCGGTACTGCCCTCCGAGAAGCCGGCGTCGACTCCGTGACATGCCCAGAACCGCTATCGCGACGCCTCGAGGTGATGCTCCTGGCCCGGAGGACCTTTGTCGATGCTCCGATTGACCAAGTGAGGCTCAAGACCTGTGGACCTGCCCGCGAGGTGCTCAGGGGTCCTACTTGGAGGGGAAGGCGCGGTGAGCCGGAGCTGCGATGAGCAGGGCAGCTACGGCCAGTCCGGCCATCACGGCGGGTAGGGCCAGACCCCCGGTCGTCAGGAGCAGGGCTCCGGCCACGCCGCCGGTGAAGATGGCCAGGTTGAACGCCACACCCAGCATGGAGTTCGCAATGTCGGCGTTCGGGCCGGCGGCGGTGCTGATTGCGGCTTGGAGTTGAGTTGCGGCACCGCCGTATCCGATGCCCCACAGGATGATTGCGATGAGCACGGCGACGCTCGATTGGTGCCCGACCAATAGGATCACCCCGGCGCCGGCGAACACGGTGATGCTGGTCAGCAGCAGAAGGCGCAGGGCACGGTCGACGAGGGCGCCGGTGATCACGACGCCGAGGATGGCGGCGATCCCGAACGTCACGAGCGCAACATCGACTGACAGTCTGGTGCCGGCGGCGTGCAGGTAGGGGCCGATGTAGGTGTAGAGCAGGTTGTGGCCGACCATCCAGGCCACAATCACCGCCAGCACGGCCGCGACTCCCGGGAGGCCGAACACCCGGGCCATGGACAGGCGGGCCTCGGCGTTTTGACCAGCGGCGTCCGGAACGAGAACCGCTGTGAGGACCAGCGCGATCGTGACGAGAATCGAAAGGATCCCGAACGACCAGCGCCAGTCGTAGCTGGCGCCGAGCCACGCCCCAAACGGGGTACCGACGGCCAGACCGATAGGGGTGCCAAGGGAAGCCATGGCCAAAGCCCGGCCGGCAAGGGTCGGGGGCGAGATCCGGCGGGCGTAGCCGGCGAGCATGCCCCAGGCCAAGCCGGAGAACGCACCGGCTACGAACCGGGCACTCAGGGACAACACCACGTCGGAGGAGATGGCGGTGATGGTGTTGGCCAGAAGCAGACAGGTCACCGCGGTCAAGAAGACGGGTTTGCGGCGCAGGCCGCGGGTGAGCGCGGTTGCCGGCATCGTGGCAAGGATGGTGCCCAGCGCGAAGACGCTGATGAACTGCCCGACCGTGCCCTGCGATGTGTTCAGACCGGCAGCGATCTGGGCGAGGAGTCCGGCCGGCATTGTCTCGGTGGTGATCAGCAGGAACCCCGCGAACGCCATGACCAGCAGCGCGGCCCACGGCAGCCGACCACCGGGCGCCGCGGCGACAGCGACCGGGCAGGGCGATCGCGGAGCGCAGCGGGCGAACCACCTTCACCGGGAGCGGGCATGCGGTGTGTCTCCTTTTTTCTGGCCTGTAGGGCTGCGAGTGCAGGCGGGGCTTCAGGGTCCACTCAACCCCCCGCCGCGGCGTGGAGGGAGCTTCTGTCGGGGCGTGTACTGACAGGGAACCCCACGGGCCCGGCCACCGAAGTAGCGTCGATCAGGTGGACAACCGAGCCGAGGTCCGCGAGTTCCTCATCTCGCGTCGAGCCAAGATCACCCCCCAACAAGCGGGACTGCCGTTGATTGGCGGACGCCGCGTTCCGGGCCTGCGCCGGACTGAGGTCGCCGCTCTGGCCGGGGTCAGCGTCGAGTACTACTCGAAGCTAGAACGTGGTGCGCTGGGCGGTGTCTCGGCTTCGGTGTTGGATGCGCTGGCTCGAGCTCTGCAACTGGACGACGCCGAACGGGCCCATCTGTTTCACCTTGCCCACGCCGCTGACGGCACCAGCGCCGGAATGCAGGCCCGCCGCCGCCCGGGCCGCCGGTGGACGCCGCGGCCATCGTTGCAGTGGGCGCTCGACCGGTTCACCGCCCCCGCGATCGTCCGCAACGGCCGGATGGACCTACTGGCCACCAATCACCTCGGCCGCGCCATGCACGCCGCTCTCTACGAAGTCGCCCCCAATACCCACCAGCCACCGAATTTCGTTCGGTTCACGTTTCTGCACCTGGACGCGGCCCGGGACTTCTACCCCGACTGGGACACCGCCGCCGGGATCGCGGTGGCCATCTTGCGCACCGAAGCCGGCCGCGACCCCCATGACAAGGACCTGCACGACCTCGTCGGGGAGTTATCCACGCGCAGCGCTGAATTCCGCCGCCGCTGGAACTCCTACGACGTCCGCACCCACGGCTCCGGCACCAAGAAGTTCCATCACCGCGACGTCGGAGACCTCGACCTGGCTTACGAGAGCATAAACATGCTGGCCGACCCTGGTCTTACTCTCACCCTTTACGCGGCCGAACCACACTCGGCCACCGCACAAGCACTGGACCTACTCGCCTCTTGGACGGCCTCTGAACCCAGCCGCGCCGTCACCCGTGCCGATCCCGCACCCGTCAAGGGCGCACAGTGACACCTTCTCCTCGGCAACACCTCTCGACCTGCTTGCCGGTCGCCTTGGCTGCGGGGATCGGCGCTGTGCTGGGTTTGGTCGGGTGCGCATCCGGGTCCAGCCACGCCTCCGATTCAGCCCGGAGCGTCGTGGCATCGGACTCCCGTGTGTCCGTGACGCTCACCGCAACTTCTGCATCGACAGCTATTTTCCCCCCGCTTTCGATGCCGACCGCCGGGACCGCCGAAGACAGTCGGGAGACCGCTATGTCCACCGCAACAGGCGCTTTGCCCGAGAGAATCTCCGTCAGCATCACGGTGGATGGGACGACCGTCACCGGGTTCTTGCACAGCAATGCGGCGGCGGCGTCCTTGCGGGCACAGCTGCCTCTCGAGCTCTCGTTCGAGGACTACGGCAACCAGGAGAAGATCGCCCGGGACAGTGGGCGACACCGTCATCATCCCGTTCGCCTGGTCGGATAACACCTGCGCGTTCTGCCGGGACGGCCTCACCACATGAGCTCCTCGTCGGTGATGTCTCGCAGCTCCGTGACCGCCTGCCCTGACGGCAG
The DNA here is from genome assembly GCA_964242105.1 of uncultured Nakamurella sp. Taxonomy (GTDB): domain Bacteria; phylum Actinomycetota; class Actinomycetes; order Mycobacteriales; family Nakamurellaceae; genus Nakamurella. Next base: position 9,355 of record CAXTBG010000054.1, on the reverse strand, counting down.
CTACACGGGACCGCGCTGGCCATGGCTCACCGGACCGGCCCCCGCCCTCGGCGAGGAGGACCCGAACACCCCGAGCGACGTCCTGCGCATGCGGCCGCCGCGACAGTAATCTGGAGGTGCCCTCCAGGGTGCACGGACCACGAAGCCCCGCCACGAACCTCCCTCGTGGCGGGGCTTTCGTGCGTTACCCGGGCGCGAGGTTAGCGGCTGGTGGCGGCTCCCACAGTCACGAAGCGCAGTTGCTCATCGCGATCTCGGCAGCCTGCACAAAGGACGTCAGGGCCGTCAGCGACGTCGAAGCGTTCCTATCGAGAAGGACGCCAGCTGCGCTCTCCGCCTTGACCGCCACCCACACCCATTCCGCGCGTAGCAACTGATCGGAGAAGCCGGGCGCCTGCTGTTTTGCCTGGCCTGCAAAGTGCCCGACAGCACCGAACAGTGCCGCGAAGTCGAGCGAGGATGTCTCGGCAATCTCCTGCAACGGCCCGTCCTTCACCATCCTGTACTCCGCCATAAGGCTGATGCAGAGCAAGTCATCTGGACTGGCGGGCTCGTCGACCGCAGTCGGCCTCGAGGTAGCGGCTGGCTGGGTCGCGCGCTTGACCGCCGAGGTAGGCGGCGTCACTGTCACTGTCTTCGGCACGGCCACCGCGGCGGGCGGCGTGATCGTCACGGCGGGCCGGGTGACGGTCGCGGCGGACTTCGTGACGGTCACAGGTGCAGGTGCCGTCACGGTGCTCGTGAGCTGTGCGGCCTGACCGCCGGCGCAGCCAGTCGCCAGCACGACGGCCGCGATGCCGATGGCCCTGCATCCACGTGTCGACCATCCAGTCATGACAACCGTCCGACCTGCCCGACGCAGCTTCGTCATCAGCTGCCGGACGCCGTGCACTGCACGAACGCGAACTGACCGTGCGAGGCATGACTGCTGACGACAACCCCATCGACGCTGATCTCGCAGCCGATGGATTCGCCGGTCCCACCATCCTGGGCATTGACCGTGGCTACGAAGAAGCCGAGGTTGAAGCTCTCGTACATGGACCACGGCAAGGAGACGTTGACGTCCTGGGAGATGCCGTAACCGGGCGTCGACCAGGACACCGACCCGGCCGACGAACCGTAAATCGCATACTCGACGTCATGGTGGGTCCGCGGGACCGGAGCTGGCGCGGCCGTGCTGAGCGCGGCGGCCGAGCTGGCCGGCGCGACGGATGAGCTGACCGGAGCAGCGGTCGCCATCGGACGGGCAGCGATCCGTGCCCGCTCGGCTGAGTCGACGGCCGTCGACACGTACAACGCGCCCCCGACGACGAGCACGGCTGCGACCGCCCCCGCCACGATCCGATTATCTCGGCGGCCTCGTCGGGCGAGCTCGAGCTCCTCTGGAGTGCGTTGCTCCTCCAGGTTCGTGCCGCGAGAAAGCCGACTTCGACGGGCCACTCCGTACCCCCTCGGTAAGACCGATCCCGACTGATCCTGTAGTCGAACGGTTACGAGGAGTATGGGACTGCCAGCGCCCTTGAGCGGTACGAACGGAGAAGCTGGTTAGTGCGCGCTGAAGCGCCTGTGCGACCCTGCATGGTCTATCGAAACAAAAAACGCCCTGTGGGCACTGCATTGGGTACTGCACCCACGGTGAAGCGAGAAGCCCCTCGCCTGTCTGTGCAGGTGATGGGCTATACGGGGTGGGTGCGCCTGGAGGGATTCGAACCCCCAACCTTCTGATCCGTAGTCAGATGCTCTATCCGTTGAGCTACAGGCGCGTGTTCAGTTGTGTACTGCAGTACTGCCGATCCCGAATGCAAGGGACCAACAGCGCGGAAGCGGAGGGATTTGAACCCTCGGTGCAGTTGCCCGCACAACACATTAGCAGTGTGTCCCATTCGGCCGCTCTGGCACGCTTCCCAGGGCCATCACCATCAAGGCCACCGGGTCAGTAGCCTACCGGGCAGGCGGACCGGTCCGCAAAACCACCACCTGCGCACCCGCTGAACAGCGGCGATGACGAGGTCACGACAGGCAGGACGTCATGGACAGCGCCGTGGGGTCGGGTACGGCAGCCATCGAGCAACCCTGCACCGTGTAGCCGTCGGAGCCCCAGCCGTAGACGGTCCACACCCTCGTACCGTCGACCTCGTCCTGTACCGCAAAGCCCACCGCGCCGCCGACAGTCAAGGTGATGGCCGTGTCGGTCGCCGAGGGGAAACCACTCCCTCCCGTCAGGTCTGTCCAGTTCCCGTCGGCGGCGACCCGGTAGGCCGCCGCGATCGCCCTGCCGTCGCTCTGTTGCGCGACGACAATGCACCGACCCCCGCTGTCGCAGGCCACCTCGCCGCCGGGAGGCGAAGGAAAAGTAGTGCCGTACAACATGTTCGTCACACCCGCCACGCTGCCGTCGGCGCGGACGGCAACGAGCGCGGCGTGGCCGGGCCCGGTGGCCACCAGGGCTGCTCCAAGTGTCATCGTCACCCCCGCATGGGTGCCCAGCACGGTGCACGTGCTGCAACCGGCCACCGACACCGTGAAGGTGGCCGGCTTTACAGCGGTGGTGCTGGCGGGAGTCGGCGCTCCAGCGCTGGTACTTGTGATCCGGGTCCCCCCGATGCCGGTAGCCGCTGCGCTCTTGCCGACAGCGCTAGAGCGGGCAGGGCCGGTGCTGGTGCTGGTTGCGGCGGTGCTGGTCGTCGCGGCTTTCGTGGTTGAGGTCCTGGTCTGCCCGCCCCTCTGGGTCGAACTGGTCACGGCTGTGTTCTCGACAGCAGGTGTGCTGTTCACCGGCGTCGTCGGAGGCGCAGCAGAAGACAACCCGGCCGTGGGCAGGTCGGGAACGGTGACCACCATCGTTGCGCCCGGGACGACCGCGGCGCCCGGCCCACCCACCGGACGGCCCGATGTGGTGGTCGTCGAACCCGGCGTCCCGGTCGCCGCCGTACCGGTGGTGCAGCCGGCACACGCCACCACCACTGCGGCGACCAACGACGCCCACCCGGCACCCTCACCTCTGCGCATGCGCTGTTCCTATACGAGGGCGGGATCAGCGCGCGGGACGTCGGTCGGGGCGTCCCACCCGGGAAGGCGTGACCCGAGCGATCGGCTGGAGCCGACCTCCTCCCGTCATGCCACGCACCCGCACCCCCTCCGGGGAAGATCCGATGTCCCGCTCGCTGGCCGCCCGCCCCTGGACGGCCGATGCCGTCGCGGACTGCGTCCGCGCCGTGGCCCGGGCGGCGGCCGAGCGCCGGCGCGGCTACGCTCGCCGAACTGCACCGACTGGGCGCAGAGAGCCACCCATCTCGGCCGTCACAGCGAACACCTCGCCGTCGACCCGTCCGATGTCCACGTCTCGGCGGCCCAGGCAATCACCAATCGGACGACCTCGGCCGGGTCGTCGGGAAGATGCAGGTTGCTGGCCAACGGAATGCCGGTACCGGCCGGGACGATCGCGAGCGCCGCATCGGGTGAAGGGTTCGGGATGTTCATTGCGTCGTGCTGCTCAGCACGGTGGAACTGTCGATCTTGAGGATGCCGCTTTCTGGGACGAGGGAGTACACGGTGAGTTCGACGGCCGTTCGGCCGTCTTTGAAGTAGTAGGTCACCTTTGCCTCGGCGGTGTCGGGACTTGCGCCGTGGATGTCGGTCGCGGTGACTCGTTCCACACTGTCCCAGAAGCGTTGGTAGTACTGCCGGTTCTGCGCGATGCCGGTCTGGAAGGTGGTGGTCAGGCGCGACCAGGCCAGGTCGGTGTTGCTCGGCAGGAGTGCGTAGTAGTCGGTGATGGCGGCGGCCAGCTGGGCTGACGTCGGACGGGCAGGGCCCGATGCGGAGGTGCTGGCGCTGGTCGTGGCGGCGGACGACGTGGTTGGCGATGCCCGAGGTGCCGTCGTCGGCGGTGCGCTGGATGTGGTCGCCGGCCGGCTGGTCGGGGGTGGCCGGCTGGTCGACAGGGTTCGGCTCGTCGACAGGGCTGGTGGCACAGCCGGCGCGGCAGTACCCGCGGTGCGGGGGGTGGTGGTCATGCGTTGCTGCGGAGAAGCCGCCATCGAACTTCGAGTCGCCGATGCCGAGGGGTTGACCGGGTCATTGCCGGCGGCCGGTTGCGCGCCGCGGCTCCCGGCGATCACCACATACGCTCCCAGTCCCGCCAGCAGCAGGACGGCCGCTGCGGTGAGCGCGGCACCCAGTCGCAGTCGGCTGCCGCGCGTGCGACGTGATGCTCTTGGTGCAGCCCCGACGGCCGATGATGCGTGGTGGGGGCCTTGGTGTGGATCGTCGGGCCACGCTCGGACGGTGCGCGGCGGCACGGCGATCGTGGGCGATGCTGATGCGGACTCCACAGCCGAACCCTGGTGCAGGTCGGTCAACAGCCGGGCCACGGTGGACATGGCTGGTCGGGCCGCGGGGTCGGTGGCCAGCATCTGCACCAGCACGGCAGTCAATTCGCCGCGTCGGCGCGGCGGGACGATCTGACCGGAGGCAACCTTGTGCAGGACGGCCATGGGGTTCTGGTCGGTGCCGAATGGCGGCGTTCCCTCCGAAGCGGCGTACAGGGTCGCCCCGAGAGAGAACACATCGGCCGGATACCCGAATGGGACGCCGCGAGCTACTTCCGGCGCAAGGAAAGCCGGTGTCCCGCTGACCATCCCGGTGGACGTGATGGCGACATCGCCTGCAGCGTGGGAGATCCCGAAGTCCGTGATCATGGCCGCGCCGGCTGGGGTGATCAGCACGTTGCTGGGCTTGACATCGCGGTGGACGATTCCGACTTGATGAGCTGCGGCCAGTGCGGAGGCCACCTCGGCTCCGACCCGTGTCACGAAGCCCACCTGCAGCAAACCCTGCTCCGCCATGATCGAGTTCAGGGCCCGGGATGGAACGTACTGCAGGATCAGACACGGCTGCTCACCATGGTCGACGACGTCGTACAGGGTGACCGCGTGCGGGTGATGCAGACGAGCGGTGATCCGCGCCTCCCTGATCACCCTGCTCCGGGCCATCGCGGCGTCGTCCTTGCTCAGCCCCGGCTGGGACAGCAGCTCCTTGATGGCCACCCGACGTTGCAACAGCTCGTCCCAGGCTTCCCACACCGATCCCATGCCGCCTGTTGCGACCCGGCGCACCAGCCGATAGCGGCCGACGAGGACATCACCGGGCACGGTCATCAACGCATCCCCACGTTCGCGACCAGTGGTCCGGTCTGGTTGGTTGGTAGTGCCCGCAGGTGTGCGCCCGACAACGCTGACAGAGGGCCATCTGAGCAACTCCCTGCTCAGGGACCGCCCCGCCAGTGGTCGATCCGACTGTGGTCCGGGCTGAAGCCGTTGTTCACGCCCCACAGCACCGCCTGGGTGCGGCTGCCGACGTTGATCTTGCGGTAGATGGTGCGGATGTAGGACTTCACCGTGTTCGGGCTCAGGTACGCCAGTTTGGCGACGTCGGCGTTGCTCTTGCCCTGGGTGATCAGCGCGAGGATCTCCGATTCCCGGTCGCTGAGCCCTTCACCCCGCCCGGGCCAGGTCAATCCGGTGACGCTCGCAGCCCGCGGTGGTGGGTCGCTGACGACGATCTCGCCGTCGTGCACCGCTTCCAACGCTGCCACCAGCTCCCGAGCGGGAAGTGCCTTCGACAGGTAGCCGTGGACACCCTGCCGGCGGGCGCTGCTGATCAGGTCGGGTTGGAAGTTCCAGGTGTAGACGACGACCCGGCGAGCACGTGGATTGTCGATCAGCACCTGAATCTCGGCGTGGTCGGACTCCGGCTGGGCGAAGGAGTCGTACAGGACGATGTCGACTTCATCCACCAACGTCTCGTTGGCATCGATCTCGACGATCATGATCCGGTCCGTATACCGATCGAGCATGTGCGCGACTCCGACGAGCACGACGTCGTAGTCGTCCACCAGTGCCACGGTGATCGGCGCAGTGCTGGTAGAGGGGCTCATCCGTCGATGCTAACCGGTGTAATGGCCAGCAACTCACCTCCCCAGGGGTGTACCAGGGCAGCCCAAGGGGTGATGTTCTATCCGTGCGGCAGCGAACTGCTCGCGACCCGAACCTCGGCGCGGGCGCACCGTGCGGCCGATGCTTGGGGATTCCGCCTCGTGCTGATGCGGGGCCGAGTGCGCTATCCGCATTCCTGTTGCAGTACTGGCTTTATCTCAGAGAAGGGACGCCGGTGAATACCCAGACGGCACCACCCAGCGGCAGCAGCGTCGCTGTCGACCGGGCAGAGCATGCACACAATTCATCGGTGGGCCAACCACACGAACAGGCCGAGGAGGGACCGGTCGCCGAGGCCGAAGCGGTGGCGGCGGCGATCAGCACCGACGAACAACCGATGGGCAGTTTGGGGCGCCGCTTCAACCGGAAGTCGCCCTTTTTCATCGGACTGACCGCAACCGCCGGCGTCGCCTTCACCTACGGCGCGATCCAGTTGCTCGCGTTGGCCGGAAATGTGCTGATCCTCATCGGACTGGCCTTGTTCCTGGCCGTCGGGATGGAACCCGCGGTGTCGTTCCTGGTCAAGCACCGCTGGCCGCGGCCGTTGGGCGTTGCCGCTATCTTGTTGTTCATCGTCGGCATCATTGGCGGTTTCATCGCGGCCGCCATCCCCCCGCTGGTCACTCAGGGCCAGCAGCTGATCGACAACGCCCCCGGGTACCTCCAGCGCGCTCAGGACCACAGCAGCGTCATCGGTCGACTCAACGATCGCCTGCACCTGACCGAGAAGCTGCAATCGATGATCAGCTCCCCCGGTTCGGTCAGTTTCGACGGCGTGCTGTCTGCCGGCGCAGCCGTATTCTCGGCACTCACCGACACATTCATCGTCCTGATCCTCACCGCCTATTTCCTCGCCGACATGCCGCGCATCCGAACATTGATCTATCGAATGGTTCCGCACACCCGGCGACCCCGCGCCATCCTGATGGGCGACGACATCCTGGCCAAGGTCGGCACCTACGTCCTGGGCAACCTCTTGATATCCCTGATCGCCGGCGGCCTCACCTTCGGCTGGCTGATGATCTTCTCCATTCCCTACGCCGCCCTGCTGTCGATCATGGTGGCCCTGTTCGACCTCGTCCCTGTCGTCGGGTCGAGCATCGCCGGAATCGTCGTTGCCGCCGCCGCCCTGACCGTCTCACTTCCGCTGTGCCTCTCGACCATTGCGTTCTTCCTCGTCTATCGCGCCGCCGAGGACTATTTCCTGATTCCCCGCATCATCGGCCGTGCCGTCAAGGTGCCCGCGCTGGTCACTGTCGTCGCGGTCCTGGTCGGCGGCGCCCTGCTCGGTGTCATCGGTGCGCTGGTCGCCATTCCCGTCGCCGCCGCCGTGCTGCTGGTCGCCCGGGAAATACTCTTTCCACGGCTCGACGAGGCCTGAAGCCAGGAGGTGGAGCACCGCCAGTCGGTGGCGGAGCAACGGCCGGCCGAAGCACTACAGTGCCAAGCGACGGGCCGGCGCGGCGAAGCAGACCAACGACGAGGTGCTCATGACGGTCCATGTCCGGCGCGCGCTGGATACCCTGCCCGCCTACGCGCCCGGACGGACCGTGCCCGGCGCGATCAAGCTGGCGTCGAACGAGCTGTCGTTCCCCACCCTGCCGGCCGTGGCCAAGGCCATCGCCGGGGCGGTCGGCGAGGACGCCTCCGGTATCAACCGCTACCCGGACAACGCCAGCGTCGCACTGGTCGCCGCCCTGGCCGAGCACGCCGGGGTCGACCGGTCGCGGGTGGTGGCCGGCTCCGGGTCGGTGGCGCTGTGCCAGCAGCTCGTGCAGATCACCTGCGACCAGGGTGACGAGGTGCTGTTCGGCTGGCGCTCGTTCGAGGCCTACCCGATCGTCACCCAGATCGTCGGGGCCGTGCCGGTACGCGTACCGGTGACGGCGGGTCACGCGCTCGACCTGGAGGCGATGGCCGCCGCCGTCACGCCGCGGACCCGACTTGTCTACATCTGCACGCCGAACAATCCGACGGGCACCGTCGTGCACCGCGGCGAGCTGACCGCGTTCCTGGACGCCGTACCGGACGACGTGCTGGTGGTGATCGACGAGGCCTACGGCGAGTTCGACACCGACCCGGACACCCCCGACGGAGTGCAGGAATCGTCAGCCCGGGCGAACGTCCTCTCGCTGCGAACGCTGTCCAAGGCCTACCAGCTGGCCGGTTTGCGCGTCGGCTATGCGGTCGGGGACCCGGCTGTCGTCACCGCGCTGTCGAAGGTGGCGATCCCGTTCTCGGTCAACACCCTCGCGCAACGCGCGGCGCTGGCCGCCCTCGCGGCCAAGGACGAGCTGGTTCCCCGCTGGCAGCAGGTGATCTCGGAGCGGTCGAGGGTCACCGACGCGCTGCGCGGCATGGGTTACGAGGTACCGACGTCACAGGCGAACTTCGTCTGGCTGCCGCTGCGGACGCGGGCGGCCGACTTCGCCGCGCACACCGAGGCGAATAAAGTGATCGTCCGGGCGTTTCCGGACGCGGCCGGCGGGGTGCGGGTCACCATCGGGTCCCCGGAGGAGAACGACGCCTTCTTAGCGGCAGCCTCCTCCTTCTCGCTCTGACCGGTAGGCGCTTGCGCTGACGCAGAACCGGGCGCCCGGCGCAGCTCGCGTCACGAGCCGCCCGGGTCGAACACCGAGACACCGACAACCACCGCCGCCAGCAGCAGGACGGTCCCGGCGATGATCAGCAGGCCTGGACGCCGCTCGACGAGCGGCAGCAACCTCGGGTGGCGCCCGCCGACCTCCTTCGGTCCGGCCACCCCCTCGACCACGTCGAAATAAACTGGCCCGAACCGCTCTGCGAAGGCGAAAAGGTCCGGACCCGTGAAGACCTGACCGGTCAGCCGCAGGACCGGGCGACCGGTCTCGCCGACCAGCACGAGCAGCGGCGCTGTCCGATTGAAAGCCGACCGGTACTGCCGCACCAGGACGCCCGAAGCAACGGCCGCCCGGGGCAGGACGCTCGGCGGCAGCCAACGGCGGTGCTTCGCGACCGTCGTCGTGGTCAGCACGACGCTGGTGGTCTCAACAATGGTGATGGCCCCGACGGCCAGCACCAGGGCAAGCCCGCCGTAGAGCAGAACCGGCCAGGCAAGTCCGTTCCGCCCGGCCGCGCGATAGATGGCCAGCGCAACCAACGGCAGGAAGATCAAGCCGCGGAAGCCGACTCCGCGCCAGAAGGTGGAAGCGTCGGGGCGAATGACGAACTGGGTCGACCGGTCGTCGGTCCACTGGTCGGAGTAGGCGCCGGAGGGCGATGGCGGTTGCATGGAGCGACTGTAGAGGGGTCACCGCCAAGGGCACCTAAGCCCGGATGCGCCATCGTGTGATGGTTCCCGGCGGGTCGTGGAGCGGGAA
>CAXTBG010000053.1:0-35123 GCA_964242105.1 uncultured Nakamurella sp. | reverse complement strand
TCGAGGGTGGCGTCTTCACCCCCGACCTGATCGACATGTGGATCAAGCTCAAGCGCGACGAGATCGACGCCATCCGCCTGCGCCCGCACCCGCACGAGTTCGCCATGTACTACGACTGCTGACCTGCCGCCTCTGCCGAGGTGAGCGCGTCACGACGCCCGCGGCTCCCGGTCCGATGTCTGTCGTCGGCTCCAGGCAGCCGCGGGCGTTCGTCGTTCCGTCTGGTACTGGACATCGGCTCGTGCCGCAATCTGGCCACTTCGGATGCCGAGGATGACAGGATGCCCGGGTGAACGAACCGACGATCCAGGTCATCGACGGTGACACCACGCTCCCCGCAGGATTCGATCATCCGCACGCGTCGGAACAAGCCCGACTCGTCGCCGAACAGGGCACCATCCTGCGGGGACAGGTCGGCTCAGGCGTCCACGGCACCTCCATCAGCGGTCAGGACGACCGCGACGAGATGGGTATCTGCCTCGAGCCGCCCGAGTATGTGACCGGCATTGCCCGAATTCCAGCCGGCACGGACACCGACACTGCGACGGTCGAGTTCGAGCAGTATCAGCGCCACACCGTGTGGGACCAACCCGGCGGACTGGCGAACCGCTCCGGAGCCGGAGACCTCGACGTCGTCATCTATTCGGCCCGGAAGTGGTGTCGCCTAGCGCTCGCCGGCAACCCGACGGTTCTGCTGCTGCTCTTCGTACCCGACAGCGAGGTCGTCTACCGGAATGCTGCCGGCGCTGAACTCGTCGCGAACGCGCACCGGTTCGTCTCGCAGCTGGCAGCCGATCGGTTCCTCGGCTATCTACGCTCGCAGAAGGCCGCGATGACCGGCGAGTCCGGCGCGCACACCAACAGGCCGGAACTCGTCGCCGCGCACGGCTACGACACGAAATTTGCCATGCACGCCCTGCGGCTGGGCGTCCAAGGCGTCGAACTGCTCACCACTGGGCGGATCACGTTGCCAGTCCCAGAGGCGGACCGGCAGTACCTGCGGGCGGTCCGCCGCGGCGAGGTGGTGCAGGCCGACGTGATCGGCTCCGTCGAAGCGGCGGAGCGGAAGCTGGAGTCGCTGCGGGCGAGCACCGCTATCCCGACGCAACCGGATCGTGAGTGGGTCAACGACTGGCTGCATCGGTCGTACCTGCGTTACTGGTCGACGCGCCGCTGAACCGCCGGCTCGAGAACCGGTAGTCTCCGCTTTCATGCCGATCTTCGCAGTCCATTACAACTACCGCAGCGACTCCTCAGCCGCCCGCGACCAGCACCGCCCGGCCCACCGGGCGTTCCTGGACACCCTCACCGGGCCCGTGAAGCTGGTCGCGAGCGGGCCCTACGCGCAGGACCCGCCGGGTGCGCTGCTGATCATCGACGCGGCGTCCGCGGCGGACATCGAGACCGCGCTGGACGCCGACCCGTTCTTCGTCGAGGGCTTGATCGAACGCCGCCAGGTGCGGGAGTGGACCCAGGTCAAGGGACCCTGGGCGGGCTGACGCGTCAGGCCGTCGGATCAGTGACCTGACCGAGGAACAGCGGCGCGCCGGTGACCGTGTCGCGAATGGCGTAGAAAAATGGTCGATCGACCGTGACGTTGTTGATGGCGGCGAACCCACTGGCGGGTTCCATCATCATCGCGGTGGCGGCCGCGGCTTCGGTCCCCTTCTCGTCGACCGTGATCACTGACTGGTGGATCAGGTCGGTGGCGTAGATGTCGCCGGGATTGCCGGCGATTCCGGACAGGTCTGCTCTGGAACTGTCGAAGATGTCGGTGACTCCGAGCGCCTGCATCGCTTTCTTCAACGACAGGTGTGTCTGCGAGCCGAAGCTGGGCATCGTCAGATTCACCGGTGCCGGCTGCTTCGACGTCGTCGCCGCCTGCAGCACCGTGGACAACTGCGCGCGCACGGCGGCAAAGGATCCGGCGTCAGGGAGCACGACGGTCATCGCCAATCCGGCGCCTCGGTAGGGAACGGTCACGGAGGTCCAGCCTCGGCCGGCAGCCGTGTCCAACGCGCCGACCACGCTCATCCCGGGTACGGAGATCTTTCCCGCGGCGTTGGTGAACGGAATCGGGGTCGTAGTCTTGTCGAATTCTTTGGCCCACGGCGCCGACACGTGCAGCGCGTTCACCAACGTGACGACCGTGCGCGAGGTGATCACGCCTTTGTCGATGAGCTCGGGTATGAGTTTCCCGGTGTGCTGCTCCACCCAGTTGTTGACGGCGGCGCGGGCGGCTTCCGGATCAGCCTGATAATCGACCTTGTAGAGACCGACCCCGAACCCGGTCGCGAGCGCTTCGAGATAACTCGGACGAACGGGCAGTAATGGCGAGAGCCAGACGGAATTGGCCACCTCGACGGTTTCAGGGCGGGCGTCGGTGTATTTCGGGTCACCTCCCTCCGGTGGTTTGCCTGCTGCCAGTCCGTCCTGCACCGCCTTGTCGACTGCCGTGACGGTGCCGGCCTGGACGGCCGCGTCACCGCCCAGGACCACGTCCAGTTGCGCTGCAGTCTCGCGGTTCGCTCCGGCACGGGCCATCGCCAGCACGGTGTAGATGGAGTAGGGGCTGAGCACGGCGTTGTCGCCGACCGGCAGCTGACGAAGCAGAGACGAGCCGAGCGAATCGAGGGCGGCACCGGCCGCGGCGGGCGTCCCCGCTGCGCCGCGTGGTTCGTCCGACCGCAGGAGCTGGGCTACGCCTGGTGCCGGCACCGCACCGCTCCCGGAGGCGCTGCCCGACGGCGAGACGGTCGACGGTCGGGACGACGAGCCGCCCGGCACCGCGGAACCGCCGCACGAGACCAGGCCCGCGGCGAGCAGAGCCGCGATCAACGTCGAACCACGGTGTCTCACGTCGATACCCCTTCGCTGTGGCGACCGGGCGACCGGATGCGGTGGCCAGGCATTATGAGGACGCGCCGGCCGGGCCATCGGGTTGCAACTCGACGCCAACTCAGCAAGGCTCCCGCCGAGAACGGAGCCAACGGGCCAGCGCACGCACCGATCCAGCGCCCGCACCGGCCCAGCGGACGCACCGGCCCAGCGGACGCACCGGCCCAGCGCACGCGGGACGTCAGGCCAGCGCAGCAACCGCTCAGCGCAGCAACCGCTCAGGGCAGCGCCGGCTCCGCGACCGGCACCCCGGCGGCGTGGGCGGGCACGGCGTCCGCGGCGACCTCCCGCCCGGTCATCGCGGCCCCGTTCTCCCGGAGGCGCTGGCTGATCACCTGGGTGATGCCGTCACCGCGCATGGACACGCCGTACAGGGCGTCGGCGGACTCCATGGTGAACTTCTGGTGGGTGATGATGATCAGCTGCGACGAGTCGCGCAGCAGGGTCAGCAGCTTCACCAGCCGGGCCAGGTTGACCTCGTCGAGCGCCGCCTCCACCTCGTCCATGATGTAGAACGGGCTGGGCCGGGCCCGGAAGATCGCGACCAGCAGCGCAACGGCGGTCAGCGAACGCTCGCCGCCGGACAGCAGCGACAGCCGTTTCACCTTCTTGCCCGGAGGCCGGGCGTGCACCTCGATGCCGGTGGTCAGCATGTCGGACGGGTCGGTGAGGATCAGCTCGCCCTCCCCGCCGGGGAACAACTCGGCGAACACCAAGCCGAACTCGCGGGCCACGTCGGCATAGGCGGCGGTGAACACCTCGAGGATCTTGTCGTCGACCTCACCGATGACGGTGAGCAGGTCCTTGCGCGTCGACTTGAGGTCCTCCAGCTGGGTCGACAGAAAGGAGTGCCGCTCCTCCAGTGCGGCGAACTCCTCGAGCGCGAGCGGGTTCACCCTGCCGAGCAGATTCAGGTCGCGTTCGGCCCGCTTGGCACGCCGCTCCTGGGTGTCCCGGTCGTAGGCCATCGGCTGCGGGGCAGAGACCGGTTCGCCCCGCTCCCGCGCTGCCTCGTACTCGCCGGTCTCCAGCGCGGTCGGCGGGATCGGCACATCCGGCCCGAACTCGCGGATGAGGTCGTCGGGGGCGATACCGAACTCGGCGGCAGCGCGGCCGACCAGCTGCTCCACGCGCAAGGTCTGCTGGGCGCGCTGGACCTCGTCACGATGAACGGCATCGGTGAGGGCGTCCCACTGGGCCTGCAGCTCCCGCGCCGAGTTCCTGGCCTCCTGCAGCGACGCGTCCGCGCGGTCCCGGGCCTCGGCGGCCCGCCGCCGCGCCACGGTCGCCTCTTCCAGCGACGCGTCGAGGGCGAGCAACACCCGCGAACCCGCGTCGGCCACCGCCGCGGCGACGGCCGCTGCGGCGGCCCGGCGGGCGGCGGCCGCCGTCGCTCTCAGCCGCGCGTCGCGCTCCTGACGAGCGGCCCGGCGCAGGCCCTCGGCAACGCCCGCGGTCGCCCGGGCGCGTTCCTCGGCCGACCGCAGGGCGAGCCGTGCGTCCACCTCTGCCTGCCGGGCGATCCCGGTCAGTTCCAGCAGGCCGTCACGGACGTCGGTGTCCACCTCGTCGGGCGCGTCCTGCGGCTCAAGGGATTCCTGCGCGTACAGGCGCGCCTCCAGGTCTGCCACCACCTGGCGACCCTGTTCCGCGGCGGCCCCGGCAGCCTGCTGTTGCCTCTCCAGCCGCTCCACCTCGGCGGTCGCCGAGCGGATGGCCTCGCCGCGGCGAGCCAGCTCCTCGGCCACCGCCGCCATGCGGGCGTCCGACTCGTGCAGCGCCGAGAGGGTGGTCTCGCACGCTCGAGCGTGCAGGTCGGCGGCCGTTTCAGCCCCGGACAGGGCAGCCTCCAGCTGCGCGATCTGCGCGGTGACCGCGTCGAGTGCCTGCCGGCCCTCGTCGACCGCGGCCTGGATCTCGATGCCCGACTGCTTGCCCGCGCTGCCACCCACCGCCCATCCGGGGCCGATCAGGTCCCCGCTGCGGGTGACGGCACGGACGCCCGCCCCGGACCGGACCAGGGATGCCGCCGCGGCGAGGTCGGGAACCACGGCGACGCGGTCCAGCGCGGCGTCGACGGCGGGGCGCAGGACATCCGGCACCCGGACGTGCTGCCCGGCCCACTCCGTCCCGGCCGGCAGCTCGGGCATGTCTCCAGCGGGGCGCCGCGCGGACGCGTCGACCGCCACCCCGGGCGCCGGTTGGCCACCGATCACCAGACCGGCGCGGCCGGCGCCGGAGTCGCGGAGCCAGCCGAGGGCCGCCACCGCACCGGCGAGGTCGGCCACCGCGACGGCATCGGCGGCCGGACCCAGCGCCGCCGCGACGGCGGTCTCGAATCCGGCGTCCACCGCCAGGACGGCGGCCATCGGGCCGATCACCCCGGAAAGCCCGGTCGCCATGGCGAGAGCGCCAGCGGCGTCCCTGCGGTCCAGGCCCATGGCCAGCGCATCGACCCGCGCCCGCAGCCCGGTCTGCCGGCTGCGCGCTTCGCGGATGGCGTCGGTGATCTCGGCAACGCGCCGGCGGGCGCTCTGCCACTCCTGCTGGGCGGCCTCGTGGTCCTCGTCCAGCCCGACCTCGGACGAGTCCAGATCGCCGACCGAGTCCTGCACCGTGGCGTACTCGGCCGCGGCCACGGACGCGCCTTCCCGCGCCAGCGCCAGCGCACCGGCCAGGCGGGCGATCTCCTGCCCGTTGGCGGTCTGCTTCGACCTGGCCGCGTCGAGCTGTCCGTACAGCCGGGCCAGGCCCTCGCGGCGGTCGGCGATGGCCCGCGTGGCAGTCAGCAGCTGGTGCTCGGCCGCACGCAGCGCGGTCTCGGCCTCGATCCGGGCGGTTACGGCGTCGGCGAGCTCGGCGGTGGCGGTCTCCGCCGCGGCGTCCTTCTCGTCCTGCGCCGCGTCGGCGGCATCGGCGGCGGCGTCCAACTCGTCGGGATCCCGCGCGGCCCGCGCGGAATCGATCGGCACCGACAGGTGACGGCTCCGTTCCCGCGCCAGCGAGACGGTCCCCCGTACCCGTTCGGCCAGCGCCGACAGCGCGAACCAGGTCTCCTGCGCGGCGGACAGCGCCGGATTGGCGGCGGCAAGCGACGCGGCAGCCGACTCCGCGAGGGCGGTCGACTCGTGCAGGGCACCCGCGACCGCCGTCCGGTGGTGCAGCGCTGCTGCCTCGTCGGCGGAATCCGCCGCGATCTGGCCGGTGAGGGTGACGTAGTCGTCCGCAAGCAGGCGCAACCGGGCGTCGCGCAGGTCGGCCTGCACCCCCGCCGCCCGCCGCGCGACCTCGGCCTGCCGGCCCAGTGGCTTCAGCTGGCGGCGCAGCTCTGCGGTCAGATCGGTCAGGCGGGTGAGGTTGGCCGCCATGGCGTCCAGCTTGCGGACCGCCTTCTCCTTGCGCTTGCGGTGCTTCAGCACGCCGGCGGCCTCTTCGACGAAGGCGCGCCGGTCCTCAGGACGGGCCTGCAGCACGGCGTCCAGCTGTCCCTGGCCGACGATGACGTGCATCTCGCGGCCGATGCCGGAGTCGGACAACAGGTCCTGGATGTCGAGCAACCGGCAGCTGCGGCCGTTGATCTCGTACTCACCCGCGCCGTCACGGAACATCCGCCGGGTGATGGACACCTCGGCGTACTCGATGGGCAGTGCGCCGTCGGAGTTGTCGATGGTGAGGGTGACCTCGGCGCGACCGAGCGGGGGCCGGTCAGCCGTGCCGGCGAAGATGACGTCCTCCATCTTCCCGCCGCGGAGGGCCTTCGCGCCCTGCTCACCGAGCACCCAGGCGATGGCGTCGACGACGTTGGACTTGCCGGAGCCGTTGGGCCCGACGACAGCGGTGATGCCTTTCTCGAAGTGCAGGGTGGTGGCCGAGGCGAAGGACTTGAAACCCTTGAGCGTCAGGGATTTCAAGTACACGACTGGAAAGTCCCTCCCGTTGGCGGCACGGCGGAGCAGGCCCTGGCTCGGGTCAGGTTACCGGCCGGCTCCTCCCGGTCAGCGCTCTTCGAAGCCGTGTTCCCCGCGAATCGCACCGAATTGTTCGACGACGGCGGTCACCGCGCCGGGCGTCGAACCGCCGCGGAGCAGGACCAGCAGATCCAGGCACGCGGCGCGCGGTCCCTCGGCGACCACCTGCACGCGACCTCCGGAGAGGTTGGTGGCGCTGCCGGCCAGGCCGAGCTCGAGCGCCCTGGACCGCGTCCACCAGCGGAACCCGACGCCCTGGACGCGCCCGCTGACGAACGCGGTCATCCGCACCGGGTCCACAGCTTCGCGGTCGGCTGTGCGGTCGTCGGCCGAAGGCTCGCCGGCCGATCCGTCGTCAGCAGGCAACGCGGTCTCGGTCATGACACTCCTTGCTCGGTCGACTGGACTTCGTTGAACGGCGGGCGCAACATGAAGTGGTGCGGCGCACACTGACGGTGGTCCTGGCGGCTCTGGTCGTCCTGGTGACGGCAGGAGCCGGGTGGCCCACCGATCACGGCGACAACCTCCGATCCGGCTATGCGCCCACTACCGCTGCGTTCCGGACGCTCTCGCCGGTGTTCAGCAAGCGCCTGGACGGGGCAGTTTACGGCTCCCCGGTGCTCGCCGGGCCCAACGTCCTGGTCGCTACCGAGAACAACAGCGTCTACGCCCTCGACCCGGCGACCGGAGCGGTGCGGTGGAGTCGCCACCTGCGTCCGGCCATCACCGACACCTCCGTGCTGCCGTGCGGGAACATCAGTCCGGCGGGCATCACCGGAACCCCGGCCTACGACCCGGTGACCGGGCGCGTCTTCTTCGTGACGGTCACCTACGCCCCGAGTACCGGTGTGGTGCATGAGATCTGGGGACTGAGCGCCACGACCGGCGTCACCTACGTGCACCGCCGGATCGAGGTGCCGGGGACCGATCCGAAGGCCCAGCAGCAGCGTGGCGCGCTGGCCGTCGACCGCGGGAATGTCTACGTCGCGTTCGGCGGGCTGGCCGGTGACTGCGGCAACTACAAGGGCGCCGTCATCGCCCTCAAGGCCAACGGGCAGTTGGGCGGCGTCGCCTACGTGGTGCCGACGCCGCGGGAGGGTGCGGTGTGGGCCCCCGGCGGGATGGTGGTGCAGCGGAACGGCAACCTGCTGATCGCCGTCGGCAACGGCGAACGGACGAAGGCCACCGACCCCTTCGACTACAGCGACTCGGTCACCGAACTCACCCCGACGATGAAGCGGGTGGACTTCTTCGCGCCCACCTCGTGGGCGGCGGACAACGCGGTCGACGCCGACCTCGGGTCGATGACACCCGCGTACACCTCCGCCGGGTTCATCCTCCAGGCCGGCAAGTCGGGAACGGGCTACACGATGCGGATCGGCGCGCTGGGCGGCATCGGCGGCCAGACGAGGTCCGCCGCACTGTGCCGCGCGTTCGGCGTCTCGGCAGTGACCGGCTCGACGGTCTACCTGCCGTGCACCACCGGTGTGTCGAGGGTCGAGGTGCACCGGGACGGCAGCTTCACCCGGCTGTGGACCGCATCGGGCATTCCCGGGTCGCCCGTCGTCGGGCCGGGCGCGGTGTATTCGCTCGGCGGGACCAAGCTGTTCGCTCTCAGCGGGCGGACCGGCGGCGTGCTGGGCAGCATCCAGGTGGGCAGCACCACCCGGTTCGCCACGCCGATGATCGTCGGGAACAAGGTGTACGTCGGCACCTACACCGGCATCGTCGCGGTCCGGGTGAACTGACACCTGCCGTCCGGCAATGGGTCCGGGTCAGCGGCGGACGCGCGGCGCGGGCTGGCAGACCGGGCAGAAGAAGGACGACCGGTTCATGAACGCGTCGCGGCGGATCGCCGTGCCGCATCGCGGGCACGGCCTCCCCTCCTGCCCGTAGGCGGCGAGCGACCGGTCGAAATAGCCGGAGTCGCCGTTCACGTTGACGTACAACGCGTCGAAGGACGTGCCGCCGGCGGCCAGCGCCTCCGTCATCACTTCGGCCGCTGCCTCGAGCACCCGCCGCACGACCGGTCGGGTCAGCACCGCGGTGGACCTGGCGTAGTTGACCCTTGCGCGCCACAGTGCCTCGTCGGCGTAGATGTTCCCGATGCCCGACACCACCGTCTGGTCCAGCAGGGCCCGCTTGATGTCGGTCTTCTTCGACCGGATGCGGGCGACCGTGGCGGCGAGGTCGAACTGCGGATCCAGCGGGTCGAGGGCGATGTGCGCGATCTGGTCGGGCAGCTCCGCCTGGCCCGGGCAGTAGGCGAGGCCGCCGAACGTCCGTTGGTCGAGGAAGTCGATGTGCCCGCCATCGGTGAAGGTGAACCGCACGCGCAGGTGGGGGTGCACATCGGGGCGCGCGGTACCGGGCGCCTCGTCGATCGGGCCGAGTGCGCCGGGCGCCTCGTCCACAGGGTGGGTGTCGTTCGCGCCAGCGGGGTCGGCCGAGGCGTCCCGAGGACCGCCGGCCGGGTCGGCCGAAGCGTCTCGCGGGCCGCCGACGCGCTCCTCCGAGGCGTCCCGAGGCCCGCCGGCGGGGTCGGCCGGCCCGGAGCCGACGCGGAACTGGCCGCTCATCCCCAGGTGGGCGAGCATCGCGTCACCGTCGTCGAGCACCCACCACAGGTACTTGCCCCGGCGGCGCACGTCGAGCACCCGGTGCCCGGCGACGACGGCCTGGAAATCGGCCCGCCCCGGCAGGTGCCGACGGACCGCGCGATCGGACAGCACCGACACGGTGGCGATGCGCCGGCCGACTGCGTGCTCCAGCAGCCCGCGGCGGACAGACTCCACCTCGGGAAGCTCAGGCACCGAGAGGTTCAAGCATCGGGGCGTCGGGCGCGGGGACTTCAGACATCGGGACTTCGGGCAACGGGACTTCGGGCATCGGGCGGTCAGGCACCGGGGGTGTCGGCAGCGCCGGCGACCGCCGGCGGCGAGCTCTCCAGGGCCGTGAATGCCGCCGAGGCCGCCTGCTGCTCGGCCTCCTTCTTCGTCCGGCCGGCGCCGGTGCCGTGCTCGCGGCCGCCCAGCAGCACGGATGCAGCGAACATCTTCGCGTGGTCGGGGCCCTCTTCGGTCACCCGGTACTCCGGCACACCGAGCCCCCGGGACGCCGACAACTCCTGCAGCGAGGTCTTCCAGTCGAGTCCGGCGCCCAACCGCGGGGCGTCCTCCATCAACTCGGCGAACAGCCGGAGCACCACGGTCCGCGCGACCTCGAGGCCGTGCTGCAGGTACACGGCGCCGAGCACCGCCTCGACGGCGTCGGCGACGATGGACGCCTTGTCCCGGCCTCCGGTCAGTTCCTCCCCGCGACCGAGGCGGAGCATCTGCCCCAGCCCCATCCGGCGGCCGACGCCGGCCAGGGCGTGCATGTTGACGATCGACGCCCGCAGCTTCGCCAGCCGACCTTCCTGCAGGTCAGGATGGTCGTGGAAGAGCGCGTCCGTCACCACGATGCTCAGCACGGAGTCGCCGAGGAACTCCAACCGCTCGTTGGTCGGCAGCCCGCCGTGCTCGTACGCGAAGGACCGGTGCGTCAACGCGAGCACCGTGAGTTCCGGGTCGAGCTCCACGCCGAGCTCGGTGTACAGCTTCTGCGGGTCCGGGATGTTGCTGGGGGTCACTGACGACCGGGGTCCCACCGGGCCCGGGGACCCTGCCGCCTCGATCACCGCGGTAATCAGACGGCGATGACCTGGCGGCCCTTGTACTGACCGCAATTGGTGCACGCCTGGTGGGGCGGCGTGAGGTGTCCGCAGGCCCGGTTCGGGCAGACGGCCAGCGTCGGAACGGTGGTCTTCCACTGCGAGCGTCGCGCGTGGGTGTTCGCGCGTGACAGTCTCCGCTTCGGAACGGCCATGATGAATCTCCTAGTTGTTCGATATGGAGCCGGTACCGCGGTGATCGGCGGCTCCGCCACTGCTGATTTTGGTCGAACGCACGCCGGACGGACCGGGCACGCCGAACTTGGCGGCCAGATCGGCCCACCGAGGATCCAGTATCTCATGAGAATGACCGGGCTCGAGATCGTCGAACCGCTCACCGCACTCTGCGCACAGGCCGGGGCAGTCCGCCCGGCACAGCGGGGCGAGCGGCATGGTGAGCACCAGCTCGTCACGGACGAGCGGCTCCAGGTCGATCAGGTCGTCGACCACCCGCGGAATCTCGTCGTCGTCGGTGGTCGCCGCGGTGGTGGAGTCGGGGTAGGCGTAGAGCTCCCGGAGCTCCGCCGTCACCGGCACGTCGATCTCGACCAGGCACCGGGCGCATTCGCCTACTGCCGTGGCGGTGGCCCTGCCGGAGACCAGCACCCCTTCGGCGACGGACTCCAGGCGCACGTCCAGGTCCACCTCGGCGCCGCGCGGGACGGCAAGCACCTCGATGCCCATCGGCTCCCCGACCGGCGCGGACAGCCGGTACGGCTTCATGCTGCCCGGTCGCCTGCCGAGCGGTCGGGTGTCGAGCACCCAGGGCGAAGCGTGGTTGAGGCGCGGAGGAGTCATGATTCGATTCTCGAGTCGGGTCGGAGCCTGATCGCCCGGGTCGGTCCCCGCCGATCCACCGGCCGGGGAGCCACATCGGGCAACCGTTCCAGAGTAGATGCTCAGTCCCGGTAGTCGGCCACCGAACCGGATCGCAACGCTGTCCGGCCGCGGCCGACGGTGCGCAGCGTCTTGGTCAGCGTGTCCTCCAGCGCGGCGAGCTTCGTGTCCACGTACGAGTCGCAGTCCGCCCGCATCCGGTCGACGTCGGCGTGCGCCGCATCCAGGATCCGGGCCGATTCCGCCCGAGCCGCCTGCACCACTTCGGACTGGGAGACCAGCCGCGCCTGCTCCGCCCGGCCGTCGGCAACGGCGCGCTCGTAGGTCGCGCGTCCGGCGGAGACCATCCGCTCCGCCTCGCCGTGGCCTCTCGACACCAGCGAGTCGTGCTGGTCCTGCCCCGACTGCACGGTGCGGTCGGCGTCGGCCTGCGCTCTGGCCAGGATCGACTCGGCGCGCGCCGTCGCCTCGTCCACCAGCCGGTCGGCCTCGGCCTGGGCACCGGCGACGGTCGAGGAAGCCTCGGCGCGCGCGGCGTGCACCAGCCGGGTGGACTCCGCCTCGGCGTCGGACAGGTTCTTGTCCGCCGTCGTCCTGGCGTCGTTCAGCATCTGGTCCCGGTGGTCCAGGACGTCCTGAGCGTCGTCCATCTCGCCGGGCAGCGCGTCCCGGACGTCGTCCAGCAGTTCGAGGACGTCACCCCGCGGCACCACGCAGGACGCCGTCATCGGCAGTCCCCGAGCTTCCTCGACGATCGTGACCAGTTCGTCGAGCGCTTCGAATACGCGGTACACGGTGGTGGGCCTCCTCGTAGGACAGCGGTGTGGAGCAGCGGTCGCGGCAGCGTTCTCCTGCCCTGCCGGGCCAGTGTGTCAACTGCCGGACGATTCCTCCGGCAGGCACGCCAGGGCCCGGCCGCCGGGTAACGGCGGTGCCGCCGCGGCGGCGTCTCCGGTTCGCCGAGGCCGGTGCCGGACCGGTCAGACCCGGCCGAGCTTGTCCAGCAGCGCGTCGAACACGGCCGGCGGCAGCAGCGCAGACACGTCGCCACCGTAGGTTGCGACCTGCTTGACCAGCGACGACGACAGGAAGGAGTACGTGGGATCGGTCGGCATGAACAGGGTGTCCACGCCGGCCAGCCCGGAATTCATCTGCGCCATCTGCAGCTCGTAGTCGAAGTCCGACACCGCCCGCAACCCCTTCACGATGACCTGGATCCCCCGGCTCGTGCAGTAGTCGACCAGCAGGCCGGAGAACGAGTCGACCCTGACGTTCGGCCATTCCGCGGTGATGCGGCGCAACAGGTCCAGCCGCTCCTCGACGTCGAACAGGCCGGTCTTGTCCGGGTTGATCAGCACCGCGACGGTGACCTCGTCGAACAGGCCGGCCACCCGGCCGATGATGTCCAGGTGCCCGAGCGTCGGCGGGTCGAACGAACCTGGACACACGGCGGTGGTCATGGGGCGCGACCGTAGCAGAGCATCGTGTCGCCGTACCGCTTCGTGCGCACGCCGACCAGCGGGTCCGGCCACTGCATCTCGCCGGAGCGTTTGTTGCGCTCGACGATCAGATCGGCCCCGACGCCGAGGTGGCCGCGGGCCGCCAGCCGGGCGAACACCTCGCCCAGGTCCGCCGTCGCGAGATCGTAGGGCGGGTCGGCCACCACGAAGTCGAACGGCCGGCTGCCGGGCGAAGAGGCGAAGGTCGCCACGTCGGTGGCCACCACCTGGGCATCGGTCAGCCCGAGCGCGGCCACGTTCGCCCGCAGCGCGGTCAGCGCGGCGCGGTCCTGCTCGACCAGGACCACCGACTCCGCTCCCCGCGACACCAGCTCCAGACCCAACGCCCCGGATCCGGCGTACAGGTCCAGCACCCTGGCGCCCTCCAGTCCGCCGCCCGCGACCAACGCGTTGGCCAGCGCCTCACGGACGCGTTCGCTCGTCGGCCGGGTGGTGTCGCCGGCCGGCGTCCGCAGCCGGCGCCCGCGCAGCCGACCAGCGGTGATCCTGGTCATCGCCCGGTCACCCCTTCTCCAGGAACTGCTGGCCCTGCGAGTCGATGACGGCGGCGACCATGGCCGCGAGGCCGGGATGACCGGCCATCTCCGGATCCTTGCCGATCAACTCGACCGCGTCGGCGCGGGCTTCCTCGATCACCGCGCGGTCGCGGATCAACGACAGCTGCCGCAGGCTCGACGACCGGCCGGCCTGCGACGTGCCGAGCACGTCGCCCTCCCGGCGCAGGTTCAGATCGGCTTCGGCGAGCTCGAAGCCGTCGGTGGTGGCGGCGACGGCGTCCA
Organism: uncultured Nakamurella sp.; assembly: GCA_964242105.1. Taxonomy (GTDB): domain Bacteria; phylum Actinomycetota; class Actinomycetes; order Mycobacteriales; family Nakamurellaceae; genus Nakamurella. Next base: position 21,409 of record CAXTBG010000053.1, on the reverse strand, counting down.
ACCTCGCCCGGCCGGGAGACTGGTCCGGCGCTTCGGTGACGAGCAGGCAGACGCCGGGATCCTTTCCCCGGCCCACCCGCCCGCGGAGCTGGTGCAACTGCGACATGCCGAACCGCTCGGCGTCCAGCACGATCATCATCGTCGCGTTCGGCACGTCGACACCCACCTCGATGACGGTCGTCGCGACCAGCACGTCGAGCCGGCCCGCGGTGAACGCCGCCATCACCGCGTCCTTCTCACCGGGCGGCAGGCGGCCGTGCAGGACGTCCAGCCGCAGGCCGGCCAGCGGGCCGGTGCGCAGGTTCTCCGCTACCTCGAGCACGGCCAGCGGCGGGCGGCGGGCGCCGTCTGCTCCGTCGGCACCGGTGTCGTCGAGGTCGGTGGCGCCGAGGAGGTCAGCGGTGTCGCCGGCGTCGAACGCGGTGGGCAGCCGTCCGGCCGACCGCCCCGACCCGCCGGCTGCTCCGTTCGGCTCGTCGCCGATCTTCGGGCACACCACGTACACCTGGTGGCCGGCCCCCACCTCCTCGTGGACGCGCCGCCAGGCCCGGTCGAGCCAGGTCGGCCTCTCCGCCGCGGGAACCACCGTGGTGGAGATGGGCGACCGGCCCTTCGGCAGCTCCGTCAGCGTGGAGACGTCCAGGTCGCCGTACACGGTCATCGCGACGGTACGCGGGATCGGCGTCGCCGTCATCACCAGCACGTGCGGCGGGCTGGCCGCAGGATGCTTGTCGCGCAACGCATTCCGCTGCTCCACGCCGAAGCGGTGCTGCTCGTCGATCACGATCAGCCCGAGTCCGGCGAAGAACACCCCGTCGGAGAGCAGGGCGTGCGTCCCGACGGCGATCCCCGCCTGACCGGAGGCGATGTCCAGCAGGGCCTCGCGGCGGGCGGGGGCCGACAGCGAACCGGTGAGCAGGGTGATCTTCACCGCGCCCGGCAGCGCGCCGAGCTCACCGCCGTTGCCCATCGCGCCGAGCACCGAGCGCAGCGACCTGGCGTGCTGCGCGGCCAGCACCTCGGTCGGTGCGAGCATCACGGCCTGCCGGCCGGAGTCGATCACCTGCAGCATCGCGCGCAGTGCGACCACCGTCTTGCCCGACCCCACCTCCCCCTGGAGCAGCCGGTTCATCGGGTGGATGGTGGACAGGTCGTGCTCGATCACCGCGCCGACCTCCCGCTGGCCCTGCGTCAGGGTGAACGGCAGGTCTTCGTCGAAGGCGGCCAGCGCGCCGCCCTCGACCCGCGGGCACGGCTCCGCCGGGTAGTTGCGCATCTGTGCCCGGCGCCGGGCGAGCACCAGCTGGATCGACAGCGCCTCGTCGTACCGCAGCCGGGCGATTGCCGCGTCCAGGGCCTGCTCGTTCCGCGGCCGGTGGACGTCCTGCAGCGCACCGGCGAGGTCCACCAGCCCGCGCGCTGCCAGCAGCGTGTCCGGCAGCGGGTCCTCCACCACCTCGAGCACGTCGAGCACCGTGCGCACGCAGTTCTGCAGCAGCGACCCGGTCAGCCCGTCGGTGAGCGGGTACACCGGGATCAGCCCGCCGGCGAACGACTCGACCACGTCCAGTGCGTCCTTGGCCGGCGGGCCGCCCAGGGTCCTGCCGCTGATCGCCTCGGACAACAGGGTGGCGACCTCCGGGAAGGCGTCGGGCAGCCTGCCCCCGGACTCGGCGACGCTGACGACGGCGACCTGCGGCGAGGAGATCTGCAGCTGGCGGTTGAAGGTGCTCACCGTCCCGGAGAACATGGCGACCATGCCCACCGGCAGCAGTCTGGCCATGTTCCAGCGGTTGAAGAAGGTGCAGGCGAGCTGGGTGTGGGTGGCGTCCTCGATGACGACGGTGGTGATGTTCCGGACCTTGCTCGACGCGCCCAGCTTGCGGTCCTTCACCGAGGTGACCCGAGCGAGGACGGTGACCCGCTCACCGACCTGCAGGCTGGCCAGGTCCGTCATCTTCCCGCGACGGTCGTACTTGCGGGGGTAGTGGCGCAACAGTTCGCCGACGGTGGTGAGCTCCAGTTTCTCGGCGAGCAGCTTCGCCGCGCGCGCACCGATCACCGGCGGCAACGGCGTGCCCAGACCCACCGGGCCCGCCGACTTCGGCGTCATCTGCGCTGTCCTCCTGCGTCCGCTGCCCGGCCGTCCGGGCGACGACCGTCATCCTGCCCCGTCGCACCGACAGCGTGCGAAGGCGGCAGTCAGAGCCGGCCGATCTCCAGCGAGAACACCGACCCGACCGCGTAGGCCTCGGCGATCACCTCGCCCGCCGAGAAGCTGTGCACGTGGAAATGACGCCGGTCGCCCTCGGACCAGACGACCAACTCCTCGGCCAGGCCCCGCACAGTGGTGCACAGGCGATGAAGGGCCGGCTCGTCGAGGAACGCGGTGAAGGTGATCTCGGCGAGCAGCTCCGTGCCGTTGTTGACGCCCGGCCCGGCGCCGCAGCTCGGCGGCGCCACCGGCGCGGGAGACGGGGCGGTGCTGCGCTGCAGCGCCATCAGCACGAGCGACACCATGGCCCGGGCGCGGTAGGCCGGCTCGCGGTTGGCCCCGTCGGGCGGCCCGGTGACCAACGCGGCAGCTGCGGCGGCGTTGGTGATGGCCCGTAGATCGGCTCCGTCGACGACCAGTTCGGCCGCGCTCGTGCCGGCCACCCTGGCGAGGTCGGCGGCTCCGGAGCCCGGCCGGGCCGCGCCCGCGACGTCTGCCACCTGCAGCGCCGCACCGCCGGCGATCAGCCCGGCGACCAGGCACAGCCGGTCCGCGACGGCCACCCCGTCGAGGTCACCGTTGTCGACCATCGCTGCCCTGGTACCGGCAACCCCGGTCGCCATCCCGATCAGGTAGGCCTGCAGCGCCGCGGCTGCCGGGTCCCGCGGCACCGTCGGCGCAGGCGGCAGCGCCGACCAGCCCACCGCCGCCGCGACCGCCCGCCCGCCGTCCACCAGGACCGCCCGCTCGGCGTCGGTGGGCCGCACGCCCCAGGCGCGTGCCGCGGCGTCCTGGTCCAGCAGCAGGGAGAACCAGCGACCGACCAGATCACTGTCGAAGGTCGTCATGGCACCATCTTGCCGGTGCGCCGCTCGGGACGGCCGACGCGCGGCCTGGGCCGCCCGCGTCCTGCTCCGTGGTGATCAGCGGGTCGGTGGTGATCCGGGTGTGATCAGCGGAGGTCGGCACGATCCGGTGGTGAGCAGTCCGGGTCGGTGGTGATCCGGTGGTCGAGCGGGTCGGTACGGATCCCTGCTGGTCGGCGCGGCGGGATGATTTGGCCGACCGTGCCCGGCCCGGCTATCCTTGAAGGGTTGCCCGGCCGGTGCCGGGCGCCTGACCGATCCGCGAGGGCTCCTCGAGCCCAACCTGCGGAACAGTTCGACATTCGCTTCCTGATCCGGCCGGGCCGGGTCGCTTTCTTTCGATAGGGGTTGAGCCGACGTGGCTGCCGTGTGTGATGTGTGTGGCAAGGGCCCGGGCTTCGGTATGAGTGTGTCGCACTCCCACCGCCGGACGCACCGTCGCTGGAACCCGAACATCCAGGCCGTGCGCGCCCAGGTTGCACCTGGCACCGTGAAGAAGGTCAGCGTCTGCACCTCCTGCCTGAAGGCCGGCAAGGTCGTCCGCGGCTGAGGCCGTGCGCTGATGCAGAACGCCTTGGCGGTGGACCCATCGGGTCCACCGCCTTTTCGTCATTGTGGCCGATTCAGTTCTGCCAGAGCCCCCGACGGGCGGAACACCTCGGAAGCCGCTCGGCCATCGTCCGGATCGGCCGGCGCGCCCACCAGCGTCGGATCGGCCGTCGCCGCTCGAGGTCAGACGGGTTGCCCGACGGGCCGGCGTTGCGCGGTCAGCGGGGTCATCCAGCCGTGCCCGTCGGGTGACTCCCCGCGCTGCAGGGCCGTCAGCGCCGCGCGCAGCTCCATGGTGACCGAGCCGGGACGTCCGCCGGCGATGTCGAACCCGCCGTCCGCGTGCTTGACCGACCCGACCGGTGTGATGACCGCAGCGGTGCCGCAGGCGAACACCTCGGTCAACTCTCCGGACTCCGCCCGCTTGGCCCATTCGTCCGTCGAGATCCGGCGCTCGGCAGTCCGGTAACCGCGGTCCCTGGCCAACTGCAGCAGCGAGTCCCTGGTGACGCCGGGCAGCAGCGAGCCGGACAGCTCCGGCGTGACGACCTCGGCGTCCGCCCCGGAATTGAAGACGAAGAACAGGTTCATCCCGCCCATCTCCTCGACCCAACGGCGCTCGACCGCGTCCAGCCAGACGACCTGGTCGCAGCCCTGCTCGGCGGCCTGTCCCTGCGCAGCCAGGGACGCGGCGTAGTTGCCGCCGGTCTTTGCCGCACCCATGCCGCCCGGTGCCGCCCGCACGTACTCGGTCGACCACCACACGCTGACCGGCTGGACGCCGCCGGAGAAGTACGCCCCGGCCGGCGACGCGATCACGGCGAAGACGTACCGGTTGGACGGTCGGACACCCAGCCCCACCTCGGTGGCGAACATGAAGGGGCGGAAGTACAGCGACGCCTCGTCGCCGTCCGGCACCCACGCCCGGTCGGCGTCCACCAACTCGCGCAAGGACTGCAGGAACAGCTCCTCGGGAAGCCGCGGCATGCCCAGCCGGTCGGCCGAGCTGTTCAGCCGGCGGGCGTTGGCCTCGGGCCGGAAGGACGCCACCGAGCCGTCGGGCTGGGCGTAGGCCTTGAGACCCTCGAAGATCTCCTGCGCGTAGTGCAGCACCATGGTCGCCGGGTCGATGGTGAACGGGCCGTAGGGAACCACCCGCGGGTCGCGCCATTCACCGTCGGAGTAGTCGATCAGCACCATGTGGTCGGTGAAGTAGCGACCGAACCCCGGCGCGGCCAGGATCTCCGCGCGACGCTCGTCGGGCACCGGGGCGGGGTGGGGAGTCCGGCGGAAGGCAGTCGTCATGGGAGCAATCTACTACTCATGGTCGGACGTCCGACTATTGCTCACCGGGACCGCTCACCGCACGTGCGAGGGCACGAACGGCGGCTTGACGACGCGGACCCGCAGGGTCCGGCCGCGGACGTCGACGCTCAGCTCGTCGCCGTCGTCGATGCCGGCGGCGGTGGCGATCAGGGCCAGCCCGATGCCCTTGCCCAGCGTCGGGGAGAACGTGCCCGACGTCGTCTCCCCGACCACCACGCCGTCGGCGTCCAGCACCCGCAGGTGCGGCCGCAGGACACCGCGGTCCAGGGCCTCCAGGCCGCGCAGCCGGCGCAGCGGGCCGCTGGCCTTCTCCGCGAGCAGTGCGGTCCGGCCGAAGAATGCCGGCTTCCGCCAGCCGACGGCCCACCCCGACCCGGCCTGCACCGGGCTGATTCCGGCGCCGAGGTCCTGACCGTGCAGCGGGTACCCCATCTCGGTCCGCAGGGTGTCCCGGGCGCCGAGCCCGGCCGCCCGCCCGCCGCGGCTCTCCGCCTGGACCAGCAGGTCGTCCCAGAGCCCAGGCGCTGCGTCCCAGGGCGGCACCAGCTCGAACCCGCGTTCTCCGCTGTACCCGGTGCGGCACACGCGGACCGGCACCGCGGTGCCGTCCCCGTCCGTCCACGAGCCGTCGGCCCAGGCCATGTAGTCGAGTTCGGTCGGCAACCCCACCGCGGCGACCACCTCCGCCGACAACGGACCCTGCACGGCCAGCACACCGAACTCGCGGTGCCGCCCGGTGACCTCGACCTCCGGCGGCGCCGCCGCCTGCAGGGCGGCGACCACGTCGGCGGTGTTCGCCGCGTTGGGGACCAGGAACACCTCGTCCGGGCTGACCAGGTAGGCGATCAGGTCGTCGACGACACCGCCGGAGTCGTTGCAGCACAGCGTGTACTGGGCCTGGCCCGGGCCGATCCGGTCCAGGTCGGCGGTCAAGGCGCCGTTCAGGAATGCCGCCGCTCCGGGCCCGGTGACCGTCGCCTTGCCCAGGTGCGAGACGTCGAACACGCCTACCGCGGTGCGGACGGCGTTGTGCTCGGCGACCACGCCCGCCCCGGCATAGGAGATGGGCATGTCCCATCCGCCGAAGGCACCCATCGTAGCGCCGAGCGCCACGTGCGCCTGGTGCACGGGCGACCTCAGCAGATCGGGAACGGGGACGATCGGGGGAACTTCTCCTGGTGGAACGTCGACGGCCATGCTCCAGCACCGTAGTGCCCACTGTCGGCGGCGGCCGCTACGGTGCTCCGAGCACACCCACTCCAAGGAGCCCCCCAGATGACGACCCTTTCCCTGACCGCAGCCGATCCGGCGACCTCCACCACCGAGGCGCTGGTCGTGGGCGCCTACGCCGGCGACGACGGTCCGGTCGCCGTCGACCCGGCGTTCGCCGCGGCGGTGGCTGCCGCCGCGGTCGCCGGAGCGGCCGGGAAGGCCGGCGAGGTGACCCTGGTGACGGGAGTGCCGGCCATAGCGGCGCCGCTGGTGGCCGTCGTCGGACTGGGCCCGGTCGACGCCTTCTCGACCGAGCTACTGCGCCGGGGTGCCGGCGCGGCCTCCCGGGCGCTCGCCGGGAAGGCGGCGATCACCTCGACGCTGTCGCTGCTGGACCTGTCCGCCGCCGCCCAGGGTCATCTGCTGGGCGCGTACGTGTTCGACAGGTACAAGAAGCCGGGCAAGGCGCCGGTGGAGACGGTCACGCTGGCCGTGCCGGCCGACGACGCCGACCCGCAGGCCGTCCTGCGGTCCGCGGTGGCCACCGCCGAGGGCGTGCTTCTCGCCCGCGACCTGATCAACACCGCCCCGAACGAGCTGTACCCACAGGCCTTCGCCGCGAGGGCGACCGCGGCCGCGGAGGCGGCCGGACTGTCCGTCGAGGTGTGGGACGAGCAGCGGCTGGCGCAGGAGGGGTTCGGCGGCATCCTCGCGGTCGGCTCCGGATCGGTCCGCCCGCCCCGGCTGGTCCGCGTCGGCTATTCGCCCGCCGGCGCGCGCAGGTCGGTGGCGCTGGTCGGCAAGGGCATCACCTTCGACTCCGGGGGCCTGTCGATCAAGCCGGCACAAGGCATGGAGAACATGACCAGCGACATGTCCGGTGCCGCCGTCGTGGTGGCCACCGTGATCGCCGCGGCGGCGCTGGAGCTGCCGGTGGCCGTCACCGCGTGGGCCGCGCTGGCCGAGAACCTCCCGTCGGGCTCCTCGTACCGGCCGGGCGACGTGATCCGCCAGTACGGCGCCCCGGGGACCCCGGGGCTCTCGGTGCACGTCCTGAACACCGATGCCGAGGGCCGCCTCGTGCTGGCCGACGCCATCGTCCGCGCCGCGCAGGAGGAGCCCGACTACCTGCTGGACACCGCCACGCTGACCGGCGCCCAGGTGGTGGCGCTCGGCAACCGCACGATGGCGGTGATGGGCACCGATGAATTCCGCGACCGGGTCGCCGAACTCGCCCGGGAGGTGGGTGAGGGCGGATGGGCCATGCCGCTGCCGGAGGAGCTGCGGGAGAGCATCGACTCGCCGCTGGCCGACCTGCAGAACATCAACTGGGACCGGGTGGGCGGCATGCTCGTCGCCGGGCACTTCCTCCGGTGCTTCGTGCCGGACGGCCTGCCGTGGGCGCACCTGGACGTGGCCGGGCCGGCCTTCAACACCGGTTCGCCGTGGGGGTACCAGAGCGCCGGCGGAACCGGCGTGCCGCTGCGGACTCTGCTGGCCGTTCTCGCCGACATCGCGTGAGCATGATCCGACCGACGGGCCGGCTGCGGCCGGGGGGTCCCCGCCCGCACCCGCGGCGCGCGGGGTTCGCGGAGATGCCAAGATGGATGGTGGACCGACGGACCGACGCCCATCCGGTGTCGGCGACGTCCGCCTCCACGAGAGCACAAGGAGTTCGCATTCCATGACCGACACCAACGTCGACCTCGTCGTCCTGGGCGGAGGGTCAGCCGGCTACGCCGCCGCACTGCGCGCCGCCGAGTTGGGTTCCTCCGTCGTCCTGGTGGAGAGGGACAAGCTGGGCGGTACCTGCCTGCACCGCGGATGTGTGCCGACGAAGACGCTGCTGCACGCGGCCGAAGTGGCCGACGAGGCCCGGGAGGGCATCTCGGTGGGCGTCCGCTCCACGTTCGACGGCATCGACGTCCCCGGGCTGAACAAGTACAAGGACGGCATCGTCACCAAGGCCTACAAGGGGCTGACCGGGCTGATCAAGTCGCGCGGGATCACCGTGGTGGAGGGCTCGGGAACGTTCGTCGGGCCGAACACCGTCGTGGTCGACGACGACCGGTACATCGGCACCAACGTGGTGCTGGCCACCGGTTCCTACTCCAAGTCGCTGCCTGGACTGGCCATCGAGGGCCGGGTCATCACCAGCGAGCAGGCCCTCGGGCTGGAGTGGGTACCCGAGTCGGCCATCGTCCTCGGCGGCGGCGTCATCGGGGTGGAGTTCGCGTCCGTCTGGGCGTCCTTCGGTACCCAGGTCACCATCGTCGAGGCATTGCCGAGCCTGGTCCCGGCCGAGGACCCGTGGGCGCAGAAGCTGCTCGAGCGGGCCTTCCGCAAGCGGAAGATCGCCTTCTCCACCGGCGTGCGCTTCTCCGGCGTGACCCAGGACGACAACGGCGTGACGGTGACCCTGGAGAACGGCAAGACCTACACCGCCGACCTGCTTCTGGTAGCCGTCGGGCGCGGCGCCGCCACCTCGGGCTGCGGTTTCGAGGAGGCCGGCCTGAAGATGGACCGCGGCTTCGTGCTGACCGACGAGCGACTGCGCACCAACCTGCCGAACGTCTACGCCGTCGGCGACATCGTGCCGGGGCTGCAGCTGGCCCACCGCGGCTTCCAGCACGGCATGTTCGTCGCCGAGGAGATCGCCGGGCTGAACCCGACCGTCGTACCCGACTCGCTGATCCCAAAGATCACCTACTGCGACCCGCAGATCGCCTCGGTCGGCGCCAGCGAGGCCGGCGCGATCAAGGAGCACGGCGAGGACGCGATCGAGACGTTCCTGTACGACCTCGGCGGCAACCCCAAGTCCCAGATCCTGCGCACGGCGGGCGGGGTCAAGGTGGTGCGCATCAAGAACGGCCCGGTCGTGGGCGTGCATCTGGTCGGTGCCCGGGTCGGCGACCTGATCGGTGAGGCGCAGATGATCGTCGGCTGGGAGGCCTACCCGGAGGACGTCGCTCCGCTGGTCCATGCCCACCCGACCCAGTACGAGGCGATCGGCGAGGCGATGCTGGCGATGGCCGGCAAGCCGTTGCACGTCCACAACTGACCTGCACCACGCAAGCAACCGCTCGTCGACGACGTAGGGAAGAGAATTCATGTCGCACTCCGTGCAGATGCCGGCTCTCGGCGAGAGCGTCACCGAAGGCACTGTCACCCGTTGGCTCAAGCAGGTCGGTGACGAGGTCGCCGTCGACGAGCCGTTGGTCGAGATCTCGACCGACAAGGTCGACACGGAGATTCCGTCCCCGTTCGCCGGTGTCCTGGAGAAGATCGTCGTCGCGGAGGACGAGACCGCCGAGGTCGGGGCCGAGCTGGCCCTGATCGGCGACGGAAGTGGCGCCGTCGATGCGGGCGGGGAGGCTCCGGCTCCCGAGCCGGCGGCCGCGGCGCCCGGGGAGCCGGAGCCCGAGCCGGAAGCGGTACCCGCCGCAGCGATGTCCCAGCCGGCTGAGACGCCGTCCGAGGACGTCGACGCACCGGCCGAGAAGCCCGTCGCAGATGCGAAGCCCGCCGGTGGCGGCGGAACGGCCGTCACCCTTCCCGCGATGGGCGAGTCGGTGACCGAGGGCACCGTGACCCGGTGGCTCAAGCAGGTCGGTGACGAGGTTGCCGTGGACGAGCCGCTCGTCGAGATCTCCACCGACAAGGTCGACACCGAGGTACCGTCCCCGGTCGCCGGGACGTTGCTGGAAATCAGCGTCGGCGAGGACCAGACCGTCGAGGTCGGCGGTCAGCTGGCGATCATCGGCGACCAGGGGGCGACTGCGCAGCAGGCCCCGGAGCCCGAGCCCGAGCCGGAAGCGGCACCCGAGCCGGCACCCGAGCCGGAAGCGACGCCCGAGCCTGCTCCGGCACCCGAGCCCGCACCGGCGGCAAAGCCGGAGCCCGCCCCGCAAGCCGCGGCACCTGCACCCGCACCGCAACCGGATGCGCAGAAGCCGGCCACCGACTGGCAGCCGGCCGCCAAGACGGCGACTGCGAGCTATGTCACCCCCGTCATCCGCAAGCTGGCCGCCGATCAGGGCGTCGACCTGTCGTCCCTGTCCGGCACCGGCGTCGGCGGTCGGATCCGGCGCGAGGACGTGCTCGCCGCAGGTGAAGCGGCCCGTTCCGCCGCCGCCGAGGCGGCGAAGGCCGCCGAGGTCGCTGCTGCGCCGGCACATAGCTCGGCGCCGGCCGGCGGATCTGCCGACGCGCCGGTTGCGGCGACTGCCGACCCGGCCGCCACCGCGCTGATCGGCACGACGCAGAAGCTGCCGCGGATCCGTCAGTCGATCGCCAAGAACATGCTGCTCGGGCTCCAGACGGCCGCCCAGCTGACCACGGTGGTCGAGGTGGACGTGACCAGGGTGGTTCACCTGCGCGCCCGGGCGAAGGCGAGTTTCGAGGCCCGCGAGGGCGTCAAGCTGTCCTTCTTCCCGTTCTTCGTCAAGGCCGCCGTCGAGGCCACCAAGATGTACCCGGTGATCAACTCGTCGCTGTCGGAGGATCTGAAGGAGATCACCTACCACGGCTCGGTCAACCTGGGCATTGCGGTCGACACCCCGCGGGGCTTGATCGTCCCGGTCATCAAGGGTGCCGACGACCTGAACATCGGCGGACTGGCCCGGAAGATCGCCGACCTGGCGGCACGGACGCGGAACAACAAGATCGGTCCGGACGACCTGTCCGGGGGCACCTTCACCATCACCAACACCGGTTCGGTGGGCGCCCTTTTCGACACACCGATCTTCGTGCCTCCGCAGTCGGCGATCCTCGGTACGGGTGCGATCGTCAAGCGCCCGGTGGTGATGACCGATGCCGACGGCGGCGAGGTCATCGCCATCCGCTCGATGATGTATCTGGCGATGTCCTACGACCACCGCAACATCGACGGTGCGGACGCCTCCCGCTTCCTCGGCGCGCTGAAGAAGCGCATCGAGGCCGGCGAGTTCGAGGGCGACCTCGGGCTCTAGGCGCAGCCCGCTGTGCGGGGGCATCCGGCGCCCGCACTTCCGCACTCCGACCCCCCGGGGAGCTCCATGCACATCATCGCGGCCGGTGCCAGCGGCTTCCTGGGGACCCGGCTGCTGACCAAGCTGCGCTCCGCGGGTCACCGCGTCACGCAGCTCGTCCGTAGCCCGCCGTCGGGAGCCGACCAGGTCCGCTGGGATCCGGACGGCGGCAAGCTCGGCACGGCCGTCCTGAATGGCGCCGACGCGGTGGTCAACCTGTGCGGCGTCGGCGTCGGCGACAAACGGTGGACCCCCGCGTACAAGGCGCTGATCCGCACCTCCCGGGTCAACCCCACGCGGCTCCTGGCCGGCAGCTGCGCGGAGGCCGGCGTTCCGGTGCTGATCAATGCCTCGGGCATCGGGTACTACGGCCCCCGCGGTGACGAAGTGGTCGACGAGTCCGGCCACGCCGGCACCACGTTCCTTGCCGGGGTGTGCGTCGACTGGGAGAACGCCACCGCCGCGGCCCGCGACGCCGGCGCCCGCGTGGTGTCGCTGCGCACGGGCCTGGTGCTCGGTCGTGACGGCGGTCTGCTGCCCAAGCTGACGCTCCTGACGAAGCTGTACGCCGGCGGCCGACTGGGCTCCGGCAAGCAGTACTTCCCGTGGATCTCGGCGACCGACGAGATCGACGCGATGGAGTTCCTGCTCACCGCGGACGTGTCGGGTCCGGTCAACCTGACCGGCCCGGCCCCGGTGACCAATGCCGAGTTCACCCGCGAGCTCGGCCGTCAGCTGCGCCGGCCCACGCCGTGGATGGTTCCGAAGGTGGCACTGGACCTGGTGCTCGGCGAGTTCGCCGGCGAGGTGATCGCCGGGCAGAACGCCATCCCGGCCGCGTTGACCGGCGCCGGGTTCACCTTCAGCCATGCCACCCTCGCCGAGGCGCTGCGCGCCGAACTGGGCTGACCGGCCTCCTGACGCCTTCGCTCGGCCCGGTCCTCACGCCTCCAGCGTTCGCCGCAGCCCTTGCAGCACGCGCAGTGCGGCGGTGAGTTGCTGCGGTTCGACCGCGTCGAGCAGCTCCGCCCTCGACTGCTCGAACAGCGCGTCTCCCCGGCGTACGAGGGCGGTTCCTTCGCTGGTCAACGCCACCACGTTCTCCCGCCGGGTGTGCGGCGCGACCTGCACGGTCATCAGGCCGGCTGTCACCGCATGGTCGATCTGCCGACTCACCGTCCCCTTCGTCAGGCCGAGCCGCTCGGCGACCGCCTGCTGGCTGAGTGCACCCGGATGCGCGTCGACGACCGACAGCACGAGGAACTGGGCGAACGACACGCCGAGTTCGGAGCGGCACCACGCCTCGCCCTGCCGGTCGAGTAGGCCGGCCAGCCGGCGCACCAGGAACCAGAGCGTCGCGAGCTCGTCGGGCATCTCCTCCGGTAGTGGGCTCCCTGTCACGACACCAGCCTACCGCAACGTTTGACAGACAACGGTTGCATATGCAACGGTCGCCTTGTAAACCATCGTCTCTGGGAGGCGCATCCGTGAAGATCCTGTTAGTCCTCGACCACCCGTACACCCTCGACTCGTCCGCGGACGTGCCGCACCAGCGCAGCTTCACCGCGGCGGTCGCGGCCGCCGCGATGCGTGGCGCGGGCACGGGCGGGCACGAGGTCGACCTGATCGACCTGGCGGCCGACGGGTTCCGACCGGCGATGTCCCGCGAGGACCTCAGCGCCTGGCGGCAGCGGCAGGTGATCGACCCGCAGGTCGCGGACTACCAGCGGAGACTGCTCGCGGCCGATCATCTCGTGCTGGCCTTCCCGGTGTGGTGGGAGGCGATGCCGGGCGACCAAGGGGTTCTTGGACCGGGTGCTCACCAAGGGCGTCCTGTACGAGGAGCTGGCCGGCGCAAGAGGCAATCCGTTCCGCAATCTCATGACGAATCTCGGCGGAGTCACCGTTCTGTCGGTCATGACGACCCCGGCGTGGGCGTACCGCTGGTGGTACCGCGACCCGCTCACCAAGATCCTGTTCAAGGGTACGTTCGCCAAGATCGGCATCCGCAATCTCACCTGGCGCAACTACGCCGACGTCACCGGCAGGACAGCGGCGCAGCGGGAACGGATGCTGCTCGACACCGAGCGCCACTTCGCGACGCCGGCTCGACGGCCGGTCAGTGCTCGTAGGGATCGGTCGGCTGGGAGATCGGCGAGATCGAGCTGACGTCGACGGTCGGGACGTAGTCGTTGTCTGCGTCCGCGGTGCCCTGACGGGCGCTCACCACGGCCGTCACCCAGGTGTCGGCCGGGTACTTCGACGCGCCGGCCACGTGCACCCGCATCGGCGTGGCGTCCGCAGCGCAACAACTGATCGTCATCCTTGCCAGGGAGTAACCGCCGGTGAACCCGTCGCCGGCCGGAGCGATGAAGCCGACCACCGTGATGTCGTTGTCGGTGACCGAGTTCTCGCCGTCGTAGAGCGCCCGGAGGACGAACTCCTTCAACGTCAGCGCCGGGTCCTTGCCGTCCGGCAGTGCCGGGAACGCCATGGTCGGCCGCTTCCTGGCAAAGGCCCTGGTGCCGATGCCGTGCCCACTGCCGTCGTTGGGGGCGTACCCGCCGACCGCTCCCCCGGCGGCCACATCGGCTCCGGCGCCCGACGGCGCCGCCAGGCCGCTGACCCCCGCCAGCGCCTGCGAGCCCGCGTTGCGGTTCACCGCGGCAGCGCCGAGCGCCGGCGGCGCGAGCAACAGCAGCACCAGGATGGGAGCCAGCACCAGCCACGGCGCCTTCGACCGGTCGTGCGAGTGCCCGTGCGCGTCGTCCAGGGCGTGGTCTCCTCCAGCGTGGTCGCTCACGGCGCGGTCAGAGGTGCGGTCGGCCGCGCCCGAGGGCGAGGCGGCCGTGCGGTCGGCCAGCAGCTCCGCGCGAGCCTCCAGCACGATGGAGAGCACCCCGACGAGGACGAGCACGCCCCCGGCGATCACCAGCAGCGGGCCGAAACCGGGTTTGACGTAGGAGGTGAACCGGCCGCTCACCGTGATGGAGATCAGCAGCCCGCCGAGCAATGCCATCAGCACCGACTGGGTCGTCTTGTTCATGCCGCTGTCACCGCCAGCCGTGGAAGAACAGCAGACCGACGCCCACCCCGACCAGCACAGCCACCACGAAGGTGACCGGGGCGAACCGCACGGCGAACCGGCGGCCGAAGGTACCCGACTGCATGGCGAACAGCTTGATGTCGACGGCCGGCCCGACCGTCAGGAACACCAGCTTGCCGACCACCGGGATGGCCGCGAACGAGGCAGCGACGAACGCGTCGGATTCCGAGCACAGCGCCAGGAAGAACGCGAGCGCACCCATCACCAGGATGGACAGCGCCACCGACGACCCGACGGCCAGCAGGAAGTGCCGCGGCACCACCGTGTTCAGCGTGGCGGCGGCGGCGGCCCCGATCACCAGGAACCCGGCGGCCTGGGTGAAATCACCGCGGACCGTCGGCAGGAACAGCCGCACGCCGGTCTCCGCCTGGGCTCCGCCGGACGGCAGGCGCAGCCGCGGCTTCATCCACTCCGGACGACCCAGCCGCTCCCAGATCCACCCCACCAGCACGGCCGTCAGCAGTCCCGCCACGAGCCGGGCCCAGACCATCTGAGGCTCGTTCTGGAACGCCACCGCCGTCGCCACGAGCACGATCGGGTTGATGGCCGGCGCGGACAGCAGGAACGCCAACGCGGCGGACGGCCGCACTCCCCGGTCGATCAGCCGGTGCGCGATGGGCACGGATCCGCACTCGCAGCCCGGCAGCGCGATGCCGCAGACCCCGGCGAGCGGCACCGCCAGCGCCGCGTTGGCCGGCATCACCCTGGCGAAGAAGCTCGCCGGCACGAACGCGGCGATGGCGCCGGACACCAGGACTCCCAACACCAGGAAGGGCGTCGCCTGCACGCAGATGGCGACGAAGACGGTGGCCCAGCCCGGCGGCAGCACGCGGCCCAGCAGCCCCGCCAACTGGCTGCGGAGCAGCACCGCGGTCAGCAGGACCAGTCCGAAGACCTCCAGCGAGCCGGGTGTATAGCTGGCATTCGACCCGCCGCCCCGCGACCGACCTGTGCCGGGGCGGCCGGGCGCGGACCGCTGCCGGACATCGGTCATGCTTGTTCCACCGCCTCCGCCTCGTGGGGCTCGCCGGTACCGACCGTGCCGACCGTGCCGACCGTGCCGTCTGTGCCGACCGTGCCGACCGTGCCGACCGTGCCGACCGCGCCGACCGTGCCGTCCGTGCCGTCCGTGCCGACCCTTGCATCCGGGGCGCCTTCCCGTGCACCGCCGAACCGGCGGTGCCGGGACGCGAAGATCTCGCAGGCCTGCCAGAGGTGCCGACGGTCGAAATCGGGGAAAAGCGTGTCCAGGAACACCATCTCGGCATACGCCGACTGCCACAGCAGGAAATTGCTGGTCCGCTGCTCACCCGAGGACCGGAGGAACAGGTCGACGTCGGGCATGTCCGGTTCGTCCAGGTACTTCTCGATCATCGCCTCGTCCACCTTCGCCGGGTTCACCCGGCCGGCGGCCACCTCGAGCGCGATCGCCCTGGCCGCGTCGGCGATCTCCGCCCGCCCGCCGTAATTCACACACATGGTCAGCGTCAGGACGTCGTTACCGGCGGTGAGTTGCTCGGCGACCTCCAGTTCCCGGATCACGCTGCGCCACAGCTTGGGGCGCCGCCCCGCCCACCTCACCCGCACGCCGAGGGCATGCATGTCGTCGCGGCGACGACGGATCACGTCCCGGTTGAACCCCATCAGAAAGCGCACCTCGTCGGGCGACCGCTTCCAGTTCTCGGTCGAGAACGCATACGCCGACAGGTGTTTGACGCCCAGCTGAATGGCGCCCTCGACCACGTCGAACAACGCCGCCTCGCCGCGCTTGTGGCCCTCCGTGCGGGGCAGTCCGCGCGCCTTCGCCCACCGTCCGTTCCCGTCCATGACGAGAGCGACGTGGTGCGGCACGGTATCCGGCGGGAGATCCGGTGGCTGTGCGCCGCTCGGGTGCGGATGCGGCGCCCGGGGCTTGGCGGGGGTCTCCGGCGCGCTGCGCGTCCTCATCCCGCCGAGCCGCTTCGCACCGGCCGGGCAGCACCGCTTCGCAGTGGCCCCTCGATACTGCCGTCCACAGGCCCGGCACCGCCGTCCAAAGGCCCGGCACCGCTGTCAAGCGGCTCGGCGCCGCCGTCCAAGGGCCCCGGACCGCCGTCCAACAGCCCAGCACCGCCGCGGTCGACCACCGGCCCGGCACCTCCACGCTCGACCGGCCCCGCAGCGCCGCGGTCGACCAGCGGCAGCGACTTCAACCCGCGCTCGATGTGCCACTGCAGCAGAGCGGCCACCAGCCCGGACGCCTCCCGTCGCGTCGGCCCGGTCGCCTCCTCGGCGGCCGGCCAGTCGCCCGACGCCAGCGCCGCCATCAACGCGATAGCGCCCGGGGCCGGCCGCGCAGCACCCGGCGAGCGGCAGGTCCCACACAGCAGACCACCGGACGGGACGGAGAAGGCGGCGTGCGGCCCGGGCTCGCCGCACCGGGCGCACTCCGACAGCGCCGGTGCCCAGCCGGCCAGCGACATCGACCGCACCAGGAACGCATCGAGCAGCAGCGACGGGTCACGGTCGGTCTCGGCCAGCGCCCGCAGCACGGAGACCAGCAGCAGATACAGCCGCAGGGACGGCTCACGCTCCTCCGAGGTGAGCCGCTCGACGGTCTCCACGATCGCCGTCGCGGCGGTGTAGCGGGGATAGTCGGCGGCGATGCTCGAGCCGAACGAGTCGAGGGTCACCGCCTGGGTGACGATGTCCAGATTCCGGCCCGCATAGAGCTGCAGATCGACGTGGCTGAACGGCTCCAGGCGCCCACCGAAGCGGCTCTTGGTGCGCCGGACGCCCTTGGCCACCGCCCGCACCCGGCCCTCGCGGCGGGTGAGCAACGTGACGATGCGATCGGCCTCGCCGAGCTTGGTCACCCGCAACACCACACCGGAGTCGCGGTAGACGGTCACGGCCCCATCGTGCCACCGGCGCAGCCAGGATCGGGCCAGGACTCCCCCGGAGTGGCACGGCGCCACGATCCGCGTGCGCAGCGCTCCGCTGCAAACCATGCGCTGATCGGGCACACACCGTGCATTAGCCTGTGGGTGCGATCAACATCCGCCGATCCGGTGAAGTCGAGGCACCGGATCGGCACCGCACACCCGACCTCGCCCGACGGCTGCGCCGAAGGTTGACTTGATGAACACTCCGACGGTCCGCGGAGCGACGGCCGACGACGCCGAGGCATTCTCCGCCTGTCACCTGGCCTGCTGGCGCGAGGCGTACGAAGAGCTCTGGGGCTCAGAGCGTTTCGCCGAATTCGATCCGGTGAAGCTGGCCGTGCGTCGGCGCAAGGAGATCGAGAGCGGGGTAGCCGCGCACTACCTCGCCGAGGTGGATGGCGAGGTGGTCGGCATCGCGATCGCCGGCCCGTCCCGCGACGACGACGCCCCGACCGAGCTCGAGCTCTACGCCATCTACGTGCGCAAGGGTTTCCAGGGAACAGGCGTGGCCGACGAGCTGCTGACCGCGACCATCGGCGACTCACCCGCCTGCCTGTGGGTGTACCGGGACAACCCGCGGGCCAGCGCGTTCTACGTGCACCACGACTTCATCCCCGACGGCAGCGAGAAGATCGACTCCGTCGGGATCCTGGAGATCCGGATGGTGCGGCGCTAGCCGGCGAGGACCGGACGGGTCGCTGCCGACGGCGGGAAACGCATACTGGTCTGCGTGAGCAGAGTGACGGCGCGGACCCGGGTCCAGCGCTTCCGCAACGGGTCGTTCTCCAGTCGGGCCGACCTGGTGGCCGGCGAGGAACCGCTGGAGGTGCGCCTGGGCGGTGAGTCGCTCACCGTCACCATGCGGACGGCCGGCTCCGACATCGAGCTGATCCACGGCTTCCTGCACGCCGAGGGCATCATCGGCCGGCCCGAGGACGTGACCGTCATGCGGTACTGCGACGGCGTCGACGACCAGGGCCGCAACACCTACAACGTGGTCGATGTCCAGCTCGCCGCCCCGATCCCGGCTGCCGCGTCGGCGTCCGCGCGGTCCTTCGTCACCAACTCGTCGTGCGGGGTGTGCGGCAAGGCGTCGATCGAGGCGCTGCAGTTGCGCACCCGGTACCCGCTGCCCGAGGACCTCACCTTCGATCCGGCGGTGATCATGGCCGCGCCGGATGCGCTGCGGGCCGGCCAGCGGACGTTCAGCGTGACCGGCGGCATCCACGGAGCCGCGCTGCTGTCCCCCGACGGATCACTGCGGCATCTCCGCGAGGACGTCGGCCGGCACAACGCCGTGGACAAGGTGATCGGGGCCGCGCTGCTGGCCGGCGAACTGCCGCTGTCCGGCGACGCGCTGCTGACCTCGTCCCGCGCGTCGTTCGAACTCGTGCAGAAAGCCTTGATGGCCGGGCTGGGCATGCTGATCGCGGTGTCCGCGCCGTCCTCGCTGGCGGTGGAGCTGGCCACCGAGACGGGCCTGACGCTGGTGGGCTTCACCAGGGACAACGGCTTCAATCTGTACAGCGGCCCCGGCCGGGTGGTCGGCGCCGGTTGAGCACGGCGGAACGACCCCGGCGCCACTGTCCCGGCGGATAGCATTCGCGGGACGACCCTTCCGGTCGTCGACGGCGACGCCCAATCCAGGAGCCCTGCACATGAGATTCCGAACGGCGCTCGCCGGCTCCGGCCTGTGCCTCGCCCTGGTGACCGCCGGGTGCGCGACCTCGATCGCCGGCCAGGCCGAGGTGGCATCGGGTGCGCGGCTCGGCACCAGCACGGCCACCGCCGACTCGGGTGGCGCCCGACCCAACAGCTCCGTGCCCTCGTTCCCCGTCAGCAGCGGCGTGAGCTCCACCGACGACGAGTCCACCAGCAGCGGCGCGGACCCGGGCGAGCCGTCCACCTCGCTGGGGACCTCCGGACCGACGACGTCGTTCACGTCGGACACGTCTTCGTCATCCGATTCGACCGTTTCGGAAGGCTCGTCCACGTCGTCGAACTCGTCGCTGACGCCGTTGACCTCGATACCCGGGCTGTCTGCGGACTGCAACAAGGTGCTGGCGTCCATCAGCGCCTTCGGCACCGTGTTGCAGGAGGCCAGCGCCGGGAGCGACCAGAAGGTCAGCCAGGCGACCGTCGACGCCGCGCTCGCGCAGATGCCGGCGTCCGGGCTACCGGCACAGCCGCAGCGGGACATCGACCTGCTGCGCGCCACGGTGCAGAACGCAGCCGGCAAGACCATCGTCGAGTTGGGCCAGACGTTCTCCGACGGAAAGGTGCTCGCCGCGATCAAGGACCTCAGCGAGTGGGAGACCAGCAACTGCAGCTGATCAGGCGGACTTCTCCCGAGGGGCGCGCTTGGGAGCGCGCGGCACGATCGTCGGGTAGACGTTCTTCTTGACCGTCTCGGCGGTGACGACCACGCGCTCGACGTCGTCGCGGCCGGGCACCTCGTACATCGCCGGCAGCAGGACCTCTTCCATGATGGCGCGCAGGCCACGGGCCCCGGTGCCGCGCAGGATCGCCTCGTCGGCGATCGCCTCGAGCGCATCGGTGTCGAATTCCAGTGCCACGCCGTCCATGTCGAACAGCCGCTGGTACTGCTTGGACAGCGCGTCCCGCGGCTCGGTGAGGATCTTGATCAGCGATTCCTTGTCCAGGTGCGTCACCGCCGCGACGACGGGCAGCCGGCCGATGAACTCCGGGATCAGGCCGAACTTGATCAGGTCCTCGGGCATGACATCGGAGAAGATGTCCGAGGAATCGATGTCGAACTTCGACCTGATCTCCGCACCGAATCCGAGCCCGCGCTTGCCCACCCGCTCGGCGACGATCTTCTCCAGCCCGGCGAACGCCCCGGCCACGATGAACAGCACATTGGTGGTGTCGATCTGGATGAACTCCTGGTGCGGGTGCTTGCGGCCGCCCTGCGGCGGAACCGACGCCTGCGTGCCTTCCAGGATCTTCAGCAGCGCCTGCTGCACGCCCTCGCCCGACACGTCACGGGTGATGGAGGGGTTCTCGGACTTGCGGGCGATCTTGTCGACCTCGTCGATGTAGACGATGCCGGTCTCCGCGCGTTTCACGTCGTAGTCGGCGGCCTGGATCAGCTTGAGCAGGATGTTCTCGACATCCTCGCCGACGTACCCGGCCTCGGTCAGCGCGGTGGCGTCGGCGATGGCGAACGGCACGTTGAGCATCTTCGCGAGCGTCTGGGCGAGGTAGGTCTTGCCACAGCCGGTCGGGCCCAGCATCAGGATGTTCGACTTCGCCAGTTCCACCGGCTCGGGGCCGCGGTCGGGCCCGGCCTGGATGCGCTTGTAGTGGTTGTAGACGGCGACCGACAGGGCCTTCTTGGCGGTGTCCTGGCCGATGACGTACTGGTCGAGGTACTCACGGATGGCCGTCGGCTTGGGCAGGTCGTCGAGCTTGACGTCGCTGGTCTCGGCCAGCTCTTCCTCGATGATCTCGTTGCACAGATCGATGCACTCGTCGCAGATGTACACACCGGGGCCGGCGATCAGTTTGCGGACCTGCTTCTGGCTCTTGCCGCAGAAGGAGCACTTGAGTAAGTCGCCCCCATCGCCGATGCGCGCCATGAGCCCTCTCGATCTGACTGTGGCCGTCTGCCGGCCGGTTGTACTGGTGGTCTGTGCCGGTCTCCCGTACGGACTGCGGCCGCATCCGGAAGCGCCTCCGGGTGCGGGGTCTGGCCTGATGACCGTACCCGGTGCCCGGTGAACCGGCTGTTGTTTGCCGGTTCCGACACCCCGGCCGATACCTGACCAGCGTATCGGCCCGCCCGGGTTGTGCCACTTGAAAAGTGAGTCAGTCCATCTTCCGGTACTCGAGCACGTCGTCGACCAGGCCGTAGTCCTTCGCCTCGGCGGCGGTGAGGATCTTGTCGCGCTCGATGTCCGCGCGAACCTCTTCCGGGGTCTTCTTGGAGTGCTTGGACAATATGTTCTCCAGGGAGCTGCGCATCCGCTGGATCTCCTTGGCCTGGATCTCCAGGTCGGACACCTGGCCGTAGACGCCCTCGGTGGCCGGCTGGTGGATCAGGATGCGGGAGTTCGGCAGTGCCATCCGCATGCCCTTCGACCCGGCGGCCAGCAACACGGCGGCCGCCGACGCAGCCTGGCCGAGGCACACCGTGCGGATGTGCGGCCGGACGAACTGCATGGTGTCGTAGATCGCCG
>CAXTBG010000052.1:0-35486 GCA_964242105.1 uncultured Nakamurella sp. | reverse complement strand
AAGCGGTGGCAGGACGTGCAGGTGCTGCTCGACGCCGGCATCGACGTCATCACCACGGTCAACATCCAGCACCTGGAGTCGCTCAACGACGTGGTCGCCGGGATCACCGGGGTCACCCAGTCCGAGACGGTGCCGGACGAGATCGTCCGCGCCGCCGACCAGATCGAGCTGGTCGACATGAGCCCGCAGGCCCTGCGCCGGCGCATGGCGCACGGGCACATCTATCCCGGCAAGATCATCGACACCGCGCTGGGCAACTACTTCCGCGAGGGCAACCTGACCGCGCTGCGGGAGCTGGCCCTGCTGTGGGTGGCCGACCGGGTGGACGAGGGGCTGGAGCGCTACCGGCGCGAGCACGGCATCAAGGGCACCTGGGCGGCGCGGGAACGCATCGTCGTCGCCCTGACCGGCGGGCCGGAGGGTCCGCTGCTACTGCGGCGCGGGGCGCGGATCGCCGGCCGGGTGACCGGGCGCGACCTGGTGGCGGTGCACATCGTCCGGTCGGACGGCGCGATGGGCGCGCCGGCCGCGGAGATCGAACGCCAGCGGCTGCTCGCCGAAAGCCTCGGCGGCAGCTTCCACCTCATCGTCGGCGACGACATCGCCGACGCCGTGCTCGACTTCGCGCGCGGGATCAACGGCACGCAGATCGTCGTCGGCACCTCCCGGCACGGCCGGCTGACGCAGCTCGTCCGGCCCAGCACGTCGATGGCGATCGTCCGGGAGTCCGGCGACATCGACGTCCACGTGGTGACCCACCCGCACACCGCCGGGAAGCGGACGTCCCATCGGTCGTCCGCCGGTCGGCGAACGGTCTGGGCCTGGATCGCCTCGGTCGCCGTTCCGGTGCTGGTGGCCGGTGCGGTGCTGCCGGTGCGGTCCGGGTTCAACCTGCCGACGGTGCTGCTGATCTTCCTGCTAGGCGTGCAGATGACGGCGCTGATCGGCGGTGTCCTGCCGGCGGTCGTGTCTGCGGTGATCGCCAGTGTGCTGGCCAACCTGCTGTTCACCCCGCCGTACGGCTCGCTCACCATCGCGCAGCCGCAGAACGCCTTCTCGCTGGTCGTCTTCGTCGCCGTCGGCGTCACGGTGGCTACGATCGTCGACCGCAGCCGCGCCTCGGCGGCGCAGGCCGCGCGCGGACAGGCGGAGGCGCAGATGCTCGCCGCCGTGGCGAGCACGATGGCGGCGCCCGGCGACTCGCTGGTCGCCATCCTCGAGCAGGCCAGGGTCGGCTTCGGCATGACCTCCGCGGCACTGCTGAGCACCTCCGACAGCACGCCGACCGCGGTCACCGTGCTGGCCGCCGCCGGCGAGCCCGTTCCGGAGTCGGTGCAGCCGGCCACCGTGGTCGACGCCGCGCTGCCGGCCGGGAAGGGGGACGGCCTGCAACTCGCCCTGTACGGGCATCCGCTGGCCGCCGCCGACCAGCGGCTCGCCGAGGTGGTCGCCGCCCAGGCGGCCCTGGCGCTGGACCGCCGGCAGCTGACCAGCAAGGCGAGCCAGGCCGAGCGGCTGCAGCAGACGGACCTGGTGCGCACCGCCATCCTGGCGGCGGTCTCGCACGACCTGCGGACGCCGCTGGCCACCATCAAGGCCTCGCTGTCGAGCCTGCGTGACGAGTCGGTGCCGTGGACCGACCAGGACCGCGCCGACCTGCTGATGGCCGCCGACGGCGCGGCCGACCAGCTGGACGGGCTGCTGTCCAACCTGCTGGACCTCAGCCGCCTGCAGACCGGCGTCCTCACGCCGCTGCGCCGGCCGGTGTCGGTGGACGAGGTGGTCTACCGCGCGCTGATCGGCCTGCCGCGCCGGCGCGTGGACGTCGACATGGCGGACGACCTGCCGCTGATCGACACCGACCGCGGCCTGCTGGAGCGGGTGGTGGCCAACATCCTGGCCAACGCGGTGCGGCTGTCGCCGCCGGACGTCCCGGTGCTGCTGCTGGCCGGCGAGGTGCGCGGGGAGAACGGCCGGATGTTGCAGATCAGGATCGTGGACCGCGGGCCTGGTGTCGCCGCCGGTGACCGGGATGCCATGTTCGCGCCGTTCCAGCGGCTCGGCGATGCGCCGGGCGGCTCCGGGATCGGGCTCGGGCTGGCCGTGGCCCGTGGTCTGGCCGAGGCCGTCGATGCCTCCCTCGAGGTGGACGACACGCCGGGGGGAGGCCTCACCATGATCATCAACGTGCCGATCGCCGAGCGACCCGACCCCCCGGCGCCCGCCGCGCCCGGGCCGTCTGCCGCGAGCTCGCCGCGGATCCGCGGCCGGGTCCCCGTGCGCCGCCCGGTGGACCGGACAGCGGACCGGGCAGCGGACCGGGCAGCCAACCGGGCGACCGATCGGGCGACACCGTGAGCAAGGTCCTGGTGGTCGACGACGACGCTGCGCTGGCCCGGGCGCTGGAGGTCAACCTGCGGGCACACGGGTACGACGTCTCGGTCGCCCACGACGGCCGGTCGGCCCTCGACGGAGTGGCCCACCTGCATCCGCACGTCGTGATCCTGGATCTCGGCCTGCCGGACGTCGACGGCATCGAGGTGCTGGAAGGTATCCGGGGCTGGTCGACCGTGCCGGTGATCGTGCTGTCCGCCCGGTCCACCTCCGGCGAGAAGGTCCAGGCGCTCGACGCCGGTGCCGACGACTACGTGACGAAGCCGTTCGGCATGGCCGAGCTGGTGGCCAGGGTGCGGGCCGCCGTCCGCCGCGGCACACCGGCCGTGGGTGCCGGCGAAGGCAGCGTGGTGACGGCCGATTTCACCGTCGACCTCGATGCGCACCGCGTGGTCCGCGACGGGTCCGCCGTCCGCCTGACTCCGACCGAGTGGTCGCTGCTGGAGCTCCTGGTGCGTCATGCCGGCAAGCTGGTTCCGGCCAGGCAGCTGCTGATCGAGGTGTGGGGGCCGGCCTACGAGACCGAGACCCATTACCTGCGGGTCTATCTCGCGCAGCTGCGCCGCAAGCTGGAGCCGGATCCAGCCCATCCCAAGTACCTGCTGACCGAGTTCCGGGTGGGTTACCGGTTCCAGGCGTGAGCGGCACGCCCTGTGTGGTCAACGCCGCATCAGGATCCTCGCCCGCTGCGTCAAGGTTTCGTCAAGGCAACGGCTGTTGGTGGGCCGGGTGCAGTGCAATGCAGTGGTGAGGAAGAACCCCGCGGACGTGCCGCTGCCGTCCGCTTTCGCCGCCGGTCTCGCGTTCCTGTCGGCCATCGTGGTGACCGCCGTCGCGGTGGCCGCCGGAGCCACGCACCACCCGGCCGAGGCGCTGCTGCCGCTCGGTCTGGTGACGATCGCGATCTCGCTGTGGACGACCTGGGCGGGGGCGGTGGCCACCGCCTGGATCTGCTGGGCCCTGGACTCCGGATTCGTGCTGGGACGCGAGGCCCAGCTGACCTTCTCGCCGCAGAGCCAGCTCGCCGTGCTGGTGCTGGTCGGCATCGCGCTGGTCGGCGTGCTCGGCGGGCGCACCCTGCGCCGCAGCCGCTCGAGGTCGGCCGGCGTGTTCACCAGCTGACCGCCCGGACGAACCGTCGACGTCGCAGCCGTGCCGCCCGTCGCGAGAGCACCGCTGCGCGGCCGAATCGGCCACCATCGGCCCGGTGGTGGAGGATGAACCGGTGAACGCAGCGATGGAGACGCCGGACCCGACCGAGCCCCGGCCGCAGGCGGCGCAGTGGTCGTACCTGATGGACATGGACGGCGTGCTGGTGCACGAGGACCACATGATTCCCGGCGCGGACCAGTTCATCGCAGAGTTGAACGACCGCGGCACGAACTACGTGGTGGTCACCAACAATCCCATCTACACCCGGCGTGACCTGCGGGCCAGGCTCCTGGCGACGGGCCTGGACATCGCCGAGGACCGGATCTGGACCTCCGCGCTGGCGACCGCGAGGTTCCTGCACAGCCAGCGCCCCGGCGGCACCGCCTACGTCATCGGGGAGGTCGGTCTCACCACCGCCATGCACGAGTCGGGTTTCGTGCTGACCGACCGGGATCCGGACTACGTGGTGCTGGGCGAGACCCGGACCTATTCCTTCGAGGCCATCACCACCGCCATCCGGCTGATCGACAGCGGTGCGCGGTTCGTCGCCACCAACCCCGACGCCACCGGCCCCAGCCGGCAGGGCCTGCTACCGGCCGCCGGCGCCGTGGCGGCGCTGATCGAGAAGGCGACCGGCCGGAAGCCGTACTTCGTCGGCAAGCCGAACCCGCTGATGATGCGGTCGGCGTTGCGGGCCATCGGCGCCCACTCTGAGTCGACCCTGATGATCGGAGACCGGATGGACACCGACGTCATCGCCGGGCTGGAGGCGGGACTGGCGACCATCCTGGTGTTGACCGGCATCTCGACCCTCGCGACGATCGAGCAGTACCCGTTCCGGCCGACCCTGGTCCTGGACAGCGTGGCCGATCTGGTGGGCCACACCGCCGACCCGTTCCGTGCCGGCCAATTCGGAGGATCTGGACGATGACCGCCGCGACGACGCCGCTGTCCTACTCGAGCTCCACCGCCGGCCAGCCACTGCTGGGCGACACGATCGGGCAGAACCTGGCCGCGACGGTGGCCGCCTTTCCCGACCGCACCGCGGTGGTGGACGTGGTGGGTGGACGGTCGTACACCTACGCCGAATTCGGCAGGGTCACCGACGCGCTGGCACTGGCCCTGCTCACCGATGGCGTCACAGTGGGCGACCGGGTCGGTATCTGGGCGCCGAACTGTGCGGAATGGATGGTGACGCAGTACGCGACCGCAAAGATCGGCGCCATCCTGGTCAACATCAATCCCGCCTACCGGACGTCGGAACTGGAATACGTGCTGCGGCAGGCCGGCGTGTCGGTGCTGATCTCCGCCCGCGAGTTCAAGAACAGCAATTACGCAGCGATGATCACCTCGGTGCGGGACCGGTTGACCACGTTGCGCCGGATCATCTACATCGGCGGTGATTTCGACGCGCTGCTGGACATCGGCGCGGCGCAGGACGCGGGCCGACTGGCAGAGATCGAACTGGGCGCCGACCAGCCGATCAACATCCAGTACACCTCCGGTACCACCGGATTTCCCAAAGGTGCCACGCTGTCGCACCACAACCTGCTGAACAACGGGTATTTCGTCGGCGAGGGCTGCCACTACACCGAGCAGGACATCATCTGCGTTCCGGTGCCGCTCTACCATTGTTTCGGCATGGTGATGGCCAATCTCGCGGCGACCAGTCACGGCGCCGCCGTCATCTATCCCTCGCCCGGTTTCGACCCGGCCGCCACCCTGGCCGCGGTGCAGGAACACCGCTGCACCTCGCTCTACGGCGTCCCGACCATGTTCATCGCCGAACTGGCACTGCCCGACGTCGCCAGGTACGACGTCTCCAGCCTGCGTACCGGCATCATGGCCGGGTCGCCGTGCCCGGTCGAGGTGATGAAGAAGGTGATCATCGACTTCGGCATGACGGAGGTGACCATCTGCTACGGCATGACCGAGACATCGCCCGTCTCCACGCAGACCGCGGTGACCGACGGCCTGGCCGAACGCACCGGTACGGTCGGGCGCACGCACCCGCACCTGGAGTCCAAGGTGATCGACCCTGTCACCGGGTTGACGATGCCGCGCGGCGAGCCGGGCGAGCTCTGCACCCGCGGCTACTCGGTGATGCTGGGTTATTGGCAGCAGCCGGAGAAGACGGCCGAGGTCATCGACGCCGCCCGGTGGATGCACACCGGCGACCTCGCCGTGATGAACGAGGCCGGTTACCTGAACATCACCGGCCGGATCAAGGATCTGGTGATCCGGGGAGGCGAGAACGTCTACCCGCGTGAGGTGGAGGAGTTCCTCTACACACACCCGGAAATCGTCGACGCGCAGGTGATCGGCGTCCCGGACGACCGGTACGGCGAGGAGCTCATGGTGTGGATCCGGATGCGCGACGGCGCGACGCCGCTGACCGCCGGCGACGTCCAGGAGTTCTGCCGCGGCCGGCTGGCGCACTTCAAGATCCCGCGATACGTGCACGTCGTCGACGAGTTCCCCATGACGGTCACCGGCAAGGTGCGCAAGGTCCAGATGCGCGAAGAGGCGGTCGCGCTGCTGGGGCTCGAGCACGCCGCGGCGGTCGACACCGCCTGAGGCGCGGCGTTAGAAGCGGGCGACCCGGGCGACCCGGCGGGCCGAGTCCGCGGCGGATCGCCGGCCCAGCAGGTACCGGCGCCGCCGGTGGCGCCGCCGCCGCAGCGCCGGTACCGACAGCAGCAATCCCACGACCGCGCCCAGGGTGTTGCTGGCGACGTCGCTCAGCGTCGCGACCCGGCCGGGCAGCAGCACCAGTTGGACGAACTCGATCGCCGCGGACGCCGCTGCTGCGTAGACCACGACGAGGACGTTCCAGCGGCGCATCGCCAGGGATCCGAGCAGCCCGATCGGCGCGAACATCGCCACGTTGGCCAGGTACTGCACCAGGTCGAACGTGATCCACCCGGGCAGGCCGCGCTGGTGGGCGCGAAACAGGAAGAACTGCAGTTCACTCTGACCGTCCGGGTCAGGAGGCCCGGGCCAGAACACGATGACGGCCACGATCACCAGGATCACCACGAGCAGCACGGCCGCTGTTCGCCTGGCCGCCAGATCCGGGCGCGCCGGGTCAGGCGATTCGAGCCGGGCAGCCGCCGGGCCGTCGAGATCGCCGGGAGCGCGGCTGAACGAGGTCATCGACCGTCATGGTAGGTGCCGAATCTGAGGGGTCCCGATGGCAACTGTCGGTGATCGGGGTCACAGGTCGCGTAACGGTGCGGTCACCTTCGGGCCTCAGCCCCGGCCACGGCCGTTCGCCGGTGCGACCCGCCCTTACCCTGGCTCGGTGAGCTTCACTGTTGGTTTCGACCTCGACATGACCCTGATCGACCCCCGCGACGGCATGATCGAGGTCTTCTCCGTGCTGTCCGAGGAGTTCGGGCTGCCGTTGGACGGCCCGGGGTTCGCCAGCCGGCTCGGCCCGCCGCTGGCTCACGAGCTGAGTCGCTACCACCTGTCGGACGCCCTCATCGCGGAGATCGTCGCCCGGTATCGCTCGATCTACCCGGGGATCGCGATTCCGCGGACCGTCGCACTGCCCGGTGCCGTGGCGGCCCTGGAGTCGGTGACCGCCCGTGGTGGCCGCACGGTCGTGGTCACCGCGAAGTTCGGGCCCACCGCCCGGGCCCACCTGGACACGCTCGGGGTGGCGGTGACGGCCGTCGTCGGCGATCTGTGGAGCGTCGGCAAGGCGGTCGCGCTGCAGGAGTACGGCGCCGAGGTGTACGTCGGCGACCACCTGGGCGACATCACCGGTGCCCGGGCCGCCGACGCACTGGCCGTGGCGGTCGCGACCGGGCCGATCAGTGCGGCCGATCTGGCGGCCGCCGGCGCCGACGTGGTCCTCGACGACCTGACCCAGTTCCCGGAATGGCTGGACTCCTACCTGCTGGCCACGGTCCACTGATCGCGGGCCCGGTCAGGACCGCCCGGCCGACTTCCGGGCGGCCAGGGCCGGTGAGGCGCTCCGGTTCTCCCGCACCACACCGAGCAGGCCCAGCCCGAGGCCGACCGGCGCCAGCATCGCCGTCAGGTTCAGCCACAGCGGCAGGTCGTGCCGTCCGGCGGCGAAGAGGATGAAGTCGGCGAAGACCGCGACGAGCCCGATCGCGAACAGCACCATGCCGATCTTCGCCAGCGGAGCGGCAGCGCGCCGGTCCTTGGGCCGGGATGCGGTGCCACCGGGCCGTACGGACTGCTGGCGGTCGGCGGGAGACGCGGGGGAGCTGGACACTTCTCCAGGGTAGCCGCACCGACGGCGGCCGAAGGATCGGCGAACGGCGGGGCCGCGCGGCCCCAGTACTCTTGATGGTTGTGCCCGCACAGCGGTGTGGGCGAACAGTTCCGGGGCCGTGCGATGCACGGTCCTTGCGCTGTCTGGAGTGCGGAGTGACTCGGGAAGATGGTGAGTTCGGTGCCGGCCGGCAAGGTGAAATGGTACGACGCGGACAAGGGATTCGGCTTCATCGCGCAAGAGGGCGGGGAGGACGTGCACGTTCGCTCCTCGGCTCTGCCCGCGGGCGTTGCGGCGCTGAAACCGGGGCAGAAGGTGGAGTTCGGCGTGGCCGACGGCCGCCGCGGGCCGCAGGCGTTGCAGGTCGTGGTGCTGGACTCGCCGCCGTCGGTGGTCGCCGCGACCAGGCGACCGGCGGAGGAGCTGCACGGCCTGGTCGACGACATGATCAAGATGCTCGAGTCGAAGGCGCTTCCTGATCTGCGCCGCGGGCGCTACCCCGAGCGCGCCATGGGCGGCCGGCTCGCCACCGTCCTGCGTGCGGTCGCCTCGGAGCTCGAGTCGTAGCTCTGCGTCGCCCCGACAGGCCGCGGTTCCCGTTTCGGGAGCCGCGGCCTTCGTCGTCCACACTGCCGTCCAGGCCTACGGCCGCGCGCCGAGCCGGCACCCAGCAGGACCGGTCACGGGCTGGCGGGCGCGGTGGGATCGGCCGGCGACGCGGCAGTGACGACCAGCGCCCACGTGTGCAGCGCGGTGAAGACGGTGCTGCCGTCGGTGGCCAGGGTGGGCACCAGGGCCGCCTGCACCTCGACCCGGGTCAGCTGGCTGCCGGCGCCGAGGGCGGGGAGCGTGTAGGCGAGCCGGTCGTCGCTGAACACCTCGGACCGCCCGTTCTGCGGTGTGCCGCCGGCGTCCCTGTACTCGAACACGACCAGCCAGGGCCCGCTCGCGACGTCGCCCGGCACGTTGATCTGCAGCGGCTGGTTGGCTCGCAGCGTCAGGCGGGCGTCGTTGCCGGTGTCCGGCTGCGCCGGGCAGGTCACCTTCAACGTGGCGGTGTCGGCCTCGCACCAGAGTTCCGGCGCGGCGGTCGCCGAGCTGCGGTTGCCGAAGAACGTCACCTGTGGGCGGGGAGCGGTGCAGCTGGTCAGGGCCAGGGCGGCCGCGGCCAGCACGGCGACCAGCCGAGGAAAGCGGGTAGGAGGTCTCATCGGTCGCGGCCCGCTTTGCGCGCACGCCGGCCGCGGCCTGCGGCCGGCCGGTCGGAGGGCCGCTGACCGCTGGTGTAACGGTCGGTGCTGCCGCGGCGGGGGTCGGTGCCGTCGAGGGCGCTGGTCTCGTGCAAGGTCGCGGTCGTCGACGCCGGACGCGCCAGCCGATCGGTGTCACTGGCCCACCCGCCGGCGTTCTCCGCGCCCGCAGCGTCAGGGGGGCGCTTCGAGTGGCGCTTCGAGGGACGACCGGCACGGCCGGTCCGCCCGGGACTGCGGCGGGCGGGCAGGTCGGGGAACAGACTGCGCCCGGACCGCACCAGCCAGCTCTGCGTCAGCCCCACCAGCAGCAGCACGGTGATGGTGGCGAAGCCGATCGCGTAGATGTTGGCGTGGCCGAACGTCCACACACCGCCGAGCAGCAGCCCGAGGACACCGCCGAAGACCCAGCCCAGCTGGAGCAACGACTCGCTCTTGCCGAAGCCCGAGGCGCGGCTCTCCTCCGGCAGGTGGTCCTGGATCACCGAGTCCAGGCTGACCTTGGCCAGCGACGACGCGGTCGACCCGACGAATCCGACCAGCGCCGCGGTAGCCAACCCGGGAACCAGCACTGCGACCAGGGTCGTCACGACCACCGCCACCAGGGACACCAGCGAGATCGTCTCCGGAGCGGACAGGTGCAGCCGCGCTCCCATGGTGTTGCCCACGAAACCGCCGACTCCGGCCGCGCCGCCGATCACGCCCAGCAGCAACAGCTGGGTGAAGGCGCTGTGCGCCGGTTGCGGGTACTGGCTCTTGACGACGAAGGCGATGAACAGCGCCAGGAATCCGGTCTCCACCCTGATCATGCTGTTCGCCCACAGGGTGGCCGTGACGATCTGCGGGAAGCCCTTCTTGCTGCGGTCACCGGTGCCGGGCTGCTTGACCGGAACCTCGCCCTCGGTCGATTCCACCCAGGCCGGGATGCGCAGGCACAACACGCCGCCGGCGATGGCGCACGCCGCGGTGAAGAACAGCGCGCCGGGGGAGCCTGTCACCTTCGACAGGCCGGCCGCGACGGCGCCGGCCACACCGCCGGCGATCATCCCGAACGTGGTGAGTCTCGAGTTCGTCTTCACCAGGGTGATCTGCTGGGGCAGCACGCGCGGGGTGAGCGCTGCCTTCAGCACGCCGAACGCCTTGGACAGCACCAGGTTCCCCAGCGCGCAGGGGTAGATGACCCACGGGTTGAAGTGGCTGAAGTTGAAGGCCATGAGAAGCGCCAGCAGCGCCCGGCCGAAGCTGGAGATCGCGAGCGCCAGGCGCCGGCCGCTCTGCAGGCGGTCGAGCATCGGCCCGATGAACGGGGCGATGACGGCGAACGGCGCGACGGTGATGACCAGGTACAGCAGCACGCGACCGGTGGATTCGGCGGTGGCGGCCGCGAAGAACAACGTGCCGGCCAGGGCGACCGCAAGGGCCGCGTCGACGGCGTAGTTGGCCATCACCGCGTAGGTCAGGTGGGTCAGGCCGGACTTGTCGGCGCCGTCGGCCGTGGTGGCGCGGTGGAACATCTCCACTCCGCGGTGCGTCAGCTCGCGACTGCGCAGGGCCGCGACCCTGGTGACGGTCAGCTTGCGCGGACTGCGGATTCCCGCGCGAGGTGTGCCCGCCGCGGCGGAGTCGGTGTGCGGCTCGGAGTACGGCGGGAGATGACTACCGCGCGGCGATGGCCGGCGTGGTCGCTGGTCCGGCTGCTCCGGGTGGTCCGGCTGCTCCGGTTGTCCCGAGCGGAGGTCGTACCGCGGGGGGTGGTACCGCGGAGGGTCGTGGGCCGGGTTGTCGTCGGGCGCGGTGTCGTAGGGCGGGGAATCGTAGGGCGGGGGGTCGTACCGGGCGTCGTCGCGCGGCCGGCCGGTGTACCGGGGAGCGTCGGACGGCCGTCGCTCGTCGTGCGGCTCGTCGTGCTCTGCCTCGAACTGCCGGTCGTCGTAGCGGGGGGCGTCGTACCGGGTTAGCTCGGACTGCCGTGGCTGGTATCGGTGCGCGTCGTACTGCTGGGCGTCGTACTGCTGGGTGCCGTGGTGCTGGGCGTCGTGCTGCTGGGCGCCGTACTGCTGGGTCTCGTGGGCCGACGGCTGGTATGGCGAGGATCCGTGCGGAGGCCCGGGCTGCTGGTCGCGGGGCGGCTCGTCCGGCTGCCGCCCGTACTCGGCCCGGTCGCGCCGGGGTGCACCCTGCCGGGGTGCGTCCTGACCGGGTGCGCCGGGGCGGGGTCGGTCGTTCGGGGGTGCATCGTGCCGGGGACCGTCCGCCCGGGTCCGGTCGTCCTGCGGAGCGCCGGACGGACGTTGGTCGTACCGGGACTGGTCGTACCGAGGTTGGTCGTGCCGACGCTGATCCGGGCTGTGGCGTTCGTACCGAGCCTCGCCGGCGGGCGCAGGCTGCTCCGGGTTTCCCCGGTACGGCTCCTGGGGCGCCCAACTCGGTCCGACCGGTGGCTGATACCTGAGCGCGTCGGGTGAGTCGGGCCGCGGGGCGGCCGACCGCTGGTCGGGTCGAGGTGCCCGGGGCGACCGATATCCGCCGTGGGCAGGCGCCGGCGGGTAGTACGGCGGCGCGGGACGGCGCGGAAGCGCAGTGGTCGGCTGGTTCGCCAGGTGGCCGTCGGTTCGGGGCGGCGCGGCGGGGGTGGAACCCGTCGACCTGGAACCGGGAGGCGCTGGCTGCGCGACCCGCGGGAGTGCCGTGGTGGTGCCGTCCACCGGCCAGTCGTCGTCCTCGACATCGCTTCCATCACGCGGGGCGGGCGGGGGCAGCGCGGGGCTGCGCTCGACCCGCCGGTCGTTCCCGGCGTCGCCGGAACTCCGACCGGACTCGCTCACCCCCTCATCCTGCCCCACTGCGGTTCACTCGCGTACTGGTGCTGTCGGTGCGCGGCGGGTCGGTTGCCGGGCGTCGGATGCGGCAAGATGAAGTGGTGAGTTCCGACGCAGCACCACCCCCTCCGGCCGAGCTGGCCACCGACTTCACCGGTGCTGTCCTGACCGCCTCCGCCTCGCCCGAAGCACCGGCCACCGGGGTGGCGCCGGACCGTGCGATGGTCCAGCTGGACACCGATGCGGTCGCCCTGGCCAGGGCCGCCGCCGTTGCAGAAGCCGGCAATGCCGCCCACGTCGGACCCCTTCTGGTCGCAATCGCGGACGACGACATCGCGGTGACCGCGACGTTCACCGCCGATCAACCCGGGTACGGCGGGTGGCAGTGGTCCGTGACCCTTGCCGTGGTCGGCGCCGATGCGCCGACGGTGAGCGAAGTCGTGCTGCTCCCGGGCGAGGGAGCACTTCTTGCCCCGGCCTGGGTGCCGTGGGACCAGCGGATCCGTCCCGGTGACGTCGGGGTCGGCGACCTGCTGCCGCCCATCGAGAACGATCCGCGGCTCGTGCCTGCCTACCTGCAGTCGGACGACCCCGCGGTGGAGGCGGTGGCCCACGAATTGGGCATCGGCCGCGTGCACGTGCTGAGTCGGGAGGGCCGCGTCGACTTCGCCGAGCGGCTGCACGACGGTGCCTTCGGGCCCGATGACGAGATGGCGGTCAGCGCTCCCGCGCACTGCTTCAGCTGCGCCTTCTTCCTCCCCCTGGCCGGGTCGTTGGGCCAACTGGTGGGCGGCTGCGGCAACGAGTTGTCGCCGGCGGACGGCCGGGTGGTGGATGCCGGCTATGGATGCGGCGCCCACTCGGAGACGGTGATCGAGATGCCAGCGAGGTCGGCCACCACGTCGACGGTGATCGACGAGGTCACGCTCGAGGTTCATCGCCGACCCCGGTCGCAGCACTCCGACGAAGCCGACAGTGCCGCCGGCGCAACCGATCTCGACGCTCCGGCGGTGGACGTGGACGTCGACGAGGCGGCGCTGGAGTTGCCCGAGCCGATCGACCTGATCGATGAAGCCGTGCTCTACGGTCTGCCGGTCGACGACGTGAAGACCGACGACGTGAATGCCGGCGGCGCGGTCGTCGGCGATGTGCTCGCCGCCGATGTGCTTGCGAAGAACGAGATTGCTGGCGACACGCCGCAGGACATCGTCCCTGGCGAGGCGCTGCCGCTCGACATGTTGGGCGACGGGAGCGGGCTGCAGCCCGTCCCGCCCAGCGACGCCGGGCCGAGTGAATCGATGCCGGACGACACCGCGCCCACCGGATCGTCGCCGGACGATGTCATGAGCGACGACGCCCAGGCCGACGAGGCCCGGGCCGACGACACACTGCTGAGCGACCCTCGGTCGGACGCGGGTCAGGACTCCGCCGCGCGCGAGGACGTTCCGTCGGACCACGCGCCTGACGGTCCGGAAGCCTCGGCAGATCCGAGCGCCGACCACGTCCCCGGCGAGGGGACGGCAGCCGACGGCGCGAGCTCGGCGGGCGACCGGGCGACCGACCAGGACGGCTGAGCGGCCTGTGCCGGGCATTCCGGTCGAGCGGCGCGTCGGCCACGGCGCGGCCGCGGGCACCGAGGCCGCCGACCCGTTCGGTACCGCCGCTCTCCGCCGGGCGGTGCTGCAGACCTGGGCCACGTCCCCGGCGCGGTTCCGCGAGGATGCGAACGCCGAAGAGGCCCTGACGCTCGGCGGGTATGCCGATCGGCTGCTGGTCGAGCTCGCGGCCAACGCGGTGGACGCAGCGCGCGAGGCGGATGTGCCCGGGTGGGTGCGGTTCTCGCTGCACACCGACGGCGAACGGCCCGAGCTCCGGGTCGCGAACACCGGTGCGCCGCTGACGGCTGAGGGTGTCGCCGGGTTGGCGTCGCTGCGGGCGTCCGCCAAGCGCGGACACGGTGGCACCGTCGGGCACTTCGGGGTGGGGTTCACCGCGGTGCTGACGGTGACCGACGAGCCGGAGGTCCGCTCGGTCACCGGAGGGGTGCGGTTCTCTGCCGCCCAGACCGTTGCCGCGGTGTCCGGCATCGGATCGGCAGCCCTCGACGCCGAGGCCGATGGCCGGGGTGGGAAGGTGCCCGTCCTCCGGCTGCCGTGGGTGGCCGACGCGCTGTCCCCAATGGCAGACCGCACGCCTGGCGCCGAGGAGGTGCCCGACGCCCACCCGGTACCGCCGGCCGCCGCCGATGTGCCGCTCGGCGCCACCGCGATCCTGCCCGCCACCGCGATCCTGCCCGCCAACGCGTTCCTGCCCGCCACCGAGGTGTGCCTGCCGCTGCGCGACGGCCTGCTGCCGGTCGTGACCCGGCTGCTGGAGTCCGTCGGCGACGAGCTGCTGTGGGCGCTGCCCGGCCTGAGCAGGGTCGAGATCGAACTACCCGGGCGCGCGCTTCGGGTGCTGGAGCGAACCGACCTCGACGGGCGGACGGAGGTGCGCGACGGTGACCACCGGTCGTCGTTCCGGTCCGTCAGCCGGTCCGGGACGATCCCGGCGGAGCTCCTGGCGAATCGCCCGGTCGAGGAACGCGGCCGCAACCAGTGGCAGCTCACCTGGATCGTGCCCGAAACATGGGCGCAGCGAACACCTCTCGCGTTCGAACCCGTTCCGGTCGCCGAGCCCGTCTTCCTCGGCGCGCCGACGCCCACCGACGAGCCGCTGTCGCTGCCGGCCCGGCTCGTCGGCACCTTTCCCGTCGACGACACCCGGCGCCGATTGGCGGCCGGGCCGTTGACTGACTACCTGCTCGGTCAGGCGGCCGACGCGTATCCGGACCTGCTCGTGGGGGAGCCGGCGGAGAGCCGCTTCGAGCTCGTTCCGGCCGCCGGCTTTCCGCTGGGGCCCGTCGACGCCGCACTCCGCTCCGCGATCGTCGATCGGTTGTCCAGCCGGCCCGTGGCGCTCACCGTGGACGGCGACAGCGTCGAACCGTCGAGAGCGTCCGTGGTGAAGGGTGTCTCGGACACTGCGGCCGTGCTGCTGGGTCGAGCGGTGCCCGGGTTGCTGCCGCCTCCCCGGTCCACAGCCCAGTCCGACGCCATGCGGATGCTCGGCGTGCAGACCCTGCCGCTGGCCGATGCGGTGGGGGCTCTGGCCGGACTGGACGGTGCACCGGAGTTCTGGCGGCAGGTGTACGAGGCGCTCGCCGATCAGTCGGCGGAGGACCTGGCGACGGTGCCGGTGCCGCTGCTCGGTGGCGGACGGCGGATCGGCCCGGCCGGGACGCTGCTGCCCGGCGCGGACGCCGTCGACGAGGCCCTGCTGGGCCGGGCCGTCCGGGTGGCGCCCGGCCTGGCGATCGTGCACCCCGACGCGGCGCACCCGTTGCTGGCCCGTCTCGGCGCCGTGCCGGCGGACGCCGCTGCGCTGCTGACCGATCCGGCTCTCGTCCAGGTCTATCTGGCGTTCCGGGAGGACCTGGAGGACTCCGATCCCGATGAGGGCGAGCTGGACGAACTTGCCACCCTCTCCCTGGACCTGGCCGGCCACGCCGCCCCGGTCGGCGGCGTGCTGGACAGCGTCGTGCTCACCGACGCCGACGGGCAGGCATGGCCCGCGACGGACCTGCTGTCGCCGCGCTCGCCGCTGGCCGATCTGCTGGCCCCCGATGCGGACCTTCCCGTCGTCGGGACGCGGTGGTCGGAGTATCCGGAGCGGGTGTTGACCGCGGTCGGCGTGCGCACCGGCCTGAAGATCGTCCAGGTGGAGAACGCCGACGCGGACCTGCCCGATCTCGACCAGTGGTGGACCGAGATCGTCGGCGACGCACCGCCTGTCGAGCCGTTTGCGGGCATCGCCGACCTCGACCTGATCGATGACGACAGGTGGCCGGAGACGCTCGCGATGATCGCCGCGGACCGGGACGCGCTGGCGACCCTGTCCTCCGGCCCGCAGCCGTCCTACACCCGGTGGTGGCTGACCCGGTTCGCTCTGCTTGCCGGATCGCCCCCGCACCACTGGCGGCTACCGGGCGCGGTCGAGCTGGTCGGGCTGTACGACGAGCTGCCGGTCCCGGTCGTTGCGGAGCTCGCCCGCTCGATCGGCGTGCTGGGCGCGGCCGCCGACGCGGTGGAGGCCGACCCGGGCGAGCTGATGCTGCGCTGGTCCGACCCGGACCGTCCGGTCACGGCGGTGGTGGTGCCGACGGCGACGAGGTGGGTGGTCGAGGCGCTGGAACGCGATCCCGACCTGCCGCTGCCCGGCTCCGTCCGGACGCTGTCGGGCGAGGTCGTCGACGCCGACCGTGCGCTGGTCCTGGACCATCCGTGGTGTGCGCAGGTCGTTTCGCCCGGTGCGCTGGTCGCCGGGGGCGCGGACCCCGAGCGGGTGGCGCGGGTGCTCGAACTCGAGGTCGTCAGCCGGTCCGCCGGGTTGGCCGGTGCGGGTGACGGCCTGACCACCGCGGAGCTGTCGCCCGGTCAGGCGGCCGCTGCGGCGCGCGCGGCCGCGGCACTGGGCGCAGCGATGGACATGAGCCTGCTGCGAACCGCCGCCGACCTGCACGTCCGCGTCGACGGGGAGTCCCGGCCGGTGTCGTGGTGGGGCGCCGTTGCTGATCAGCGGTGGACGGTCACCGACGGAACGGCCGCTGGTATCGGTCGTGCGGTCGCCTGGCTCTGCGGCCGGTGGCCGGACCGCGCACGAGCGGTGGAGGCCGCCGCGGGCACCGCCCTGACGGCGGCGGAGAACGGGATCGACTGACTCGCATCGTTCTCGGGGGCTCGCCTGCGGACTCGGGCATGCCAGCTCTCCGCAGGACTTGCGCTGGTCACGCGGCCGGCCGACTCTCCGCCGACTCGGGGCTTCGCCGACTCCGGCCGGCCCGACTCCTGATGCGCCCGGTGGCGGCTCGGCTCAGATCTCCTCTTCCAGGGCCATCGGCTGGGCGGACCTGCGACGACGTGTGCGGCGTTGCGCTGCCAGGCATAGATCGTCAGGCCCAGACAACCCGGGAACGACCCCGCCGCGCGGACGTCCACAGCCAGAGCAGGTGCGAATGGGCGCGCAACCAGGAGACGTTCAGCAGCAGGACGACGAGGGCGGCGAACCACAGCGCTGTGCACGGGGCGACGACGTGGAAGAGATCGGCTCTGACGAGCGGCAGGGCGGGAGGTGAACCGGCGGGGCGAGCGCCAGGGGAGGTCTCCGGCACGAAGCCCGGGTTGGTCGGCCGGTCCTTCGCTGGACCAGGCGGCGACAGCCATGGTGGCGGGCGGCATCAGGAGGTGACATGGTGTTCGGAACGAAGATGATGTTCCGGGATCTGGCGCCGACCGCGAGGGTGAAGAAGAACATATGTCCGACGTATCGTCCCTGGCCAACGAACTCCGGTTGGCCATCCACCGGCTGACCCGG
Organism: uncultured Nakamurella sp.; assembly: GCA_964242105.1. GTDB lineage: Bacteria > Actinomycetota > Actinomycetes > Mycobacteriales > Nakamurellaceae > Nakamurella. Next base: position 18,207 of record CAXTBG010000052.1, on the reverse strand, counting down.
CGGTTGCGGCAGCAACATCCGAACGACGACCTGACGCTGACCCAGATCTCAGCACTGGCCATCATCTGGCGGGAAGGGCCGCTGACGGCGGGGGAACTGGCCCTGCGGGAACAGGTCCGGCCACCGTCCATCACCCGGGTGGTGGACGGTCTGGAGGCAGCGGACATGGTGGTGCGCAAGGACAACCCGGCCGACGGCCGGCAGGTCCTGGTGGAGATCACGCCGGAGGGGGTCGCGCGGATGGAGAGTTACGTCGAGGCCCGGGAGGCCTGGCTGACACAGGGTCTGGCCGACCTCTCCGACGACGACCAGGAGATCCTGCACCGCGCCGCGGTTCTGCTGAACGATCTCGCCGGTCGGTGATCGCCGGAGGCAGTCGGCGGTGAGCGAGCCGGTCGAGGTCATCGACCCGGACGACCCCCTGCTGGACGACTTCCGCGACCTGACCACAGCCGACCGGCGCCCGGACCGCCCCGGTGGACGGGGGCTGGTGGTCGCCGAGGGCTCCGTCGTGGTGCGGCGGCTGATCGCCTCGTCCTACCGGGTCCGGGCGCTGCTCGGCGTGGCGCGCCGGTTCGACGAGCTCAGCGACGACCTGCGCGGGGTGTCTGCGCCGTTCTACGTCGCGACGCCCGAATTGATGGCGACCGTGGTCGGCTTCCACCTCAACCGCGGCGTGCTGGCCACCGCGGACCGGGTGTCCTTCCCGGATGCACCTGCCCTGCTGGCCTCCGTCGGGTCGGCCGTGGTGCTGGAAGGGGTCGGCGACCACGAGAACCTGGGTTCGGTGTTCCGCAACGCGGCCGCGCTGGGCGTCGGGGCGGTGCTGCTGGGCGACGGATGTGCCGACCCGCTCTACCGCCGAAGCGTCCGCGTGTCGATGGGAACCGTGCTGCTGGTGCCGTTCGCGCCGCTGCCAGGGCCGTGGCCCGGTCCGGCGGAGATGCTGCGTGCGGCCGGTTTCACCGTCGCAGCGCTGACGCCCCGGCCGGAGGCGATACCGCTGCGGTCGGCCGGACTGACCGGCCAGCGGGTCGCCGTGCTGCTGGGGTCGGAGGGTCCGGGGCTGACGGAGGCTGCACTGGCCGCCGCAGACATACGGGTACGCATTCCGATGGCGCCCGGCGTCGACTCGCTGAACGTCGCGACCGCCGGTGCGATCGCCTTCGCAGAGATCGCCCACCGGTAGAACTCCAGCCAGCAGGACAGCCGTGCGGCAGACTGACGCCATGCATCGGATCGCCCATCCCTGGCCTGCCGCCCCCGACGGCGCGCCGGTCGAGTTCCGGCGGGGCCGGCGATGATCGGCGATCCGCCCGGTGCGGGCCCTTCGGCAGGGGCGACCCCGCTGTCTGCGGTGGGGTTCGTGCCGGCCGACCAGCGGTCCGACCGGTCCAGCTCGGAGGTGCACGGCCGGCAGGACCAGACCACGGCGCCGAACGACGATCTTCCCGACGACGGCGATCTTCCGGGCGACGGCGACCTGCCGCCCGTGGGCGATCTCGGGTACGAGGACGACGAGGCGCCGAGGGACTGGGCGTGGGTCGAGGAGTGGCGCGAGTCGCAGGAGCCGGTGCCGTGGGGCCCCGGACTGGCCATTGCCGGGTTCACCCTTTTTCTGGTGGCCAGTGCCGTGTACGTCCTGTCGGCCGGCCTGCTCCAGCGACCGCTGCTGGCGATCGGCGTCAACGTGCTGGTGTTCGCGGGTCTGTGCCCAGCGCTCTGGCTGTCCCGCTCACTGCCGGTGCTGCGCTGGGTCGCCGCCGGAGCCGCGGCCGGCGTGCTCGTGGCCTGGTTCGCCGTGCTGGTCTTCCTGACCTGACCTGACCTGACCTGACCTGACCTGACTCGCCCCACCCGGTCGACGCAGCACGGGCGTTCACATCTCCCGCTCAGCCGTCGGATCGGGCCGGGCCGGGCCGGCAGGTCCGGCCAGGCCGTCACATCAGCTCAACGGGCCAGGGCCGTCAGACCAGCGAGTCCTGCCATGCCGAGTGCAGCCCGGCGAACCGTCCGCCACCGGAGATGAGGTCGGCCGGTGTGCCGTCCTCCAGGATCCGCCCGCGGTCCATCACCAGCACCCGGTCGGCGACCGCGACCGTGGACAGCCGGTGCGCGATGATCACCGCCGTCCGGTTGTGCAGCACCGTGCGCAGCGCGGCCTGCACCGCCCGTTCCGACGGGATGTCGAGCGAGGCGGTGGCCTCGTCCAGGATCAGCACCGCTGGATCGGCCAGGAAAGCCCGGGCGAAGCCGACCAGCTGGCGCTGCCCGGCCGACAGCCGCCCGCCACGTTTGCGGACGTCCGTGTCGAACCCGTCCGGCAGCGCACGGATGAACGGGCCGGCGCCGATGGCATCGGCAGCGGCCTCGACCTCTGCCCGGGAGGCGCTCGGCTTACCCAGCGCGATGTTGTCGGCCACCGATCCCGAGAACAGGAACGACTCCTGCGTCACCATGACGACGCCGCGGCGCAGGTCCTCGGTGGATATCCGCGAGATGTCGACAGAGTCCAGCAGCACCCGGCCGGCCGTCGGGTCGTAGAACCTGGCGAGCAGCTTGACCAGCGTCGACTTACCGGCTCCGGTGGCGCCGACCACCGCCAGGGTCTGGCCCGCCGGCAACTCGAGGTCGAACGTGGGCAGCACCTCGACCGACGGGTTGTAGGCGAAGTGCACGCGCTCGAACGTCACCCGGCCGACGACCTCGGGCAGCGGGATCGGGTCGGCCGGCTCCGGCACGGCCGGCACCTCCTCCAGCAGACCGGACAGCTTCTCCAGCGCTGCGGAGGCCGACTGGTAGGAGTTGTAGAACATCGCCAGCTCGTCCAGCGGATCGTAGATCCGCCGCACGTACAGCAGGAACGCGGCCAGCACGCCGATCTCGAGATGCCCGTTGATCACCTGCACGGCGCCCAGCAGCATCACCGCGGCCAGCGTCAGATTGCCGATCATCCGCACGGCCGGGGTGTACTTGGCCAGCGCGATCAGCCCGTCGCCGTTGGCCTGCGCGTTCTCGTCGTTGAACTCGGCGAAGATGGCGGCGTTGCGCGCCTCGCGGCGGTAGGTCAGCACCGCCCGCAGACCGTTCATCGTCTCGGTGAACTGCACGATCAGCGAGGCGATCGCGGACCGGGTGCGACGGTAGATCACCCGCGAGGTGGACTGGAACCACCTGGTCAGCAACAGGATCGGGACGAACGCGATCAGCGCCACCAGGCCGAGCATCGGGTCGAGCCACACGAGCGCGATGCTGATCCCGACCACGGACAACAGGCCGGAGATGAGCCCGTCGAGGCCCTCTGCCGTGAGGTCCGCCAGGGTGTCCAGGTCGCTGGTCATCCGGGCGATGACCCGGCCGGAGGTGTACTTCTCGTGGAAGGAGAGGCTCAGCGCCTGCGTGTGCGAGAAGACCCGCCCGCGCAGGTCGAGCAGGACCGCCTGTGAGATGCGCGCCGCGGTGCGGATGAAAACCGTCCTGGCCAGGGCACTGATCGCGCCCGCACCGAGGTAGGCGATGGCGGTGAAGGTCAGCGGGCCACCGTCCCCCCTGGTGAGAGCGGGTACGGCCGTGTCGATGCCGTAGGCGACGATCAGTGGCCCGGCAAGGAAGCCGAGCTCGCTGATCACCACCGCGATCACGGCGATGACGCCGAGCCGGCGGTGCGGCCGGAGCAGCGACCCGAGCAGCCGGCGCGAGCGCGCCTGCAACTTGATGCCGACCGCGCCCGAGATGTCGGCGGTGTTCTCCGTGGCGACGCCGCGCCAGCTGTCGTCGGTCTCCGGCTCGGCCGGAGTGGGGATCGCCGTCATGCCGACACGCCCTGCCCGGTCGCGACCTCGAGGGCGAGCACGCTGGCCGCGTGGTCGTCCCGGCTGGCCAGCAGGTCCCGGTAGGCCGGCACCTGCGCCATCAATTCCGAGTGCGTGCCGACGGCGGTGATGCGGCCGTCCTCCAGCAGCGCCACCCGGTCCGCCAGCAGCACGGTGGACGCCCGGTGGGCGATCACCAGCGCGGTGGTACTGCCCAGCACGGAACGCAATGCGCGCTCCACCTGGGCCTCGGTGTGGATGTCGAGAGCGGACAACGGGTCGTCCATCACCAGGATCTCCGGAGATCCGACCACCGCGCGCGCCAGCGCCAGACGCTGCCGCTGCCCACCGGACAGCGACAACCCCTGCTCGCCGACCCGGGTGTCCAGACCCCACGGCAGCTCGTCGACGAAGTCGGCCTGGGCGACCGCCAGGGCGGCCCGGACGTCGTCATCCGTGCCGTCCGGCATGCCCAGCAGCACGTTCTCGCGCACCGACGCAGAGAAGAGCGTGGGGTCCTCGAAGGCAACCGACACCCGACCTCGCAGCTCCGCGAGATCCAGATCGCGGATGTCGACGCCGTCCAGGCGGACCGACCCGCCGGTGACGTCGTAGAGGCGGTTCACCAGGGAGGTGAGGGTGGTCTTGCCCGAACCGGTGGCTCCGACCACGGCGACCGTCTCGCCGGGCCGGACGTCCAGGTCGATGCCGCGCAGGATGTCTCCGGAGCGGCCGGAGCCGGACTGCGCGTCGGAGAACCGGAAGTGCACGTCGTCGAACTGCAGGTGGCCGGCGGCCGGCGGGGCCGCGGTCGGGAAGTCGGGTGAGGTGACGGTGACCGGGGAGTCCATCACCTCGAAGTACCGCTGCGACGCGGCGGCGGTGTCGTTGGCGATGGCGAGCAGCCAGCCGATGGAATCGATCGGCCAGCGCAGGGCCATCGCCGTGCCGAAGAACGCGACCAGCGAGCCGGCCGACATCACGCCGGCGGCGACGTCCTTGACGCCGAACACCAGGGTCAGCCCCAGCGCGATCTCCGGCAGCACGATGATGACGGCCCACAGGGACGAGACGACCTTCGCCTTGGACAGTTCGGTGGTGCGCAGCTCGGCGGCCTGGGCGATGAACTTCCGGCCCAGGTGGGCGCTACGGCCGAAGGACTTCAGGATGCGGATGCCGAGCACCGATTCCTCGACGACGGTGGCCAGGTCACCGACCTGGTCCTGCGACCGGCGGGCCAGCGTCTGGTAGCGCGACTCGTACTGGAAGCACAGCACCACGAGCGGGATCGCCAGCGCGGCCACGATCAGCCCCAGCTTGACCGACAGCGTGAGCAGGATGCCGACGCCGACCACGAAGGTGACGCCGTTGACCACCAGGAAGACCACCCCGAAGGTCAGGAAGCGGCGGATCGTCGCGAGGTCCGACACGGCCCGCGACATCAGCTGCCCGGCCGGCCAGCGGTCGTGGAAGGCCACCGGCAGCCGCTGCAGATGTTCGTAGAGCGCAGCGCGCATGGTCGCCTCGACGCGCATGGTCGGCCTGGTCGAGAACATCCGGCGCGCCCAGAACAACGCGCCCTCTGCCACCCCGAGGCCGACCAGGAGCAGTGCCGGTCCCCACAGCCCGGAGAGCCGGTGGTCACTGATCGGCCCGTCGATGATCCAGGCGATGACCAGCGGGAAGGCGAGCCCGCAGATGGTTGCGCCGATGGCGGCGAGAGTGGATGCGCCCAGCGACGGCAGAGCCGGCCGGGCGAACGGCATCAACCGCTTGAGCGAAGCGACGGTGGAGTGCGAGACGGGTGGCGGGGGCTGCAGCGGAAGGGGCAGTGGTGTGTTCGACATGACCGGCCAAGGCTACGTCGGGGCACCGACAGGCTCCACCGGTTTACCTCGCACCGCTGTCGGGTGACGACACCCGGTCACCGGGGTGTCGCCCTCGCCCAGGGGCTATCGGCCGAGGAACTGGAGCAGCGCGTCGTTCCACTGGTCGGCGTGGCTCACGTTGCAGCCGTGCGGCGCCCCGGCCAGCAGTCGCATTTCGCTGCCCGCTATGGCCTCGTGCGTCCGTGCGCCGGATCCTTCGAACGGAACGGTGGCATCGCTGTCGCCGTGCAGTACGAGGGTGGGCACGGACACCTTCGGCAGGTCATCGGTGAAGTCGGTGGCGCCGAAGGCCGTCATGCAGGCCAATGCGGCCTTCTTGTCGGCCTGCTTGCACAGGGTGAGCGCCTCCTGGCGCTGCGCCTCGGTCACCGCCAGCACACCGTTCGCGGAGAAGAACTGGGTGACGAAGTCGTCGTAGAAGGAGTCCTGGTCGGCCGTCAGGGCGGCCGCCATCTTCGCGGCATCGGCGGGGCGCAGCGGGCCGTCCGGATTGGCCGGCGTGTGCAGCAGGTGCGGCGGCACCGCCGAGGCGAAGACCACGCTGTGCAGACGGTCCGCGCCGTAGGCGGAGAAGTACCGGGCGACCTCACCGCCGCCCATGGAGAAACCGACCAGAGTGACCTCGCGCAGGTCGAGTTCCTCGAGCAGCGTGTGCAGATCGTCGGTGAGGGTGTCGTAGCCGTAGCCGGTCAGCGGCTTGTCGCTCCGGCCGAACCCGCGCCGGTCGTAGGTGACCACGCGATAGCCGGCCTGCTGGAGGACGGGTACCTGGGCCTTCCACGCCTCGCCGGACAGCGGCCACCCGTGGATCAGCACCACCGGGCGACCCGGGCCGCCGGTGTCGTCCACATGGAGCTTGGTGTCCTTGAAAAGGCCGTGGTGCGCGGTGATCTCGGGCATCGTCGCTCCTCTGTGCAGCCGGCCCGCAGCAGTGCCGCGGGCTCGTCGAACGTCAGCGCCCCACCACCGTTGCGACCTGGGTCTTCGACCGTCGGTGGGAGCGCCTCCAGTATCGTCCCCCGGCCGGGTCCTCCAGCCGGGTCCTCTCGATCGCCCTCATCGCGCCTCGGTCAGCGTCCTCGCCAGCACCGCGGCCAGCGAGCTCGGCGCACGCCCGGTCGCTCGTTCGACGGCATCAGTGGGATTGGCACCGTGCCCGGCGCCGATGCCGGCCAACAAACCGGCCAGGAATCCCGCGTAGTCGGCCGGTAGCCCGGCCGCTGTCGAGGCGGTGACCCAGTCCTCGACGGACACCTTCTGGTATCTCACGGAATAACCGTGGCCGGTCAGCAACTCGGCGACCTGCGTGTGGGTGAGAGCCTCCGGGCCGGTCAGCTCGTACTGCTGGCCGGCGTGCGCGGCAGGGTCGGCCAGCGAGGCGGCCGCCGCTGCGGCGATGTCGTCGACGTCGATGAACGCCTCTGCGCCGTCGCCAGCGGGAAGGGCCAGTACACCGCTGTGCAGGGCGTCGGAGAAAGCGCCGCCCGGCAGGAAGTTGTTCATGAAGAAGGCGGGCCGAAGGATGGTGTGTGCGAGCACATCGTGCTGGATCAGCGAAAGCTCCACGGCCCGCATGGCGACCTCGGCCGGAGCGTGTTCGACTCCTCGCGCGCTCAGATAGGTGACGTGGCGCACTCCCGCCGCCACAGCGGCATCGAGGAAGGCCAGGGTCGGCGCGGCGAAATCCAGATCCAGTGCGGGCGGCACCAGGTACAGCCGGTCGACGCCGGCGAGGGCAGCCGGGTGCGTGCGCGGATCGGCCCAGTCGAAGGCGACATCGGCGGCGGAGCGCGCGGCGGTCCGGACGTCCATGCCCGCGTCCCGCAGCAGCGTGGCGATGCGACGGCCGGTCTTGCCGGTGCCGCCGAGAACCAGAACAGTGTTTGTCATCCATCCAGTACATCGCCCAGTTGCTGGACAATCGATGGTTGATGCGCTCGTCCTGATGTGTCATCGTCCAGTGTGTGGATGTACTTGCCGATCTGCTCAGTCGTGCTCGTGCGCGCGGCGCAGCGTTCGCCGCGACCACGGTGCACGGCTTCGACTGGGGGCTGCACTTCGGCGACCCGGCTCGGCTGGCCGTGCATGTGATGATCGACGGGGAGGCGGTGCTGTCCTCGGGCCGGCGGTGCGTACCGTTGCGGGCCGGCGACGTGGTGGCCGTACGGACGTCCGGACCGCACGATCTCTCGGGCCGCCCTGGCGCGCGGGTGGTGGACCTGCCGAGCTTTGTCGCCCAGCCCGGTGTGCGCCGCTCCGAGCAGGTCTACGTGAGCGACGGCGACGGCCCGGCAACCACCTTCGTGTGCGGCGTCTACCGATTCGACGGTGACCTGTGCAGCGCGCTGCTCGACGGGCTGCCGGAGGTGATCGTCGTGCCGGCGACATCGGGCAGTGCACTGTCGGCGGTCGTCGACCTGCTGTCCGGCGAGATCGCCGGCACCTCGGCCGGTCGGCAGACCGTGCTGGATCGACTTCTTGACGTGCTGCTGATCTCTGTGCTGCGCGCGCACTTCGTCGCGGATCCCAGCGGCGCACCACCTTGGTTCGCGGCCCTGGACGACCGGGCGGTCGGAGCCGCGCTACGGGCGATGCACGAAGCGCCGGCCGCGCCGATGACGATCACCTCGCTCGCACGATTGGCGAACGTTTCCCGGGCGACGCTCGCGCAGCGGTTCACCGAACTGGTCGGTGTGCCGCCGTCGACCTACCTGACGTCCTGGCGGCTGCAGCTGGCGAAGGAAAGGCTGCGGGAGTCCGACGACTCCTTGCAGGCCATTGCGCATGGTGTCGGCTACGGGAGCGGGTACGCGCTGGCCGCAGCGTTCAAGCGGGAGACAGGTCTACCGCCTGGTGCCTGGCGCGCGGCGCAGCGAGCAGGGTAGCCGGCCGATCTCGAACGGCCGGTTCCAACCGGAGAAGTCCGTCGGTCCGCCCGACGACCGGCGTCAGGAAATGGGCCGGTCCTGGTGCGCGGTCAGATCGCGGACGCTGACCGAACCGGCATCGGCCGGGCCCGTCGGCGGGTCGGTGAGCAGGGTGCCGGGCTGCGCCACGGCTGCCGCGCCGTACCGCAGGGCCGTTTCCAACCGGACCGGCACCGGCTGGTCGACCGCGGCCAGGTATCCGGCCAGGAACGCGTCGCCGGCACCCGCGGTGTTCGCGACCCGGCTGGCGGTGGCCTGCCCGTAGTAGGCGGCATCGGCCTGGACCAGGACCGCGCCGTCGCTGCCGAGGCTGACCAGCACGGTCTGCACGCCGGCGCCGACGAGATCCCGGGCCGCGGCACCGACCGCGCCGACTGTCCGCAGCGGGCGGCCGACCAGCTCGGACAGCTCGTCCGCGTTGGGCTTGATCAGGTGCGGCAGCGCGTCGGCGGGTCGGCGCAGCGCCCCGGCCAGCGCGGCGCCGCTGCTGTCCAGGGCGACGAGCCGACCCGCGGCCCGCCCGGCGGCGACGGCGTCGGCGAGCGCGTCATCGGAGAACCCGGTGGGCAGGCTGCCGCACCAGGCCAGCCACTGCCCGGCAGCGCTGGCGTCCTGCGCTGCGGCCACCAGCGCCGCAACGTCGGTCGGGGTCAGCCCCGCGCCGGGTGCGTTGAACTTCGTCGTGGTGCCGTCGGACTCGATCACCGAGACGTTGCTGCGGACGTCGCCCGAGACGGGTACCGTGCGGACCGGCACACCGCGGTCGGCGAGCAGCTCGGTCAGTTGCCGGCCGACCGATCCCCCGATGGGTAGCACCGCGACGGTGGGACGTCCGGCGGCGTGCAGGGTGACGGCGACGTTGACCCCCTTGCCGCTCGGCTCGATCAGCTCGGAGGTCGCCCGGTGCACCCCGCCGCGGGTGATCGCCGCGACCTGCAGCGTGCGGTCGAGACTGGGGTTGGCGGTGACGGTGGTGATCATGCTGCCCTCCGGGCGAGTGTGATGTCGACGCCGGCCGCGGTGAGCGCGGTGCTGGCCTCGTCACTGATGCCGGCATCGGTGATCACCATGTCCAGGTCGCCCAGGTCGGCGTAGCGGTGGAGGCTCTCCCGACCGAACTTCGACGAATCGGTCAACAGGATGCGGCGGCGGGCGGCGGTGAACATGGCCTGCTTCGTCATGCCTTCCAGCTCGTCCGGAGTGGTCAGGCCGCGGGTGGCCGAGATTGCGTTCGCGCCGAGGAAGGCGACGTCGACGTTGATGCCGGCGAGGGCGCGGACGGTGAGCGCACCGACCCCGGCGCGACTCGGCCGACGGACCGTGCCGCCCAACGACTGCACGGTCACCGCCGACAGGTCGGTCAGCGCCGAGGCGATGGGCAGCGAGTTGGTGCACACGAACAGGGCACTGTCGGCGGGGAGCAGCGCGGCCAGGCAAGCGGTGGTCGACCCCGCGTCGAGCAGGATGGAGCCGCCGGCCGGGACATGCGCGAGCGCGGCGCGGGCGATGGCCTGCTTCTCGGCGGCAAAGCTCGTCCGGGCGTCTATCTCCGGCTCGGACCGGAGCTCGTGCAGCAGGATCGCGCCGCCGTGCACCCTCCGCAGCAGGCCGCGTTCCTCCAGCAGCGCCAGGTCCTTGCGGACGCTCTCGTTGCTGACGCCCAGTTCGCTGGCCAGGGCGGCCGCGTCGATCCGGCCGGTGTCGCCCAGTTTGCGCAGCACCATCTCCTGACGCTCGGCGGCGAACAGCGTCCCGGCGGTCTTCATGCCTGCTCGCCCGAGCTGCCGAGGACGTCAGTCGGGCCGAGGTGCCCGGCGGCCCGCGCGGCGAGGGTGGCCGCGCCCAGCGCACCGGCCTCGACGACGTCCGAGACGGTCAGGTCGCCGAAGCCGGCCCGTTTCGCCGCCATCACCATGGCGCTGTTGCACCAGCCCCCGGCGGCCACCAGCCGGCGGTGCGGACCGACGATGTCGGTCATCGCCCGGTGCAGGTCGACCGCCTGCGCCGTCGCGGCCTCCACCACCGCCCGCCACACGTGGCCGGGCCCGATGCCGTCGGTCAACCGGCCGAGCTCGAGCGCGGCACCGCCGATGCCGCCGACCCGGACCGCCCCGGACGGCGCCTGGAGCGCCAGCTCGTCCAGCGCGGCCAGACTAGGGCGGGACACCCCCAGCACCGACAGGGTCCGCTGCATGGCCAGGCCGCCCTCGGTACCGCCGAGCAGGGACCACGACCCGGGCTGGATGCTGACGTCGGTGGTCACGCCGTGCCGGGCCAGCGACAGGATCTGCTCGCCGGTCAACGTGGGCGGCACGGTGCGGATCAGCGCCTCGGCGGTCCCGGACGAGTCGAGTTCGTCGTCCACCCCGCCGGCGCCGGCGCCCAGGGCGGCCGCCTGGTGGTCGTGACCGGCCAACGTCAGCACCGCCCCGCGCAGTCGGGGGTGGGCGGCGTCGGACACCCGGCCGATGGGCTCGCCGGACTGCACCAGCGCCGGCATCAACGCGACTGCCGCCCCGGACCAGGCGAGAGCCTCCTCCCACCAATGGTTTCCGGTCACGTCGAACCAACCGGTACGGCAGGCCAGGGCCCGGTCGCAGGCTTCCTCGCCGCCGAGGCTGCGGGCGATCCACTCGGCCACGTTGAACCGGCGGACCGCCCCGGCCACCTCACGCCGGTGGTCGACCAGCCAGCGATGCTTGGTCAGCGACCACTGGCCGCGGATCGGCTTGCCGGTGGTGCCGCTGAACAGGTCAGTGCCGAGCTCCCGCTCCAGCCGGTCGACCTCGGCGGCGTCGCGGGTGTCGTGCCACGCGATGGCCGGCGCGACCGGCTGGCCGCGTGAGTCCACCAGCACACCGGTCTCGCCCATGCTGGTGATGCCCAGGCCCGCCACGGTGACGTGCTCCGGGAGTCGGTCCAGTGCCTGCGCCAGTGCGGTGCGGGCACCGTCCAGCAGGGCCTGCGGGTCGATCTGCACACCGTCTGCGGTGACGTCCCAGCGCGTCGGGTGGCGGCCTTCGGCCAGCGGTCGACCGCCGTCGTCGAAGATCACCACCTTGCTCGACGTCGTGCCGGCATCGAGCCCCGCCCACGCTTGCATCGCGCCGCCTGTCCGCCGTCGTATTGGAATTAATTGGGTTTGATTGTAGGTTGTTGGAGTTCGGGCGTCCACTCGTGAGGTCGACGAGGACGGCGCCCCATCGACGTCGAGGGAGCCGTATGCCACTCACCACCACCGCGACGCTGATGGCCGACGCGGAAACGCGCAACGGTGCGGTCGCCGCGTTCAACGTGATCACCCTGGAGCACGCGGAAGGGATCATCGCCGGCGCCGAGGCCGCCGGAGTGGGAGTGATCCTGCAGCTCAGCCAGAACGCGGTCGCCTTTCGCGGCGGCGCCGTCGCACCGATCACCGCTGCTCTGTCGGACATGGCCGGCCGGGCCGCCGTACCGGTGTCGCTGCACCTGGACCACGTCGAGGACGGGTCGCTGGTGCAGCGCGGTGCCGATGCCGGTTTCAGCTCGATCATGGTCGACGCCGGCCGACTTCCCTACGCCGACAACGTTTCCGAGACCGCGGCCCACGCCCGCCGGCTGCACGGGCGGAACATCTACGTGGAAGCGGAACTGGGCTACGTCGGCGGCAAGCCGACCCAGGTGGCCAGCGCGCACACCGCCGGCGTGCGCACCGATCCCGACGAAGCGGCCCGGTTCGTGGCCGATACGGCGGTGGACGCCCTCGCCGTCGCGGTCGGCAGCTCGCACGCCATGACCACCCGGTCGGCCAGCTTGGACTTCGACCTGATCGGCCGGCTGCGGACGGCGACGCCCGTGCCGCTGGTCCTGCACGGGTCCTCCGGCGTGGCCGACGCCGACCTGCAGCACGCCGTGCGGGCGGGTATTCGAAAGGTCAACATCGGGACGGCGTTGAATGTGTCCTTCACGGCCGCAGTCCGGGCGGAACTCGCCCGCAGCGACTCGACCGACCCGCGGCCCTATCTGCGGGCTGCCCGGGATGCGGTCAGCCAGACCGTCCGAGCTCTCGCCACCGTCATCTCCGAAGCCTGACCCGCGCCCCAGCATCTCCACCAGAAGGGACACCCTCATGACCACCATGCGACGCGTCGTCGTCCACCCGGGCCGGATCGAGGTCGAATCAGTCGAGGCGCCGACGCCCGGTTCGGACGAAGTGCTGGTCCGCAGCGTCGTCAGCGGGATCTGCGGGTCCGACACCCATGCCGCGCACGGCCGGCATCCGTTCGTCCCCCTGCCCTATCACCCCGGACACGAGGTCGTCGGCGTCGTGGAGGCGCTCGGCGCCGACGTCACGACCCTGGCCGTCGGGGACCGGGTCACCGCCGAGCCCGACCTGCCCTGCTGGGAGTGCAAGATGTGCACCAGCGGTCGCGAGAACCTCTGCGAGAAGCTGCGATTCTTCGGGTGCGGCTACGAGCAGGGCGGCATGGCCGACTTCTTCACCCTGCCCGCCAACCGGCTGCACACCGTGCCGGAGAGCCTCGACTTCCGTGCCGCGGCCCTGATCGAGCCGCTGTCCACGCCGGTGCACGCCGTCCGCCTGGCCGGCGACGTCACCGGCCGCACCGCCGTGGTGCTCGGCGCAGGCACCATCGGCCTGCTGCTGCTGTCGGTGCTCAAGGCGCACGGCGTCGGCCGGGTGGTCGTCACCGATCCGCTGTCCGACAAGCGCGACCGGGCATCCGCGCTGGGCGCCGACGTCGTCGTCGACGCGATGGCCGCCGACGTGGTGTCCCAGGTCCGCGACGCGCTCGGCCAGAGCGCCGACGTCGTCTTCGACTGCGTGGCCATCCAGTCCTCGGTCACCCAGGCCATCGGGATGGCCGACAAGGGCGGAACGGTCGTCGTCGTGGGCGTTCCCGCGGCCGAGGTGACGATCCCGCTGCCGGTCATCCAGGATCACCAGATCCGCATCCAGGGCAGCGCGACCTATCTGCCGCAGGACTACGCCGAGTCCATCAGCCTGCTGGAGCAGGGCGCAGTCAGGGCCGACGACTTCATCACCGCCACGCGCCCACTCGAGCAGGTGTCCGAGGCGTTCGGGCTCTCCACCTCCGGGCACCACATCAAGGTGCTCGTCACCCTTGACGACTCGCTCGGCGGCCCCGTCGGTCAGTGACCGGTCGAGCGCGTCCCGAGCAGGACGTCCTCCCATGACGGCATCGCCGGACGCTGCCCCCGCTTGTTCGACCGTGCCGGGGTGGCGGGCCGAGCCGGGGTCGTCGGTCTGGCCGGGGTCGCAGGTCGAGCAGCGGTGACCGGCGTCGACGCCGGGTCGGCAGCCGTGACTGCGGCAACCGCTCCGCTCACCGGCGCACGGTCGGCGGCCGACGAAGCCACCGGCGGCGGACCCGCTGCCAGTGCACCCGCCGGCAGTGCCAGTGCCCCCGCTGCCACCGCCGGGACGGGCGCGGCCTCGACGGACGCGGCATCAAGGGAGGACGCGGCCTCGAGGGAGGACACGGCATCGAGCGGACTGTCCGGCGAGTGCTCGGCGACGATCTCCTCGACGATGCGCTCCGCGTTGCCGTGTGCAGTCGGGACGGTGCCGGCTCGGCTGGTCGGCTGCGGCTGCCGGTTGAACCGGGAGGCGTCCTGGGTGGGTCGCGGCGGGGGCGTCGGACGTCCCGCCGGGGCCTTCAGCTTCCCGCCGGCCGGGTGCACCGACCGTGACGCGGCCTCGCCGGAGCGGTGCGGCGCCTCGGTCGGCAGCGTCGGGTCGGGCAGCTGGGGCGCCGACTCCGGCCGGACCGGCCGCAGCGGGCGGAGGATCCGCAGGGCGGGGTCGACGATCTCCGCCGCCGCGTCGTCCCGGGCGCTGAGCGTTCCGCCGTCCGGGCCGGGGTGGAACAGCCAGTGCGCGCGGTTCTCCGAACGGCCGGCGCTCCAGGTCAGCGTGAGGATCCAGCCGTCCTCGTCCTTGTAGGCGTCCCAGCGGACATCGCCGTCGTGACCGCGGGCGGCCAGGGTGGCGGCGACGGTCTCGGCGACCGAAGCGCTGCCGGTGATGCCGTCGATGGCCGGGCGGGCCTTCTTGGCCCTGTCCACGATGCTGGCCCGTTCCAGCAGCACGGGGTAGGCGAACCGTTCGACCCGGACGATGCTGGTCCCGGCCAGGGCGGCGACCTGCTCGACGGTGGCGCCGGCGCGGATGCGGGACTGGATCTCCTTGGGCCGCAGCTGGGACTGCATCTCGATCTCCAGCTGGCCGAACCGGCTCAGGTCACCGCGCGCGCCGGCCCGCAGGCGGTCGTCGCAGGTCACGGTGAACTGCTCGCCCGTCGAGGCCTCCTCCAGGACAAGGGTCTTGCCGACGCCTCGCTCGTCATCGGCCAGACCCAGAACCCGCAACGCGCGCATGGCGTACTCCTCCCGGACCACGGAGAACTTCCGTCGGCTTCCCAGGGCAATTTATCGCCCAACCGTTCGAGTCCCCGGGAAGGCGCGCCGCGCCGCCTGCGGGCTCTGCTCAGAGGTGCTCGACGATGTGGTCGATGCAGGCGGTCAGGGCCGACACGTCGTCGGGTTCGACAGCGGGGAACATACCGACGCGCAGCTGGTTGCGGCCGAGCTTGCGATAGGGCTCGGTATCGACGATGCCGTTGGCCCGCAACGTTTTCGCGATCAGTGCAGCGTCGATCCCGTCGTTGAAGTCAATGGTCCCCACGACCTGCGAGCGCAGTTCGGGGCGGCGGACGAACGGAGTGGCGAAGGCGGAGTTCTCCGCCCAGTCGTAGAGCCGGCCGGACGAGTCTGCGGTGCGCTTGACGGCCCAGTCCAGGCCGCCCTGACCGTTGATCCACTCCAACTGGTCGGCGAGCAGGAACAGGGTGGCCACCGCGGGGGTGTTGAGCGTCTGGTCCTTGGTGCTGTTGTCCAGCGCGGTGGCGATCGACAGGAACTCCGGGATCCAGCGGTCGGTAGCGGCGATCTCGGCGACCCGGTCCAGGGCGGCGGGGGAGGCGAGCGCGATCCACAGCCCGCCGTCGGAGGCGAACACCTTCTGCGGCGCGAAGTAGTAGACGTCGGTCTGCGCGATGTCCACCGGCAGTCCGCCCGCGCCGGAGGTCGCGTCGACCAGCACCAGCTGGTCGTCGGTGGCGCCGGACGGCCGGCGCACCGGCACGGCCACCCCGGTGGAGGTCTCGTTGTGGGCCCACGCGTAGACGTCGACGTCCGCCTCGAACACCGGCTCGGGCGCGTCCCCGACGTCGGCCTTGATCACGGTCGGGTCGCCGAGGAACGGGGCGCCCTTGGTGACGGTGGCGAACTTGGCGGAGAACTCGCCGAACGCCAGGTGCTGGGAGCGGCTTCGCACGAGGCCCAGCGCGGCGGCATCCCAGAACGCGGTGGTGCCGCCGTTGCCCAGGATCACCTGGTAGCCCTCGGGCAGGCCGAACAGCGTCTGCATGCCCTCGCGGACCCGGTGCACCAGCGACTTGACGCCGGCCTGGCGGTGCGACGTGCCCATCACGCTCGATCCGGACGCGGCCAGCGCGGCCAGCGCCTCCGGTCGCACCTTGGACGGCCCGCAGCCGAAGCGGCCGTCGGCAGGCTTGAGATCGTGCGGCAGCACCAGGGTGGTCGGATCGGCCATGACAGGCGGCTCTCCTCGTTGCGGACACCGAACGTGCGGGCGGTCGGGTGCGGATGTGCGGGCCGCGGGGGTACCCGCAGGCCGCGAACTGCGGGCGCGGTCATTGTTCCACCCCGTGCCGGGTCCGATTTCCAACCCGGAATGGCCCCGGACGCAGGGCCGACGCAGAATGGCCGTCAGTGCGGCCTGTCGCTCCGCATCCCGCCGACTCGACCGATCCCGACCGAACAGGGGACCTGATGTCCGACTACAACCAGCAGATCATCGACGAGTTCCGGGCCAACAACGGACAGGTCGGCGGCAACTTCGCGGGCGCACCGATGCTGCTGCTGCGGACGGTGGGCGCCAGGTCCGGCCTCGAGCGGATCAACCCGATGATGTACCTCGCCGACGGCGACCGCTTCCTGGTGTTCGCATCCAAGGCCGGCGCGCCGACCAACCCGGACTGGTACCACAACGCCAAGGCCAACCCCCGCGTGATCATCGAGGTCGGCGGCCGCACGATCGTGGCGGAGGCGACCGAGCTGGAGGGCGAGGAGCGCGACCGGCTGTACCGCAAGCAGGCCGAGCTGTACCCGGGCTTCGCCGACTACGAGGCGAAGACCTCCCGCGTCATACCGGTTCTCGCGTTGCGCCCGGTCTGAGCGGCCCCGCCCGCTTCACCGGACGTTCACAGAAGGTTCAGCGTTCCAGGTCGGCGGGGTGCGCCACGGTCGGGTGAAATGCTAGCCATGGCAAAGACCGGACCCGACCATCCCCTGACCGTCGACGAGTACAGCGAGTGGAACGCGCGCGAACTGGCTCGTCATCCGGTGAGCCGCCGCTTCCTGCTCAAGGCGTTCACCGCCGGTGCCGGCGGCTATGCGCTCGCCCAGTTCGGGTTGGCCAACGCCGCGTTCGCCGCCGGCGGCGGGGTGGCCGGCTCGAGCGGCGTGGTGATCTCCGGCCGGCACCTCTCCTTCATGGCCGGGTCCGGGTCGCATCCGACCAACTCCATGGCCGTTACCGCGCAGCTGGTCAGCAAGACCGGCAGCCTGCCCCGGGGATTGCGGGCCTTCGTCGACATCGGCACCCGGAAGGGCTCGTACGGCCACCGGGTGGAGGCCGACGTCCAGCACCTGCTCGGCCAGTACGCGATTCCCGGCGGCCCGATCGCCAGCCAGTTCTACGCCAAGGCCAAGATCACCGGCCTGCAGCCGGACACGCTGTACCACTACCGTTTCCGGCTCCAGGACGGCACGGTGACCGGCGACGCCTTCTTCACCACGGCCCCGGCGAGACACCACGGGCGCCGGCACAGCCAGGTGACCGGGCCGTTCACCTTCACCGCGTTCGCCGACGTCGGGACCAACACCTTCCCGACCGACCCGCAGTACGCCTGGGGCGAGGACCCGGCGTTGGTCAAGGCGGCGGGCGGCGCGTGGCCGAAAGCGGTGTTCGACAACAACTACTACAGCGCGACCGATCCGGTGGCCGGCACCGCCGGAACCGACCCGACACCGGCCGTCACGCTGACCCACCTGATGTCGACGCAGAAGCCGCGGTTCACCCTGCTGGCCGGCGACATCTGCTACGCCGACCCCAGCGGCACCGGCCTCCCGGCGGACGACAGGGGCGCCCTCACCACCGGGGCCGCGCCGGGGACGAACCTGTACAACCCGTACGTCTGGGACGTCTTCCTCAACCAGATCGAGAGCCAGGCGGCGTACACGCCCTGGATGTTCGCCACCGGGAACCACGACATGGAGCCCCTCTACGGCAACACCGCCTTCCTCGGCGACAGCCCGCTGCACGGCTACGGCGGGCACGCCTACCGGCTGGACCTGCCGAAGAACGGGCCGAAGACCTGCCCGTCGGTGTACAAGTTCGTCTACGGCAACGTCGCGGTGATCTCGGTCGACGCGAACGAGCTGAGCAACGAGATCCAGACGAACAAGGGCTAC
>CAXTBG010000051.1:0-36112 GCA_964242105.1 uncultured Nakamurella sp. | reverse complement strand
AAAACCGGGGACCTCACCTGGCCACCAGTGGGGACTTTCTCATGGCCACTGACACGCACGACTGGTTGGCGCCGGGTAGCGATGCGACGGATGTCTGGACCACGACCGGTGCAACCTCGGAACAGTGACAATTTACCGTCTAGGAAGGAGGAGAACCGAAGAAGGGACCCGACGATGTAACGGTGGCGTGCAGGTGTCGTGGGGCTGACGCTGGCCGGCGGGGCCTTCTCGGGCGGTCAGAGAGCCGACCCACCGGCCGCCCGCAACAGAGCCGACCTCTACGCGAGGAGCTGTCGAACTCGCCGAGGGCCTGTCTTGGACGACGCAGTACGACCGGATGGTCCGCCGCCCGCGGCCTATACCCGGGCCAGCCACCGGCAGCCCGGTTTGAATTTCGCCGGTGCGACGCCGCTGTCGACTCGTCGTCCCGACGGCTGGCTCCTGGTCTGACCTGTTGGCGTCCCGAAGGTCCTGGGCTAACGGTACCGATGACTCCGCTTCGGCGACTCAATTGTTTGCACTCATTGGTAACCAACTGTAATCAGCGGGTCAGGCCGAATCACCCAATCAGGTCAGGGCTCAGCTGTCGTGGGACCACCAGTGCACAACGTTGCGATAACCGCAATCGAGTCGCAACAACGTTCACCATCTCCGTGGCGCGACGTGGCGAAAACCCTTATCCCGATGCGCGAAACTGGTAGCTTCAGTCCCACAGGGTTTGGACTCGGCATTCTAGAACTGCGCGAACGACCGCTCCGGAGTGACCGGTGCATGATCTCCGGCGATCAACAATATCCGACTAGGGTCAGAAGGGGACGCATGGCAGGCGGCTACGAGTACAAAGTGATTGAGGTCCGCGACGGAGCAATCCTCGAGAAAACTTCCGGGAAAAAATTGGAGAAGGTGTTTAACGAATTCGGCTCTCAAGGGTGGCGATTGAAAGCCATAACGCCCGTCGACGCGACCGCACGACTCGGCTCAGCTGGTATCGGAACCGTGTTAGTAACCTTCGAGCGGCTCGCCCATTGAGCAACTTGCCGCTCTTGAAGCATTGCGACCTGTTCCCGCCCTACCTGCAGCGCGTTCAGCGCGACTAGCGCGACAAGGCGGCCGGACTGTGGGTGAAGGATTTGGACCACCTCCCGACATCGTCTCACCGTGTCGCAGAACGCGGTGGGGCTGGGCGCTCAGGTCTACATCGGGACACTCACCACTCAAGACGTCTGCTAGGCAGACGGTTGGATTCCCGCGTTCCTAGTCGATCAGTTGGCGCGATGCTGCCAGGGCAAGGATCGCGATGGGCTGGTCTTCCAGGCACTCCGGGGAGGGCAAAACCGACAGCCGAACGGAACCTGCGGATGGTTCGAGAGACTTGAAGGCTGCGGCCGTTCCACGGGTGCCCCCGCACGAGCTTCGGCACACCGCGGCCTCCCGTGCCGTGTCAGCCGCGGCCAACGTGAAGGCCGTGCAGCGGGTGCTCGGACACACATCGGCAGCGATGACGTTCGACGTCTATGCGGACCTTTTCGAGGACGACGTCGAGGCTTTTTGGGGTGGCATTGGACCGCGCTGCAACTTCACTGCGGCCCCCTGCGGCCCAGTCCACGAAGGGACCATATGAACGACCTTTCCGCAGCTCAGCAGGGACTCTCCTGAGTGGGGCCGGAGGGAGTCGAACCCTCACTGGCACGGACCTAAACCGTGTGCCTCTGCCAATTGGGCTACGGCCCCGTTGCGCCGCTCGCGCGGCGTAATCACCCTACCGCCGGGGCGGCGACGAACCGGCCACGCGGCCTCGGGTGACCAGGCCGCGCGGAGCTCAGGCGGCCAGGCCGATCTCCCGCAGCACCCTGGCGACGTGGCCGGTGGCCTTGACGTTGCGCCAGGCCTTCTCGATCCGGCCATCGGGCCCCAGGACGAACGTCGACCGGATGACACCCATCACGGTGCGGCCGTAGTTCTGCTTCTCGCCGTAGGCGCCGTAGGCCGTCATCGCCGAGCGGTCCGGGTCGCTGAGCAGCACCACGTCCAGGCCGCTGTCCGCGGTGAACTCGGCCAGTTTGCCCGGCGCATCCGGTGACACCCCGAGCACCGTGTATCCAGCGGTGTCCAGATCCGCCTTGGCCGCGCTGAAGTCGCAGGCCTCGGTGGTGCAGCCCGGTGTCATCGCCGCGGGGTAGAAGTACAGAATCACCCGCTTCCCGGCGAAGTCGGCGAGCGACACCGTGCTGCCGTTGGCGTCGAGCAGGGTGAAGTCCGGTGCGGCGTCGCCCACGTCGGGGAGGTTGGTGGTCATGCCGCTAGGGTAATCAGCTGTGGGTCGCACTCCGAGCGGCCCTGCAACCAGGGAGGCCCCGTGGCCCGCGATGCGGACACCATCCAGGCGGAAATCGAGCGTGCCCGCGATGCGCTGGCGCAGACAATCGACGAGCTGACCACCCGGGGCAATCCGAAACGCATCGTCGAGCAGGGCAAGCAGACCGCGCTGGCCAAATGGGCCGACCCGAAGATCAAGTACGCCGTCATCGGCGCCGGTGCCCTGCTGGGAGTGCTGATCCTGCGCAGGTTGTTCCGCTAGACCGGCCCTGACACGCCGGCTGGGGCGTGTCCCGTTGGTATCCTCCGACCATCGACGTGTGTCGACGGGGTGTGGATGTGTCCGGCTCCGATGCAGGCAGCGGCGCGGGCCGCTGGTGAGGCGGAGCTTCATGGCCATCGGCTTGATCTGGATCCAATCGTGAAGTTCACCGTGCGTCGATGGACCGCGGCGGCAGCAATCGCAGGCATGGCCCTGGCCTCCGGATGTACCTCCGGTACCACCAGCACCGACTCCTCGGTGCCGCCGCCGGTGTCGACCCCGTCCGCAACGTCGCCCACCTCGTCCGCGACACCGGTTGCCTCGTCCACGGTGTCGCCCGGCACCGATTCCCTCGGCGGGGCAACGGAATCGGCCCCGGTGACCCCGACCACGGCGACGCCGACGTCGTCGGCCTCGACCACGCCCACCACCACGAAGCCGACCGTGGTCCTGCCCCCGGTCGCGAAGGTCAGCGCGTCCCCGGCGTTCGGGGCGACCGACATGTCGCCGTCGCAGCCGATCGTGATCACCGTTGCCAAGGGCAGGATCACCAAGTTCACGCTGACCAATCCGGACGGCAAGGTCGTCAAGGGCGCGGTGTCGGCTGACGGCAGCGCATGGACCGTGGGCGAGGTCCTCGGGTACGGGAAGACCTACACCGCCGTCGGCACCGCGGTCGGCACCGACGGAAAGACGGTGGCGATCAAAGGTAAGTACTCGACCGTCGACCCGGAGACCAGGGTGCGGGTCAACGTCTCGCCCGGCGACGGCGACGTGGTGGGCGTGGCGGCGCCGGTCATCGTCCGCTTCGGGATGGAACCGGCCGATCGGGCAGCGGTCGAGAAGCACATGAAGATCACCACCGTGCCGAAGGTCGAGGGCGCCTGGGCCTGGATCAAGCACGACGACGGCCTCTGGGCGTTGGACTGGCGTCCCAAGTCGTACTGGCCGGCGGGCACGAAGGTGCACGTCGAGGCCGACGTCTACGGCATTCGATTTGGGGACGGCGCCTACGGGGGCGACGACGTGACCACCGATTTCACCATCGGCCGCAGCCAGGTGGTCTACGCCGACGCCAAGAGCCACCACATCGTGGTCAAGCAGGCCGGTAAGACGGTCGCGGACTACCCGGCCTCCTACGGGTCTGGCGACGACATCGGCGATCCCAACCGGGTGACCAGGTCAGGAATCCATGTGGTGAACGAGCTGCTGCCGGTGCACAAGATGAGCAACCCGGCCTATGGGTACACCAACGTGACCGAATACTGGGACGTGCGGATCAGCGACAACGGCGAGTTCATCCACCAGAACCAGGGCACCGTCGGCGATCAGGGCAGCGTGAACGTCAGTCACGGCTGCATCAATCTGTCGGCGAAGAATGCCGAGGCGTACTTCAAGTCGGCGCTCTACGGTGATCCGGTGGAGATCACCGGCACCAGCGTCCAGTTGTCGGCGGACGACGGCGACCTGTACGACTGGACCATTTCCTGGGGCGACTGGCTCAAGCTGTCCGCGCTGTGACCGCCCCGGCCTGCCCGAGGCCGGCCCCGGCCGTCCGGTGACCGCTGTCCGCATCGTCGGCGCGACCGTCGTACCGGATGCACGGCACGCGCTCCGCGACGCCGAGGTGGCGTTCGACGACGTGTCGGGCCGGATCACCTATCTCGGACCGGTTCGCGGCCCGGCCGGCAGCGATGACGTCGAGGGCGCCGGCCGCCTCGTCGTACCCGGGCTGGTCAACGGCCACACCCACTCGGCGATGACGCTGCTGCGCGGCTACTCCGACGACGTTCCTCTGCACACCTGGCTGACCCACGTCCGGGCATTCGAGATCCGCCTGACGGCCGCCGACATCCGCGCCGGTCTGCGGCTGGCCCTCGCCGAGATGCTGCGGTCGGGCACGATCGGCTTTCTCGACATGTTCCAGTGGGACAGCGAGCTGCTGGGTATCGTCGCCGCTTCCGGAATGCGCGTCTGCGCAGCTCCAGCGGTCTTCGGGTACGCCGCGGTGGCGTTCCCCGCAGCCGATCCGACACCGGGCGCGGCCATGCTCGACCGCACAGCGCAGCTGGCGGCCGAGTTCGCCGGGGAGCCGCGGGTGCAAGTGGCGTACGGGCTGCATGCGCCGTACACCTGCCCGCCGGAGATGATCGCCGAGGTCGCCGGGCGCAGCGCGAACGACGGTCTCGGCGTGCACATCCACCTCTCGGAGACCCGCACCGAGGTGGAGGAGTCACTCCGCCTCCATGGTGCGACGCCGGTGCGGCAGGTGGCGGACCTGGGGCTGCTGGACGGCCGGGTGCACGTCGCGCACGCCGTCCATCCGCGGAACGGCGACGTCGAGCTGCTCGCCCGCGCGGGCGTGACCGTGTCCCACAACCCGGTGTCGAACCTCAAGCTCGGCGCCGGGATCGCCCCCGTCCGCCGGTACCTCGACGCCGGCGTGCACCTGGCGCTGGGTACCGACTCCGTCGCCTCGAACAACACACTGGACCTGTTCGAGGAGATCAAGACCGGAACGCTCGTGCAGCGGGGGGCGGCCGGTGACGCCACGGTCGTCGGCGGCGCGGACCTGTTCGCCATGGCCACCGCGGGCGGCGCGCGGGCGCTGGACCCCGCGCTCTCCGGTGTCCTGGGTGTGGGCGAGTTCGCCGACCTCGTGATGGTGGACGTCACCGGCACGACGGCATCGCCGTTCGGCGACCCACATTCCTTCCTGGCCTACGCGGCGCGGGGAACCGATGTGACCGACGTCTTCGTCGCCGGGCGGCATGTGGTGTCGGCAGGACGGGTCACCGTGCTGGACGAGGACGCGGCCCGCGCTGAGGTCACCGAGCGGGCCGCCCGGATCATGGCCGAACTGGCCGACCGCTGACCGGGCCGCCTCGGCTCGGATCCCGACTCGCCGCTGTTCACCGACGTTGCGGTCCGTCCCACGACCAGTGGGGCATGGCCAGATGGTCGGGGACCGTCGACGGGTCGCCGGGATACCCCACGACCTCGTCCACCGCCCACTGCATGTAGTCGCGAAGCGCCCGCCGGAATGCCGGATCGGCGCGAAGGTGTGCGTCGTCCGCCGCGCCACGAAGCACTCCACGAAACGTCGTCCCAGGTCCGTCATGTCGCCGTTACCCGCGTGCATCCGCAGCATGGCGGACTGGTCGGAGTACCTGGTGGAGAACTCCGGCGGCCCACCCATCACCTCGGCCAGATAGGCGGCGAGTCGCTCGATGTGGTGCGGATCCTGGTCCGGATGGGAGAACGGGTGGTTCAGTTCCGGGTCCGCCAGGCAGCGCTCGTGGTGCGCCCTGGTCAGCGCCAGGAAGGCCGGCGCCCCGCCGGCGAAGTCGTACAGCGACGGACGCGCCGAGCGCGACGTGGAAGCCTGGACGGAAGGGTCTGAAGGCACACAAGCAGGTTACGGCCGTGTGGTCGTCCTCGCCCGATGGCGCCGAGCGTGGTTGCCGACGACGCCGTCGAGCGGGCTGGTCAGAGTGCCAGCAAAAAGGGCCATGCCTCGTCGAAACCGGGATGCAGCAACAATTCCCGGACCTCGTCGCTGCGCACCCACCGCAACTCGTGGGCCTCCCAGTTCGGCGTCAGCGGAATGTCCTCCGGCGCACGCCGGGCATCGGCGATCACCGTCGTATAGCTCCACCCGCCGTGGTCGTCGACATGGTCGGTCAGCACATCGACGTCCGTCGCCAGAATGCCCGTCTCCTCGCGGGTCTCGCGCAGCGCGGCTTCCCGCGCCGTCTCGTGCGAGTCGCGCGCACCACCCGGGACGGACCAGGTGGACCCGTTCGCAACGTGCTCGGAGCGGTGCTGGAGCAGGACAAGACCGTTGCTGCGCAACAGCAGACCGGCGGCACCGAAACGTCCCCAGTGCCGGTGTCCCTGGTCGCACAGCACCCAGCCGTTGCCGTCCCCGCTGCTCATCGTGACTTCGGGCCTTCCGCTTCGCCTGGCGTGCGTACTTCGTTGATCAGTGAGGCGCGCTGGAGACACTTGCTACGCCAGCCTACGCAGATCCGCCGCGGGGGCGTCCTGAGCAGTCCATGCAGTCGGACACCGTCCATCGACCCGCTGGCCGGCACACCAGCGCCTCGATTCCGGAAGGCAGCTGTCGAACATCCCGATCTCGAACAATTTGCCGCCAGGTCTTCGACGTGGCGCACGACGTCCGGAACGGATTCGTCTCGGTGGCGGCTGCCGAGCGGGACTACGGTGTCGTGGTGAACCCGGCAGACTTCTCGGTGGACGAGGACGCCAGCGCCCGCAGGCGGTCGGCACGATGACGACCCTGAGCATCGTCAACGGCCTGGTGTTCGACGGGGTCTCCCCGGACCTGATCGAGGGCACCGTCCACGTGGTGGATGGACGGATCGCCTCGGTCGGCGGATCGGCACCGCGGGCCGACCGGGTGATCGACGCGCGCGGCGGCACGGTGCTACCGGGGCTCATCGACGCGCACTGCCACGCCTATGGCATCGACCTGAACATGATGGTCACCGAGTCGCTGCCGCTCAGCTACGTCGCGCTGGCCGGTGCCCGCCGACTCGCGGCCTCGCTCGGCCGCGGCTTCACCACGATCCGCGACCCGTCCGGTGGCGACGCGGGCCTCGGACGGGCGATCCGCGAGGGTCTCATCGCCTCGCCGCGGTACCTCTGGCTGGGTGCGGCGCTCAGCCAGACCGGCGGGCACGGGGATCCGCGGGGCCCGGAGACCGACGTGTGCGGCTGCGCGGCGCACACCTGCGAGGTGGTCGACGGCGTGGATCCGCTGCGTCGCGCCGTCCGCGACCGGTTCCGCCGCGGCCCTCGGACGGGCGATCCGCGAGGGTCTCATCGCCTCGCCGCGGTACCTCTGGCTGGGTGCGGCGCTCAGCCAGACCGGCGGGCACGGGGATCCGCGGGGCCCGGAGACCGACGTGTGCGGCTGCGCGGCGCACACCTGCGAGGTGGTCGACGGCGTGGATCCGCTGCGTCGCGCCGTCCGCGACCGGTTCCGCCGCGGCGCGCATGCCATCAAGATCATGGCCTCGGGCGGCGTCGTCTCGCTGACCGATCCCATCCGCATCCCGCAGTACTCGGCCGAGGAGATCCAGGCGGTCACCGCAGAGGCCGCACGGCGAGGCAGTTACGTTGCCGCGCATGCCTATTCGGCCGAATCGATCCGCCACTCGATCGACAACGGTGTGCGGTCGATCGAGCACGGCAACCTCCTCGACGCCGAGACCGCCGTGGCGATGGCCGCGGCGGGAGCGTTCCTGGTGCCCACGCTCATCACCTACGACGCGATGGACCGCCGCGGTGGCGACCTGGGCATGCCCGCGGTATCCAGGCAGAAGAACAGCGAGGTGCTGGAGGCCGGCCGCAAGGCCGTGGAGCTGGCCCGCGGCGCGGGGGTGCGGGTCGGGTTCGGCACCGACCTGATGGGACCGCTGGAGGACGAGCAGCTCGCCGGCCTCCGCGTGCAGGTGGAGGTGGACGGCGCCTTTCTGGCGCTCCAGTCGGCGACGTCGGTCAACGCGGATCTGTTGCGCCGGCCCGATCTCGGCAGGGTTCAGGAAGGGTGCGTCGCCGATCTGCTGGTCGTCGAAGGCAACGTCCTCGACGACCCTGCGGTTCTGTGGTCGGGGCCGGAGCGCCGCACCGTGGTCCAGGGCGGTCGGCCCGTGTCAGGTTGACGACCAACCGGGGTCGCCCGGTAGCGGTGCGGTACCGCTCTGCGTCTGGCAAGGTAGCGGTGCACTGCGCATGAATGCCGGGTGCGCGGCCGGTGATCGCGAACCGCAGGGAGCGACAGTGAGCACAGCCAGGACGACGAGCACCGCGACGACGACGGCACGGTCGAAGACGGCGGCGTCGAAGTCCGCAGCGACGTCGGAGGCCGCGGCGACGTCCAAGGCCGCGGCGGGGACACCGGCAGCGGCGCACGTCGCGGACAGCCACGACCTGATCCGTGTTCAGGGCGCCCGGGAGAACAACCTGAAGAACGTCAGCCTCGAATTGCCCAAGCGCAGGTTGACGGTGTTCACCGGCGTGTCCGGCTCCGGCAAGAGCTCGCTGGTGTTCAGCACCATCGCCGCGGAGTCGCAGCGGATGATCAACGAGACCTACAGCACCTTCGTGCAGGGATTCCTGCCGACGCTGGCCCGGCCGGACGTCGACGTGCTCGGCGGGCTGACGACCGCGATCATCATCGACCAGGAGCGGATGGGCGCGAACGTCCGTTCCACGGTCGGCACCGCCACCGACGCGAACGCGATGCTCCGCATCCTGTTCAGCCGGCTCGGCACACCGCACATCGGCTCGCCGCAGGCGTTCTCGTTCAACGTCGCGTCGATCAGCGGGGCCGGGGCGGTGTCGGTCCAGCGAGGTGGCCAGACCGTCAAGGAGCGCCGCAGTTTCAGCATCACCGGCGGGATGTGCCCGCGGTGCGAGGGCCGCGGCGCCGTGACCGACATCGACCTCACCGCGTTGTACGACGACAGCAAGTCGCTGAGCCAGAGCCCGTTCCTGGTGCCCGGCTACAGCATGGACGGCTGGTTCGGCCGGATCTTCACCGGCAGCGGGTTCTTCGACCCCGACAAGCCGATCCGGAAGTACACCAAACGGGAGCTGCAGGATCTGCTCTACAAGGAGCCGACCAAGATCAAGGTCGACGGCATCAACCTGACCTACGAGGGGCTCGTCCCCAAGCTGCAGCGGACGATGCTGTCCAAGGACGTCGACAACCTCCAGCCGCACATCCGCGCCTTCGTGGAGCGGGCGGTCACCTTCTCGACCTGCCCCGAGTGCTCCGGCACGCGGCTGTCCGAGGCCGCCCGGTCGTCGAAGATCTCCGGGCTGAGCATCGCCGACGCCTGCGCCATGCAGATCAGCGACCTGGCGGACTGGTTGCGGGGCGTCCAGGAACCGACCGTCGCCCCGCTGCTCGCGTCCCTGCAGCACGTGCTGGAGTCGTTCGTCGAGATCGGGCTGGGCTACCTGTCGCTGGACCGCCCGGCGGGCACCCTGTCGGGCGGGGAATCGCAGCGCACCAAGATGATCCGCCACCTCGGGTCGTCGCTGACGGACGTCACCTACGTGTTCGACGAGCCGACGATCGGCCTGCACCCGCACGACATCCAGCGGATGAACACGCTGCTGCTGCAGTTGCGGGACAAGGGCAACACGGTGCTGGTGGTGGAGCACAAGCCCGAGGCCATCGACATCGCCGACCACGTGGTGGATCTCGGACCCGGCGCCGGAACCGCCGGGGGCGAGGTGGTGTTCCAGGGGTCGGTGGCCGACCTGAGGTCGAGCGGCACGCTCACCGGTCGGCACCTGGACGACAGGGCAGCGCTGAAGTCGTCCGTGCGCACGCCCACCGGTGCCCTGGAGATCCGCGGCGCCGATGCCCACAACCTCAAAGGCGTCGACGTCGACATCCCGCTCGGTGTCCTGGTGGTGCTGACCGGTGTGGCCGGATCGGGCAAGAGCTCGCTGATCAACAGCGCGGTCGCCGGGCGGGACGGGGTGGTGTCGGTCGACCAGGGCGCGATCAGAGGTTCGCGGCGCAGCAACCCGGCGACGTACACCGGCTTGCTGGAACCGATCCGCAAGGCCTTCGCCAAGGCGAACGGCGTCAAGCCGGCGCTGTTCAGCTCGAACTCCGAGGGTGCCTGCCCGAACTGCAACGGTGCCGGGGTGATCTTCACCGATCTGGCGATGATGGCCGGCGTCGCCACCGTGTGCGAGGTGTGCGAGGGGAAGAGGTTTCTCGCCGAGGTGCTGGAATACCGGTTGGGCGGCAAGGACATCAGCGAGGTACTGGCGATGCCGGTGGCCGAGGCGGACGACTTCTTCGGTACCGGGGAGGCGAGAACCCCGGCTGCACAGACCATCCTGGACCGGCTCGTCGACGTCGGCCTCGGCTACGTGAGCCTCGGCCAGCCGCTGACCACCCTGTCCGGAGGGGAGAGGCAGCGGCTGAAGCTGGCCACCCAGATGGCGGACAGGGGCGGTGTCTACGTCCTCGACGAGCCGACCGCCGGCCTGCACCTGGCCGATGTGGAGAACCTGCTCGGCTTGCTCGACCGGCTGGTCGATTCGGGCAAGTCGGTGATCGTCATCGAGCACCACCAGGCGGTGATGGCGCACGCCGACTGGATCATCGACCTCGGTCCGGGTGCCGGCCACGACGGTGGCCGCATCGTCTTCCAGGGCACACCCGCGGATCTCGTCGCCGCGGCCTCCACCCTGACCGGTCAGCACCTCGCCGACTACGTCGGGCGGTGAACGGCCGCTCGCGTCTTCCCTCGAAGACTGGGCCCGGCAGGGGTGGCGCTGCACCGGACGGCGGCGACGAGTGCGAGCTGTCCGGGACGGCGGTGTCAACCGTGGGTGAGCGCTCTTCCCCGGAATGTCGGCCGTCCCGTCGCCACCATTTCTACTGCGGCATTCCCACCTGATATTTCCCGGCATCGGTCACGACCGTGATCTTGATCGACTTGGACGCATTGTCGATGGTGGCATGACACAGGAACGTCGTTCCCGCCTCGACCGGCCGGTCGTTGGGACAGCTGGTATCGGTGACGCCGGTGATCCCATAACCCGCCGGCGGCGCCCCGATGAGCAACCTCTTGACGCCGGCGGCCACCTTCGCGCTGTCGAACGTGAGCAAAGTCCCTGCCCCGCTTGATGATTCGTCTGCGGTGACGGTCACGGTGGCGGTGGCGGGTGTCACGGTCTGCGTCACCACGGTGGTGACCGTCTTGACCTCCGCCGGAGGGGCCACGGTCGCCGTCTGCACCTCTGCGACGGTCTTGATGTCGGTGACGGTGGTCGACACCGTCACGGTGGCCGGCGTCGCGGTGTTCTCACTTCCGCAGCCGGCGGCGAGAACCACAGCAAGCAATAGTGGTATTGCGGTGGTGAACATTGTGCGCATGGCGGAAGCGTACGGCCGGCGCGTTCGGCGGTTGTTCCTTCGGTGGAAGTACAGCCGCCTGGGTGACGAATGTCCCTTGACGCATGCACCTGCCGGATCGTCGCGCGACCCTATGACGTCACATCGTCCTGGCGGTGGAGATGATCCGGAACCGAGCCGCCATCGGGACACTGTGCTGTAGCGGCCCGGGGCCGCGAAGCGAGGCGGTCAGCGCTTCCCGAGCCGCGGGCCTGCAGGTGGTGCGCCATCAGGGACTCGAACCCCGAACCCGCTGATTAAGAGTCAGCTGCTCTGCCAATTGAGCTAATGGCGCGTGCCCACCGCTTCCGGCGTGCGAGAAGGAACTGTACAGGGTCACCTGCGACGACGGTGAATCGCCAGGTCAGGCCGCCTCTGGCCGACTCGTCCGACGGCCGCCCGACGGCGCCTGTGCATCCGGGCAACAGTTCGGCCATCCGGGCAACGTGCAAGGCTGCCACAGGCGTTGCCGGGACGACCGGAGCGTTGCCCGGACGACCGGGGATGCCGCGCTGACAGTCGGTGGTAGGTTCTCCGCCATGACCGCTTCCCGCCAACTGCAGCGCAGCTGGTGGCCGACTGCCTGACGGCGGCCGCGACGTCACACCCCTCTCCCCAGGCCGCCTTCGGGCGGCCTGTGGTCGTTCCCCCGAAGATCCGACCGCTGTCCGCCCGTCGGTGGCTCCCTCACGAAGGAGCACCTGATGACCACCCCGCGCACAGCCACCGGCACGAGCACCGCCGTCGTCACGTCGGACGACGACTCGTCCTACCGGCAGGCCCTGGACCGTTCGGCGGGACTCGAGCGGGAGATCTCGACCGACCCCGGTTCGCATGTCGTGCTCAGCGGCGACCGGCCGACCGGCGACCTGCACCTGGGACATCTGCTGGGCACCCTGGCGAATCGGGTCCGGCTGCAGCAACTGGGCGTCCCGATGGTGCTGGTGATCGCCGACTACCAGGTGATCACCGACCGGGACGACGTCGGACCGTTGCAGCAGCGTGTGCGGACGCTGGTGGCCGAGTACCTGGCCGCCGGCGTCGATCCGGATCGCACGGTGATCTTTCCGCATTCCGCGGTTCCGTCGCTCCACCAGTTGATGTTGCCGTTCCTGTCCCTGGTGACCGACGCGGAGCTCCACCGCAACCCGACCGTCAAGGCGGAGGCCGCCGCGGCGCAGCGACCGACGAGCGGTCTGCTGCTGACGTATCCCGTCTCCCAGGCGGCCGACGTCCTGTTCTGCGGCGGCACTGTCGTGCCCGTGGGCCGTGACCAGCTGCCGCACCTGGAGGCGGCCCGCACCATCGCCCGCCGCTTCAACGCCAGGTACGGAGCCACGTTCCGGGTGCCTGAGGCACTGTTGTCCGGCGTGCCGCTGCTGCTGGGCACCGACGGGCAGAAGATGGCGAAATCACGGGGGAACGCCATCGCGCTCGGCGCAAGCGAGGACGACACCGCCCGGTTGGTCCGCCGGACCAGGACGGATTCGTTGCGGCACATCAGCTTCGACCCGCTCACCAGGCCGGAGGTGTCGTCACTGCTGGCGCTGGTCGGGGCACTGACCGACCGGTCACCGGAGGACGTCGCGGCGGACGTCGGAGCAGGTGGGGCCGGCGCGCTCAAGCAGCTGGTGGTGACGGTGGTGAACGAATCGCTGCGGCCGCTGCGCCTGCGGCGCGGGGAGCTGCTGACGGATCCGGATTACCTCGACGGGGTGTTGATGTCCGGCATCGCGGCGGCCTCGGCGATGGCCGCCGACACGCTGGCCACCGTGCGCTCGGCCATGGGCATGGACTACCTGGCCCGCCGATAGGCCCGCCACACCGCGGCAGGGGCCGGACGAATGCGGACCCGCGACATCAGCGGAGGCCGGCGGAGTGGCGACCGGGGACAGCAGCAGGGCCCCGGCGGACAGCACCGGGGCCCTGCGTCATGGGGTGAGCGACGGGACTCGAACCCGCGACCACCGGCACCACAAGCCAGTGCTCTACCAGCTGAGCTACGCCCACCATGCGTGCCTGCGGCGCTCGGCCGCGGGCAGGGACGAGTCTAACCGACGACCGCCGTCCAGCCGAACCGGCTCGGTTCCGCCGGCCGGCCGGTCACCGACCGTTCACTGCTCCAGCAGCTTGGCGGCCACGCCCTGCGCCTGCTCGCTCGTCGGGCCGGGAGGCGGGACGAACACCGTCCCGCGGTAGTAGGCCAACTCGCGCACCGACTCCAGGATGTCGGCCAGCGCCCGGTGCGCCATGCCCTTCGCCGGCTGCGCGTAGTAGACCTTCGGGTACCACCGTCGGGCCAGTTCCTTGATGCTCGAGACGTCGATCATCCGGTAGTGCAGGTGCCCGTCCAGTTCGGGCATGTCCCGGGACAGGAATCCGCGGTCGGTGCCGATCGAATTGCCGGCCAGCGGCGCGGTGCGCGGGTCGGGAGCGTGCGCACGGATGTACTCCAGCACCAGCTGCTCCGCCTCTGCCACGGTGACGGTCGACGACCGGACCTCCTGCGTCAGGCCGGATTTCGCGTGCATCTGCTCGACCACCTCCGGCATGGTCGCCAGCACCTCGTCGGAGGCGTGGATCACCACGTCGACGCCCTCCCCGAGGACGTTGAGCTCCCCGTCCGTCACCAGGGCAGCGATCTCGATCAGGGCGTCGGTGCGCAGATCCAGGCCCGTCATCTCGCAGTCGACCCATACCAGTCTGTCGTTCACAGCTCGAACACTAGACGCCCGGAGCCTCGCCGCGAGGACTCCGGACGCCGGCCGCGCCGGTGCCTTGGCACAATGCCGGGAACGGTTTCGCCGTGCGCGCCGAGCCCGGCTCCGACGCACCCCGGCTCCGCCACACCCCAGCTCCGCCACACCCGGCTCCGCCACACCCGGCTCCGCCGCGGACCCGCTCCCAGGAGGCACCTGCATGACGACGACCGCTCCGGACCCGGCCGGCTCGACCGCACAGGTCGCCCGGCAGATCGCCCAGGGGTACGACACGGCCGCGGCGAGCGTGCTGCTGGGCTCGGTGGTGGTTGACGGTGTGGTGCAACCGGACGCCGTGGTCCGCGTGCCACTGTCGATGTTCAACCGGCACGGCCTCGTCGCCGGGGCGACCGGGACCGGCAAGACCAAGACCTTGCAGCTGATCGCGGAGCAGCTGTCCGCCGCCGGCGTGCCGGTGCTGATGCCGGACATCAAGGGCGACCTGACCGGGATGGCGCTGGCCGGCACGCCGTCGGACCGGATCACCCAGCGGGCCGCCGACACCGGCGACGACTGGGCCGGGACCGCCTGCCCGGTCGAGTACCTCAGCCTGGCCGGCCAGGGTGACGGCGTGCCGATCCGCGCCACCATCGACTCGTTCGGGCCGATCCTGCTGTCGAAGGTGTTGGGTCTCAACGAGACCCAGGAATCCACCCTCGGCCTGATCTTCCACTTCGCCGACCAGCGGCACCTTCCGCTGCTGGACATCAAGGACCTCCGGGCCGTCATCCGGCACCTCACCAGCACCGAAGGCAAGCCGGACCTGAAAGAGCTCGGCGGGGTGTCGTCGGCGACCGCCGGGGTGATCCTGCGTGCGGTGACCAACCTGGAAGCACAGGGTGGCGACCTCTTCTTCGGCGAGCCGCAACTGGACGTCGGCGACCTGCTCCGCATCGATTCCAGCGGCCGCGGCATCGTGTCGTTGCTCGAGGTCGCCGGCGTGCAGAGCCGCCCGGAGCTGTTCTCCACATTTTTGATGTGGTTGCTGGCCGAGCTGTTCGAGGAGTTGCCGGAGATCGGGGACGTGGACAGACCCAAGCTGGTGTTCCTGTTCGACGAGGCCCACCTGCTGTTCGCCGACGCGTCCAAGGCGTTCGGGCAGGCCGTCCAGCAGACGGTCAAGTTGATCCGGTCGAAGGGAGTCGGGGTCTTCTTCTGCACCCAGCTGCCGACCGACGTGCCCGGCCCGGTGCTGTCCCAGTTGGGTGCCAGGGTGCAGCACGCGCTGCGCGCGTTCACTCCGGACGACCAGCGCGCGCTGGCCGCCACGGTGCGGACGTACCCGACCAGCAAGGTCTACGACGTGGCGACCGCGCTGACCAGTCTCGCGACCGGCGAGGCGATCGTGACCGTGCTGAGCGAGAGCGGCGCGCCGACACCCGTTGCCTGGACCCGCATCCGGGCGCCGAGGTCGTTGATGGGACCGGCCGGTCCGGGAGATGTCGCCGCGGCGGTGGCGGCGTCGCCGCTGCAGGCCAGATACGGGCCGGCCGTGGACCGGGAGTCGGCCTACGAGTTGCTGACCGGGCGGCTGGCGGGTTCGAGTCCCGGTGCCCAGGATCCGGCTCAGGTCCCTGCGCCCCCCGCCGACCAGGGGCTGCCGCCCGTCGGCCTGCCCCCGGTCACGCTGCCCCCGTCGTATCCGGAGGCCGCTCCGGTGCCGGCCGACTGGCCGCAGACCACCGGTTCGGCGCAAGCCCCGGTGCAGCGGTCGTCGGCGGGGGAGATGTTGTCGGACATGATGTCCAGCCCGGTCGTCGGCTCGTTCCTCCGGTCGTTCGGCACCTCGCTCGGCGGTGCCCTGGGCCGGTCGGTGTCGGGCACCAGGACCCGGCGGCGCAGGCGGCGCTGAACCGAACGCCCGCAGGGGCCGGACAGCCGTCAGATCTCCTGGTTCACCGGCAGCAGCACCAGGTCACGCACGCCGACGTGGGCCGGGCGGGTCAGCATGAAGACGATGGCGTCGGCGACGTCCTCGGAGCGGATGCCCTCGCCGGCCGCCACCCTGCGGTCGATCTCCGCGGCGCTGGTGACCTTCCACAGGTCGTTGAGGACCACTCCGGGCGCCACGGCGCCGAGCCGGATGCCCGATCCCACCAGTTGGCGGCGCACGCCGTGCACGAAGGCCTGGACCGCGTGTTTCGACGCGGAGTAGACGGGCTCCCACGCGATCGCCTGGTGACCGGACACCGAACTGGTGACGACGATGTCGCCGCCCCGTCCGGCTGCGCGCATGGCGACAAGCGCCGCGTGCACGCAGTTGATGACCCCGGAGACGTTGGTGGCGACGAGCCGGTCGAAATCGGCGGTGTCGCCGTCCCACAGATCGCCCGGCACGTAGACGCCCGCGTTGGCGACCAGCACGTCCAGCCGCCCCCACCGCTGGAGTGCGTCGTCGACCAGGCGGGTCCCGGCTCCCCGTTCGGCGACGTCCACCACGACCGTGCCCGCTGGGCCGGTCAGGCTGCCGGCGGCCGCTTCCAGGGTCGCTGCCGTCCGGCCCGCGAGCAGCACGGTGGCGCCGAGGGCCGACACCGCCCGGGCAGTGGCCAGGCCGATTCCCGAGCCGGCGCCGGTGATGGCGACCACCTTCCCCTGCAGCGCTCCCGACGGCGCGAGGCCCGCCCGGGAGGGCACGGAGGCGTCGTCAGACAATCGAGTAACCCCCATCGATCACGATCGATTCGCCGACGATGTACTGCGAGACATCCGACGCCAGAAAGGTGACGAGCCCGTCCAGGTCGGCGGGTTGGCCCATCCGGCCCGCCGGGATGAGCGACGACCAGTACTTGCCGAGCTCGGCGTTGGACTCCAGGAACTGCTTGGTCATGTCGGACAGGAAATAGCCGGGCGCCACCGCGTTGACCCGGATGCCACGCGGGATCCATTCCACCGCAAGCGATCTGGTGAGCTGGTCGACCGCCGCCTTGGAGGCGTTGTAGGACACCTGGCGCTGCGGGATGTTCACCACGAACGCCGACATGGACGAGACGTTGACGATCGAACCCGACCCGCCGGAGGCGAACACGGTGCGGGCGAAGGCCTGGCAGCTGAAGAAGGTGCCGGTCAGGTTGACGTCGATCACCTTGCGCCAGGCCTCCGGGGTGACATCGACCGAGTCGCCCCAGGCGGTGACGCCGGCAGCGTTGACCAGGATGGACGGCACGCCCAGCGAGGCGGCGACGGCCGCCACGGCCCCGCCCACCGATTGCGCGTCGGTGACGTCGGCGGCGATGCCCACCGTCCGCACCGACCGGGAGTTGGCCAGCCGGACCGCACTGTCGCTCACCTCCGGCAGCAGGTCCAGCAGCGCGATCTCCGCGCCGTGCGAAGCCAGCGCGGAAGCCATCTGGTAGCCGAGTCCGCGAGCGCCTCCGGTGACGACGGCGACCTTGCCCTTGAGATCTTCGTACATGTTCGTCCCATCCGGCACCGGCGTGGCACCTCGAGTTTCCGGCCCCTGGCGCCTCGCGCCCACGGCGGGAGAGGCGGGACGGCGTTCGAGGACGAACAGTAGTGCGCGCCGATAGACTGCGGCCGTGCAGACCTGGGTGTGGATCGCCGTCGTGGTGGTCCTGGCGGCAGCGGGCGTGAACGCGATCCGGCGCACCGCTGCCGGTCGGGTCGATCCCACGCAGCTGCTGCTGGATCCGGAGCTGGTCGGGCGGGTACGCGTGCTGGCGCAGCAGGGTCGAACGATCGAGGCGATCAAGACGCTGCGGGCCGGCACCCCGGGCCTGGGACTGGCCGCTGCGAAGCTGATGGTCGAGCGCATGGCCACCCCGTCTACGCCTCCGGGGCACCCGGGCTGATCCTCGCCCGTCAGAGCTCGAACGGTTCCCCGTCGGCCGGTTCCAGCCAGTCCGCGTCGGCCGGCCCGAGTCGCTCCAGCAGCCCGAAGGCCATCGCCGGGTTGACCAGCAGCCGCTCGTGGATGGGGAAGGCTTTGCGCGGCTGCACGCTGCGATAGAACTCGACGGCTTCCTTGAGCGCCATCCATGGTGCCGCGGCAGGCACCCCCAGGATGTCCACCGGCACATCAGGAACCACCAGTGCGTCACCGGGGTGCAGGAGCCGCCCGCCGATCAGGAACATCGCGTTGGGCACGGTCGGGACGTCGCGGTGGATGACCGCGTGTTCTCCGCCGTGCACCGTGACCGGGGTCCCGACGTCGAAGGAGTCGCCCGTCCGCACCGTCTGCACCGGTATGCCCGCGTCGTGCAGCTGGGCCGCCGATCCGGGGTCGGCGTGCACCGTCGCCGCGGGATTCGCGGCGAGCAGCGCCGGAAGCCGCTCGAGGTCCAGATGGTCGGCATGTTGATGGGTGACCAGCACGGCGGTCAGGCCGGTGAGTTCGGTGAAACCTGAGGAAAAGGTGCCCGGGTCGACGAGCACGTCGGCATCTCCGTCCTGCACGCGCAGGCACGAGTGACCCAGCTTGGTGATCAGCATCGACATCCCTCCAGTCGGGCCGGCGACGGCCGGCGGGGTCATTCTCGCGGTGATGCGGTGACCGTCTCGCCGCGGGCATTCCAGGTCACGGACAGGTCTCGGATTCGGCGGTGGCGAGGTTTATGGGCGAAAGGCCTGGGCACCTAGGAAGAGAAGCCAGATCGATCCTGTCGTACCACCACTCGCACGCAGCGCACCGAATGCGCAGCACCCAAGGAGTACCGATGAACATCAGCAAGGACCAGATCCTGCAGTTCCTCAAGGACCAGGGACAGGGCGACAAGGCCGACCAGGCGGCGGGCGAACTGCCCGACACCGTCGACACCGATCAGCATGCCGGTCTGCTGTCCAAGTTCGGCATCGACCCGGGCGCCCTGCTGGCCAAGTTCGGCGGCGGCGCGCTGGGCAACCTGTTCAAGTAGGTCCGGGCGCGCGACCGCGGTCGAATTCAGACAGTCCCGGCACCGCAAGGTGCTACCCACGCCCGCCCCGCGGGCGGCCAGCAATGAACAATTCTTTCTCGGAGGAGATCCCATGACTGCAGCACAGAGCCCGGAGCAGTACCTCGGCCGCACCGCCGTCGACGCCGAAGGCGGCAAGATCGGCGCGGTCGGGCAGGTGTACCTGAACGACGAGACCGGACAGCCCGACTGGATCACGGTGAACACCGGCCTGTTCGGCACCAAGGAGAACTTCGTCCCGCTCGCCGGTTCGACGTTCAACAGCAGCGACGACCTGGTGCTGCCGTTCGGCAAGGACGTCGTCAAGGACGCCCCGCACGTCGGCGACGCCAGTCACCTGGACAACGACGAGCAGGACGCGTTGTACTCCTACTACCACCAGTACATCGGCGGGCAGAGCGTCTCGTCCGGCACCGTCGGGACGTCCGGCACGGTCGGATCGGTCGACACCACGACGCACACCACCGGCACCGCCACCCACACCGAGGGCTACGACACCTCGGGACCGACCACCGACGAAGCGATGACCCGCTCCGAGGAGCAGCTCAACGTCGGCACGCAGCGGGTGGAGGCCGGGCGGGCGCGGTTGCGCAAGTTCGTCGTCACCGAGCAGCAGACCGTCAGCGTCCCGGTCACCCACGAGCAGGTGTCCGTCGAGCGTGAGCCGATCACCGAGGCGAATCGCGACGCGGCGCTCGACGGCCCGGCGATCTCCGAGGAGGAGCACGAAGTCGTGCTGCATGCCGACCAGCCCGTCGTCGCCACCGAAGCAGTTCCGGTGGAGCGCGTGCGCCTGGGCACCGAGACCGTGACCGAGCAGCAGAACGTCACCGGTGAGGTCCGCAAGGAGCAGATCGAGGTCCACGACGAGTCGGGCGCACGCACCGACCGCTGACGGCTCCGCGTGGCGCACCACCCATCACGCACGGAAAGACCATGCACGGAAGGGAACGAACACGATGACCACCAGCAACCAGGACCCGGGTGCCTACGTCCCGCTCGAGCAGAACACCTACGGCGCGCATTCGTTCACACCCGACGCCGTCGTCGGCTACTCGACGGGCTCCGAACCGGTCGGCGATGCCGACTCGTCGGTGAAGGACGTCGCCAAGGACCAAGCCGCATCCGTTGCGGGCGGCGCGTCCGATGCCGCCCAGCACGTGGCGGGTGTGGCCAAGGAGCAGGCCGGTCAGGTGACGGCCGAAGCGGGCCGCCAGGTCAAGCAGCTGGTGGGTCAGGCGCAGTCCGAGCTGTCCAGCCAGGCGCAGACCCAACAGCAGCGCGCCGCGTCGGGTCTGCGCTCGGTGGGCGAGCAGTTGTCGTCGATGGCCCAAGGGTCGGAGCAGTCAGGTGTGGCCACCGATCTGGCCGCGCAGGCGGCGGACCGGGTGCACCAGATCGCCGGCTGGCTCGAGAACCGCGACCCGGCGTCCGTACTCGAAGAGGTACGCGTCTTCGCGCGTCGTCGCCCGGGTGCCTTCCTGGCGATCGCACTCGGCGCCGGCGTGCTGGCCGGTCGGGTAGCACGCGGGCTCGCCGCTCCGGACAAGGCCGCTCCGGCGGCTGGACAGCCCGTCCGGCCGGCCGTCGGAACCACCCCGGGGGCCGCTCTGCCGTCGACCACCACCCCTGCGCCGGATCTACCGCCGACGCTCGACGGCGACCTCTACGGCACGGGCCTGGTGCCCGACTGGACGGGCAAGACTGCTGACGAGCTCGCCGGCGATCGGTGACATCGGCTCGCCGGTACGAAGTCGCCCTGCGACCTCGTACCGACGGGATCGGTGCAAGCACCGCTGGGTATCCGGCCGGCGGCACAGGTATCACCGTTCTACTTGACGAAAGGAACCACCGATGAGCAACCAACCAGATCGCGCCGCGAACCGTCGGACGACGCTGAAGGGGCGGGCGACGAGCGTCAAGAACTCCGTCATGGGCTCGGCCGACTCGGCCCGGAGCACTGTGGGTAGCGCAACCAGCGATGCAGCGTCGGCGGCCGGCGATGCCGTGTCCACCGCGAAGGACGCTGTCAGCAAGGCTCCCGGCCGGGTCAGCGCCCAGACCCAGGGCAACCCGGTGGCTGCCGGGCTGATTGCCTTCGGTGCTGGACTGCTGGTGGCATCGCTGATTCCCGCCTCGCAGAAGGAGGCGCAGGCCGCCGCTGCCATCAAGGACCAGGCGCAGCCGCTGCTCGAGGGCGTCACGTCCACCGCGAAGGAGGTGGCCGGGAACCTGCAGGCGCCGGCACAGGAGGCGCTGGAGTCGGTCAAGTCGACCGCCACCGATGCCGTCGGCACCGTCAAGGACCAGGGCCAGTCCGCCGTGGGGGACGTCAAGAGCCAGGCGCAAGAGGCCAAGGACACCGTCGCGGGGCAGGCGTCCAGCTAGTCCGTCCGGTCGACTTCTGCGTCAGGCGGGGCCCGCGTCGTCGCGAGGCCCCGCCTTTCACGGTTCGTCGCAATTCGTCAGCGATTCGCCCGTCACCGGTTCCAATTCTTTAGTTCCGCCCATATCCGGCGCCACCAGGACTGCCACCAGAGACAGGGATCGTCGTGGAGAACAAGAGCAGCACCAGCAAGTCGCGGACCGCCCCGCACCCCGATGACGACCGCAAGCCGGACGGCATCACCGATATCGACAAGCAGTCGTGGAAGTACGTCCTCAAGAAGACGACCCGCGAATTCTCCAAGGACCAGTGCACCGACCTCGCCGCGGCCTTGACCTACTACGCCGTGCTCGCCCTGTTCCCGGCGATCCTGGCCATGGTGTCGTTGCTCAGCATCTTCGGGCAGGGTCAATCCGGCACCAATGCGCTCCTGGACATCGTGAAGGACATCTCGCCGAGTTCGGTGGAGACGATGCGCGGCGTCGTCACGCAGCTGAGTTCCAGTCATTCCGGCGGTATCACCCTGGTGATCGGCCTGCTGGGTGCGCTGTGGTCGGCGTCGGGCTACGTCGGAGCGTTCGGCCGTGCGATGAACCGGATGTACGAGATCGACGAGGGGCGGCCGTTCTACAAGCTGCGCCCGGTCATGCTGCTGGTCACCCTGATCGCCGTGATCATGGTCGCACTGGTCGCCCTTGCACTCGTGGTGTCCGGGCCGGTCGCGCGAGCCGTCGGTGATGCCATCGGCCTCGGCTCGACGGCGGTGACGGTGTGGAACATCGTCAAATGGCCGGTCATGCTGGTCGTCGTCATTCTCGTCGTCGCGATCCTGTACTACGCCACCCCGAACATCAAGCAGCCGAAATTCCGCTGGATCAGTGTCGGCGCGGCGATCGCGGTGGTCGTCTGGATCATCGCTTCGGTTGCCTTCGCGTTCTACGTCACCAATTTCTCCAGTTACAACAAGACGTACGGGACGCTGGCCGGTGTCATCGTGTTCCTGCTCTGGCTCTGGATCACCAACCTCGCGCTGCTGTTCGGCGCTGAATTCGATTCCGAGACCGAACGGGCCCGGCAGCTGCAGGGTGGGATTGCTGCAGAGGAGACGATCCAGTTGCCGCCGCGCGACACCAAGGCCAGCGAGAAGCTCGCCGAGAAGGAGAAGAAGGACGTCGCCGAAGG
Source organism: uncultured Nakamurella sp. (assembly GCA_964242105.1). Lineage (GTDB taxonomy): Bacteria > Actinomycetota > Actinomycetes > Mycobacteriales > Nakamurellaceae > Nakamurella. The sequence goes on along the minus strand of CAXTBG010000051.1, from coordinate 13,338 downwards.
CAGGCAGATCCGCCAGCGGGCAGGACAGCAGGGCGGTACGGTCGGTCGGAAGACCACGGGTCCGGCCAGGAAACCGATCCCCGGCTCGAAGTCGAAGTAGCGCACGAACGTGCCGCCCCGGCGAGCAGCCCGGTGGCGCCAGCGAACAGGAGACCGCGCCGTGTCCATCCTCTCCACCGCGACGGCCCGACTGATGCCGGGTCCCGGATCCGGCTTCGACCGGTTCGCCGCCGATCTGCAGCACCGCTTGGCCTCGGCCACCTCGAGCCAGCCCTGGCGAGCCATCGTGTCGGCGGTGTCCGCCGAGTCGTGGCTCGGCCACCCGGCCCACCCGGCGGTCGTCATGGTTCCGTCGGGGCTGTGGGTAACCAGCGCCGTCTACGACCTGCGCAGTGCCGACGGAGCAGATCCGGAAGCCGAGCGGGTTGCCGACGCGACGCTGAAATGGGGAGTGATCGCCGCGGTCCCGGCGGCGCTGACCGGCATCGCGCAGTTCCTGCGGACCGACGGTCTCGCGCGCCGGGTGGCGGCGGTGCACTGGGCCGCGAACGCCGGAGCCGTCACGCTGTACGGCGTGTCGTGGGCGCTGCGAAGCGCCGGCCGGCGGTCGGCGGGTCGTCGCACGTCGGCCATGGCGTTGGCGCTGGTCGGCCCCGGTGCCTACCTGGGCGGGGAACTGGCCTACCGGTACGGCGTCGGACAGATTGCGCCGCCCGTCACTGCCTGAATCACCGGTTCTTTCTCCGGCGCGCTGCCGCGGCGATCATGACGCGCCGGCTGCGCCGATCTGGCGGCATTCCCACTGTCACACGGCTTTCCCATACTCCGAATGGCGGATGAGAGCCCGCTACCGCGTAGACTCTACGGTGTAGCAGCTCGCTATCCATCGGAGGGAGTGGTCCATCCAGCGCAACGAAGTCCTCACCCGGGAGCACGTGCTCTCCGCGGCCCTGTCGATGATCGATGCCGAGGGTGTGGAAGCTCTTTCGATGCGAAAGTTGGGCCAGGCGCTCAACCGCGACCCGATGCGGGTCTACCGCCACACCAAGAGCAAGGCGGCCCTGCTGGATGCGGTGGCCGAGCTGGTCCTCGAAGGCCTGGCCGTCCCGGCTGCCGTCGACGGTCGTTGGGAGGACGCAGTCCGATCCGCGGCACATTCGTTCCGGGACACCGCTCTGGCGCACCCGCGCATGGTGACCCTGCTGATCAATCGGCCGCTCAGTGTTCCCGCAGGGGTCCTGCGGCCGGCCGGCCTGCTCTGGCTGGAAGGCCTGCTCGCCCTGTTCGCGCAGGCCGGGTTCGACGACGACAACGCACTCCACTCCTATCGGTACCTCACCGCGTTCCTGGCCGGGCATGTCATCGCCGAGGTGCAGGAACGGCTCGACGACGACGGCAGATTCACTCCGGCCATCAGGCGCGGCCTGCAGCTGTTGCCGGTCAAGCAGTTTCCACGCATCCGGGCACTGGCGCCCGCGCTCGTCGCGCACCACGGCCCGGTGGAATTCGCACTGGGTCTCGACCTCGTACTGATGGGCCTGCGCAGCCGGCTCGACGCCGTTCCCTCCACCCGACACCCGAAGAAATGAGCTCCGTCATCACAACCGAATCCGCGGTATCCGCACGCACCATCCGGGCCAGACGTGCCGAGCGACCGCCGAGTGACTACTCCCGCGTGCTGGCGTCCGCGCAGTCCCTCGGACTCATGCGGCGGGCGTACACCTACTACGCCACCCGGATCGCCGGCCTGGCCGTTGCGCTGGCCGGCGTGTGCGTGGCTTTCGCGTTCGTGGGCGACAGCTGGGCGCAGATGGCCGTCGCGGCAACACTGGGCATCGTCCTGACCCAGATCATCTTCTTCAGCCACGACGCTGCCCACCGGCAGATCTTCCAGTCGCAGAAGGCCAACGAGATGACGGCCCTGGTGATGGGTACCTTCTTCGGCGGCGTGAGCCTGGCCTGGTGGCACAACAAGCACAACAAGCACCACGCGGCGCCGAACCAGATCGGCAAGGACTCCGACATCGACGCGTCCGTGGTGCACTTCTACCCGCCGGCCGTTCCGCCACAGTCGCGGGTGCTCTCCTTCCTGCACCAGCACCAGGGCTGGTGGTTCTACCCGATCCTGTCCTTCGAGATGCTGAACCTGCACTTCCAGGGCGTACAGGCGGTCATCATGCGCAAGGGCCTGAAGCGCCGCTGGATCGAAGCGGCAATGCTCGTCGTCCGCCTCGGCGGCTACCCGGCCCTGCTGTTCCTCTTCCTCTCGCCCGGCAAGGCTGTCGCCTTCTTGGCCGTCCAGCTGGCCGTCACCGGCATGTACCTGGGTGCCTCCTTCGCCGCCAGCCACATCGGCATGGCCGTGCTGCCGCACGACTCGCGCATCGACTTCTTCCAGCGCCAGGTGCTCACCTCCCGCAACATCCGCGGCGGGCGTGTCGCGAGCTTCGCCATGGGCGGGTTGAACTACCAGATCGAACACCACCTCTTCCCGAGCATGCCGCGGCCGAATCTGCACAAGATGCGCCCCGTGCTGCAGAACTTCTGCGCCGACAGGGGCGTGGAGTACCACGAGGTGACGATCCTCCGGGCGTGGCGGATCGTCGCTGTCTACCTGAACAAGGTCGGGCTGTCGGCGCGCTCGTTCCAGTGCCCGATGGCGTCCGCTCTGCGCTGACCTGGGCATTCGTCTCCGGTGACGTGACACAGGGCACATTCGCGTTTGATTGCTGCCCTCCGGCGGCATCTTCGCTGGTGGTCACGCTGCGCAGTCCCGGACACCACCGTCATCTCCTGGTCGGTGTCGGGCCTCGGCGGGCTGCATTCATTTCGCCACCGATCGGATCCACTAGCGTGCACGGCAGGGAATGCGGCCGCTCGACGGGGAGTACGGACGGCCCTGGTCGATCCGCACACCGCGGTCCGGTTCTCACCGCACGGAAGGTTCCTACATGGGCGGCAACTCCATCCACCGCTTCAGCAACACCTCGGTCCTGTCCGTCTGCGCCATCGACGCGCCACATGTCGTCACCTCCGACGAGATGGATGAGCGGTTGTCGGCGGTCTACGCCAGGGTCGGGCTGAGGCCCGGGATGCTGCAGCGGCTCGCCGGCATCGGCGAGCGCCGATGGTGGAACTCCGGCACATCGTTCGCCGACGGCGCCGCGATGGCCGGGGCCAAGGCCATGGCCGAGGCCGGTGTCCATCCCGGGCAGATCGGCCTGATGGTCAACACCTCGGTCAGCCGGGCGCACCTGGAGCCCTCGACCGCCGTCGCCGTGCACCACGCGCTCGGGCTGCCGAGCTCGTGCCAGAACTTCGACGTGACGAACGCCTGCCTCGGGTTCGTCAACGGCATGCAGCTGGCGGCCGCCATGCTGGAGAGCGGCCAGATCGACTACGCGTTGGTGGTGAACGGCGAGGACGCGAGAGCGATCCACGACGCGACCATCACGCGCCTGCAGAACGGCGATGCCAACGCCAAGCAGGTGTTCGCCCAGTTCGCCTCGCTGACGCTCGGCTCCGGCGCGGCAGCGATGGTCCTCGGCCGATCCGACGCGCACCCGGAAGGTCACCGGTTCCTGGGTGGCGCGACCCGGGCGGGCAGCGAACACCACCTGCTGTGCGTCGGCGACATGGACGACATGCGCACCGACAGCACGGGCCTGATGAACGCCGGTATCGCGCTCACCATGGATCTCTGGGCGGAATCGGCCGTCGACTTCGGTTGGCAGCACGGCATGGACCGCTATGTGATGCACCAGGTGAGCTCGGTGCACACGCAGGCGGTGTCCAAGGTGCTCGACCTGGATCCGGCGAAGGTCCCGCTCACCTTCCCGACCCGCGGCAATCTCGGTCCGGCTGCGATCCCGTTCACCCTGGCCGGCGTGGTCGACGAGCTGACCGCCGGCGACCGCGTCCTGCTGATGGGCATCGGCTCCGGGCTGAACGCCTCCTTCTCCGAAATCGTCTGGTGATCGTCTGGTGATCGGCGGCACCACGTCTCGCTGTTCGCCGGCGTCGCTGCCGCCTGGACCGATGCCGGGGCTGGACCCGCGCTGGTCCAGGCTCGTGGAGATCAGCGACCTGGACGGCCGTCGTCGGACGTTCCACGTGTTGGACTCGCACGCTGCGGGTGCAGTGCCCGCGGATGAAGTGTCGGCGGGTGCTCCGTCGGGAGATGCGGGGCCGGCGGGTGCTTGGTCGGACGGTGCGTTGCCGGACGGTGCGTTGCCGGCCGGTACGGTGCCGCCGACGGTGGGCACGGTGCTGTGCGTCCACGGGAACCCGACGTGGAGCTACCTGTGGCGCCGCCTCCTCGCAGCCGCCCCGCCCGGATGGCGGGTGGTCGCGCCCGACCAGCTCGGCATGGGTTTCTCCGAACGCATCGGCACCCCGCGCACGCTGGCGCAGCGGGTGGACGACCTGTGCCGGCTGACCGACGCGCTGGGCATCTCACCGGACACGCCGGTGGTGACCGTCGCGCACGACTGGGGCGGGATCATCTCTCTCGGCTGGGCCCTGCGTCACCGGAGCCAGTTGCGCGGTGTGGTGTTGACCAACACCGCCGTGCACCAGCCGGACGGCGACCGCGGCCCGGCGCTGATCCGGCTCGCCCACCTCCCGGGCGTCAACCAGCTCGCCTGCACGCTGACGCCGCTGTTCGTCCGCGCGACCACGTCGCTGACCTGGCCGCGGCTGCCGTCACCGGTGCGCAACGCCTTCGCCGCGCCCTACCGCACCGTGGCACGGCGTCGCCCCGTCGGGGAGTTCGTCGCCGACATCCCCTTCGCTGCAGGGCATCCGAGTCATCCGGACGTGTCGGCCATCGCGGAGGGTGTGACCGGTTTCGACGTTCCGGCGCTGCTGCTGTGGGGACCGCGGGATCCGGTGTTCTCCGACGTCTACCTGCGTGACCTGCAGCGCCGGCTGCCGCACGCGGCGCTGCACCGCTACGAGAAGGCCAGCCACCTGTTGCCCGAGGACGCGCCCGGCTACGCCGGCGTCATCGCCGACTGGGTTGCCGGGCTGGGCGAGCATCCGGCGGTGAGCGTGGGCGAACAGCCGTCGGTGCGGGCGGGGGAGCAGCCGTCCGTACGCGTGGGGGACGAGCAGTTGGTACGCGTGGGCGAACAGCCGTCGGTACGCGCGGGGCAACGACCGTCGGTGCTCGGGGCGCTCGCCGCGCGCAGCGGCGACGACGCGGTGGCCGTCAGCGAGATGGGTGGCCGGAGCATCACCTGGCGCGAGCTGTCGTCCCGGGTGGACGACGTCTCGGCGGGGCTGACGGCCGCGGGCGTGCGACCGGGGGACCGGATCGCGCTGCTGGTTCCGCCGTCCATCGAGTTGACGGTCGCCCTGTATGCCGTCTGGCGCGCCGGGGGCGTCATCGTGGTGGCCGACCGGGGACTGGGTGTCCGCGGTATGGGCCGGGCGCTGCGCGGGGCAAAGCTGGACCACCTGGTCGCCGACACCGCCGGCCTGCTCGCCTCCCGGTGGATGCGTCTGCCGGGCCGCCGCTTCGCGGTCCAGGACCGATCTGCGGCGATCCGCCGGCTGGGGTTGGTCGACCGGACGTTCGACGAGCTGGCGGCCGTCGGGAACGGCCGGTCCACCGCGCCGGACGCCGGCCCGGACGACGAGGCAGCCGTGCTGTTCACCTCCGGCGCCACCGGGCCGGCCAAGGGTGTGCTGTACCGGCACCGGCAGGTCCGCGCGCAGCTGGAGCTCATCGGGTCCACCTACGGGTTGACGGCCGACGACCGGATCGTGGCGGCGTTCGCGCCGTTCGCGCTGTACGGGCCGGCTCTCGGGCTGCGTTCGGTGGTGCCGGAGACCGACGTCACAAAACCCGGCCGGCTGACCGCTGTCGCGCTGGCCGACGCGGCGGCCACCATCGGTGCGACGGTGGTCTTCGCCTCACCGGCCGCGCTGCGCAACGTGGTGCGGACGTCCGGCGAGCTGTCCGGGCCGCAGCGCGACGCGCTCGGTGGCGTCCGCCTGCTGATGAGTGCCGGCGCTTCGGTGCCGGTGCCGTTGCTGCGGCAGGTGCAGCTCCTGCTGCCCGCGGCAGAGCTGCACACCCCGTACGGCATGACCGAAGCGCTGCCGCTGACCGATGTATCGCTCGCGCAGATCGAGGAGGCAGGCGAGGGCGACGGGGTGTGCGTCGGCTGGCCGCTGGCAGGCGTGGAGCTTGCGGTGGCCCCGCTGGACGCCTCCGGTGTGCCGGGCGGCGAGCTGACCGGGAAGTCGTTCGTCACAGGCGAGATCTGGGCCCGCGGCGACCACGTCCGCGACCGGTACGACGCGTCGTACGCGGTGGACGCGGCAGCCGCGGGCCACCCGGGCCGACACCGCACGGGCGACGTCGGGTTTCTCGACGACGCCGGCAGGCTGTGGATCCAGGGCCGGTTGGTGCACGTCATCACCGCGCCCGCCGGGCCGGTGACGCCGGTCGGCATCGAGGTCCGCGTGGAAGCCAGGCTGTCGGACGCGCTGGATGTGGTCGGCAGCTTCGGCGGCGCGGCCGCCGTGGGCGTGGGTCCGGCCGGCACCCAGCAGGTGGTCGTGGTGCTGTCCGGCCGCGGTGGGCCGCTCGCGCCGGCCACGGTGAGCCGGCTGGTGCGCGAGGCCGCGGGTGTCGACGTCGCCGCCGTGCTGATCGCCCGGGAGCTGCCGGTGGACATCCGGCACAACTCGAAGATCGACCGGGCGGCGGTGGCCCGCTGGGCGACCAGGGTGTCGGCCGGCGGATGAGGGTCCTGGTCACCGGCGCCAGCGGGATGATCGGCCGGGCCGTCGTGCTGGCCCTGCTGGCACGGGGGGACGAGGTGACGGCGGTGCAGCGCCGCCCGGCGGGCCTGCCGTGCCGCGAGATCACCGGCGATCTCGGTGCACCCGGGGTGGCTGAAGTGGCTGTCGCCGGGCAGGACGCCGTCGTGCACCTGGCCGCCAAGGTCGACGTGGTAGGGCCGTGGCAGGAGTATGCCCACGCCAACATCGACGCCACCCGGATGCTGCTGGACGCGTGCCGGACCGGCGGCGTGCGGCGGCTCGTCAACGTCTCGTCCCCGTCGGTCGCGCACTCCGGCACGCCGCTGATCGGGGCGCCCGCGTCACCGGCCGCTCCGGACACCGCCCGCAGCAACTACTCCCGGTCCAAGGCGGTGGCCGAGCGGCTGGCGCTGGCCGCCGACGGGCCCGACCTCGCCGTGATCGTCATCCGCCCGCACCTGGTGTGGGGTCCGGGCGACACCCAGCTGGTGGCACCGATCCTCGCGCGGGCCCGGTCGGGGCGCCTGCCGGTGGTCGGCAGCGGGGCCGCGCTGATCGACACCACCTACCTGGACAACGCCGTCGACTGCCTCGTCGCCGCGCTCGACCGGTGCCAGTCGGCGCACGGTGAATCGCTCGTCGTCTCGAACGGCGAGCCGAGACCGGTCGGGGAGATCCTGCGGAGCATCTGCGAGGCCGGCGGAGTGCCGGCGCCGCGGCGCCATGTGCCGTTACGGGTCGCCGCCGCCGCCGGTGCGGTGGTCGAGAAGGCCTGGCGGGTCGCCCGCCGGCCCGGCCAGCCGCCGATGACCCGGTTCCTGGCCGAGCAGCTGGGGACGGCGCACTGGTTCGATCAGCGGCACACGCGCCGGGTGCTCGACTGGTCTCCCCGGGTGTCGCTGGACGAGGGCTTCCTGCTGTTGGGCAAGAGCCTGTCGGGCTGACCGCCTGTGGGGCCGGACCGCCTGTCGGGTCGGCGTCTGTTGGGTTGGGCGTGTGGCGGGTTGGGCGTGTGGTGTGGGTCGAGCTGCTCGGGCCCCGTTTGTCACGCCTGGCGTATCGCTCGGCTGCGCCGTCGGCGGCAGGTTTGTGCACCGGGCGGACCGGGCACCGCTGCTCCGGGTCGCCCGGCGTCGATCTGCTGGCCCGAGCTGTACCCGTCCGTCCCGCATTCCCGGCGCGGACTGCAGCCGAAAGGAGAACGTCCATGGCAGACAACGCATCCGACGTGGCGAAGGTCGCGGAGCTGGCGAGGGGCATCCGCATCGCGATGCTCACCACCATCGATGAGCACGGTCATCTGGTCAGCCGGCCGATGGCCCAGCAGGAGGTCGAGTTCGACGGGGACCTCTGGTTCTTCGCCGAACGTGACTCCCCGAAGGTCGCACACCTGGCAGCGAACCCCGCCGTCAACGTCGCACTGAGTTCGAACGACACCTGGGTGTCGATCTTCGGCACGGGCGAGGTGGTGGAGGACCCGGCGAAGGTCCACGACCTGTGGAACAAAGGGGTGGAGGCCTGGATGCCGCAGGGCCCGGACGATCCCAACGTCGTGCTGATCAAGGTGACCGGTATCGGCGCCGAGTACTGGGACACGCCGGGCGGCCGGGTCGCCTCGGTGTTCAGCTTCATCAAGTCGAAGGTGACCGGACAGCCCTATGACGGCGGCGAGAACGAGACCGTCAACCTCTGACCCGCCCGCCGCCCCCGGGAGCGCCGCCCTCCCCGGGGTGCGGCGCGTCCCGGGGGCGGCGCGTCCCAGGGTGTGGCAGGCACCCGCGGGGTCGGGGGTCAGCCCTTGACGTCGTCGCGGTCGGGGTCGACGTCCAGGCGGGCGGCCAGCTCGTCGCTGTCCAGCGTTCCGCGGTCCTCGGTCGGCGGGAGCGGCCCGACCTCGGGGGCGTCGTCGCGGCGTGCGCCGTCGTCGGGAGTGGTCATGGCGTCGGCATCCCGCCGTTGACGTTGAGCGTCTCGCCGATGACGTAGCTCGACTCCGACGACGCCAGGAAGACGTAGGCGGGCGCGAGCTCGGCCGGCTGGCCCGGTCGGCCCAGCGGCGTCTCGGCACCGAAGTCGGGCAGCTTCTCCGGCGGCTGGCCGCCGGCGGCCTGCAGCGGGGTCCAGATGGGTCCGGGTGCGACGACGTTCACCCGGATCCCCTTCGGCGCCAGTTGCTGCGCGAGCGCCTTGGAGATGGTGTTGATCGCTGCCTTGGTGGTGGCGTAGTCCACCAGCATGGGCGACGGCTCGTAGGCCTGGATGGAGCTGGTGTTGATGATGCTCGATCCCGGAGGCAGGTACGGCAGCGCCTCCTGGATGATCCAGAACATGGCGTAGACGTTGGTCTTGAACGTCAGGTCGAAGCTCTCGCTGGTCAGGTCGGCCAGGTCCTCGACGAACTGCTGGCGGCCAGCGATGTTGGCGATCAGGTCGATGCCGCCCAGCTCGGACACCGTGGTGGCCACCAGCGAGCGGGCGAAGTGCTCGTCGGTCAGGTCTCCGGGTGCCAGTACCGCCTTCCGGCCGGCCTCCCGCACGTAGCCGGCGACCTCGTCCGCATCGACCTGCTCCTCCGGCAGGTAGTTCAGCACGACGTCGGCGCCCTCCCGTGCGAACGCGATGGCGGTGGCGCGGCCGATTCCGGAATCAGCACCGGTGACGAGCGCACGGCGCCCGGTCAGCCGGCCGGATCCGCGGTAGCTCGTCTCGCCGTGGTCGGCTCTGGGATTCAGGCCGCGGTCCAGACCGGGGCCGTCCTGCTCCTGCTCGGGGACGTCGTCGAACACATACCGGTCGACCGGATTGACGAACGCATATTGGTCGGTCATGGATGTTCCTTTCCTCGGGCGTACGACAGGACCGATTCCCGGCGCCTCCGGCGTTCACACGCTCCCGGCCCACCCCGCCGCAGTGCGCCCCCCGCCCGGCCCACCCCGCCGCAGTGCGCCCCGCCGCAGTGCGCGGGTCAGCCGTCGACCAGCAGCCCGCGCGCCGGGCCCACCAGCCGCTCGGTACGGCGCGACACCGCGGCCAGCCGGGTCAACCGGTGCTCGGCCGGTGCGCCGTCCTCGCTCAGGCGGAGTTCCCGCTCGGCGACCGGCTTCCAGATCCCGTCGATCACCGCTGCTGGCGGCCCGTCGACCGACTCGATCGGCCGCTCCAGGTGCTCCGACCACAACCGCAGCCGGGTGGACCTGGCCAGGCCCGGATCGAGGGTGAGCACGTTGACCTCGGTGTCGTTGAACAGCGAGTGCTCGTTGAGGTTGGCCGACCCGATGGTGAGCCACCGGTCGTCCACGATGCCCACCTTGGCGTGCACGTACAGCGGATCGCTCCGGCCGCCGGCATGCGCCCGCACCGTCGTGGCCAGCACCCGTCCCGCCCCGTTGTCCGCCTCGAGCAGCCGCCCCAGCTGGCCGCGGGTGGTGTCGGCGCCGTTGCTGGGACGGGCCGGCAGCACCAGGACCATCCGGAAGTGCTCCGACGGGGGCCGGCTCAGCTTGTCCGTCAGCACGTCGACGATCTCCGCCGACCAGAGGAACTGGTTCTCCAGGTAGATGAAATCGGTCGCCGAGCGAAGGGCCCGCAGGTAGCCGTCCAGGATCGAGAACTCGCCCCGCGGCGCGAATCGGTAGGTGCCTTCTGGAACCGTCCGCACCAACTGCAGTTCCACGTCCCCGGCCGGGGGCTGGGGCAGCGGCGCGGGGATCGACGTGCCGGTGACGTCCTGCCAGCGGTCCCGGAAGTGGTGCGCCACATCGGTGACGATGGGGCCGCTGAGCCGGGTGGCGACGTCGTGCCAGCCGGTGGTGCCCCGCGGCGGGTGGTCGCGATGGTCCCAGCGGTCGCCGCTGAGGTCGGAGAGATCGATTCCGCCGACGAAGGCAACGGTGTCGTCGATGACGAGGATCTTCTCGTGGTGGCAGTGCAGGGTGCGTTCCCGGGCGTCCAGCACGCATTCCACCCGGGTGCCGTCGATCAGCTGCTCGCGCACCTTCTGCATCGAGGACCGCGTCGGCGAGAACACCGGCACCGGCGGGCCGGCCCAGAGCAGCACGCGCACGTCGACCCGGTCGGCGAGGGTGCCGAGCAGCTGCTGCAGGGTCGGCGTGCCGACCTCCCGCCGGAGGGTGAACTCCGGCGTCAGGTGCCATCCGGCCAGGTGCACGTGAGAGGTGGCGGCGTCCAGCGCATCGGCCATCGCGGCCAGCGCGTCGTCCCCGTCGATCAGCACGTCGATGCTGTTGCCGGTCCGCGGCGACCGTGGTCCGCCGGCCCACAGGCCGCTCGACAGGGCGGGCGCCGTCAGGATGTCGTCGTGACCGAGCCTTGCCAGCCGCTTGCGGTGGTGGCGGACGACCGTGCGCTCCAGTGCCCCGCCCACCGCGTCGTCCAGATGCCAGGCCATGGCGGACAGTATGACGGGCGGGATCCGGCGCCCTCCCGGTCAGCGGCGAAGCAGGGAACGTCAGCGGTCCCGGACCGACTGCCGCCCGTGCTCGGTGACCTGCTCCCGGGCGTGCGACGGGCCACCCCTGGTGGACAGGTTCCTGGCCGTGTTGATCAGCGGCACGTGGCTGAACGCCTGCGGGAAGTTGCCGACGAGACGACCGGCCTTCTGGTCGTACTCCTCCGACAGCAGCCCGACGTCGTTGCACAGGCCGAGCAGCCGCTCGAACACCGTCGTGGCGTCGTCGATCCGGCCCATCAGCGAGTAGTTGTCGGCCAGCCAGAACGTGCAGGCCAGGAACGCACCCTCACCGGCGGGGAGTCCGTCGGTCGTGGTCTGCGGGTCCTGGGTGTACCGCTGCACGAAGCCGTCCACCAGCAACTCGCTCTCGATGGCGGCGAGCGTGCCCTGCACCCGTTCGTCGTCGGCCGGCAGGAAGCCCACCAGCGGCACCATCAGCAGGGCGGCGTCGAGCTCGGTCGAGCCGTAGTACTGGGTGAAGGTGTTGCGCTGCGGGTCGTAGCCCTTGTCCAGGATCTCCGCCCTGATGTCGTCCCGGAGGGTCCGCCACTCGTCGATCGGGCCCTCCAGACCGAACTGTTCCACGCTGCGCACCGCGCGGTCGGCCGCCACCCAGGCCATCAGCTTCGAGTGGGTGAAGTGCTTGCGGCCGCCGCGCACCTCCCAGAGGCCCTCGTCGGGTTCCCGCCAGCGCTGCGACACCGACCGCATCAGCGACCGCTGCAGCGCCCAGGTGCTGGCTCCGGCGCCGAACCCGGTGGTCCTGGCCTGGAACAGCGCGTCCATCACCTCGCCGTAGACGTCGAGCTGGAACTGGTTGACCGCGTCGTTGCCGATTCGGACGGGATTGCCGTCGTAACCCGGTAGCCATTCCGCGATGAACTCCGGCAGGCGTCGTTCCCCCGCCACGCCGTACATGATCTGCACCTCGTCCGGATCGCCGGCGATCGCCCGGAGCAGCCACCTGCGCCAGTCCCGGGCCTCCTCCTCGAAGCCGGCGTACATCAGCGCCTGCAGGGTCATGGTGGCATCGCGCAGCCAGCAGAACCGGTAGTCCCAGTTCCGGACGCCACCGAGCTGCTCCGGCAGCGACGTCGTCGGCGCGGCGACGATCCCGCCGGTGGGCGCGTAGGTCAACGCCTTGAGGGTGATCAGCGAGCGGACGACGGCGGGGCGCCAGAGGCCGTCGTAGGTGCAGTCCGAGAGCCAGTCCGACCAGTAGTTGCGGGTCTGCTCCAGCGCCCGCTCGGCATCCACCGACTTCGGCGCGGCCAGGTTCGACTCCCGCCAGGTCAGCACGAACGGAACGCGGTCACCCGGCGTGACGACGAAGTCAGCGACGCTGGTCATGTTCTCCCCGTACACGTCCACCTGGGTGCGCAACCAGCACGAGTCGGGGCCCGCGACGGCCACCAGCGCGCCCTCCTCCCCGTCGTGACCGCCCTGCCGGACCCAGGGCACCACCCGGCCGTAGTCGAAGCGCAGGCACAGCTCCATCCGCATCGTGACCTCTCCGGACACGCCCTCGACGATCCGGACGACATCGGGTGCCTGGCCGCGCGGCGGCATGAAGTCGATCACCTTCGCCACGCCGTCGGCGGTGCTGAACTCGGTCTCCAGGATCAGCGTGTCGCCCTGGTACCGCCGGGTGCTGGACAGCACGTCCCCGGTCGGGGCCAGCAGCCACCGGCCGTGTTCGGGCGTGCCCAGCAGCGCGGCGAACACCGCCCCGCTGTCGAACCGGGGGAAGCAGAGCCAGTCGATGGAGCCGTCCCGCCCGACCAGTGCCGCGGTCTGCGTGTCGCCCAGCAACGCATAGTCCTCTATTGCCATCGCCATGTCGCCACTCCCTGCTCGCATCCGCTGCGGACCGGCCGCTGCGGCGTCCCGCCTTCGGCACCCGGACCCGTATCGTCGCGGACGCTTCCGGCGCGGTGCACGTCGCCCCGGTGTTTTAAGGATCGGAGCCGCTGGGTAAGGCACCTGCACACGAGAAGCAGCACGCGGCCAACCGGGTCGGAGACGAGGGAGAACGCACATGAAGGCAGTCACCTGGCACGGCAAGCGCGACGTCCGAGTGGACGAGGTTC
>CAXTBG010000050.1:0-36377 GCA_964242105.1 uncultured Nakamurella sp. | reverse complement strand
CACGCCAGCAGATCTCAGTCCGCTGCGGTCGTACACCACTCTGCAGGACTCAACCTGCGCGAGCGCGGTTGTGAGTTGTGAGTTGTGAGTTGTGAGTTGTGAGTTGTGCAATACGAACGGTGACCCACCCGTGGACCCGACAAGGACCCAGATTCCGGTTCATGAAGCTGCATACACCTGAGACGCTTCGGAGGACCTCGGAGCAGCGCGAGGCCGACCTGTCTCGATACCTGCATGACTACAGCGCACGGCGGGGCAGGACGATCACTTTTGTGATGGCCCGGCCGATGCGCAGCGCACGTGCCGTTGCCGACATGCTTCGACTACCTCGGCTCACAGCCACCGCAGTTTCGGGCACCGTCGAGGGAATGATCATCGACCGGGCGCTGGCACAGCGCCACACGAGACGGCGCTATTTCCCCCATGCGTCCGTCCTCATCCTGCCCGACGACCCGGAAGGCTACACCCGCGGCCCGGGCAAGCAGACGGTGAGGCGGATGGTACGCAAAGCCGATCGGGCCGGCATCACAGTGCGAAGGGTCTCAGAACCGCACGAGCAGCTAAGGCTGATCGGCGCTGCCGACCAGTGGGAGCGAGTGAACCCGAATCCGGCTTACCGGGACACACTCGCCTTCAACGCAGACTGTTTGCGCTACCGCTTCTGGCTCGTGGCCTACTCGGCGGAACGACCGCCCACTCGCGCTTGCAGTGACCCCGGTGGCTGGGGACTGGGCCCTGCTGCGCTATTTTCGCACCATCGGCTTCGGCCGCGAGCAGAGCCTGGCGCGGTACAGCCTGATGCAAACACTTGCTGAGGATCTGGTGCGTAACGGAGTGCGCTACCTGGCGGACGAGACGTCGCCGGCGAAACTATCCAACGGTTTACGTCACTATCAACGAATGGTGGGCTTCCGGCTTGTCCGTTTACGGATTGTGCCTCCTACAGATACACGCGAGAGAAATTCGCGCGCCCGAGGCGGTCGAAGGCTAGGTGCATCGGAGGGCACCGCGACTGCGGACGGCTGGTTCCACCGTCCGCCGCCAGCAGCGGACCGAGCTGACCGTCATGTGTAGACGCGTACCCAGTCGACGTACAGATCCGCGATGTCGCCCGTGGCGCTCAAGTTCGTGGGCCACCCACCGCCGAGCGACTCGTTGATCATGAAGAAGAACGGTTCGTCGGTCAGGGTTGGCCCGGCCAGCGTGGCGACCAGCTTGTTGTCGATGTAATAGGCAACAGAATCCGGTTTGACCCACGCCGCGTAGGTATGCCAACTGAGCGCCCAATCGGAAAGTCCATTGGGGTCCGGGCACTTACCGGAGGACACGCCCGGTCCGTTCCAAGCATGCAGGGTGTGGCAACTTCCGAGTGGGAACTGCCCGTACAACTCAACCGTGTCGATTTCGGCCGCTGCGGTGACCCGGCTGGTGGTGTTTTCGCTGTTGAGCAGCCAGAAGGCAGGCCAGGATCCGTAACCGGCCGGGGCCAGCATGCGTGCCTCGAAGTATCCGTGCTGCGCGGAGAATCCACTCCCGCCCAGCTTCGCCGAGGAGATGATGCCCGCCACATGGGTGCGGTTCCAGCTATTCGGATCTGCCATCGTGCCGGCCGGCTGAAGCCGGATTCGCAGCGAGTTGCCGTCCTGGTCAGCAATGGTGTTCAAGCCCCACGCTGGGTCCGCGAAGATGGCGTCGCCGAAATCCCCACCGCCGGTATAGGACGGCTTGGTAGCGGCATAATCTGCGCCGGCCCCACTGCGGCTGACCGAAATCGGCTTTCTGAAGTCGTCGTTCCACTGCAACGTCATGCCGGCTGGCGCCGTGTCCCCATTGATCCTGAGCTGACCGCCAAGGTTGTTCAGCTGTACGTACAGCGGGCGGTCCGTCGTCGAGCTCGTCGTAAAGCGAACGGCTGTCGGGCCCTGGGTCAGGCGGTCGGCATCGATGGAGAACAGCGCCCGCCCGTTGCTGTCGGCGACCGCCGAAGCGATGGGTGCGACGGCGGCCCCGGCCGACTGCCACGCACTGGCCGTCAGCCTTGTTCCAGGTGGCGCTGATACGACAATCGCGGTTGTGCCCTTGACGGCTGCGCCCGGTCGAGGACAGACCAGCGCAGGCGAACCATCGGCGCTCGAGCCGACTGGCGAAGTGTCGGTAGCACAGGTGCCAGCGGCAATGGACGGGGCGGTATATGACCGCGCGGTGTTCCAGGGCCACCGTGGCGGCGTCACTCCCGCGTCGTAGACCGCGAATTCGCGCAGGCCGAACACCACCTGAGGGTCCGTCTTGAACAGTGTCAACCGCACCCAGGTGACTGGGCGCGGAGCGAAAGCCACCGTCGTCGCGGCGCCCCCGCCGCCGGCGATGCCGCTCACGACGACAGTGCTCCCATCACTGAAAGAAAGGTTCCCCCACATCGCCGCAGTCGCCGGCGCAGTCGGGTTGACCCAATTGGTTGCCGGGCCGAAGACCTGGACGCTCGCTACGACGTGAGTGGACGGCAGGGTCAGTTGCGCCCAGGGACTCGCATCTCCGGGTTGCGCAGCCCAGGCGCTCGCTGTCGCCCCCTGTGCGAGTGCACCGTCGCTCAGTGCCCTCGCGCCGTTGGAATTGGCGGCGGAGGAGACGCTTGGGACCGCGGCAGACGGCAACGTCGTCGTCGTGGTGGGCAGCGCGCTCGAAGCGGCCGATACAGCGCCGCTCATCAGGCCGGGCGGGGCGGCAGCGGTCACTGTTGATGCTCGTGCCGGAGTCATCGACAACGAGGTGGCGCTGAGGAGGAGGGCGACAGCTGTCGCCCGAGCAATCCGAAATGAGCGCAAAGAGTCCTCGCCGTCGCTGAGGCGCGCTCGAATCAGGAAAGCGAAGACCGTCCAACGACTGTCATCCCCGCACGCGTCTTTTGACTGAGCGTAGTCGCTCGCTTTCTCTCCGTCATCGATCGACCGAGTGAACCAGAGTCGACCGAAAGGTAACTGTCGGTAGAGAACTCCGCCGATGTCCTTGCGGCACTATGCCAAACAGTGGCTTCACTGCGGCTCCACCACCGCAGCGTGCGACAGCGTCTGGTCCTTGGCTGGGAGTGACCACTACTTGGGGAAGCGCTCACATCCGGAGATTTTTCCGCTACTGCTCGATGGTGGCGGCGCAGTCGACCGGGCCGACCACCATGGCTTGGACCGTCAGCTGGACACCGGAATCTGCAGTATCCGTTCCGGCGTCAGCCGGCCCCTGATGATGTCGCCGGCGGCAAGAAGGTTTCCGCGCAACCGCTCGCGCCGCCACGCTCGCTCCGGACCCCACGCAGCCCGGACAACGTTCTTCCCCACCCGGTAGATGGTTTCGTGTACGGCAAGCCGGAGCGGGAAGCTACCCGAGCGATACAAGTAGGCCGGATTCATCATCTGCGAATAGCCAAGCCGCGCATGGGCCGTTCGGCCGCCCGACTTGGTTCCGAGGTGCACGATCACGCAGTCCTCCACCTTCGCCAGCGAACCGTGACGCATCAAACGGCGGGCGAAGTCGTGGTCTTCGAGCCACGAATAGAGCGGAAGCCTTGAGTCGAAGCGTTCTCCGCCGGCGGCCGAGGGACGGAAACCGAAATTGCAACCATACAATTCCGAACTGACCCGGAACTGATGCCCGATGGGCTCGGTGAGGGACTGGGTAATTGCCCTTTCGGCCGCGTCCCGCTCGATCTCCGAACCGGTGGCGCCATCGAGCAGCACGCGGCCTGTGATGCCATTGAACTCGGGATGCTCGCGGAAGAAGGCCACTCCGCGTTCCAGGTAGTCGGACCGCACCACTGCGTCGTCGTCGAAGAAGAAGACGAACTCGGCGCCCGGCACCGCATCCAGCCCGGCGTTGCGTTGGGCTGCCAGTCCGCTGGATTTGACCACCACAGCGTCGGCCAGCAGGTCAGCGGGCGGCAGACTTTCGTCGTTGGGCACCGAGATCACCAGGGTGAAGTCGATCGTCTGACTGGAGAGGTCTCGGATGACGTCCGCCAGTAGCTCGGCGCGGCCGGCCGACGCGAGGATCACCACGACAGAATGCGGGTTGGACGACACCGGCAGACTCCATCAGCGACTCGGGGAGGAATTGACCTCGGCCAAAGGCGGGTCGGCCGCGCCCGCAGACGATAGCACCGCCCGGATGTGCTTCAGGATGCGCATGTGCCGTCGATGTGCGCGTCAAGACGCCCTGTCTTCAAGTGCTGACAGTGCCTGACGGTACTGACTTGCGTCCGCTGCAAGGTCTACCGGCCGGCGTCCCACGCCCACTTCACCAGCGGTGCCTGCAGGGGTAGCCGCACCCAGGTGATCACGCGGTAGAGCGGCGTGCGCGTGCGCGAGCCCAGCGCCATCGAGACGTTGGCCGGGAAGACGCCGACCAGCAGTGCCGCGCTGACGTACCCACCGATCTTCCGAGTGCGCGGCGCAGCCATCAGGCCGGCGCCGAGCAGTTCGACAGCGCCGCTGAGGTAGACCAGCTCCCGCGGCCAGGGCAACTGGCGAGGCACCATCGCCACGAACGGCGCCGGACGAACGAAGTGCAGGACGCCCGACCCGCCGAGCAGGGCGATGAGGAAGCCGGTGCGGAGCGGCGGGCGGCGTCTCGTCATGCGCTCATCATTCCTGTGCGGTGCATCGCGCGGGGACGCAATCCGCGCTGATCGGAGAGGTCTACCGGCATCCGCGCTTACCGTTGTCGTCATGCGGGGGCGACGGTGGCAGCGGCTGATGGCCGGCTTGATCCTGCTGGCCGTGGAGGGCACGGGTTGCACCTCGACGGCAGGCACTGCGGAACCGGCGGCGACCTCCTCCCAGACCGCGCTGCCCTCATCGGTCGCCCTGCCGTCGAACACCGAGTCGACCACTGAATCGACGGCGCAATCGATCACCCTGCCGGTCGAGACCATCGCTCCTGCGTCGTCGTTCAGCGCCACCGGATCTCCGACGTCTTCGCCCACGACCACTACATCCGAACAGATCGCACCCCTCGAGACCGAACTGAGCACGCCCACCGCCACCGCCGTAACCGACACCTCGCCGACCGCTGTCAGCCCGCCGAGCAGTACGCCGGTGAATCCTCGCACCACCATGGTGGCTCCCGTGTTCCCGCCCGTCGACCTGGCCGGGGTGAACGTGCCGGGCTGCCGGTCGGCGGAGCGTCCGGTGGTACTGCTGCACGGATCGTTCTCGACGGTCCGGTCCAACTTCTCCGCGATGGTCCCGGCGCTGCGGGCCGCCGGCCGCTGCGTCTACGGCGTCGACTACGGCAACGGCGGCATCGCGGCGGTGACGTTCTCAGCCGGCCAGGCCGCCGACCTGGTCTCGACCGTGCTGGCGTCCACCAGCGCGGAAACGGTGGATGTCATCGCCTATTCGCAGGGCGGGTTGGTGCTCCGCACGGCGCTCCGGCTCAACGGTCTGGCGAACAAAGTCGCGACAGCCGTGCTGATCGCCCCGTCGTGGAACGGCACGACGTCCCGCATCGCGTCGTCGGCGCCCGCAGCGCTGTGCCCGGCGTGCGCCGACCAGGTGGCCGGCTCTCCGCTGCTGCGGCGCCTGGCCGCGGGTGGCGACCTGGACGGGACGGTCCGTTACGCAGAGATCTCCACCAGGGCGGATGACGTGGTGACCCCGGTGAGTTCCCAGGTGCCGGCCGGCCCGGCGGACCGGGTTAGGTCGGTCGTGGTGGAGGACGTCTGCCCCGCGCTGGTCACCGATCACGTCCACCTGCCGGCGGTGCGCGGGGTCATCGGATGGACGGTCGCCGCGCTGAACACCGACGGACGGCCGCCGACGACCGCGCTCACCTGCTGAGCACACCATGGCGACCGAGCACCACCGGTGCGGACGATTCGGCGGGACCGACCCGGACTGCTAATCTAGACCTTCGTGTGCGTCCCCTCGGTCGCACCAGCGGTACGCACCCCCAATGGGATGCACACCTCCTAGAGACGAAACGAAGGCAATCAGGCGTGGCCAACATCAAGTCGCAGATCAAGCGCATCCGCACCAACGAGCAGGCTCGCCTGCGCAACAAGTCCGTCAAGTCCGCGCTCAAGACGTCGATCCGTCGCGTCCGTGCGGCAGCCGCCTCCGGCGACAAGGCCACCGCGCTGACCGAGCTGGCCGCCGCGACCCGCAGCCTGGACAAGGCCGCGTCGAAGGGCGTCATCCACGCGAACCAGGCAGCCAACCGCAAGTCGGCGTTGGCTCAGCAGGTCAACGCACTCTAGAGCCTCCGCGGGACAGGGCGGTGCCGTTCGGCACCGCCTTTTTGGCGTCTCCGACCGCACGCGGATCGACCTACGCGCGGCGAGGCGCCGGCAACGCGTCTCACCTGAGGCGCCGCGCAGTGGCCAGGTCGAGGATTGCCTTCTCCACGGCGTAGTCCGCGTCGACCGCCTGACCCTTCACGTCCGCGTTGAGGGAGGCGACGACCGCCATCGCCTGCGACAGTCCTACCTCGGCCCACTGGCGCGACACCGTGCGGGCCTTGTCGATCTTCCACGCCGGCATGCCCAGCTCGGACGCCAGCGAATAGCTGTTACCGGGACGGGCGCCATGCACCTTGGCCACCGTCCGCACGCCGTCGGCCAGCGCATCGGCCACCAGCACCATCGGGTAGCCGACACCGGTCGCCCAGCGCAGCGCCTCCAGCGACGCCGGGACGTCACCGACCATCGCGAGGTCGGCGATGGTGAACCCGCTCGTCTCGGCCTTGCCGTGGTGGTACCGGCGCACTGCGCTCTCGTCGACCAGGCCGCCGGTGTCGGCCACCAGTTGGCTCGCGGCCGCGGCCAGCTCCCGCAGGTCCGAGCCGACCGCATCCACCAGCGCGGCAACCGCCTCGGGTGTCGTCGTCCCACGGGCGGAGCGAATCTCGTGCCGGACGAATTCGATCCGCTCGGCCGGCCTGGTGAGCTTGTTGCAGGTCATCACCGTGGCACCGGCCTTGCGCAGGCCGTCGGCGAGGGCCTTGTTGCGCGCCGCGCCGCTGTGCTGGACCACCAGCATGACGCCGTCCACCGGGTTCCCCGCGTACTCGGCGACGGCCGACGCGACTTCCTTTGACGACTCGTGGGCCTGCCGGAGGATCACCACCCTCGGCTCGGCGAACAGGCTGGGCGCCACCAGATCGGCGAATTCCATCGGACTCAGTCCGGCAGCGGAGGACTCCCGCCGTTCCACGTCCGGGTCGAGCTTGCGCGCGGCCCGCACGGCACCGGCGATGGCCCGTTCGACGAGCAGCTCCTCCTCCCCCAGCACCAGGACGAGCGCATTCGGCGCGGGCGCTGACGACCGGGGAGGAGCCACCCGACCATCCTTGCAGGACCGGCCGACATCCCAATCCGAGCACGACTGGCCGTCGATAGGCTGGCGGGACGCCGGCGACCCGGCAGCCGACCCGGAAGGGGCTCCATGCGTTCGATCCGCTTGCTGGCACTGTCGATCTGCCTGCTGGTGGTGACCTCCTGCGCGTCCAGCGCCGGTGATGACGCCGTGATCGCATCCCCGACCACCGCCGCCGTCACCTCGAGCACGACCGCTGGCGCGTCGAGCAGCACCGCTGGCGCGAGCACCACCGCTGGCGCGTCGAGCAGCACTGCCGTTCCGTCGAGCAGCGCCGCCGCAGGCACCGCCACCACGACGTCGAGTAGCGCGGACGTTCCAGCGAGTAGCGCCTCCATTCCCTCCAGCGCCCCGTCAAGTTCCGCTGACGGCTCGGCGACCTCCGCCGTAGCCACCGGAGAATCCGGCCAGAGCGCGCCCGGCAGCGCGAACTGCTCCTACCCGCCCGACGGGCAGGCTGCGAAGCCGGTGACTCCGCCGGCCACCTCTGAACCCGCCACCGGCTCCGTCACGGCGACCATGGCACTGACCGGTGGGACCATCACCATCGAACTCGACCGGGCCGCCACGCCGTGCACCGTCGGCAGCTTCGTCCACCTGGCCACCGCCGGATACTTCGACGGGACCGCCTGTCACCGGCTGACCACCGCCGATGCGCTGCGGGTGCTGCAGTGCGGCGATCCGTCCGGCACCGGCAGCGGCGGACCCGGCTACAGCTTCGCCGACGAGACCGACCCGTCGATGACCTATACGGCCGGCACCGTGGCCATGGCCAATGCCGGTCCCGACACCAACGGCTCGCAGTTCTTCCTGGTGTACGCCGATTCGGAGCTTCCTCCGAACTACACGGTGTTCGGGCACATCACCGGCGGGCTGAGCGTGCTCACCACGATTGCGGCGGCCGGTGTGCGCGGTGGCGGCGTCGACGGGGTGCCTGCCGCGCCGGTCACCATCAGCAAGGTGACGGTCGCGGGCTGACCCGACCCGCATCCAGCCCGGCAGCACCGGCGGTGCAACAAAGAGGCCGCCGAGAGTGCGGTATCCTGGCCGGACAACTGAATCGCACACCTCATCCAGAGGGGCAGAGGGATACGGCCCGATGAAGCCCCGGCAACCACTGATGATGACTTCTTTCTCGCGCTAGAGGCAGTCTGCCTCGCCGATGCTGCGGGGCCGGTCATCAGCAGGTGCCCCGTCCGTCCCGCTCCGGCGGGAAAGATGAGACGAAAGGCCTCGTCATGACCAGCACTGTCAGCCTATCCATTCCCGCCTCGAGCACCGTCGACCTCGGTCCGGCGGTCGCACTGTCCTGCCGCGAATGCGGGAACCGCGTCCAGCTCGGACCGTTCTACGCCTGCACCGAGTGCTTCGGCCCGCTCGAGGTGGCCTACGAGTTCACCACCTCCGGCGAGGCGCTGCGCGAACAGATCGAAGCCGGCCCGCAGAACATCTGGCGCTATGCACCGTTGCTGCCGGTGCCGGCGGGAATCGCGGACACCCCGAACATCAACCCCGGCGGCACCAAGCTCGTCCGCGCCGACAACCTGGCGCGCGAGCTCGGCATGAAATCGCTATGGGTGAAGGACGACTCGGGTAATCCGACGCATTCGTTCAAGGATCGCGTGGTGGCCGTCGCGCTGGCGGCGGCCCGCGAACTGGGCTTCACCGTGCTGGCCTGCCCGTCCACCGGCAACCTCGCCAACGCGGTGGCGGCCGCCGCCGCCCGGGCCGGCATCCGCTCCGTGGTGCTGGTGCCGTCGAACCTCGAGCAGCAGAAGATCCTGACCACCGCCGCGTACGGTGGCACGCTGATCGCGGTCGAGGGCAACTACGACGACATCAACCGGCTGGCCGGCGAGATCGCCGGCGAGCAGGAGGACTGGGCGTTCGTCAACGTCAACGTGCGTCCGTACTACGCCGAGGGGTCCAAGACGCTGGGCTACGAAGTCGCCGAGCAGTTGGGCTGGCGGCTGCCCGAGCAGGTCGTCATCCCGATCGCCTCCGGTGCGCAACTGGTGAAGATCGACAAGGGCTTCAGCGAGTTGATCTCGCTCGGACTGGTCGACGATGCGCCGTACAAGGTGTTCGGCGCCCAGGCCACCGGCTGCTCCCCCGTCTCGGCCGCCTTCAAGGCCGGCCGCGACTTCGTCCAGCCGGTGCGGCCGGACACCATCGCGAAGTCCCTGGCCATCGGCAACCCGGCGGACGGCCCGTATGTGCTGGACGTCGTCGGCCGGACGGGCGGTGCGGTGGAGGACGTGTCGGACGCCGAGGTGATCGAAGGCATTCAGCTGCTCGCCCGCACCGAGGGCATCTTCGCCGAGACAGCCGGCGGTGTCACCGTTGCCGTGCTCCGAAAGCTGCTGGCTGCAGGGCTTCTCGACCCGAACGCGGAGACGGTGATCTTCAACACCGGCGACGGCCTCAAGACGCTGGACGCGATCGCGCATGTCGTCGGCCCGAGCGCGACGATCCCGCCGACGCTCGCCGCGTTCGACGCCACCGGGCTGGCCTGACGGACCCCGTCGCCCGCCGTCCTCCGTCGGGCGGACGGCGGGTATTAGCTCTTCGGGAGTTCGATGCCGAACAGCGTGTGCAGCGCCTGGAGGTAACCGGCGCCGTTCCCGGTGCGGGCCAATTCCCGGGCGCGCAGCGTCGGGGTGTGCAGCAACGACTGGGTGACGCGGTGCATCGCCAGTTCGACCTCGGCCGCGACGTCGTCGTCGTACTTCGCCCGCAGGCGCGTCATTTCCTTCTCCACCGCGAGCGAGACGTGTTGGCGGAGCGCGACAACAGCCGGGTCGAGGGTGCGGATCGCCTGGTCGTCCTCGAATTTCGCGACGGCCGCGATCACCACGTCCTGCGCGGCGACGATCGCCTCCCGGTGCTCCGGCGCCGCGCCGTCGGCGACGGTGTACAGATCGATGACCTGGACGCCGGGGAGGGCGCGCACACCGGCCGAGACGTCCGGCCGGAGGGCGAGGTCGACGACCGGCAGCACCTGCGAACGGCCGGCCAACGCCGCCGTCACGGTACGGACATCGAGCACACCGCCGGTGGTTCCGCTGCACGCGACCACCAGATCGGCCTTGCCGACTGCGTCGGCGAACTGCTCGGCAGCCACCACCTCGGCGGAATGCGTGGCCGCGAACGACTCCGCGCGGCCACTCGGCGAGAACACCTGCAGCCGGGTGCATCCCCGACCCTTCAACGCACCCGCGACCACCCGTGCGTAGGCGCCGGTACCGATGATCAGGCAGGTGGTGCTGGCCAGGCGGGTGGGCTCCTCCGCCACGCCTCCGGAGAGCAGGCCGGCCGCGATGTCGATGGCCACGGAGGCAACCGAACGGCCGGCGGAGCCCAGCCCGGTGCCGGCCGCGACCTGCTTGGCCGTTCGGGCCGCGGACTGGAACAGCGAGTGCAGGACGGGGGTGGTGATACCGGCGGCGTGCGCGGCCGTCAGCGCGCGGGACACCTGGCCGGAGATCTCCGCCTCACCGACCACCATCGAGTCCAGGCCGGCGGCGACGGTGAACAGGTGGGCCGCGACCGGCGCGCCGACGCGGACCTTGAGCAAACCCGCAGCGACCGCCGGCTGCATGTCGGCCAGCTCGGCAAGTCGTTCGGTGACGGCGTCGATGGCGTCGTGGAAGCGTTCGGCGTCCAGGTAGATCTCGAGCCGGTTGCAGGTGGCGAGGGCGACGGCACCGGAAATGGGGCTGTCGGGGCGCGCCCGCAAGTCGTACAGGGCCGCAGTCAACAGGCCGGTGCTCGCGGAAAGCCGTTCGAGTTGGGTGAGCTCGAGGTCGTGGTGACTGGCACCGAGAACCATGAGCATTTCTCCATGGTACCGCCGTGACCAGGCAAGACGGGGGTAGGCGACCCTTCCCCAGCCCCACCTCGGAGGGCCTCGGAATGCCGCAAGAAAACGGATCTGACGTGCACTTTCGGTGGCGAAACACCCCTGGCGAGGATTCGGCTGAGAGCCGTCTCACCAAGGGTGTCCTAACCGGTTGCCGATGGGCCCGTGGCCCGCGACGGCAGGTGGGACGATGGCAGCATCATGACGACGCATGCATCCGGCACTGCCTCCACCGCCCCCGCCGACCCGGCACTGTCGGCCGACCCGGTGCTGTCGGCGCACCACCCGCTCCGCGACGGCCGGACGACGACGGCCCGCCTGGTCACCGCCTATCGGGGAGCGCCGACCGTCGGGCATCCGGTGTGGTTCATGCGGCAGGCCGGCCGGTCGCTGCCGGAGTACCTGGAGGTCCGCCGGGGCACCGGCATGCTGGAAGCCTGCCTGACGCCCGATCTGGCCGCGGAGATCACCCTGCAGCCGGTGCGCCGGCACGGCGTCGACGCGGCCATCCTGTTCAGCGACATCGTGGTGCCGCTCAAGCTCGCCGGCATCGGTGTGGAGATCGTGCCGGGGACCGGGCCGGTGATGGAATCGCCCGTCCGCACCCCCGCGGATGTGGCCGCACTGCCCGAACTGAACCCGTCTGCCCTGGCCCCGATCCAGAAGGCGGCGGCGAACTGCGTCGAGGCGCTGGGGTCGACGCCGCTGATCGGTTTCGCCGGCGCCCCGTTCACCTTGGCGTCCTACCTGGTGGAGGGCGGCCCGAGCCGGGAACACCTGCGCACCAAGGCGTTGATGCACTCCGATCCGCAGACCTGGCACGCGCTGGCCGGCTGGGTGGCCCGGGTCACCGGTGCGTTCCTGCGCGCCCAGGTGCTCGCCGGCGCGTCGGCCGTGCAACTCTTCGACTCGTGGGCCGGTGGACTGTCACTCACCGACTACCAGCGCTTCGTCGCCCCGCACTCGGCGGCGGTGTTCGGTGCGGTGGCCGATCTGCCGGTGCCCAAGGTGCACTTCGGCGTCAACACGGGTGAGTTGCTGGCGGCGATGCGGGACACCGGCGCCGACGTGATGGGCGTCGACCACCGGGTGCCACTGGACGTGGCGAACACCCGCCTGGGGGGCACCACTCCGTTGCAGGGCAACATCGATCCGGCGCTGCTGTTCGCCGGTGACGGTCCGCTGCACGCCGCGACCCTGGAGGTGCTGCGGGCCGGTTCCTGCGCGCCTGGGCACGTGGTGAACCTGGGCCACGGCGTCCCGCCGGACACCGACCCGGAGGTGCTGACGCGGCTGGTCGCGTTCATCCACGAACAGCCGTGAGCCTTCCGGCGGGCGTGCCGTCGGCGGCCGCACGGGTCGTCGTCGTGGGCGGCGGGGTGGCCGGGCTGGTCGTTGCCTGGGAACTGGCCCGCGCCGGCCGCCCGGTTCTCGTCCTGGAAGCGGGGCCGGCGGTGGGTGGCACCGTCGCCCGGCACACGGTCGCCGGCGTTGCCCTGGACGCCGGCGCCGAGTCCTACGCCACCGCCACGCCCGCGGTGACCGACCTGCTCACCGACCTGGGGCTCGCGGCGGACCTGGTGCTGCCGAACCCGGTCGGTGCCTGGGTGCGGCACGCCGCCGGCACCGCCCCGCTGCCGCAGGCGACCCTGCTGGGGATCCCGTCCCGGCCGTTGGCTGCCGACGTCCGCCGGGTGCTGGGTGGCGCCGGGTCGGCCCGGGCGCTGCTGGACCGGGTGCTGCCGGCCGGTGTCGGCTCGGACGCCGGCACCCTCGGCGGTCTGGTCGGCGCCCGGATGGGCCGGGCGGTGGTGACCCGGCTGGTCGAGCCGGTCGCCGGTGGGGTGTATTCCACCGACCCCGACGAACTGGACGTCGACGCGGTGCAGCCGCGGCTTCGACAGGCGTTGCGGGACAACGGGTCGCTGGCCGGCGCGGTGACGGCGCTGCGGTCGTCCGCGGCTCGTCCGGGTTCTGCGGTGGGCGGGCTGGCCGGTGGCATGTACGGCATGGTCCAGGCGCTGGTGCGCGGGATCGAGTCGCTGGGCGGCACGGTCTCCACCGGGGTCCCGGTGGAGCGGATGCGACGCACGACGGACGGCTGGGAGCTGGCGACCGGCGCCGGTGCAGTGGCCGCCGCCGACGTTGTACTGGCCGTCCCCGGACCGGCCGCGGCCGCCCTGCTGGCCGGGGTGGGCATCGCCGTGCCGGCCGCCTCGACTGATACCAGTGACGTCGTGCTGGTCACCCTGGTGGTGGACCACCCGGGCCTTGATGCCCATCCGCGCGGCACCGGCATCCTGGTGTCCAGTCACGCGACCGGCGTCACCGCCAAGGCGCTGACCCATGCCACCGCCAAGTGGGACTGGCTGGCGCGGCGCACCGGTCCCGGTCGACACGTCCTCCGGTTGAGCTACGGCCGCGGCGGCCAGCCGCTGCCTGCCGGGCTGGTCGACCTGGCCGTCGCCGACTCCGCGACGCTGACCGGCGTGCCGTTGACGGCCGGCGCCGTGGTGGGCTCCGACGTCGTCCGGTGGACGTCCGCGCTGCCCAGGCCGCAGGCCGGCCACCGGGCGGCGATGGACGCCGTTCGCTCCGAGGTGGTCCGGACAGCCGGGCTGCACCTGACCGGGTCACTGGTCGCCGGCACCGGTCTCGCCGCCGTGGTCGCCGACGCCCGGAGGGTAGCGGCCGCTCTCCGCATCGGTACCCGGCCGGCCGCCGGGCATCGCACGGCGTCCGACGTCGGCTAGGACACATCCTCGCGAGCGGAAGTCGCCGCCGGGCGGGAGGAAGATGAATGGTATGAGCAACGACGACGTTCCCGCCGCGCCAGGCCCGCCCGCCACCGGTCCGGTAGCCCGCATGAAGCCCAGCGCGCGGGAGATCAACGACGGCATCCGCTACACCGCCTACGCGGTGTACGTCCGGGCCGGCGAGCTGGACGCGCCGGACGACAAGGCCACCGCCGAGCTGACCGAACTCGTGGCCGGGCTCGCCGATCAGGACGTGCTGGTTCGCGGCTTCTACGACGTCTCGGCGCTGCGGTCCGACGCGGACATCATGGTGTGGTGGCACGCCCCCACGGCGGAGGCGCTGCAGGCAGCCGCCCGCGCGCTGCGCCGGACGACCGTCGGCCGGAGTCTGCGTCCGACGTGGTCGGCGATGGGCCTGCACCGGCCCGCGGAGTTCAACAAGGGTCACGTCCCGGCCTTTCTGGCCGGTATGGCACCCAAGCGCTGGGCGACGGTCTACCCGTTCGTCCGGTCGTACGAGTGGTACCTGCTGCCCGACCAGGAGCGCCGCGGAATGCTGGTGGAGCACGGCATGATGGGCCGCGAGTACGACCAGGTGCTGTCGAACACGGTGGCCGCCTTCGCTCTCGGCGACTACGAGTGGCTCCTCGCTCTCGAGGCCGACGAGCTGCACGACACCGTCGACTTGATGCGCCATCTGCGTGCCTCCGGCGCGAGAATGCATGTGCGCGAAGAGGTTCCTTTCTTCTCAGGCCACCGCATCGACGAGGCCGGGGTCGTCGAGGTGCTCCGTTGACCGTGCCTGCGGTGGACAATTCTGCCGGCGCACCGGTTTCGGCTCGCACGGCCATCGAGCCCGGTTACGACGCCGTGCTGCTGGCCGGCTTCGGCGGTCCCGAGGGCCCCGACGACGTGATGCCGTTCCTGCGCAACGTGACCCGCGGTCGGGGTATCCCCGACGAACGCCTGATCGAGGTGTCGCACCACTACCAGGCATTGGGTGGCAGCTCGCCGATCAACGAGCAGAACCGCCGGCTCCGGGCGGCTCTGGAAGCGGAGCTGACCGCCCGCGGGGTCGACGTGCCCGTGCTGTGGGGCAACCGCAACTGGACGCCGTTCCTGGCCGATGTCATCACCGAGGCGGCCTCCGCCGGCCAGCTGCGACTGCTGGGGCTCGCCACGTCGGCGTACTCGTCCTACTCGTCCTGCCGGCAGTACCGGGAGGACTTCGGCCTCGCCCTGGGCTCCACCGGTCTGGTGGGCACCGTCCGGATCGACAAGGTCCGCCCCTACTACGACCAGGCCGGGTTCATCGCGCCGTTCGTCGACGGCACGGCGGCTGCTCTGCAGGAAGCTCTGGCAGCCGGCTTGGCGACGACCGACGTCGAGATCGTCTTCACCACGCACTCGATTCCCAGCGGCATGGCCGCCACCTCCGGCTCGGCGACGCTGGGCGACCACGACTTCAACGGCGCGTACGTCGACCAGCATCTCGCCGTGTGCCAATCGGTGATCGGCCAGGTCGCCGCCTCGGCGCCCGAGCCGGCCGGTGCGATCTCCTGGCAGCTGGCCTATCAGTCGCGCTCGGGCCCGCCGTCCATGCCGTGGCTGGACCCGGACATCAACGACGTCATCCGGGATCTGGCTGAGGCCGGCCGCAAGGGCGTCATCGTCGTGCCGGTCGGTTTCGTGTCCGACCACGTGGAAGTCGTCTGGGACCTGGACAACGAGGCGCTGGAGACCGCGGGCGAGTGCGGCCTGTGGTTCCGTCGGGTCGCCACCCCTGGCACCGACGCCCGGTTCGTCTCCGCCCTGGTGGATCTGCTGGTCGAACGGCTTCAATCGGATGTAGTTGCGCCGCAACGCATCTCGCCGACCGGGCTGCCGCCGCGGCCGAACTTCTGCGCCGTCGGCTGCTGCAGCAACCAGCGCGGTGTCAAGCCGACGACGGCCGGCCAGGACTCGGCGCTGGATTGGCAGGGCACCGACGTCGACCCCGCGTTGCTCGTCGCCTCCGGCATCCGGCATCCCGGTGACCACTAGCTCGGTGGGCCGGCGACTGCGGATCGGCACGCGGGGCAGCGCGCTGGCGCTCGCGCAATCCGGAACGATCGGCGACCAGATCGCCGGGCTCGCCGGTGGCACGGCGGACCTGCAGCGCATCCGCACCGTGGGTGATGTGAACCAGGGGCCGCTCGCGCTGATCGGCGGGACCGGGGTGTTCGTCCTCGAGGTGCGGTCCCGCCTGCTCGCCGGCGACGTCGACGTCATCGTGCACTCCCTCAAAGACCTTCCCACAGCGGCGTTTCCGGGTATCGCGCTCGGAGCGGTGCCCATCCGGGAGGACCCGGCCGACGCGCTGTGCGCCCGCGACGGGCTCACCCTGGACACGCTGCCCCGCGGGGCGAGCGTGGGTACCGGGTCACCCCGTCGCGCTGCGCAACTTCGGCGGGTCCGGCCCGACCTCGCCGTCCGGCCGATCCGCGGCAACGTCGACACCCGGTTGAACCTGGTGGCCACCGGATCGCTGGACGCCGTGGTGCTGGCCGCCGCTGGGCTGGCCCGCCTCGGTCGGAGCGACACCGTCACCCAGTTCCTGTCGCCGGAGGTCATGCTGCCGGCACCCGCCCAGGGGGCACTTGCTGTCGAGACCCGAGCGGGCGACGTGGTCGACTCCTGGTACGCCGACGCGCTGCACGAAGTCGATGACGCCGCGACCCGAGCGGCGGTGACCGCGGAACGGAGCCTGCTCAGCGCGCTGGAAGCCGGGTGCACGGCGCCGGTCGGCGCCTACGCCACCGTCGCCGGCCGTGCGGTGACCCTCACCGGCTCGGTGATCGCGGTTGACGGGAGCGCGGAGGTGCGGGGCACCGCCGTCGGCAGCGTGGACGGCGCCGCTGCGCTCGGCCGGGAGCTGGCCGCCGAGTTGATCGGGCGCGGAGCAGCGGGCCTGCTGGCCGCTGCCCGATGACCGCGCTGAACGGTTGGCGGGTCCTGGTTCCACGCCCGCCGGGGCGTACCTCTTCGCTCGTCACCCTGCTGGAGGCGCAAGGCGCTGTGCCGCAGGCTGTCCCGTTGATCTCGGTCGAGCCGCCCCTCGACGGGGGTTCGCTGGACCTGGCGGTGCTGGGTCTGGCCGGCGGCGATTACGACTGGGTCGGGTTCACCTCTGTCAATGCCGTCGACGCGGTGTTCGACCGGGCCCGCGAACTCGACCTCTCCCCCGCCGTCCCGGCCGACGTTCGCGTTGCCGCGGTCGGGCCGGCGACAGCGACGGCCCTACGAGCGGTGGGCAGCCCGGTGGACCTCGTACCGGTCGGTGGTGGGTCGGCCGCGGCGCTGGCCGGGGTCTGGCCGGCCGCTCGGCCGGGCGAATCGGTGCTGCTGCCACAGTCCGAGATCGCCGGCCGGGTGTTACGGGACTCGTTGGTCGACAAGGGTTATGCGGTCTCCGCCGTCACCGCCTACCGGACGGTGACCACTCCGCCGCCCGGTGCGGTGGCCGCCGACCTGGCGTCGGGGGCGTATCAGGCGGTCCTGTTCACCTCGCCGAGCACGGTCCGGGCGCTGGCCGGGATACCGGTCTCCCCGGGCACGGTGCTCGGTGCCATCGGCGCGTCCACCGCCACCGCCCTGGCCGACGCCGGCTTGCAGACTTCCTTTATCGCAACGGATCCCACCGATGCCGCGCTCGTCGCCGGTCTCGTCGACGTCGCCACCCGATCAAGTTAGGAAGTCGTGATCCATGCCGCCCTTTCCGCACCACCCCGCTGCAACGTTCCCGGCCGGCCGACCCCGGCGACTGCGCCGGACACCGGCCCTGCGCCGCCTGGTCGCCGAGACCCGCCTGCACCCGGCCGATCTGGTGCTGCCGATGTTCGTCAAGGAGTCGCTGACCGAGCCGGTTCCGCTGGGCTCGATGCCGGGCGTTCTGCAACACACCCGTGATTCGTTGAAGGCTGCTGCGGTGGAGGCGGTCTCATCGGGCGTCGGTGGGCTGATGATCTTCGGAATCCCTGCCGAGCGGGACGCCGTCGGCTCCGCGGCGACCGACCCGGCCGGGATCCTCAACCTCGCGCTGGCCGACCTTCACGCTGAGGTCGGTGACGCGACCGTGCTGATGGCCGACTTGTGCCTGGACGAATTCACCGACCACGGCCACTGCGGCGTGCTGGACGAGCGCGGCGCCGTGGACAACGACGCCACCCTCGTCCGCTACGCCGACATGGCCCTCGCCCAGGCGGCGGCGGGTGCGGACCTGCTCGGTACCTCCGGGATGATGGACGGCCAGGTCGGGGTGATCCGTGCGGCGTTGGACGGCGCCGGCGACATCGACACCGGCATCTTCGCCTACGCCGCCAAGTACGCCTCGGCGTTCTACGGGCCGTTCCGGGAGGCCGTCGACTCGGCGCTGATCGGTGACCGGCGCACCTACCAGCAGGACCCGGCCAACCGCCGCGAGGGGGCTCGCGAGGTGGCGCTGGACGTCGCCGAGGGCGCCGACCTGATCATGGTCAAGCCGGCCATGAGCTACCTCGACGTGCTGGCCGACACCGCGGCGTCCGTCGACATTCCCGTTGCCGCTTATCAGGTGTCGGGTGAGTACGCGATGGTCGAGGCCGCGGCGCAGCACGGCTGGATCGACCGGGACCGGGCGGTCATGGAGACCTTGACGTCCATCCGGCGGGCCGGCGCGTCGATCATCCTGACCTATTGGGCGACCGAGGTCGCCACCACGCTGAGCAGAGGAATCTGAAGACATGAGCGAGGTACGAGGAGCGGCGCGAATGACGATGAACGCTGGCGTGAAGAGCCGTCGAACATGAGTGCGGGACTGAACGACCACTTCGACGAGGCGGACGTGCCGTTGTCGGCGGAACTGTTCGCGCGGGCGTCGAAGGTGACGCCCGGCGGGGTGAACTCGCCGGTCCGCGCCTTCCGTTCGGTCGGCGGCACACCGCGTTTCATGGTGTCCGGCCGCGGCGCGTACCTCACCGATGCCGACGGCCGCCGCTACGTCGACCTCGTCGGCTCGTGGGGGCCGATGATCCTGGGCCACTCGCACCCGGCGGTGATCGACGCCGTGCGATCGGCGGTGGACAGGGGCCTGTCGTTCGGCACGCCGGGTGAGGGCGAGGTGGCGCTGGCCGAGGAGATCGTCTCCAGAGTTGCCCCGGTACAACAGGTCCGTCTGGTCTCCTCGGGGACCGAGGCCACCATGTCGGCGATCCGGCTGGCCCGCGGGTTCACCGGAAGGTCGAAGATCGTCAAGTTCGCCGGCTGCTACCACGGTCACGTCGACGCGCTGCTCGCCTCGGCCGGCTCCGGGGTCGCGACGTTCGCGCTGCCCGACTCCGCCGGGGTGACGGCCGCGACCACCGCCGAGGTGATGGTGTTGCCCTACAACGACATCGCGGCGGTGGAGGCGGTGTTCGCGGCAGAGCCCGGCCGGATCGCCGCCATCATCACCGAGGCCGCCGCGGCGAACATGGGCGTGGTACCACCGCTGCCCGGCTTCAACGCGGCGCTGGCCCGGATCGCGCAGACATCAGGCGCCCTGCTGATCTCCGACGAGGTGATGACCGGCTTCCGGCTCAGCCGGTCGGGCATGTGGGGCCTGGACGGCGACGTCGAGGGCTGGCAGCCGGACCTGCTGACGTTCGGCAAGGTGATCGGCGGCGGGCTGCCGGTGGGTGCGTTCGGCGGCCGCGCCGACGTGATGAGCATGCTGGCGCCGCTCGGGCCGGTCTACCAGGCGGGCACCCTGTCGGGGAACCCGATCGCCACCGCGGCGGGCCTGGCGAACCTGCGCGGATGCGACGACGAGGTCTACCGGCACCTGGACGAGACCGCTCTGGTCGTCGGGGACCTGGCGTCGGCCGCGCTGACGGAAGCCGGTGTGCCGCACCGGTTGCAGCGCGCGGGCAACCTGTTCTCGATCTTCTTCGCCGGCGGCGAGGTGCGAAACTACGACGACGCGCGACGCCAGCACACCGTCGCCTACGCGGCGTTCTTCCACTCCATGCTGGCCAGCGGCGTCTACCTGCCGCCCTCGGCGTACGAGGCGTGGTTCGTGTCGGCGGCGCACGACCAGGAGGCGATCGAGCGGATCGCCGACGCGTTGCCCGCGGCGGCGAAAGCGGCTGCCGCGCAGCAGGGCTGACCTGCCCGGGTGAACGGCGGTCATCCGGCGTGCGCCCGGTCGTGCCTGGCCAGGGCTGGTGGATCGGGCGGCTGTCGGTGGGGGCTGGCAGTATCGGTCGCACGGTGCCAGCCCGGCAGCGCCATCCAGCAGAAGGACCGCACATGCCTCCACGTCGGCCCGCCCGTCCCCCGTCGCCCGACATCGACGCGCTGCGCGGCGCGCTCGCCAGAGGCAAGATCGTCCGCGTCGGTATCGCACCGTCGGGGCAGTTTCCCGACGGTGCCACCGGTCGGGTCCGCAGCATCGGGGACCCGGCGACCGACGGCGAGGAGTACGTCCTGGTCGAGGTGCCCGTGAACGGAACCAAGGACGTGCTGCCGTTCGCTCCGGCCGACCTGATGGGCGCGCCCGTTCGCCGGCCGCCCGCATCGGCCACCGGCGCACCGAACGGCACATCGCCGACCCGGACCGCTCGGGCGCGTGTGGCGACCGAACGCGACGCGGCGGCCGGCACGGAGGACGAATTGTTCCCGGCGCCCACACCGTTCGTCGGGTCGGCCGCTGGGAGGCCAGGTCCGTCGTCGTCGCCGTCGTCGTCGAAGGACGGGATCGCCGGTCCCTCGCCGGCGCGCAGGTCGACGGGTGGCGCCGCCCGCGGACGGCGTCCGCCGGTGAGCATCACGATCTCCACATCGGGCGATCACTCGGCGGTCTGGCGGGTCGAGGCGCGGATCGGTGCACGGATCGCGGTGCGGCCGACAGTGGTAGCGCCGTCCCGGGTATGGGACATCGTGGAATCGCTCGGCGACGAGAAGTTGAGCAGCGTGGTCCGGTCGCTGTTGGACGATCATCGCCGCGCCACGCAGGCGAGGGCCGATTCGCTGGTCGCCCAGCTCAGCCTCCTGCAGGACGAGCTCAAGTCGTTCCCGGCGGCCGACGGATAGGCACCGCGACGTCTTGCCGAACGTCTACTCGCGGACGTATATTCGCCGACGAGTAAGGAGCGTGGGATGGCCGTTCGTCGCAAGGTGGGAAATCTTCTCGCCCTGGCAGTGCTCTCCACGGTCGCTCAGCGGCCGATGCATCGCTACGAGATGGCGTCGATCATGCGAGCCCGTGGCAAGGACCAGGACTTGGACATCAAATGGGGCTCGCTCTACACCGTGGTCGACAACCTGCTCAAGCACGGGTATCTCGAGGTCATCGGATCCACCCGACAGGGCGCCCGACCAGAACGGACGATCTACCAGATCACCGACGCCGGCAACCGGGAGCTGGTCGACTGGACGCGCGAGCTGCTGTCCAGCGTCGACCCGGAGCACCCGCGGTTCGCGGCGGGATTGTCGGTGCTGGCTGCCCTGCCGCCGGACGAGGTGATCGATCTGCTGCAGATCCGGCTGGACACCCTGGTGCAGTCACTGGCGGCTCAGCGCGCCACGATTGCCGACGCGAGCGCCGAGGTGCCGCGGTTGTTCCTGCTGGAGAACGAGTACGCCGCGGCGATGGTCGAGGCGGAGGCGGCCTGGCTCCGCACCCTGCTCGATGAGCTGATCGGCGGCACCTACCCGGACCTGGAGCCTTGGCGAACCTGGCACGCCACCGGCGCCATGCCCGACGATCTTGCCGCTCTGGCGGAAAGGGGCGCGACCACGGACTGAACCCCGATACCCGTTCCGGCGGCGGTGCTGCAACACCGCCGCCGGAACACTCCTCGTCACCGTCGTCCGTCGGACAAGACCGGCTCCGAGTTGGCAGATCCACGATATCCGGCTGCCCGACCGACGGCGATTCCATCTCGTCCGAAGGGAAACAGCAGCATGCCCGCAATTCGCACCGCACTGGTCGTCGGGGGCGGCGTCGCCGGTCCCGTCACCGCTGCGGCACTGGTCAAGGCCGGTATCCAGGCCACCGTGTACGAGGCCTACCCGACCGCATCCGGCGGCATCGGCAGCGCTCTCGCGCTCGCCCCGAACGGTATGGCCGCGCTGGGCGTCATCGGCGTGGACGACGCGGTCCGCCGTATCGCCCTGCCGATCACCGCCAGCTCGATGTCGGTCCGGCAGAAGAACCTGGGAACACTCCCGGCGCTGCGGGGTCTGCCTCCGCTGCAGATGGTCGACCGGCGCGACCTGCACCGAGTGCTCGAACAGCACGCCCGTCGCGCCGGCGTGTCCATCGAGTACGGCAAACGCCTCGTCGACGTCGACGAGACCCGGGCCGGGGTAACGGCCCGGTTCGCGGACGGCACGCACGCCACGGGAGATGTCCTGATCGGCGCCGACGGTGTCCGGTCGCTGGTCCGGACGCTGATCGATCCGCAGGCACCAGCGGCCGGATACACCGGTCTGCTCGGGTTCGGAGCGGTCGTCGAGGCCGACCTGACCTCGGCGTGCGGCGGTGGACCGGAAGCGTTGACGCCAGGCACCATGACCTTCGCCTTCGGCTCCCGGGCCTACTACCTGTACTGGCCGTTGCCCGACGGCCGGATCGCCTGGGGCGCGAACCTTCCGTCGAAGCAGTACCTGACCTCGAGCCAGGCTGCAGCAAGACCACCGGAGGAGTGGGTGCGGGTGCTGAGGTCGCTGTACGCCGGAGATCGACCGGGTGAGGCGCTGGCCGCCGCGACCACCCCCGACAACCTGGAGGTTCTGGGCGCCATCCACATCATGCCGCCGGTGCCGCACTGGCACCGGGGCCGGATGGTGCTCGTCGGCGATGCCGTCCACGCACCGTCCAACAGCACCGGGCAAGGTGCATCGCTGGCGATCGAGAGCGGCGTCGAACTGGCGCGGTGCCTGCGCGACCTGCCCGACCATGAATCGGCCTTCGCGGCCTACGAGCAACTGCGCCGGCGCCGGGTCGAGAAGATCGCCGCCCGCGGCGCGAAGATCAATCACGCCAAGGCGCCCGGGCCTGTCGCCGGGAAGCTGATGCGGCTGGTGATGCCGGCGATGTTCCGGCTGATGGATCCGGAGAAGAGCCTGGGACCGGAACAACGTCACGAGATCGATTGGTCGGCAACGGTCCAGCCCGTCCCCTCGATGGCCTGACGGTGCGTCGTACCTCAGCTGCCGTCGGATCGCCCGGTGCCCTTCGACGAACCGGGCGGCAGCACCGCGCCGCGGGTCACCGTGGTGAGCTCGCCGTCGACCACACAGACGGCGGCATCGCCCTGCAGGTCGGTCCGCAGCACGACCGCCCCGATTCGGGCCAACTGGGCGAGCGCCTTGGCACTGGGCTGGCCGTAGTCGTTGTCGCGGCCCACGCCGATCTCCGACACCCGCGGGTGCACCGCCTCCACGAAGGCCGGCAGCACCTTGGCCGACCCGTGGTGCGGCTGCTCCAGTACATCGGCGCGGAGGTCGACGCCATTATCGAGCAGCTGCTGCTGCGCCTCGTTCTGGATGTCGCCGGTCATCAGGATGCTGATGCCGGCGATCTGCGCCATCATCACCACCGAATCGTTGTTCTCGTCCGAATCGGTGCCCGAGAAGGCGCCCTCAGGCCCGAGGACGGTCAGCCGGAGTCCGCCACTGCCCCACCGGGTGCCCCTGGGCAGACCGACCACCGGGACTCCGCGGTCGGCTGCCGCGGTCCCGATCGCCCGCCAGGCAGCGGGCGAATCCCGGTCCGGTCCGACGGCGATCGCGCCCACACTGCGGCCGGCCAGCACGCCCGCCAGGCCGTCGACGTGGTCGGCGTGCAGGTGGGTCAGGACGACCAGCGGCACGGTCGAGATGTGCAGGCGATCCAGGCAGGCGTCCATCAGGTCAGGGTCCGGGCCGGTGTCGACCACTACGGCCGAACCCTGCTCGCCGGTCGACAGGACCATGCCGTCGCCCTGCCCCACCTCGCAGGCCACCAGAACCCACCCGTCCGGTGGCCACCCCACGCCGACCACCCGGGCCGGCACCAGGACGACGCCGGCGCCGCACACCACGGCGAGAACCACCGCCCTCACCTGTCGCCCTCGGAGCACCAGCAGAGCGCAGACCAGCAGCGCAACCAGGCCCAGCACGCCCGGTACGCTCGCCGGCCACGGCACCGAGGCCGACTGCCATCGGGCCAGGCGGTGGGCGACGAACGCGATCCACTCCAGGAGAGGCTGGTCGGCACGGGCCAGCAGGCCGGCGCCGCTCGGCCACCACGGCCCGGTGACTGCGGACGCCATGCCGATCACCAGCGCCGGCCCGACGACGACGGCGGCAAGCAGGTTCGCCGGGATGGACGCCAGCGAGATGGATCCGCTCAGCGATGCGATGACGGGCATGGTCGCCACATGCGCCGCCGCCGGGACCGACACCAGGTCCGCCCATCCGGCCGGCCATCCGCGGTGCTGCAGACCCGCCGACCACACCGGAGCCAGCAGGATCAGCCCGGCGGTGGCCTGCACCGACAGGGCGAATCCCACGGACAGCGCGAGGGTCGGGTCGTAGAGCAGCAGGCCGATCGTCGCTGCGGCCAGGGCGGGCAGAGCGGAGCGGGTCCGCCCGACCGACATCGCCAGCAGGGCGGTGCCGCCCATCACCGCCGCCCGCAGCACCGATGCACCCGGACCTACCAGTACGACCAGGGCCAGCAGGACCAGCGACCCGCCGGCGGCGGCGGGTCTGGGGCCGGCACGTCGCAACAGCAGCACGGCAAGCCCGCAGAGCAGCGCGAAGTGCGAACCGGATACTGCCAGGAGGTGGGTGAGACCGGTGGTCTTGGCATCGGCGGTCAGCTCCGCCGAGATGCCGTCGGTGTTGCCGACCACCAGGCCGGGCAGCAGGCCCGCGGCGTCGGGCGAGAGGCCGGCGGCGTTGTCGACCAGATGCCGACGGACCGATGCCGCCCATCGCTGCCACCAGGGCGCGGCGGCAAGCACCTGCGGCGCCGTTCTCGCCTTGAGCGTGACGCCGGGCAACACCGAGTACGTGTCCGGTGCCAGGAGGCCCGCCGCGACGATCCGCTCGCCGGGAACCAGCTCGGCCCAGGCATCGCCGGTCGCCAGCACGGTCAGGTCCAGGTGCGGCGAGAACTCGCTACCAGCGATCGCTGCCCGGTCGGCGGAGGCGGGCACTCGCCACTGCACCGGAGCAGCTGCGGACGAAGCGTCTGGACCGTCAACGACACCGGAAGCTTCGGTGGATCCGGCGGCCGGGAACAGGCTGGGGAGCCGGCTCGGCGCCTCGGCGACCGTCAATTCGACCACCGCCCACGAGCCCGCAGAGCCACCGGTGGTCAGCGGATTGTGCGCAGCGGCGTGCCAGGACAGCAGTGACAGCGTCGCGGCCGACACGAACCCCGCCGCGGGCGCGAGCCAGCCGGGCCAGGTGCGCAGGCGCGGCGAGCGGAGGAGCGACGCGGCGACAAGGGCGAGACCGGCGCCCACCGCGAGGACGACCTGCACCGAACCGTGCGACCCGAGAGCCACCAGGGCGCCCGCCCACACGGCCAGCGCGGTCAGCACCAGGCGGAGATCGGCGGGCGGCTTCGGGGTTTCCTCTGTCCACCGCTTAGCCACGGTGCCCGCGCGGCGGGATCGGCCCGCCGGTGTCCACGGTCGTCGGCGCCCCTGGGTAGGAAGCGGCGGGGAGACTCCCGCTCGGGGATGAACTCGTTGCGAGGGATCGACTCGGAGGCCCAGTCGCTGTCCACTGGCTCGGCGATGGATTGCTCACTATGACCTGCCAGGCGATGAACAGGCGGCGATCCACGAGCACGTGTGACCGGCCACGCCGAGCAGGAGGCAGTGGTGGGCTGGCTTTTCGTGGTCGACGTGCTGGCGACGGTGGCTGCCACAGACCTCGAGGCCAAGAGCCGATGCGGGCACTGTGATTCATACCCGCACCAGCTCGGCCAGCGCCGCGAACTTCGCCGGACCGATGCCCTGGATCTCCTGCAGCTGCTCGACCGAGGTGTACCGCCCGTTCTTGTCCCGCCAGGCGACGATGTTCGCCGCCGTCACCGGTCCGACACCTGGCAGGGCGTCGAGGGCAGCTACGTCGGCCGTGTTCAGGTCGAGCTTGCCGCCGGGCGTGCCACCCGCCGCCGTCGGGCCGCTGCCGCCGGAACCCTGCTCCCCTCCGGCCAGCGACGACGCGCCGCCAGACCCGCCGCCACCAGACCCGGTGGAGCTCCCGGAGAGGGTCGACGCTGCCCCGGCCGGAGACTGCGCACCACCACCGACCACGATGGAGTCGCCGTCGGCGAGCTTGGCGGCCAGGTTGAGCCCGGTCAGGTCCGCTGCGGCGGTGGCGCCGCCGGCCTTGGCGAT
This sequence comes from uncultured Nakamurella sp., assembly GCA_964242105.1. Taxonomy (GTDB): domain Bacteria; phylum Actinomycetota; class Actinomycetes; order Mycobacteriales; family Nakamurellaceae; genus Nakamurella. Next base: position 9,991 of record CAXTBG010000050.1, on the reverse strand, counting down.
GGCATCGGCGACGCGGGAACCCGTCGGCAGGCGCACGAGACCGGGTCGGTGGACAGCACCGGTGACCGACACGACCACCACCGTCGCCGTTTCCGCGGCCGCCGCGCGCCCGCTGACCCCGGTGCCGGCATCGACCGCTGTACCGACCCGCGCGCCGGACGTGGGTGCGGCAGTGAGCACGGCAGTGAGCACGGGCGAACCCGACAGCGCGACGAGGGTGCCGATCGCCCGGGTCGACGAAGCACCGCCGCCCGGACCTGCGGCGTCACTGACCTGGGCCAGGGACACCGATTGAACCGGACGGGGCTCCGGACGGTCCCGCCATACGCCGATCGCCGCGGCCAGCGCGGCGACCGCCGCGATCAGGGTGAGTAGCAGTGCGCCCCGCTTGCCGGGGTCGACCCGGCTGTCCCGCAGCGGTTCGGGAACCCATCGTTGCGCGACCCGCCCGACGGCCCGGTGGGGTAACCGGACGGACCGCCGCGACTGCGCGCCCTCGGGTGGGTCGGGGAGCTGCCGAGGCCTCGGATCACCGTCCCGGTCGTGGTGTGTGCCGTCAACCCGGTCCCCATAGTCCGGGCCATCCTCGTCGCGGTCATCGTCCTCGGGGTCAAGGTCATCGCGGTCATCGCGGTGATCGTCCTTGGGGTCATCCTGATCGCGGTCATCGTCATCGCGCGCTCTGTCGTGCGCGCCATCGCGCGCGCCGTCGCCCGCGTGAGCGGGGCGGGCGCTCGTCCGGTGGCCCGGGCGAAGACCGGTGGCCCGGCCGGTCCGGAGACCGAAGTCGTCCCCGGGAACCCATCCGCCCACCGCACCACGGTCGCTGACCGGCTGTGCCACCCACGAACGATCCAGATCCCCATCCCCGTCCGGCCAGGAGCCGCCCGGTACCGGCCCTGCACCTGCCCACCCGGCCTGTGCTGCGTCCATCCGTCCGCGTGGCGGTGGCTCGAAGATCCGCGGCCGGTCGATGTCCTGGCCCGGCCGCCGGGCGAGCATCGCCAGCCGGGGCCTGGAGTCGGGTCGATTGCGCACAGCGCGGACGCTACGGACGAGCTGCTGCCGAGGCGCCCGCGTCTTTCGGGAATGTGGACAGATCAGCGCTTGTGGACAACCGTCCACGCGTCGGGAATGGCGCCCGGTCAGGCTCCCGCCAGCTCCTCGTCGTCGCCGGGCAGGATGACGCCGCCCAGGCCCGCGTTGTAGGAGTGCAGTCGCCACGAGCCGATGAACCGGTGGAGCACCACCCAGTGGCAGTTGCCGATGCCGATCAACGTGCCCCAGGAGTCGTCGGGAAGGTCGAGCAGCAGGCCGGTGAGGCCGACGATGAGCCCGCCGTGGGCCACGAGCAGTGCTCGTTCGACCGTTCCGCCGTCGAGTTCGGCGACCACTTCGGCGGCCCGCTGCGCGACCTGCCAGCGGGACTCGCCGCCGGGCGGTGAGTTGTGCGCGGACGTCGTTCGCCAGCGCTCCCACTCGCCGGGCCAGTCGGCCACGACCTCCTCGCGGGTCAGGCCTTCCCAGCGACCCATCGAAGTCTCGCGCAATCGCGGATCACTAGCCACCGGCAACCCGGTGAGCTCGGCGACGGCCGCGGCGGTGACCTTGGCGCGCATGAGGTCGGACGAGACGATGACCTGCGGACCCAACGCCGCCACCGACGGTGCGGCGGCCACCGCCTGCCGGCGGCCGATGTCGTTGAGCGGGATGTCCCGGTGGCCCTGCAGGCGCGACTCGGCGTTCCAGTCGGTCTCACCGTGCCGCATCAGCATCAGATGCGTCAGGCTCACTCCGTGGATCGCCCGAGGGCGAGCGCGCGGTCGTCCGCATCCTGGTCGTCGTCGGAGTCGGCAGGGTCGTCTGCGCCCTGCGCACCGTTTACGTCCCCGGTCGCGAGCTCGGCCGCGTCACCGCCACGGTCCGAGGAACCGTCCACCCCGGCCGACCCGTCGGTGGGGGCATCGGCGTCCACCCAGGGGATCGTCGGGCAGTCCTTCCACAGCCGGTCAAGCGCGTAGAAGACGCGTTCCTCGGAGTGCTGCACGTGCACGACCACGTCGAGGAAGTCCAGCAGCACCCAGCGGCCGTCGCGCTCGCCCTCCCGGCGCACCGGCTTGACACCGGCCTCACGCATCTTGTCCTCGACCTCGTCGACGATGGCCGACACCTGGCGTTCGTTGGCCCCGGTGACGATGACGAAGATGTCGGTGATGGCCAGCCGGTCGGAGACGTCGACGAGCAGCACGTCCTTCGCCAGCTTGTCGGCGGCGGCCTGCGCGGCCACCTTCGCCATCGAGACGGCTGAATCTGTTGCTGTCACTGCTCTCCTTCGATTGAGCGGGCACGGTAGCTACCGATGACCGCGGTGGCCAGGCTCGCCTGCGACAACGCGGGCGGCTCGGCATACAGGCCGTACTTGGCGATGTACTGCACGACCCCGTCGGGAACGAGGTACCACACGGGCGCGCCGGCCGCGACCCGTCGGCGGCAGTCCGTCGAGGAGATGGCCAGCGCAGGCACCTCCACCATGCTGACCGCACCGGAGGGCAGCGGCAGGTCACCGATCACGTAGCCGGGCCTGGTCACCCCGATGAAGTGCGCCAGCTCGAACAGGGCGTGCACGTCCTTCCACCCCATGATGGCCGACAGAGCGTCGGCGCCGGTGATGAAGAACCATTCCGCGTCGGGCTCACGCCGGCGCAGGTCGGTCAGGGTGTCCCGGGTGTAGGTCGGCCCGGCGCGTTCGATGTCGACGCGGGACACCGAGAACCGGGGATTCGCAGCGGTCGCGATCACCGCCATCAGGTAACGGTGCTCGGCCGGGCTGACGCCGCTCTTCTGCCACGGCTGCCCCGTGGGCACGAACAGCACCTCGTCCAACTCGAACCGGTCGGCCACCTCGGAGGCAGCCACCAGGTGACCGTGATGGATGGGGTCGAACGTGCCACCCATGACGCCGATCCGCCGGGCGCGGGTTGCGTCGGTCATGCGGTGGGCCGCGTCTGGCCGGTCCCGGTGACGACGTACTTCGTGCTGGTCAGCTCCGCCAGCCCCATCGGCCCGCGGGCGTGCAGCTTCTGCGTGGAGATGCCGATCTCGGCGCCGAGGCCGAACTCGGCGCCGTCGGTGAAGGCCGTCGAAGCGTTCACCATCACCGCGGCAGCGTCGACCTCGGCGGCGAACCGTCGCGCGCGGGCAAGGTCCGCGGTGACGATCGCCTCGGTGTGCCCGGTGCCGCGGGAGTTGATGTGCTCGATGGCGACGTCGATGGTGGGCACGACGGCGGCAGCGATGTCGAGCGACAGGTACTCGGTGTCGAAGTCGGCATCGGTCGCCGGTACCACATGCGCTGCGCCGCGCGCCATCTCCAGCACCGCCTCGTCGGCATGGACGGTGACGCCGTTGTCCGCCAACGCCTGCAGCGCCATCGGTACGAAACTGGCGGCGATGTCGGAGTGCACGAGCAGTGTCTCGGCCGCGTTGCACACCGACGGGCGACGCACCTTGGAGTTGACGAGGATCTCGAGCGCCATGTCGCGGTCGGCGAAGGCGTCGACGTAGACGTGGCAGTTGCCCACGCCGGTCTCGATCACCGGCACCGTGGAACCGTCGACCACCGCTTTGATCAGGCCGGCGCCGCCGCGCGGGATGATCACGTCGACCAATCCGCGGGCGGTCATCAGGTGGGTGACCGATGCCCGGTCGGTTCCCGGCACCAGTTGGACCGCTTCGCGTGGGAGGTGCTGGGCGACAAGGACTTCCTGCAGCACGTGCACCAGCGTTTCGTTGGAGTGCCGGGCCGAGCCGCTGCCCCGCAGCAGGGCGGCGTTGCCGGACTTGAGCGCGATCCCCGCGGCGTCGACGGTGACGTTGGGACGCGCCTCGTAGATGATGGCCACCACGCCCAGGGGCACCCGGACCTGGGTCAGCTGGAGACCGTTGGCCAGCACACCGCCGCGCACGACAGTTCCGATCGGGTCGGGCAGCGCGACCAGCGACTCCAGGCCGCCGGCCATCGCCTCGATGCGCGCCGGGTTCAGCCGCAGCCGGTCGACCAACGCCGGGACGGTGCCGGCGTCCACCGCCGCGGCCACGTCGCGGTCGTTGGCGGCCAGGATCGTGTCCTGGTGCTCGCGGAGCGCTCCGGCCATCGCCGACAGCGCGGCGTTCTTCCGGGTGGTCGACGCCAGCGCCATTGCGGCGGCGGCCGTCCTGGCCCGCCGGGCGGCGTCCAGCACCTGCACTGCGGTCGCCGCTGGGTCGGCGGGCGCCGTCCCGGCGGTTTCCGCGTCGAGCACGGTCATCTGGACCCTCCTGTAGCGGCGGAGAACGCGATCAGATCATCAGCGTGGACGACTTCGTGACGCAGGTCCGGCGGAAGCTGCGCCAGGGACTTGCCGATGATGCCCGGGAGGTCCACCGCGTCGTGCGCGACGAACCCGCGGGCCACCGCCGCACCGTCGGGCCCGATCAGGTCCACCACATCACCGGACTCGAAATCCCCTGTCGCAGCGACGATCCCAGCAGGCAGCAGGGACTTCCGGCGGTCCACGACGGCCGCCACGGCCCCGCTGTCCAGCCGCAGGGACCCCGCGCTGGTAGCGGCATGACGCAGCCAGAACAGGCGCGCTCCGGTCCGCCGGGGAGCCGGCGCGAACGCCGTCCCGACCGAAGGTCCGTCGAATCCGTCGGCACCGGGTCCGCCGCGCAGCGCGCCCGCGGCGTCGGCGGCCCCGGCCAGCAGGACGGGTATCCCGGCGCCGGTGGCCATCGCGGCGGCGGAGAGCTTGGACGCCATGCCGCCGGTACCGACGTCGTTGGACGAGCTGCGCAGGTCGACATCGACCAGGTCCTGCGGGCTCATCACCGAGGAGACGCGTTGCGAGGAGGCCAGTCTCGGGTCCCCGGTGTACAGGGCGTCCACGTCGGACAGCAGCACCAGCGCGTCCGCGCCGACCAGGTGCGCGACCAGCGCGGCCAACCGGTCGTTGTCACCGAAGCGGATCTCCGCCGTCGCCACCGTGTCGTTCTCGTTGACCACCGGCACGACCCCGAACGACAGAAGTTTGGCGAATGTCCGCTGGGCGTTGCGGTAGTGCGACCGGCGCACCACGTCGTCACTGGTCAGCAGCACCTGGCCGACCCGGAGGTGGTGCCGGGCAAAGGATCCCGCGTAGCGCTGGGCCAGCAGCTGCTGTCCGACGGACGCGGCGGCCTGCTGGGTGGCCAGGTCCCGGGGCCGGCGGGCCAGACCGAGCGGGGCAAGACCCGCGGCGATCGCACCGGAGGACACCAGCACGACGGCGCTCCCGGCCAGGGCGCGCCCGGCCAGGGCATCCACCAGGGCATCGAGTCGGGCGGGGTCCAGGCCGCCGGCGGCGCTCGTCAGCGACGACGACCCGACCTTGACCACGACGGTGCGGGCCGACGCGATGGCACGACGGGTCGAGGCCGGGGACGGTGCGACGCCGGCCGCGCGGTTCTGCGACGCGGTCCCGGCAGCCGACGTGGTCTCGGCGGCCGACGCGGTAGCGGCGGCCGACGCGGTCCGGACCGATGCGGTCACGGCAGCCGATATGGTCCCGGCGGCCGACGCGGTCCCGGCGGCCGACGCGGTCCGGACCGATGTGGTCTCGGCAGCCGACGTGGTCTGGGCGGCCGGATCGATGCGCGCGGCACCCCCGTCGGGCGCGTCCTGAAGGGGACCGTCCAGCCGTGGCACTGCCGGTACCGTCATCGCGGCTGCTCTTGCTCCCTGGAGCCTGAGGTGGCGGTCGGCTGGTCGGCCTCGTCGGAGCGCTCGACGTCGTCCCAGGAGGTGTGCGCCCAACCCTCGTCGTCCCAGGCGGCGGCGTCCCCGCCGCGGGGGGCGAGCCGGGCCCGCAGCACCTCGATGTCGGTGTCGACCAGCTCCGGGTTCTCCACCTCCAGGCCGCGGCGCAGCCGGTGCAGCGCCTTGCGATCCGCCGCGCCGACCCGGTCGATCTGGTCGATGCGGGGGTCGAAGCCGCGCTCGATCGGCTCGAGGTTGACGCCGGCCAGCGTCGTCGGCTCCCAGTCGAAGCTGATGCTGCCGATCTGCACGGGGGCTCCGGGTGTCGCGCCGAGCTTGGACAGCTTGTCCTCCACGCCCAGCCGAGCCAACCGGTCGGCGAGGTAGCCGACGGCCTCGTCGTTGTTGAAGTCCGTCTGCCGTATCCAGCGCTCGGGACGGGTGCCGCTGACGATGAAGCCGCCGTCCACCTCGGGATCGACGGTCACCGTGAACTGCGATTCGTCGAAGGCGGACGGGCGCACGATGATGCGCTGCGCCACCTTCGCGGGACGGGCCGCCCGGTCGGTCGCGACCACCTCGGCCATCGCGTAGCGCAGGGCCTGCAGGCCTTCGTGGGTGGCGGTCGAGATCGGGAACACCCGGTACCCGGCGGCTTCCAGGTCCTCCTGGACGAACTCCGCGAGTTCGCGCGCCTCCGGTACGTCGATCTTGTTGAGCACCACGAGCCGAGGTCGCTCAGCCAGATCGTCGGACAGTGACGGCGTGTACTGCGCCAGTTCGGCCTCCAGCGCCTCGATGTCCGACACCGGGTCACGCCCGGATTCGAACGTCGCGCAGTCGACGACGTGGACGAGCACCGAACACCGCTCGATGTGGCGCAGGAATTCCAACCCAAGCCCCTTGCCCTGACTGGCACCGGGGATCAGGCCGGGTACGTCGGCGATGGTGAAGATCTCGGCTCCCGCGGTCACCACGCCGAGGTTCGGCTCCAGCGTGGTGAACGGATAGTCGGCGATCTTCGGTCGCGCGGCGGACAGCACGGACACCAGGGACGACTTGCCGGCGCTGGGGAATCCGACGAGGCCCACGTCGGCCATGGACTTGAGTTCGAGGGTGATGTCCGCGGCGTCGCCCGGCTCACCCAGGAGGGCGAACCCGGGCGCCTTGCGCGCGCGGGATGCGAGAGCGGCGTTGCCAAGGCCACCCCGACCGCCCTTGGCGGCGATGTACCGGGTGCCCGCGCCGATCAGGTCGGCGAGCAGGTGTCCGTTCTCGTCGAGTACGACGGTGCCCTCGGGCACGCTGAGCTCGAGCGCGGCGCCGTTCGCCCCTTCGCGGTTGTCCCCGGCTCCGGCCCGGCCGTTGCCGGCCTTGGCATGCGGGTGGAAGTGGAAGTCCAGCAGGGTGTGCACATTGGGGTCGACGACCAGGACGACGTCGCCGCCGTTCCCCCCGTTGCCGCCATCCGGCCCACCCAGGGGCTTGAACTTCTCCCGGTGGACGGACGAACATCCGTGACCGCCGTCACCGGCCTGCAGGTGCAGGACGGCCCGGTCGACAAAACGCGCCATGGGCACCTCCTCGTCAAGTGCAGGACAGGTCAATTGCAGGACACGACAGACAACACAACTGCGGCCACGAACGGTGCATTCCGCCCGACATGGCGAAGGACGGGCCCGGGAAGCCCGGACCCGTCCTCGTACTACGTGTTCACCGGTGCCGCCTGGTGGTGGCGGACCGGACGGGATCAGACGCTGACGGCCTCGGTCGGCGCTTCCACGACGGGGGCCGCGACCGGGACGATGTTGACGGTCTTGCGGCCGCGCTTGCTGCCGAACTCGACCGCACCGGCGGCCAGGGCGAACAGCGTGTCGTCCTTGCCGCGACCGACGAGGTCGCCCGGGTGGAATTTGGTGCCGCGCTGGCGGATCAGGATCTCGCCCGCCTTGACGACCTGGCCGCCGAAGCGCTTGACGCCCAGGTACTGGGCGTTGGAGTCGCGACCGTTGCGAGAGCTGGATGCGCCCTTCTTGTGTGCCATGTCTGTGCTACCTCTCTCAGCCGGCGGTCTGCGTGGACGCGGCGATGCTCGTGACCTTGACCTGCGTCAGCGGCTGGCGGTGGCCCTGGCGCTTGTGGTAGCCGGTCTTGTTCTTGAACTTGTGGATGACGATCTTCGGGCCCTTGGTGTGGGCCACGACCTCGCCGGACACGGTGATGGCGGCAAGATCGGCCGCCGCCGTGGAAATGGTGTCGCCATCGACGACGAGCACTGCCGGGAACGTCACGGCAGCGCCGGGCTCGCCCTCGAGCTTCTCGATCTCGATGACGTCGCCCTCGGCGACCTTGTACTGCTTGCCGCCGGTCTTGACGATCGCGTACATCGTGGACGCGCCTTCCTCAACTGTTCGTGTGCTTCGCTGTGCTGCTTCTGTCATGGGTGGTGCTGGTGTCACGCGGATTCTGGTGTCACGGTGGTGCGGGTGTCACGGGCGGTGCATTGGTTCTGCCGTTCTGGTGCAGTCCGCCCGGCGCTGCGCGGATGCTGCTGCGGTCCGCTCGCACCGTCGACCCAGTCGATTGGTCGTCCGACTGTGTTCGAGGAATGCTGCACCGAGGCGCGAACATCGGGGCAGCACCCATCGGCCGCTGTGCAGCGGGCAGACGGCCTAGTCTACCGTCGCGCTGCCCGCGCAGCCAAACCAGCGCATCTGCGCTGGTCAGCTGCCCCGCTCAGCCCGCCGAGGCCGGGGCCGGTGCAGCCGCCGGTGCAGACGCCGGGCCTGCCGGCCGCGAGGCAGCCCGCCGCCGGCGCGCCGGAGCAGGCGGTCCGCCGTTGCCGATGACCGCACCGGACGCCGATTCGACCGGCGGTGCCGATTCGACCGGCGAGGCCGATTCGACTGGCGGGGCCGATTCGACGGACGGTTCGACCGGCGGCGGTTCGACCGGCGCAGCGGCAGCCTCGGGCACCGGGTCCAGCGCGGGCACCGGGTCTGGCGCCGTGATGACCGTGCTCGCCGTTTGTGCGGCAGCACCGGCCGCGCGGGTTCCTCTGCGCCGGCGGGGTGCGGTCGCCGGTGCCTCCGGGCCGGACGCGGCGCCGACTGCAGGGGCGTTCGGGGCGCCGTCGGGGCTGTCCGCGGCCGCTGCATCTGCGACCGCACCGTTGTCGGTCCCGAGGTCGGCGCCGGGCGTCTGCGCAGGCACGTCCGGTGCCACGACGATGTCGGTGGCGGTGAACTCCGACGCAGCGTGGGCGGCCTCCTCGGCGGCGACATCCGCCGCCACCTGAGCAGCGTCGACTCCGGCGGCCGGCCCCGTCGCCTGCGCAACGGTTTCTGCTGCCGCAGCCTCGGGTGCCGCATCGGCATCCGCCGTCCCGACCCCGTCGGAGACCGGCAGGACGTCCGCGTCGGCCGTTGCGGTCGGCTCGGGCAGAGGTGCTGCCGGAGCGGTCACCGCAGCAGGAGCCCCGGCCGGTCGACCGGCGGCCCGGCGGCCCCGGCGGCGGCCCGATCCAGTGGTGGCCGGCTCGGCCGCCGGCTGCCCGTCATCGACCGCTGTGGTCGGCGCCGGCTCCGCGGCCTTGCGCTCTGCCTGGGCATCCAGCGCGGCGAGCACGGCCGACACCGCATCCGACGCGTCACGTGACCGCGGCGCGTTGAACGAGGCGTCGGTACCGTCCCGGCGCGGGGCCGGGGTGGTCGGATCCGGCTGGGGCCTCTCCTCGACGGCGGCGTGCCCGCTGCCGCTGACGCCCTCGGGAACCACCTCGCCGACGGTGCGCAGCGGCGGCCGCGGGCCACGCGGGTCCGGCGGGCGAACCGTCGCGGGCACGATCTTGACGATGGGCTCCGGATCGGCGACGGCAGTGTCCTGCCGTCCCCTCCCGCGGCCGCCCCGCGACCGGCGGTCGCCCTCGCCGGAATCCTGGCCGCCCGAGCGATCGCCGGAGCGGTCCTCCATGGGCACGTCGTGGAGCAGGATCCCGCGGCCCTGGCAGTGCGGGCAGGGCTCGGAGAACGCCTCGACCAGCCCGGTGCCCATCTTCTTGCGCGTCATCTGGATCAGACCCAGCGAGGTGACCTCGGCGACCTGGTGGCGGGTCCGGTCGCGACCGAGGCACTCGGTCAACCGGCGCATCACCAGCTCGCGGTTGGACTCCAGCACCATGTCGATGAAGTCGACGACGATGATGCCGCCGATGTC
>CAXTBG010000049.1:0-36400 GCA_964242105.1 uncultured Nakamurella sp. | reverse complement strand
ATCCGGAAGTAGGCCTGCAGCGGGATCTCGACGTGCACGCCCTTGGGGACGTAGACGAACGACCCGCCCGACCACACGGCGCTGTTCAGCGCGGAGAACTTGTTGTCGCCGGACGGGATGACGGTCCCGAAGTACTCCTGGAACAGCTCCGGGTACTGCTTCAGCGCGCTGTCGGTGTCCAGGAAGATGACGCCCTGGTCCTCGAGCTCCTTCTGGATGGAGTGGTAGACGACCTCGGACTCGTACTGGGCCGCCACGCCGGAGACCAGCCGCTGCTTCTCCGCCTCCGGGATGCCGAGCTTGTCGTAGGTGTTCTTGATGTCCTCGGGCAGGTCCTCCCAGGAGGCCGCCTGCTTCTCGCCGGAGCGCACGAAGTACTTGATGGTGTCGAAGAAGATGCCGGACAGGTCGGCGCCCCAGGTCGGCATCGGCTGGCGTTCGAAGAGCTTGAGCGCCTTGAGCCGGAAGTCGGTCATCCACTGCGGCTCGCTCTTCTTCTGCGAGATGTCGCGGACGACGTCCTCGTTGATCCCCCGGGTCGCGGACGCTCCGGCGACGTCGGAGTCCGACCAGCCGAAGGCGTAGTGGCCGAGCGAGTCGATGGCTTGTTCCTGCGTCAGCGGGAGCGCCTCGACCAGAGTCGGATCCAGCAGATCTCTGGTGCGTTCGGGAGCAGTCGTCATGACGTGGTCCTTGCCTCTCGGGATAGCGGAATGAAGGTGGTGCAAAAGGAATCGCCGCGCGCGATGGTCGCGAGCCGCTGTGCGTAGGTACCCAACGCCTGGGTGATGACGGTCATTTCTTCCTCGCACAGCTGCGGGAACTTGGCGGCGACGTGGGCCACCGGGCAGTGGTGCTGGCAGAACTGCTCTCCGATGCCGACCTGCTGCACGGAGGCGGCGAACCCGGCGCCGGAGAAGGCCCTGGCCAGGATCTCCGTCTTCGCCGGCACGGTGGGAGCGGCGGCGAGTTCGTCGCGTACCCCGTCGACGATGCTCTCGGCCCGTCGCCGGGCGAAGGCCGCGACGGCCTCCGGGCCGGCCGCGTCGGCGAGGAACTCCAGGGCTTCGACGGCCAGCGAGTCGTAGGCGTGCGGCAGGCGCGACCGGCCGAGGTCGGTGAGCAGGTAGGTGCGGGCCGGGCGTCCGCGGCCGCGCCGCCCCACCGCACTGGCCTCGCGGCTGACGATGACGCCCTCGGCGAGGAGCTGGTCGAGGTGACGCCGGATGCCGGCCGGGGAGAGGCCGATGCGGGTGGCGAGCGCGACCGCGGTGAGCGGCCCGGCGGTGAGCAACAGCTGCACGACGGTCTCGCGGGTCCGGGGATCGCCGGCATCGACCGCAGGCTCGGCGGCATGCGCCGGGTCGAGCACCGATGTTTTCACAACACCAGTGTTGCCTATATCGCGCCGAAGATCAAAGAGGGCAGCACCACAGTCAAGCAGAGTTCGACGACCAAGGCAGCCTAACCTCTAGATTCAGGACCGTCGCCGACAGCGGCCGGCTGTCGGACGTGCCACCTACACTGCCGGGGTGACCACCGCCGGATCGACGAGAGTCGACGCGGCGCCGGCGGTGCTCGACCCGGCGGAACGGCGCCAGCTGTCCCGGCTGCGCCGCTGGGGGACGGTCGGCGCCCTGCTGATGATGGTCGGCTCCACCAGCTCCTACGGCGCGGCGACACCGATCCCCAACCCCGTCGACGGCCTGCGCGTGTTCGGACTGCTGTCCCGGGTCGGGCCGGCGTCCCTGGCCATCTCCTACTCGGGCATGGGGCTGCTGGTCCTCTGCTGGTTCCTGGTCGGGCGGCTGACCGCACCGGGACGGCTGCGCCGGCTCTCGCGCAGTCAGCTCACCCACACGCTGGCGATGTGGACCGTGCCGTTCCTGGTCACTCCCCCGATCTTCTCCCGCGACGTCTACTCCTACCTGGCCATCGGCGCGATGATGGTGCACGGCGACAACCCCTACCAGTTCGGCCCCTACGACACCCTCGGGGACAGCAACGCCTTCGCCCACCAGGTGGACATCCGCTGGCAGCACACCTCTTCGCCCTACGGGCCGGCCTTCTTGCTGCTGGTCAAGGCGGTGGTGCTGGTCAGCGGGAACCACGTCATCGCCGGCGTGCTGCTGCAGCGCCTCGTCGAACTCATCGGCGTCGGGCTGGTCGTCTGGGCCCTGCCCCGGTTGGCCAGGCGGTGCGGGATCGACCCGGTGAGCGCGCTGTGGCTCGGCGCTCTCAACCCACTGGTGCTGTTCCACCTGGTGGCCGGCGGCCACAACGAGGCACTGATGATCGGCCTGATGCTCTTCGGCGTCGAGGTCGGCCTCACGTCCGGCCGGCGGGCGTCCCGGTGGATCGGTGGCGGTGCGAGCACCGGGCGGATGATCCTCGGCGCCGTCGCCATCACCGTGGCCGTCGGTATCAAGGTCACCGCAGCAATGTCGCTGGCCTTCTTGGCCATCGCACTGGGCCGCCGGGCCGGCAACCGCTGGGCCGATCTGGCCAGGGCGACGGTGGTGCTGGGTGCAACCTCGGTGCTCACGTTCGGCCTGCTCACCCTCCTCTCGGGTGCTGGGTTCGGCTGGATCCACGCCTTGTCCGCGCCCGGCAGCGTGCAGTCCTTCCTGTCCATCTCGACGACGCTCGCGGTCGCCGCCGGCGTGCTCGGGCAACTCCTGGGGCTCGGCGACCACAGCCAGGCCACCATCTCCGTCCTGCAACCGTTCGGCACGGTGGTCGGCGGGGCGATCGCGATCTACGTGATGTGGCGAACCTGGCACCGGGCCATCGAACCGATCCAGGGGCTCGGCCTCGCGCTCGGCGCGTTCGTGCTGTTGAGCCCGGTGATCCAGCCGTGGTACCTGCTGTGGGCGGCACTGCCGCTGGCCGCCTCCACCGGGCTGTCCCGCTACCGGAGGGCCACCGTCTGGCTGACCACGGCCTTCTCCGTCCTGATCATGCCCAACGGCGCCACCATCAAGGTGTTCATCATCGCCTCGAGCGTGGTGGTCGCCGTGGTGGTGGTGGGGGGCGTCTGGCTGACCCTGCGTCGGTCCGGTCTGCCCACCGCGACCGCCGCGCCGGGCGGCCTGGTGCACCCGGTGGCCACCGGGCGCCCGGCACGGCCCGTCCCGGTGATTGACGTCCCACCGACCGCCGGCGAACCTCCATCAGCTGCCGCGGATCCCTATCCTCGGACACTGTGACACCGATGCCCCTCGGCCCGCCGGCTGCCGAACCGAACCACGCCGCGGCGCAGCGACCCGGGGACGACCCGACAGGTGCGCCGGACGCCATCGTGGTCGACGGATTGCACCGTGCGTTCGGGTCGGTGCGGGCCGTTGACGGGCTGTCGTTCCGGTTGGCCAGCGGCTCGATCCTGGCCCTTCTCGGGCCCAACGGTGCCGGCAAGACGACCACCGTCGAGATCTGCGAGGGCTTCACCAGGGCTGACGGCGGGCGGGTCAGCGTGCTGGGGCTCGACCCGTGGCGGGACAGCGGTGCGCTCCGCCCGCGGATCGGCGTGATGCTGCAGGCCGGCGGCGCGCACGCCTCGGCGCGGACGGGCGAGATGCTCGACCTGATGGCCCGCTGCTCGGCGAACCCGCTGGATCCGGCCTGGCTGCTGGAGGTGCTGGGGCTGACCTCGTCGGTCCGGACGCCGGTGCGTCGGCTGTCCGGCGGGCAGGTGCAGCGGCTGAGCCTGGCGATGGCCCTGGTCGGGCGCCCCGAGCTGCTGTTCCTGGACGAACCGACCGCGGGCATGGATCCGCAGGCCCGTCATCTGGTCTGGGACCTGTTGCGCTCACTGCGGCAGGACGGCGTGTCGGTGCTGCTCACCACGCATCTGCTGGACGAAGCGGAGCTGCTGGCCGACCACGTCGTCATCCTGGACAACGGCCGCAGCGTGGCCGACGGCACGCCCGCCGAGCTGACCGGCGGCAGCTCGTCGGAGCTGCGGTTCGTCGCGCCGGCGGGCCTGGACCTCGAGCTGCTCCGCCGCGCGCTCCCACTGGGCTACCGCGTCGTCGAGCACGCCCGTGGCCGTTACCTGATCGAAGGCGACATCGCCCCGTCCACCCTGGCGACGGTCACCTCGTTCTGCGCAAGGGTGGGCGTGATGCCGAGCGGACTGCAGGTAGGGGCCCGATCGCTCGACGAGGTCTACCTGGAACTGACCGGAAAGCAGCTACGCGCATGACGAACCCCGCCGCGCCGCCGTTCGCGCCCGGCACCTTCACGCCCGATCCACGCCGTGCGCCGGCGTGGCAGATGGTCCGGGCGGCATCCGCCCTCGAGCTGAAGATGTTGCTGCGCAACGGCGAGCAACTGCTGCTGGCCGTCGTCATCCCGTTGGCCGTGCTGCTCGGGCTGACGGCGACCACGGTCGTGGAGCTGCAGTCCCCACGGGTCGACACGGTGACACCGGGCGTGCTGGCCCTGGCCATCCTGTCCACCGCCTTCACCGCGCAGGCCATCACGACGGCGTTCGACCGCCGGTACGGCGTGCTGAAGCGGCTCGCCGCGGCCGGTGTCGGCCGGGCGCTGCTGATCGCCGGCAAGTGCGGCGCCGCGCTGGTGGTGATCGCCGGGCAGTGGGTGCTCCTGGGCGTGGTGGCGCTGGTGCTCGGCTGGCACCCGCACGGCAATCCGGGCTGGCTGGTGCTGGTCGCGCTGCTCGGTGCCGCCGCGTTCATCGGCGTCGCGCTGCTGCTCGGCGGCACGTTGCGCGCCGAGGCCGTGCTCGCCTTCGCCAACCTGATCTGGCTCGCGCTGGTGGTGGTCGGCGGCGTCGTGCTCCCGCTCACCCGGTCGCCGCACTGGCTGCGGGTGGTCGGTGAACTGACCCCGGCCGGTGCCCTGTCGACCGGACTGCGGGCGGTGCTGCAGGCCGGCACGGCGCCCGGCACGCTCAGTCTGCTGGTCCTCGCGGCATGGGTGGTCGTCGGCTGGGCGGGCACCGTACGGTGGTTCCAATGGCAGTGACTCTCGAGCCGCCCGCGGCAGGAACCCGACCGGCGACGCCCCTTCCCTGGTGGCGGCGGTGGCCCACCCTCCGCGTGCAGCGGGTGCTCGCCTGGCTCGCGGTGGTCACCAACGGCGGTATCGCCGTCACCGGCGCCACTGTCCGGGTCACCGGCTCGGGCCTGGGCTGCCCGACCTGGCCGCAGTGTCAGCCGGGCTCGCTGGTGCCGGTGTCGCGCTCCGGGATGGCGGCGTTCCACCAAGCCGTCGAGTTCGCCAACCGGACGCTGACCGGTGCGGTGCTGCTTCCGTCGCTCGGTATCTTCCTGGCCCTGCTGCTCGCCCCGGCCTCCCGCCGTCGGTTGACCTGGCTGGCCGCCGTGCTGCCCTTCGGCGTGCTCGTGCAGGCCGTCTGGGGCGGCATCACCGTCCGCACCGGCCTGGCCTGGTGGACGGTCGCCCCGCACATGCTGTTCTCGCTGTGTTTACTGTTCGTCGCCATCGTCGTACTGGTCCGGGTCCGGGAGAGCGACGCGGCGGTCGTCCCCGTCGTACCTCGTCCGCTCCGCCTGCTGACCATGGGGACGGTCGGCGTGCTGGTGCTGCTCACCATGACCGGCACCCTGGTGACCGCTGCGGGGCCGCACAGCGGCGACGCGTCCACTCCCCGACTGGACCTGCCGGTCGAGTCCCTGGCCCAGCTGCACGCGGACTTCATGTTCACCTACTTCGGCTTGCTCGTCGCCCTCGCCGTCGGTTTTCTGTCGGTGAAGGCGCCGCGCAGGCTGGTCAGGCGGGCCGTGCTGCTGGTCGTCGTCACCGCCGCCCAGGGCGCCATCGGGCTGGTGCAGTACTTCACCGGGGTGCCCGAGGCGCTCGTCGTCAGCCACGTGCTGGGCGCGGTGATGCTGACCGCGACGGCCGCGTCCGTGGCCATGGCCACCCGGTTCCGGCCCGCCGTGCCCGCGCGCAACTGACTTCGCGGGCTCACCTGGGCTGCCGCCCGGCGGCGGTCAACGACCGCCGGTCAGCGACCGGTCCCGGCCATCCGCTGCCGGTCGCCGGCGGTGACGACGACCCGCGACGTCAGGTCGCGGTCCCAGTCGGTGACCTGGAGACCGGCGGATTCGCACACCGAGCTCGCCAGCTCTGCGCTGCTGACCACCGCGTCCGCATACCGGCCGTCGGCGGCCACCACCACGATCCGCACGCCGGGGCGGCCGAGCGGGGAGAGTACGGCCGAGCCGCTGCCGCCGTGGGCAGCGACGAACTTCCGCAGCCGGTCGGCCACCTTGCCCCGCTCGTCGGCGCTGTTCTCGGCGCCCTGCGGGGTGCCGGCCGCGGGCTCCGGACCCGTGCCGGTCACCGTCACCGCTGCCCGCTCAACGTGGCCAGCCGACTGCGGACAGGCCGACCGCCGCGTCCACCGCCCAGGCGACCGAGATTGCCGTCAGGTACAGGTTCGACAGGTGGAAGAGCGTCATCGGCTGGGCCGGGACCCCCCGCAGGACACGGAAGTGCAGCACGTGCGCGATGGCCAGGAAGGCCAACCCGGCGGGCACCGCCACGGCGGCGTAGATCCAGGACGATGCCGGGATCAGCAGCATCGAGCAGGCCACCATGGCCCACGAGTACAGGACGATCTGCCGGACGACGACGCGCTCGGGCGCGACGACCGGAAGCATCGGCACTCCGGCCGCCGCGTAGTCGTCGCGGTAGCGCATCGCCAGCGCCCAGGTGTGTGGCGGCGTCCAGAAGAAGATGACGCCGAAGAACACCCACGCCGGCCAGCCGATGCCCCCGGTGATCGCCGACCATCCGATGACCACCGGCATGCAGCCCGCGAGCCCGCCCCAGACGATGTTCTGGCTGGTCCGGCGCTTGAGCCACATCGAGTACACGAAGACGTAGAACAGGATCGCCGCGGCGGCGAGCACGGCCGCCTGCCAGGTGGTGGTGAGCGCGAGGAAACCGCAGGACGCCAGGCCCAGCACGACGCCGAACACGAGCGCGTTGCGCGTCGGCACCAGGTGCCGGGCCAGCGGACGCGACCTGGTGCGGCGCATCACGGCGTCGATGTCGGCGTCCACCACGCAGTTCAGCGCGTTGGCGCTCCCTGCGGCCAGGGTGCCGCCGACGAGCGTGACGACGACCAGCCACAACGACGGGACGGCGCGCTGCGCGGCGAACATCGCCGGGATGGTGGTGATCAACAGCAGCTCGATGATGCGGGGCTTGGTCAGCGCGACGTAGGCACCCAGCGTCGTCCGCAGATCCGGCCGTCCCGGCGTCCCGACCAGCGGGGATACCCCGGCCTGCTCCGCGGCGGAGGTCTGGAACGCCACGCCTGCCTCCACCCTGTTCGTCTCGGTCCCGGTCGTACCTGCCCCATCGTAGTGGGCAGGTACGACAGCACGTAGAAGACCCGCCTGGCCCCGGACGGCCCGGCCGGCCCGAACCGGGCGCGGCGTCGAGGTTGTCGGAGGTGGGTACTAGGGTCAGCAGTTGGAATGACGCGTCATCACCGCGGCCTTTGCGGTCGCCCGGCCGAGGAAGGTCACCCGTGACCAGTACCGCCCAGATCACCGAACTCACCACCGCGCACGTGCCTGACGACTGGTCCGAGCTCGACACCCGCGCGGTGGACACCTCCCGCCTGCTGGCTGCCGACGCCGTGCAGAAGGTCGGCAACGGACACCCCGGCACCGCGATGAGCCTGGCGCCGCTGGCCTACACACTGTTCCAGAAGGTCATGCGGCACGACCCTGCCGACGACGACTGGCCCGGGCGCGACCGGTTCGTGCTGTCCGCCGGCCACTCCAGCCTGACCCTCTACATCCAGCTCTACCTGGCCGGTTTCGGTCTCGAACTGCAGGACCTCGAATCGCTGCGGACCTGGGGATCCAAGACACCGGGCCACCCGGAGGTGCGGCACACCCGCGGCGTGGAGATCACCACCGGGCCGCTGGGCCAGGGCCTGGCCTCCGCCGTCGGCATGGCGATGGCGGCCCGTCGGGAGCGTGGGTTGTGGGATCCGGAGGCCGCTCCGGGGCAGAGCCCGTTCGACCACTTCATCTACGTCATCGCCTCCGACGGGGACATCGAGGAGGGCATCACCTCCGAGGCGTCCTCCATCGCCGGACGTCAGCAGCTGGGCAATCTGATCGTGTTCTACGACCACAACCAGATCTCCATCGAGGACGACACCAACATCGCCCTGTCCGAGGACGTCGCGGCACGCTACGAGGCCTATGGCTGGCACGTCCAGAAGGTCGAGGGCGGCGAGAACGTCAGCGGCATCCTGGAGGCCATCGAGACCGCCAAGTCAGTGACCGACAAGCCGTCCTTCATCCAGCTGCACACCATCATCGGGTTCCCTGCGCCCACCAAGATGAACACCGGCAAGGCCCACGGCTCGGCACTGGGCGCCGACGAGATCGCCGCCACCAAGAAGATCCTCGGCTTCGACCCGGACAAGTCGTTCGAGGTCGAGGATACGGTGATCAAGCACACCCGGCAGGCGGTGGACCGCGGCGAGGCCGCGAAGGCCGCGTGGCAGAAGAGCTTCGACTCCTGGGCGCAGGCGAACCCGGACCGCAAGGCGCTGTTCGACCGCATGGTCGCCCGCGACCTGCCGGAGGGCTGGCTCGACGCGCTGCCGTCCTGGCCCGCCGACCCGAAGGGCATCGCCACCCGTGCCGCGTCCGGCGCGGTGCTGTCGGCGATCGGACCGGTGCTGCCGGAGCTGTGGGGCGGCTCGGCCGATCTCGCGGAATCCAACAACACCACCATCAAGGGCGCCGACTCGTTCGGCCCCGCCGACGCAGCCACCAAGGAGTGGAACGCCAATCCGTACGGCCGGACGCTGCACTTCGGCATCCGCGAGCACGCGATGGGGGCCATCCTCTCCGGCATCGCGCTGCACGGCCCCACCCGGCCCTACGGCGGCACGTTCCTGCAGTTTTCCGACTACATGCGCGGGGCGGTCCGGCTGGCCGCGGTGATGGGTGCGCCGGCCACCTACGTGTGGACGCACGACTCCATCGGCCTCGGTGAGGACGGCCCGACCCACCAGCCGGTCGAGCACCTGGCCGCGCTGCGGGCCATCCCGGGTCTGGCCGTGCTGCGGCCGGCCGATGCCAACGAGACCGCGTTCGGCTGGCAGGCCATCCTGGAGAAGCAGTCCGTCTGGAACACCGGGCCGGTCGGCATCGCCCTCACCCGGCAGGCCGTGCCGGTGCTCGCCGGCACCAGCGCCGAGGGCGTCAAGAAGGGTGCCTACGTGCTGGCCGACGCCGAGGGCGAACTGCAGGTCATCATCCTGTCGTCCGGCTCGGAGGTGCAGCTGGCGCTCGCCGCCCGGGAGACGCTGCAGGCCGAAGGAATCGGGACGCGCGTGGTCTCGGTGCCGTGCCTGGACTGGTTCGAGGCGCAGGACGCCGAGTACATCGAGAGCGTGCTACCCAAGGCGGTCACCGCCCGGGTGTCCGTGGAAGCCGCGATCTCCCAGCCCTGGTGGCGCTGGATCGGCAGCCAGGGCAAGCCGGTTTCCCTCGAGCACTACGGCGCCTCGGCGGATGCTGCCACGCTGTACAAGGAATTCGGCATCACCGCGGATGCCACGGTCGCCGCCGCCAAGGAGTCGTTGGCAGCGGCCAACACGCCCGACACCGTGTCCCAGGGCACCACCTCCCTCGAAGGCGCCGAAACCGATCTGTAGTCCACCTGCCAATCCAGAAAGAAGCTGAGCCTCATGTCCGATCCTCTTGCCGATCTGTCCGCAGCCGGCGTATCCCTCTGGCTCGACGACCTGTCCCGCCAGCGCCTGCACAGCGGAAACCTCGAAGAGCTGATCACCACCAAGCACATCGTCGGTGTCACCACCAACCCCTCGATCTTCGCCGCGGCGTTCTCCGACGGTGCTTCCTACCAGAAGCAGGGCTCGGAGCTGGCGGCCCAGGGCGCCAGTGTCGAGGACGCCGTCCGGGCGATGTCCACCGACGACGTCCGCGACGCCTGCGACCTGTTCGCCGACCTCTACCGGTCGACCGACGGCGTCGACGGCCGGGTGTCGATCGAGGTCGAGCCGGGCCTCGCCCACGACACCGCGGGCACCGTGGCCCAGGCGCAGGAGCTGGCCAAGATCGTCGACCGCCCCAACGTGCTGATCAAGATCCCGGCGACGATCGCGGGCCTGCCGGCGATCACGTCCACCCTCGCCGAGGGCATCAGTGTCAACGTGACGCTGATCTTCTCGCTGGAGCGGTACGCCGGCGTCATCGACGCCTTCATCGCCGGGTTGGAGCAGGCCAAGGCCAACGGCCACGACATCAGCAAGATCCATTCGGTCGCCTCGTTCTTCGTCTCCCGGGTGGACACCGAGATCGACGCGCGGCTCGACAAGATCGGTTCGCCGGAGGCCGCTTCGCTGCGCGGCAAGGCCGCCATCGCCAACGCCCGCCTCGCCTACCAGCTGTACGAGCAGAAGTTCGCCGGCGAGCAGTGGGAGGCACTGGCTGCTGCCGGCGCCCACGCACAGCGCCCGCTGTGGGCCTCCACCGGCGTCAAGGACCCGAATTACGACGACACCCAGTACGTCGTCGAGCTGGTCGCGCCGGGGACCGTCAACACCGCTCCGGAGAAGACCATCGACGCGGTCGCGGATCATGGCGTCATCAGGGGCAACACCATCGAAGGCACCTACGGCGCCGCGTCGGCGACGTTCAGTGCGCTGCAGGCGGTGGGCGTCGACCTCGACGAGGTCTTCGAGGTGCTGGAGACCGAGGGGATCGAGAAGTTCGCGAAGTCCTGGACGGAACTGCTGGAATCCACCCGCGAAGCACTGGCCAGCTGAACCCACGGGCGGTCGGCCGGGACAGTGGTCCCGGCCGCCGCTTCCGCCGCAGGCGAGGGAAGGATGTGTCCAGGTGACGACCAGTTACGCCAACCCGCTCCGCGATCCGAGGGACAAGAGACTTCCCCGCATTGCCGGGCCGTCGGGCATCGTCATCTTCGGGGTGACCGGCGACCTGTCCCGCAAGAAGTTGATGCCGGCCATCTACGACCTCGCCAACCGCGGGCTTCTGCCGCCCGGTTTCGCGCTGGTCGGTTTCGCCCGCAGGGACTGGGCGAACGAGGACTTCGCGAAGGTGGTCCACGACTCCGTGCGGCAGTACGCGCGCACCCCGTTCTCGGAGGAGGTGTGGCGGCACCTGGCCGAGGGATTCCGCTTCGTCTCGGGTTCGTTCGACGACGACGACGCCTTCGACGCTCTCGCCGCCACGCTGGCCGACCTGGACCGGGTGCGCGGGACCGGCGGTAACCACGCGTTCTACTTCTCGATCCCGCCGGGGGCGTTCCCCGTGGTGCTGCAGCAGCTCCGGCGGTCGGGTATGTCCGACCCGCACGGCGACGAGTGGCGGCGGGTGGTGATCGAAAAGCCCTTCGGTCACGACCTGGAGTCCGCGCAGGACCTCAACGCACTGGTGAACGACGTCTTCCCGAGCGAGGCGGTCTTCCGGATCGACCACTACCTCGGCAAGGAGACGGTGCAGAACCTCCTCGCGCTCCGGTTCGCGAACCAGCTCTACGAACCCATCTGGAACTCCAACTACGTCGACCACGTGCAGATCACCATGGCCGAGGACATCGGCGTGGGCGGGCGCGCCGGCTACTACGACGGCATCGGGGCAGCTCGCGACGTCATCCAGAACCACCTGATCCAGCTGCTTGCCCTGACCGCGATGGAGGAGCCGGTCGCCTTCTCGCCCGGCCAGCTGCGCACCGAGAAGATCAAGGTGCTGTCGGCGGTGCGGCTTCCAGCGGATCTGGCCACCGGGACGGCACGCGGGCAGTATGCCGCCGGATGGCAGGGCGGCAGCAAGGTGGCGGGCTACCTGGAAGAGGAGGGGATCTCGAAAACCTCCACGACCGAGACCTTCGCCGCGGTGAAGCTGCTGGTGGACACCCGGCGGTGGGCAGGCGTGCCGTTCTACCTGCGGACCGGCAAGCGGCTGGGTCGGCGGGTGACCGAGATCGCGGTGGTGTTCAAGCGTGCCCCGCACCTGCCGTTCTCCCAGTCCGACACCGAGGAACTGGGCTCCAACGCACTGGTGATCAGGGTGCAGCCTGACGAGGGCGTCACCATCCGGTTCGGCTCGAAGGTGCCCGGCCCGATCATGGAGGTCCGCGACGTCAACATGGACTTCTCCTACGGGCAGTCGTTCACCGAGGCCTCGCCCGAGGCGTACGAGCGGCTGATCCTGGACGTCCTGCTCGGCGAGCCGTCGCTGTTCCCGCAGGACGAGGAGGTCGAGCTGTCCTGGCGCATCCTCGACCCGATCGAGAAGCACTGGTCGAGGACCAACGCCCAGCCGGAGCCCTACGTCTCCGGTACCTGGGGCCCGGCGTCCGCCGACGCCATGATGGCCCGCGACGGCCGCACCTGGCGGCGGCCGTGACGTCGTCCACCGCAGTCACCAGCCGACGACTGAGCGACTCCCCACGACTCCGGAAGGGCGGCCCGCGTTGATCATCGATCTGCCGTCGACCACCTCCTCGGCCATCAACAAGAAGATGGTCGAGATGCGCGAGCAGGGCGGAGCCAACACCCAGGGCCGGGTGCTCACGTTGGTCATCGTGACCGACGAGGACTCGTCGGAGGATCCCATCGCCGCCGCGAACGGCGCCTCCTTCGAACATCCCTGCCGCGTCATCGTGGTGGCGAAGGGGTCCCGGCGCGGTGCCGCGCGGCTGGACGCGCAGATCAGGGTCGGTGGCGACGCGGGGGCGAGCGAGGTGATCGTGCTGCGCCTGTTCGGGCAGCTCGCCGATCATGGGGCTGCGGTGGTCATTCCGCTGCTGCTGCCCGACGCCCCGTTGGTCGCCTGGTGGCCCGGTGAATCGCCGGAATCGCCCGCCGACGATGCCATCGGATCGCTTGCCCAACGGCGGATCACCGACTCGGCCGCCGTCAAGCGACCGATCGCCACGCTGCAGGCCCGCCGCACCAACTACCGCCCGGGCGACACGGACCTGGCGTGGACCCGGCTGACGAACTGGCGTGGCCTGCTGGCCGCCGCCCTGGACCAGCCGCCGCACGAGAAGATCACCGGCGCCACGGTGGCGGGCGCCTCCGACTCGGCGTCGGCGGATCTGCTGGCCGGCTGGCTGGCGCTGCAGCTGCGCTGCCCTGTGCGGCGGATCAAGGTCGACCGGGCCGGCAGCGGCCTGCGTGCCGTCACGCTCACCCGGCGCTCGGGCGAGATCAGCCTGGTCCGGCCGGAAGGCGTGACGGCCACCCTGACGGTCAGCAACCAGGCGCCACGGCAACTGACCCTCCCCCGCCGCAACCTCCGCGACTGCATCGCGGAGGAACTTCGGCGCCTGGATGCCGACGACGTCTACGCCGACGTGCTGTCCAAGGGACTGGATCTGGTCGCGAAGGCCGCGGCCGCGGAGGCGGCCGCCGGAACCGCTGCCGAGCGCAACCTCAAGGCGGTCAACCGGACGCGGGGCAAGCTGGCGTCCGCGCAGGATCCCGGCACGCAGCAGAAGGCGATCAAGTCGGTGTCCAAGCAGCGCGGAACCAGCCATCCGGAACCGACGAGCAGCGGATCGCAGGATCCGGCCGCCGCCGAGCCGGAACAGTCCGCCCGTGCCGTGCGGAAGCAGGCGCAGCGCGCGACCACTCCCCGGAAGCGACCGGCCGACGCCGCGCCGGACGACGGGAACGCCGGACCACGACCGCGCCGGAGAGCGGGGCGGCCGGCGGGCGACAAGCCGAAGCGCGGGTCGGCCGCTAGCCCCGGAAGCGGTTCGGCCTCCGGCGCCGGAAGCGGTTCGGCGCCGGCCGGCGGAGAGCCGGCCCCCGAGCCGATCGAGGCCGGTGCGCCGGCCCGGACGCCCCGCCGGCGTGCTGCGCGGTCGCTGTGACGGCCACCCCCGAGGTCGTCGTCCACCGAGACGCCGATGTGCTCGCCGCGGCGACAGCGGCCCGGCTGATCACCGCACTCGTCGACGCCCAGGCCGACGGACGCACCCCCCGGATCGTGTTGACCGGCGGCGGGTCCGGCATCGGCCTGCTGTCCGAGGTGAACGCGTCGAGCGCACGGGATGCCGTGGATTGGAGCCGGGTCGAGATGTTCTGGGGTGACGAGCGTTTCGTGCCCCGCGACGACGCCGAGCGCAACGAGCTCCAGGCCAGGCAAGCCCTGCTCGATCACGTTCCGGTCGATCCCGCTCTGGTGCACCCGATGGCCGCGTCGGACGGCGAGTTCGGCGACGACGTCGATGCCGCCGCGGACGCCTACGCCGCTGTGCTCGGACCGCATCCGACGTTCGACATCGTCATGCTGGGAATCGGGCCGGAGGGACACGTGGCGTCGATCTTCCCCGATTCTCCCGCGGTCCACGACGCTCGCCCGGTGGTCGCGGTACGCGACTGTCCGAAGCCGCCTCCCACCCGCATCTCGCTGACCCTGCCGGTCATCCGGACGGCGAGCCAGGTGTGGATCGTGACCGCCGGAGCAGGGAAGGCCCCGGCTGTGGCGTCAGCGCTGGCCGGCGAGGGTGAGGTGTCGCTGCCGGCAGCCGGCGCCCAGGGCACCGACCGCACACTGTTCCTGCTGGACCGGGCGTCGGCCGGGGAACTGTCGGACGATCCGGCTCCGATCGGGCACTCCTGACGCCCGCCGAACAACCACAGTCCTCGAGGAGGAGAACCACCATGAGCACAACCCCCGTCAAAGTCACCGTCACCGGTGCCGCAGGTCAGATCGGGTACGCCCTGCTGTTCCGGATCGCGTCGGGCGCGATGCTCGGACCGGACGTCCCGGTGCGGCTGAGCCTGCTGGAGATCACGCCGGCGCTCAAGGCGGCGGAGGGTACGGCCATGGAACTGGACGACTGCGCCTTCCCGCTGCTCGCCGGCATCGACATCACCGACAGTGCCACGCAGGCGTTCGACGGCACCTCGATCGCCCTGCTGGTGGGCGCGCGGCCCCGCGGTCCGGGGATGGAACGCGGCGATCTGCTTGCGGCCAACGGGGGCATCTTCAAGCCGCAGGGTGAGGCCATCAACGCCGGAGCGGCCGACGACGTCAAGGTCCTGGTGGTGGGCAACCCGGCGAACACCAACGCGCTGATCGCCCGGTCGCACGCGCCGGACGTCCCGGCCGACCGCTTCTCGGCCATGATGCGGCTCGATCACAACCGCGCGCTCTCGCAGGTCGCCGCCAAGCTCGGCGTCTCGGTCGCGGAGGTGACGAACATGACGATCTGGGGGAACCACTCGGCCACGCAGTACCCGGATCTCTACCACGCGCGGGCGGGCGGGCGGTCCGTGGCCGAGCAGGTCGAGCACGAATGGCTGGAGCAGACCTTCATCCCGACCGTCGCCAAGCGCGGCGCCGCGATCATCGAGGCCCGCGGCGCGTCCTCGGCGGCCTCGGCCGCGAACGCCGCGGTCGACCACATCCACACCTGGGTGCACGGCACCGCAGGCGGCGACTGGACCAGCGCCGGCGTCGTCTCGGACGGCTCCTACGGCGTGCCCGAAGGCCTGGTGTCCGGCTTCCCGGTGACCGCGCAGAACGGCAGCTGGACGATCGTGCCGGACCTGGACATCAACGAGTTCTCCCGCGGACGCATCGACAAGTCCGTTGCCGAGCTGGTCGAGGAGCGGACCGCCATCGAGGGCCTCGGACTGCTCTGACCTGCGCGCGCAGGAAGGCGACGGCGGTGCGGACGGTGCGGACGGCCAGCGGGTCGATCGAGGCCATCGAGCGCGTGATGGGCTACGAGCGCGGCCCGACACCCGAGCGACGGCGCGGCGACTCGGACCGTCCCGCCGTCCTCATCGGGTTGACACCGACGGTCCACGCGCACGAGCCGGGGTCGGCCCTCGGCGCCCGGGTGGCCGATGTGGTCGGCCGGTTCTGCACCTTCGTCACCTTTGTGCTGTACGTCGTCGTCCCCATCCTGGGGGCGCTGAACATCGCGTTCCGCTCATGAGCCGCGCAGCACGGTCAACAGCGCCTCGCCGTCCGGCACGCCGAGCCCGGTGCACGCGTCCCACCCGGGGCCGGCGGTGAACTCACCGTTGTTACCCTTGGTGATGTCCCGGAAGCCCGGCTGGACGACGCCCGCGGCGACACCGGCGTAGAGCGCCGGCTGCAGCAGGCCGAGCGGCCGGCCCAGGGCCTGTACGAGACGCGCGGCCAGCGCGGCCCACAGCGGGGCCACCGCGCTGGTGCCGCCGATCACCTGCCGGCTGCCGTCCACCAGCACCTCGTACCCGGTCTGCGGATCGGCATCGCCGGACACGTCCGGAACGCCCCGCCCTCCGGCCGCGCCGCTGCCGGCGTTCGGCACGCCGGCCTCGGTCTGCCAGTCGGGCAGCGGGAACGACGAACTGACCCCGCCGCCGGTGGCGCCCCGACCGCTGCCGTTGTTCCACACCGTCTCGCTCGTCACGGTGCCGGTCGTCGGGTCGGCCCGCAGACTCGTGCCGCCGCACGCCAGCGCGTGCGGGCTGGACGCCGGGAAGTCGCAGTGTGCCTTGCCGTCGGCCGCCCGGTCGGTACTGCCGTCGTCGCCGGCGGCCGCCGTGACGGTCACCCCGAGAGCAGCCGCGTCGGCGAAGGCCTCGTCCATCGCCGTCCTGGCCTGCTCGGTCCACTCGTCCTCGCTCTGCCCCCAGCTGATGCTGATGGCCGCCGGTGCGGGTTCGGCGTGCGCGGCCATCGCGACGGCGTCGAGGAAGCCGGCGTCGGTGTTGGGCGCGAAGTACACCAGCACCTCCGCGGCCGGCGCCAGCGCGCCGACCACCTCGATGTCCAGCAGCACCTCGCCGTCGGCGCCCGACGGGTCGTTCTCCGGAGCGTTCGCGGCGCCGTCGACGCCCACCGCCGTGACGGTCGGCCCGGTCACGCCCAACCCACCGAAGTAGGCATCCAGGTCGGCCTGGGTGAATCCGCCGCCCAGCTCGATGATGGCCACCTGCTGACCCGACCCGTCCGTGCCGTCGGGGAACCGGTACACCCTCCCCAGGTCGACCGGCGTGTAGCTGACCGCCACCGCCTGCGCCCGGGCGATCCGCGCCCGTGACCGGGCCTGCGGACGGTCGTCCAGTCCCAGCACCGCGGTCACCACGTCCACCAGCTCCTCGGGAACGGACAGCCCGCCCTCCCGCTGCCGGAACTCGACCGCGCGGCCGGTGCGGGCATGCTCGGCGCGCACCACCTCCAGCCGCGTCCCGAACAGGCCCTCCAGCACGCCCGCCGGACCGCTGATCGACAGCCGGCGGGACGCCGCGTCGACGTCGGTCACCCGTGCGCCGGCCGCCTCGACGGCCTCCCGCACGGTGTCGACATCGGCCGGATCGGCGCCGTACCGCTCGGCGAGCTCCGCCCGCGTCAGGACCCCGGGCAGGTGCTCCGGCAGCGGCGCCCGACGGCGCAGCACCACGGTGATCTGCAGCTGCTGGTCCGGCGCGACGGGCGCGACCCGCTGCGAACCGGGCAGCGGCTGGCGGGAACTGCCCGGGACGGAGCGGCGGGAGGCGGCCTGACGGGCGGGGGACGGGGTCTGTTCGGTCATGGAAAACATGGTGCACGATGCCACCGACAGTGCCTCCGGACACCCCCGGGGCCGGCCCTCAGATCTCCTCGGGCACGCCCTCGGAGCCACCGGTCAGCGTCCGCAGGATGTCGTCCATCTCCTCCGGCCGGACGAGCACCTCCCGCGCCTTGGAACCCTCCGACGGCCCGACGATCCCGCGGGTCTCCATCAGGTCCATCAGCCGGCCGGCCTTGGCGAAGCCGACCCGCAGCTTGCGCTGCAGCATGGACGTGGAGCCCAGCTGCGAGGTCACCACGAGGGTGATGGCCTCGATCAGCTCGTCCAGGTCGCCGCCGATGTCCGGGTCGACGTTCTTCGACGGGTCCGGCTTGGCCACCGTGACGTTCTCGGCGTACTCCGGCTCGGCCTGCGTCTTGGCGAAGGCCACCACCTCGGCGATCTCCTCGTCGCTGACGTAGGCGCCCTGGATCCGGATGGCGTTGCGCACGCCCATGGGCAGGTACAGCCCGTCGCCCATGCCGCTCAGCTTCTCCGCGCCGGGCTGGTCCAGGATGACCCGGGAGTCGGTCAGCGACGAGGTGGCGAAGGCCAGCCGGGACGGCACGTTCGTCTTGATCAGGCCGGTGACCACGTCGACCGAAGGCCGCTGGGTGGCCAGCACCAGGTGGATGCCGGCGGCACGGGCCTTCTGGGTGATCCGGACGATGGCGTCCTCGACGTCCCGCGGCGCCGTCATCATCAGGTCGGCCAGCTCGTCGATGATGCCCAGGATGTAGGGGTAGGGCCGGTAGACCCGCTCGGATCCCGGCGGTGTCCTGATGTCGCCGGAGCGGACCTTCTTGTTGAAGTCGTCGACGTGCCGCACCCCGTGGGCCAGCATGTCGGTGTACCGCTGCTCCATCTCCTCCACCAGCCAGGCCAGCGCGGCGGCGGCCTTCTTCGGCGAGGTGATGATCGGCGTGATCAGGTGCGGGATGCCCTCGTACGGGGTCAGCTCGACCATCTTCGGGTCGATCAGCACCATCCGCACCTCGGCCGGGCTGGCCCGCTGCAGCAGCGACACCAGCATAGAGTTGACGAACGACGACTTGCCCGACCCGGTGGCGCCGGCGACCAGCAGGTGCGGCGTCTTGGCCAGGTTGGCGGTGACGAACCCGCCCTCGACGTCCTTGCCGAGGCCGATCACCAGCGGGTGCTGGTCCCGGCGGGACTCCGGCGCGGCGAGCACGTCGCCGAGGCGCACCATCTCCCGGTCGGTGTTGGGCACCTCGATGCCGACGGCCGACTTGCCCGGGATCGGCGCCAGCAGCCGGACGTGCTCGGAGGCGACGGCGTAGGCGATGTTGCGGGTGAGCCGGGTGATGGCCTCCACCTTGACGCCGGGTCCGACCTCCACCTCGTAGCGGGTGACCGTCGGCCCGCGGGTGAAACCGGTGACGGCGGCGTCGATCTTGAACTCGGCGAGCACCCGGGAGATGCGTTCGATCACCTCGTCGTTCGCCGCGGACCGCTGCTTGGGCGGCGCACCCAGCTTGAGGATGGTGGTGGGCGGCAGTTGGTAGCTGCCCGCGACGTCCCCGTCCAGGGTCAGCTGGGTCGGCTCGGCGACGGCGGGCGGTTCGGGCGTCTCGGGGACGGCGCGCTTGACCACCCGTGCCCGGGGCGGGACGGGCAGCACCTCCGTCGGCGCGGTGGCCGCGATGATCTCGTCGGTGACGGGATCGGTCGGGGCGTCCGCTGCCTGCCGGCGCCGCGACGGCCTGCGCAGGCGGGTGGTCGCCGCGAGGTCGACGTCGTCGTCCAGCGGCACCACCCCGCCGGCGCGGTAGTCCTCGTCCGGTGCGTCGTGCGGCGCTTGCCGCTCGGCCGCACCGGCACGTCCCGCGCGACGACCGCGCAGCCACCGCACCGCACCGGTGGCCATCGCGGGCACCGCCCGCAGTTCGGTGCCGGTGAGCAGCAGCAGGCCGAACAGTCCCAGCAGCGTCAGCAGGGCGATGGCGGGCGCGGCGGTCACGCCGCTGTACAGCGGCTGGCCCAGGATCCAGCCGACCGCGCCGCCGCCCGATCTGCGGACCTGGGCGGTGTCCACGCCGCCGGACGAGACGAGCGATCCCACGTGGAAAATCCCCGGCACCGACAGCGTCAGGGCGACGCCGCCGAAGATCCGCCGGGCGCGGTGCTGCTGGTCCTTGCGGGTGCGCATCAGCACCACCGCGGCGACGATCAGCAGCACCGGCAGCACCACGCCGGGCGTTCCGACCAGGGTGCGCACCGCGCTGTCCACCAGGGAACCAACCGGGCCGCCGGCGCCGAACCAGCTGCCGACCGCGCAGACCAGCGCGGCGGCGATCAGTCCCAGCGCCACTCCGTCCCGGCGGTGGGCGGAGTCGATGTCCGACGCCGCGGCAGCGCCCCGCCCCAGTGCCCGCACCATGTGCCCGACGCCCCGCGCGACCAGCCGCCAGGAGGCGGCCCCACCCCGACCGATCCCGTGCACTGCCCGCGCCAGCACGGAGGGACGGCCCGCGGAGACCGCCGGCCGGCGACGGACCGGGCTGGAGCCCGTGCGGGCCGGCGGCTTCTTCGGCCGCGACGCACTGCTGGAACGCGGACGCGGTGAAGCAGAGGTCTTTCCGGCCATGGACGTCACCCTAGTCGCATCAGTCACTCCCGTCCCACGGTCTTGCGCATCACCCAGCGCGGCCGCCCACCACTGCGGCCGGTCGTCGGAGCCGCGCGCTCGAAGCCGGCTCGCTCGAACAACTCAACCGTGCCCACGTACCCGGAGATGACGTCGACCCGATCGCTGCCGGTCTCCACCGGATAGCCCTCCACCACCTCGGCGCCGCCGGCGCGGGCGTGGTCGAGCGCGCCGTCCAGCAGCCGGTGCATCAGCCCGTGCCCGCGGTAACCCGCACGGACGACGAAGCAGACCGCGCACCACACCGCCTCGCTGTCGCCGAAGGCCGGGATGGTCCGGGAGCTCAGCAGTCGCCGGTAGGTCGACCGCGGCGCGATGGAGCACCAGCCGGCCACCACGTCGTCGACGTAGACCAGGACGCCGGGGCCGGGCCCGTTGTCGCAGGCCGCCCGCATGTACTCCGGCCGGTCGTCAACGGCGACCCGGCTGTCCCGGTACGCCATGCACCAACAGCCGCGTTTCCCCGGCCGGGTGCCCACGACCGTGGCGAAATCGTCGAACCGGCCCGAGGCCGGCCGCACCTCGATCGTCGGCTCGGTGTCCGTCGGATACCGGGGCTTGGTCGGCATGGCCGAGAACCTTATGTCACCCGCGCCGCGGTCGATTGCGTCGCACCTCGGGCCCTACCGTGGGGGCATGTCATTCCTGTCCCCGATCACCCTGTCCGGTTCCCTGGTCACGCTGGAGCCGCTGACGCACGACCACCAGGACGGGCTCGCCGCCGCCGCTGCCGACGGCGAGCTGTGGAACCTCTGGTACACCTCGGTTCCCGGGCCTGGCGCGATGTCCGCCGAGATCGATCGTCGGCTGTCGCTGCAGGCGGCGGGCACCATGCTGCCGTTCACCGTGCGCCGCACCGCCTCCGGAACGGTGATCGGTATGACGACCTTCATGAACGCCGACGCCCCGAACCGGCACGTCGAGATCGGGTCGACCTGGAACGCGCGATCGGCGCACCGCACCGGCACCAACACCGAGAGCAAACTGCTGCTCCTGACCCACGCGTTCGACACCCTGGACTGCATCGCGGTGGAGTTCCGTACGCACTGGCTGAACCACCAGTCCCGTACCGCCATCGCCCGGCTCGGCGCCAAGCAGGATGGTGTGCTGCGCAGCCACCAGCTGACCAAGGACGGCAGTGTGCGCGACACCGTGGTGTTCTCGATCATCGCCGCCGAGTGGCCGGCGGTGCGCAACGAACTGCGACGGCGACTGGCGGCGTTTCCCACGCTCCCGTAGCCGGTCGGGCGGTGCAGGCCTACCCGGCCAGGTTCGGCAGCACCGGCAGCCCGTCCGGGGACACCGCCACCGGCTCGGCCCGCACCACCGCAGCGACCGGGAGCGGCCCGTATAGGTGCGGGTAGAGCTCCGAGCCGCCGGTGGTGTTCTCGTCCACCACCGGCCGGTCCAGCAGCTGCGGATCGACGGTGAGCAGCACCAGCGGTTCCTCCGGGTCCCGCCAGAACCGCTCGGCGGTGCCCGGCAGCTGGGCGGCGTAGGAGAAGTGCAGGAACCCTTCGGATTCGAGCGTCATGCCCCGGCCGGACACCCGGTAGGTGCCCACGGTGACCGCGGCATCCCAGTCGGTGGCGAACGTCAGGTGATAGATCACCTAGACCGCCAGCACCGTCGGGACGATCATCGGGCGGCGGCGGTACACGTCCCCGACCCAGCGCCCGACGATCCGGCGCACCTGCTGGGCGACGCGGTGCGGGTCGGTGACGCCGTCGGCCTCCAGCTGCGCCAGCTCGGCCTCCACCAGCGGCACCACCTTCGCCAGGGCGTTCGGGTCGTCGGAGAAGCCGCGACCGGAGATGGTGGGCGACGCGACGGCGCGGCCGGTGTGCGCGTCGATGGCCACCGTGATGGCGATGAACCCACCCTCGCCGAGGATCAGCCGGTCGGACAGGGTGTTCTCCCCGACGTCACCGACGGCGGCGCCGTCGACGTAGACCATGCCGACGTCGATGTGCCCGGAGATCCGCGCCCGGCCGTCGATCAGGTCGACGACGGTGCCGTCCGGCGCCAGCACCACCCGGTCGGCCGGCACCCCGGCCATCACCGCGAGCCGGGCCTGGGCCCGCAGGTGCCGCCACTCGCCGTGCACCGGGATGACGTTCTTCGGCCGAACCGCGTTGTAGAGGAACAGCAGCTCGCCGGCGGAAGCGTGACCGGACACGTGCACCTTGGCGACGCCCTGGTGCACCACGGTGACGCCGGCCCGCGCCAGCTCGTTGATGACGGTGAACACGCTCGTCTCGTTGCCCGGGATCATCGAGCTGGCCAGGATCACGGTGTCGCCCTGGATCAGGTTGACCTGCCGGTGCTCGCCCCGGGACATCCGGGACAGCGCCGACAGCGGCTCGCCCTGCGAGCCGGTGGAGATCAGCAGCACCTGTTCCGGCGGCAGCTCCAGCACCTTGTCCAGCGACCGGACCAGCCCGTCCGGCACGGAAAGGAGATTCAGTTCCTGGGCGATCTGCATGTTGCGGACCATGGACCGGCCGACGAAGGCAACCTTGCGCCCGTGGTTCTGCGCGGCGTCGAGCATCTGCTGGACGCGGTGCACGTGCGAGGCGAAGCTGGCGACGATCACCCGCTGGCGGGCCGAGCGGATGTAGTTGTCCAGCACCGGGCCGATCTCCCGCTCCGGCGCGACGAATCCCGGCACCTCGGCGTTGGTGGAGTCCACCAGGAACAGGTCGACGCCCTCGTCGCCGAGCCGGGAGAACCCGCCCAGGTCGGTCAGCCGGCCGTCCAGCGGCAGCTGGTCGAGCTTGATGTCGCCGGTGTGCAGGACCGTGCCGGCTGGCGTCCGGATGCCGACGGCGAGCGCGTCGGGGATGGAGTGGTTGACGGCGAAGAACTCCAGGTCCCAGGCCCCGGCCTTGCGCCGCTCGCCCTCGACGACGACCTCCAGCTTCGGGGTGATCCGGTGCTCGCGGCACTTCGCCGCGATCAGCGCGAGGGAGAACTTGGCGCCGATCACCGGCAGGTCCTTGCGCAGCCGCAGCAGCCACGGCAGCGCGCCGATGTGGTCCTCGTGGCCGTGGGTGATGACGACCGCGTCGATGTCGTCGACCCGGTCCTCCACCAGCCGCAGGTCCGGAAGGATCAGGTCGACGCCCGGCTGCGCGTCCTCCGGGAACAGCACCCCGCAGTCCACCACCAGCAGCCGGCCGTCGTACTCGTAGACCGTCATGTTGCGGCCGATCTCGCCGATGCCGCCGAGGGCGACGACCCGCAGCGCTCCCTGTCGCAGGCGCGGCGGCGGTATGGCCTTGCTGGTCGACGGGGTGGAACTGGACGCGCTTGCTGTCATTGCAGGGCACCGATTTCTTCGAGATCGCGCGCTATCAGCGCCGTCTGGTCCGAGGTGGCCGGGATTTGCGGGAGGCGGGGGTCGCCCACCTCGAAGCCGGCGAGCCGCAGGGCGGTCTTGGCGAACACCAGGCCGGCTCCGCCTCCGGTTCTGGACATGGCGAGGTGCGCGGGGAGCAGCGCCTCGTGGATCGTGCGGGCGCGGGCGTAGTCGCCCGCCTCGGCGCTGTCCACCAGCGCCCGGACGTGCGGGCCGACGACGTGGGAGATGATGCTGACCACTCCGACGGCACCCACGCTCATCCAGGGCAGGGTCAGCGGGTCGTCACCGGAGTAGTACGCCAGACCGGAGTTGGCGATGACCTGCGACCCGGCGTGGAAATCGCCCTTGGCGTCCTTGACGGCCGTGATCCGCGGGTGCTCGGCCAGCCGGAGCAGGGTCTGCGGAGCGATGGCCACCACCGACCGCGGCGGGATGTCGTACAGCATGACCGGCAGGTCGGTGGCGTCGGCGACCGCGGCGAAGTGGGCGAGCAGGCCGTCCTGCTGCGGCCGCGAGTAGTACGGCGTGACGACGAGAGTGCCGTGCGCACCGGCCTTCTGGGCGTCCTTGGCCAGCCGTATGGAGTGCGCGGTGTCGTAGGTGCCCACGCCGGCCACCACGGTGACCCGGTCGCCGACCGCCTCCACCACCGCGCGGACCACGGCTGCCTTCTCGGCGTCGGTGGTGGTGGGCGACTCACCGGTGGTGCCGTTGACCACCAGGCCGTCGTGCCCGGCGTCGGCGAGCCGCTCGGCCAGCGCCGAGGCGGCGTCCAGGTCCAGCTCGCCGGCGGAGCCGAACGGGGTCACCATTGCGGCGAGCACCGTTCCGAACGGCCGGCCCGGCCTACCTGCCGGACCGGCCAGAAGCGTCGTCATGGGTCAGAACCTACCGCCTTCAGACCCCGCGCTCGCCTGCCTGGA
Organism: uncultured Nakamurella sp.; assembly: GCA_964242105.1. Taxonomy (GTDB): domain Bacteria; phylum Actinomycetota; class Actinomycetes; order Mycobacteriales; family Nakamurellaceae; genus Nakamurella. Next base: position 11,859 of record CAXTBG010000049.1, on the reverse strand, counting down.
CCGCCGCCACCGACGCCGGATCGCCGTCCAACTCGACCGACACCGCAGACCGGCCGCTGAGCCACAGCAGGATGTCGGCCGCGGTGCCGCGCAGGACCACGCCGCCGGCCGCGGCCCCGGGGGTGTCGTCGTCGCCCGCCGTCCGTTTCGCGGGGACCAGCACGAGCGGCCGGTCGTGCTGGCCGGGCTCGTCGGTCAGCCGCGCCGTCACCGGCACCCCGCACTTGCGCAGGCCGCGCAGCACCAGCATCGAGGTGAGCATGGGGACGAGTTGCTCCCGGTCGGTCTCATCGAGCTCGCGCGGCTGCCAGTCCGGCTGCCCGCGGCGCGCGTCCTCGTGGTGGATGAACATCTCCATGCTGTTGGCCTTGTCGTCCACCTTGCCCCAGCCCAGCGGGCTGTAGCCGGGCGGCCCGGCACGCAGCAGGTCGATCAGCTCCTCGAACGGGCGGCGGCGGTAGCCGTCGGACACCTTCGCCAGCCGGCCCGCCAACGGCGGCAGGAACATCCCCAGGACGGCGTCGGGCCGCCGTTCCCGGACGAGCAGGTGCACCAGCAGGTCGGTGGTCGTCCACCCGTCGCAGAGCGTCGGTTGGTCGGGCCCCAGTGCGGCAAGCAGATCGGCGAGTGCTGCGCGTTCGGTACGGGCCAGAGTCATCCGGCAACCGTAGCCCGCTATAGATTCCCGCCGGCCGCCGTCGGTCCGTGCGATGTGCCACTGTCTCCCACGGTCTCCCGTGAGAGGTAGGTCTCCACCTCGAACCAGTTGGTGCCGGCGCGCTCGGCGATGGTGAGCAGCGTGCTCATCGACGCCACCTCCTCGACCTGCTCGGACAGGAACCAGAGCATGAACTGCTCGCCGAGGAAGTCCTCCTCCGCGCGGGCCTTGGCGAAGAGCGCCTTGATCTGCTCGGTGACGGTCTTCTCCTGCACCAGGGCGACGCGGATGGCGTCGGCGATGTCGGCGAAGTCGGAGCGCACCTCGTCGACGCCCGGGATGCTCACCGGCAGGTCGCGGTCGAGCATCCACTGCACCATCATCATCGCGTGGTTCCGCTCCTCGACCGACTGCCGGTAGAAGTGCGACGCCAGCCGCGGCAGGTCCCGGGAGTCGAACCACACCGCCATGGCGATGTACTGCTGGCTGGCGTGGAACTCGTTGCGGATCTGGCTCTGGAGGAGATCGGCGTAGGTGATGGGCGTCTCGACGGTCGTCATCTGGCCATCGTAGATCTGACACCACGCGGTGCTTGCATGACGTCATTGGTGGTGTCATGATGGCGTCATGGACCTGAACCCCTATCTCCGTTCCCTCCGCGAGGACCTCCTCGCGGCCGCTGCCATCGGCGACGAGGACATCCGTCGCGCCGCCGCCCTGCTGGGCGCGGCCATCGAACCCGCCGGCCGGTTGGCCCTGATGAACGCGTTGTCGGATCTGGCGGCCGAGGTGACGCAGGTGCTCGACGGCCACGTCGTCGAGGTCAAGCTGGACGGCCGGGACGTCCGGGTGACCGTCTCCCACCCGTCGGCCGACCCCTCCGGCACGGCGGACCCGGCCGGCGACGCCCACCCGCACCCCGACGACCTCCGCCGCGCCATGCAGGAGGCCGGTGGCGAGTTGTCCCGCACCACCGTCCGCCTGTTCAACGACCTCAAGGCGCAGGCCGAGCGGGCCGCCTCCGACCAGGGCGTGTCGCTGAACACCTACATCTCCAGGGCCGTCTCCGACTCGGTGCGCACGGCCGTGCCGCCCGGCGGCCGACGCGGCCACGGCGGCCACGACGGGCGGGGTGGCCGGACGGTCACCGGCTTCGTCAAGGGCTGATCGCCCGCATCCCTGCCGTCAACCCTTCCGACCACCCCGAATCGCCGAATGAGGACGCCATGCACACCTTCCTGACCCCCGACCCGGTCACCCTGGAGATCCGCAACGCCGCGGGTCCCGTCCGGGTGACTCTCACCGACACCACGACCACCACCGTGGTCGTCACCCCTGACACCAGCCACCCGCTGGGCTTCCTGGACGACGCCTTCAAGGCCTTCGGCGGTGGACGCGGCTTCGGTCGCGGCCGCACCGTCGCCCGGCTGGAGTCGTTCGCCAGCTCCTTCCGGATGCCGGGCCTCGACGCCCCGGGTGACTCCGGACCCAGCACGTTCGACGACCTGGCCGCCGCCGTCCGTGTCGAACACCGGGACGGGGCCGAACCCGTCGTCGAGATCGACACCGACCAGGCACGAGACGGCTGGCGCTCGTCGTTCACCATCGAGATCACCGCCCCGGTCGGCTCGTCCGTCCGGCTGAAGTCGCAGTCCTCGGACCTGACCGTCACCGGCGCAGCCGGGGTGGTCGACGCCCGTACCGCCGCAGGGGACGTCGCGCTCGAGGCCGTCGCCGGCCGGGCGCACATCCAGACGGCGTCCGGCGACATCACGCTGCGCGCCGCGGGCGCCGGGGTGGACCTGCGCACCGCCTCCGGGGCGGTGCAGGCCGGTTCGGTCGCCGGGGATGCGGTGGTACGCACGACGTCGGGAGACATCCAGCTCGGCGCGGTGGGCGGCAACGTCAGCGCGCAGAGCGTGTCCGGCGACGTGCAGGTCTCCGACGCCACCGCCGGTGAGGCGAACCTGCAGGCTGTGTCCGGCGACGTCCGGGTCGGCATCCACCCGGGCTCTCTCGCTGCGGTGAACCTGACGACCATCAGCGGCCGGACCGACACCGACTTCGAGGTGACCGGCGAGCTGCCGGAGGGCGATTCGCCGGTACTCCAGGTCACCGTGAAGACGACCTCCGGCAACATCGTGCTGCACCGGGTGGCCTGACCCCGGCGGTCTACAGGGTCAGGGCGAGGCCGCCGCGCCGGAAGTCGGCGGCCGGCCCGTCCCCGGCGACCGCGGCGACCCCGCCGAAGTACGGCCGGGGCGCCTCCCACAGGACCAGTTCCTCGCCCGCCGCGCGCAGCGCCGCCTGCACCTCGGGGTCGAACCCGGGCTCCAGGTGGACCAGTTCGTCGGTCACCGACATGCGCGGCGCCGCAACGGCTTCGGCGACGCTGCGGCCCTCGGCCAGGACGCCGGCAAGCACCTGCAGCAACGCCGGGCGGATGCGGCTGCCGCCGGCCGCACCACCGGCGACCACCAGGCGGCCGTCTGCGTCGGTGACCACCGAGGGCACCATCATCGACTGCATCCGGGTGCCGGGCACCAACTCACCGCGCAAGAGTTCACCCTCCCCCACCATCGAGTTGGCATTCATCCCGCCGACCCAGATCCCCGACCCGAGCCCGAGGGAATGCGTTGCGGCGCAGGCGTTTCCCCACGGGTCGACGGCAACCACGCTGGTGGTCTCGGAGCGCCGGGCGGGCGCCCGCAGTGCGGTGACCAGGGCGAGCGCCCGGTCCGCGCCGCCGCGCCCGACGGCTGCCAGGTCGAGCTCCGCGGCGGTGGCGGCGAAGGAATCCAGGTCGTTGCCCCGCACGTGCAGAAGGCCCGGACCGAACGGCACCCGCAGCGGCGGCAGGTCGGTGACCTGGTAGGCCGCCATGTCCTGCAGCGACAGTGCGCCGCCGTCCGCACGGACCGCGTCCACCAGGGCGCGGCCGAGCTCACCGGTGGACAGCGCCTCCGGCCCGCCCGCGATCAGCGCGTCGAACGATTCCGCCAGCCCGGGGTGGGTGATCAGCTCGCCCTCCCGCAACAGCCGGGAGCCGCCCGCGGCGTCCGGGCGGGCATAGATCTCCGCGCCGGCCCCGAGCAGCATGGCGGGCGCGATCTCCGGCAGCAGCCCGGCGTGCGCCGCCGAGAACTCCACCCCGTCGGCGGCGAGCTTCCGCGCCGGCGCGACCACGTCGGCCCACGGCAGCAGGCCGAACCGGCGACTGAGTTCGTAAGCTCCCGACGGTGTCCCTGGCACCGCCACGCTCGGCCCGCCGACCGCGTAGGGCACTGCGACGCTGCCGAAGAAGATGGAGATGTCGCGCGCCGGTTCCGCGATCGTGCCGTCGAGACCCGGTACGGCGACGAAGTAGTCCAGGCAGCTGACCGTCCTGGTGGCGGCGTCGTAGTAGGTGGCGAACCCGCCGCCGCCCAGGCCGCAGAAGATGGTCTCCGCGACCGACCCGGCCAGGATCATCGCCGCCGCGCTGTCGGCCGCCGAGCCGCCGGCGGCCAGCACCTCCAGACCCGCCGCGGCGGTCGCCGGGTGGCCGGCGGCGACACCTGCGGGGATTGTGGTCACCGCAGAAGATTAGCGGCCGCAGCCATCTGCTCCCGCAGGTTGCCGCGTGCGAGAACCGCCACGTCGGGAAGGCCCAGCCAATCGGCCATGCGGCGCAGTTCCGGCGCCGCCGCGGCGGCGACCGCGCCCGGATCGGTGCCGTCCTCGTGCCACGACGCCTGCACCAGCAGCCGTCCCGTCGCCCGGTCGGCCTTGAGGTCGAACCTGCCCACCAGCGCGTCGTCGACCAGGAAGGGGAACACGTAGTAGCCGTGCACCCGCTTCTCCGCCGGCGTGTAGATCTCGATGCGGTACCGGAAGCCGAACAGCCGTTCCGTCCGCGCGCGCTCCCAGATCAGCGGGTCGAAGGGGCACAGCAGGGCCCGACCGGAGACCTTGCGCGGCATCCGGGCGTCCCGGTGTAGGAACGCGGTGTCCCGCCACCCCTGCACGGCGACCGGTACGACGGTGCCCTCCTCGGCCAGCTCGAGCAGGGCCAGCCTGGCGTCGGCGTTGCCGATCCGGTAGTAGTCGGCCAGGTCGCCGACCGTGCCGATGCCGTGTGCCTTCGCCGCGAGGGCGAGCAGCGCCCGTTTCGCGTCCGGCTCCGCGGGTGTGGGCACGGCCGCCACCGAGGCCGGCAGGATGCGTTCGGTGAGGTCGTAGACCCGCTCGAACCCGCGGCGGCGGGCGGTGCCGATCGCCCCGGTCGCGAAGAGGTACTCGCTGGCGATCTTCGTCGACGACCACTCCCACCAGCCCGGCCGGCCGCGCCCCGGCGCATCGAGAAGCTTCTCGATCTCCCCGGCGGACACCGGCCCGGACTCGCGCACGACGGCCAGCACGTCCTCCAGGAACCCGGGGCGTTCGGCGCGGATCCTGGCCGCGCTGGCCCAGGGGCCGTCCACCAGCTTCTGCTGCCGCCAGCGGAGCAGCGGCTCGTGCTCGACGGGCACCAGGGAGGCCTCGTGCGCCCACGTCTCCAGCAGCGTCCGGTCGGCCGCTCTGGCCGGCCATGCCGCGTTCACCAGCAGGCCGACCGGGTACGCACCGAGCCGGGCGAACAGCGGCAGGTAGTGCGCCCGGGCCACGACGTTCACCGAGTCGATCTGCAGCAGGCCGATCCGGTCCAGCACCCGGCGGAGGTGGCCGCGGTGCTGCGCCGGGACGGCGCCGGGAGCTGGTGGCGGGAGCGGGGCGGCCAGGCCCTGGGCGGCGACGGCCGTCCGGCGGGCCTGCGCGGCGGTGATCCGGAGCGCGGGTGCGTGCTTCACAGGACGACATGCTGCCGCGAGTGGCATGCGGACGACCGTCCGGGGGAAGATCTGGCAGATGGGACCGCACGAACGCTGGACCGCGCTGCTGGACATCCTCGGCCGCGACGGGCGCCTCGACGTCGCCCTCGCCGCCGCGGAGCTCTGCGTGTCCGCTGCCACCATCCGGCGGGACCTGGATCACCTCGCCGGGCAGCAGCTGCTGAGCCGGACCCGGGGCGGCGCGGCAGCCGCCAGCGTCGCCTACGACCTCCCGCTGCGGTACAAGACCGGCCGGCACACGCAGGAGAAGGCCCGCATCGGCGCGGCTGCCGCCGCCCTGATCCGGCCGGGCTCGGTGGTCGCGGTGAACGGCGGCACCACCACCTCCGAGGTCGCCCGGGCCCTGGTGACGGGGGCCGGTGGCGTCGCGTCCGGTGGCGTCGCGTCCGGTGGCGTCGCGTCCGGTGGCGTCGGGGATTCGGAGGTCGTCGGGGACGTCCCGGCATTCACCGTCGTCACCAACGCGCTGAACATCGCCAACGACCTTGCGATCCGGCGCACCATCAAGCTCGTGGTGACCGGCGGGGTCGCGCGGCCCAGCTCCTACGAGCTGATCGGCCCGCTCGCCGAACCCGCGCTCGAGCGGTTGCACCTGGACTACGCGGTCCTGGGCGTCGACGGCTTCCACGTGCAGACCGGGGCGACCGCCCATCACGAGGGCGAGGCGTCGGTGAACGCGCTGATGGTCAACCAGGCGACCACCGTGGTGGTGGTGGCCGACGGGTCCAAACTGGGGCACCAATCCTTCGCCCGGATCTGTTCCACGGCCCAGGTGGACGTGCTGATCACCGACGCCGGAGCAGACCCGGCGCAGGTCGCCGCATTCGAAGCCGCCGACGTGCGCGTCGTGCTCGCCTGACATGGCCGACGCCCTGGTCCGACCGGCCGCGCCGGAGGATGCGGCCGTGCTCGCCCGTCTGCAGCTCGACATCTGGCAGCAGGCGTACTCCGACCTGCTGCCCGCTGCCGCGTTGCTGGCCGACCCGGCCCGGCAGAGCGAGGTGTGGGAGGCGCGCGTGAGCGCCGGCGGGCAGGTACTGCTCGCCTTCGAAGGCGCCGTACCGGTGGGCCTGGCGGCGGCCGGCGACGGGCTCGATCCCGACGGTCGCGCCGAGATCGACCTGTTGCACGTCCTGCCCCGCTGGTCGCGGCGAGGGCACGGCGGCCGCCTGCTCGGGGCGGCCGCCCGGCACCTGCGCGGGCTCGGCGCCACCCGGGGGTTCTGGTGGGCGCCAGAGGCCGACGCGAGCGTCCAGCAGTTCCTGCTGGGCGTCGCGTGGGCGCCGGACGGCGGCCGGCGGCTCCTGGACACCGGCGAGGGCACGCTCAGCGAGGTCCGTTACGCCGGGAACCTCGACCTGGTGCTGATCTGACGATCGGGCCCAGATGCGTCCGCGGAAGCGTCGAATCGGACATCTGTTACCTGCTGTCCCACTGGTCTCAGGGATCGGCATTGTCGTACCCCTGTTCTACCTTCTGAGCAGATCAACATCGGGGGTCGACATCCGGGGGGAAACGATGGTCGCATCAGCAGTGCAGGACGCAGCAGCACAGCACGCCGGGCAGGACGCCGAGCAGGCTGCCGGTGCTGCACCGGAGGAGGAGCCGCTGGAACGGCTGGAGGCGCAGATCTGCTCGCTGGCCGCCCGGCTGGCGTCGGCGACCTACCAATGGCTGCGGCTCGTCGCGGAGTTCGACCTCCGCAAGGGCTGGACCGGGTGGGGCATCAAGTCCTGTGCCCACTGGCTCGCCTGGTCGTGCTCGGTGTCCCCGCCGGCCGCGCGGGAGTATCTCCGCGTCGCCAGAATCCTGGACCGGCTACCTCTGGTCAGCGCCGCGTTCGCCGCCGGGCGACTGTCCTACTCGAAGGTCAAGGCGATCACCCGTATCGCGGACCTCCTCCCCGAGCAGACCCTGCTCGAGCAGGCGCTGGCCCACACCGCCGCGCAACTGGACCGGGTCGTTCGGGCGTTCCGCAAGACCGACAGCGCCGACCCCGACAGGCCACCGCAGCGAAGCGCCCGCTGGTTCTACGACGACGAGGACGGCACGTTCGTGCTGACCGCCCGGCTCCCCGCCGCGGAAGGCGCCGTGCTGCTCGCGGCGCTGCAGATGGCCGAGCAGACGCTGGAGCCCGGATCCACCGCGCCGGACGCGCTCGTCGCCCTCGCCGACATCGCTCTGGCCGCCGGACCGGTCGACAGCTCCGGCGACGACCGGCACATGGTGATCCTGCACGTCGACGCGGACGCCACGGCCGAGCCCACCCCCGGCGCTGATCAGGGCCGCTGCCACCTCCAGGACGGGCCCGGGCTGAACCGGTCCGATGCGGAACGGCTGATGTGCGACGCCGCTGTCGTCGCCGCCGTCACCGCCTCCCTCGGCCCGGATGGGACAGGCGAGCCACTCCGTCTGGGACGCAAGACCCGGAAGATCTCTCCGGCCCTGCGCAGGGCACTGCGGATCCGGGACGACGGATGCCAACACCCCGGCTGCCATCGCCGTCGATTCCTGGAGGCCCACCATGTCGTGCACTGGAAGGACGGCGGCCGGACCGACCTCGGCAATCTGGTGCTGCTGTGCCGCTTCCACCACATGCAGGTTCACGATCACCACGTCACGATCGCCCCGACGCCCGACGGGGGCCGCGGATGGACGTTCCGCCGCCCTGACGGCGTCGTCGTTCCCGCCGTTCCTGACCTGGTGACGGACCCCGCCGTGCCACTACCGGCCCCGGATCACGAGGCTGCCATCGACCGGTACGGGCAGGGCGAAGGGTCCAGCCTCGCCGAATCGGTGGGGGTCTGGTGCCGCGCCGCGGACGGGGCCACCGCGGTCGTCGACCCGCCCGATGCCACGCCGAGCGGGCAAGCCTTCGAGGAACCGGCGGAACCGCCCGGTCCTTCGGACATCGAGATGGTGCTGGCTGCGACCGACTGGGAGCAGTTCGCCACGTTCGAGGACGTGATGGCCTTCTGCCGAGCCACCCTCTACGGCACACCGGTCCCGGGGTGACCACCCGCATCGCACCGGCAGAGTCTGCAGGACGCGTCCGAGGAAGCGTTCGGTACTGCGGACCGGCAACGTTCAGGGCTGGGACCGGGACAGCTCGATGGACCGGCGCATCGCGGCACGGGCGCGCTTGCGGTCGCCCGCCAAGTTGTAGGCGTAACCGAGCTCGTACCACCCGCGCCAGTCGCTCTCGTCCGCCTCGACCCGCGCTCGGACGGTCTCGAAGTACGCATCGGCCGACGCCCGTTCGATGCGGCCGGACGGGCGGCGGGCCAGGTGCGAATCGTCCGGAAGCTCACCGTCCGCGGCCAGCCGCCGGGCCAAATCCGCGGTCGCCGCGCCGAAGCGCAGCTCGAAGACCACCAGCACCACCCCGATCACCGGGAGGAGAAGCACGCCGATGCCGAGCGCGATACCGACGAAAGTGCCGGTGCCGAGCAGGTATATCCCGCGCTGGCCCAGCAGCACGAAGTACACGACCAGGACTGCCGTCAGGATCGCGACGGTGATACGGGTACGCACGGTGCGGCGGTCAGTCCAGACCGAGGAGCTGCTCGAGTCCCAGCATGAGGCCGGGCCGGTCGACCACGGCGCGCACGGCCGTGAGGACGCCGGGCATGAAGGAGGACCGATGAAGCGAGTCGTGCCTGATGGTCAGTGTTTCGCCGGCGCTGCCGAGAACGACCTCCTGGTGGGCGACCAGGCCCGGCAGGCGTACCGAGTGCACGTGGATGCCGTCGACGACGTTGCCGCGCGCGCCAGGTGCCTCCATCGTGGTGGCGTCGGGGATCGGGCCCAGCCCTGCAGCCGAGCGGGCCGCGCCGATGCCTCGGGCGGTGGCGAGCGCGGTGCCGGACGGCGCGTCGACCTTGCCGGCGTGGTGCCGCTCGATGATCTCGGCCGACTCGAAGAACCGGGCCGCCTGGCGGGCGAACCGGGCGGTCAGCACGGCGCCGATGGCGAAGTTGGGCACCACCATGACACCCACACCCGGCTTGAGCTCCAGCCAGTGGCGGATCTGCTGCGCATGCTCGTCGCCGATCCCGGAGGTGCCGACGACGGCGTGGATGCCCTGGTCGACGCAGAACCGGATGTGCTCCATCACCACATCGGGATGGGTGAAGTCGACCGCTACCTGGCTGCCCGCGTCGGCCAGGGAGAACAGCCATTCGCGGCCACCGACGGCGCCGACCAGATCCATGTCCTCGGCCGCGTCGACCGCCTGGCAGACCTCGGACCCCATCCGGCCACGGGCCCCGATGACGCCGACCCGCAGAACCTCATCCGCCATGCCGCCGCTGCCTTCCTGTGCCCACCATCGAAGTCAATTGCTCCGGCAGGTCCGTCTGGGCAGCGTACGGCCCCACCACCGCGGCGGTCAGCGGCTGGGTCAGCAGGCTCTTCGCCAGGCCCGCGACCTCGTCGGGGCGGACCGCTGCGATGGCGTCCAGCTCCTGGGCGACCGACCGATAACCGTCCTGCACCAACAGGTTCTTGCCGATCCGGCTCATCTTCGACTCGTTGTCCTCGAGCCCGAGGATCAGGCTGCCGGCGAGTTGTCCGTGGACCCGGGCCAGTTCGTCGGCCTGCAGCCCCTGGTCGGCGACCGCAGTCAGCTCGATGCCGATCAGCGACGCCACGGTGCCCAGGTTCTCCGGCTGGCAGCCCGCATACACCGAGAACGAGCCGACGTCGGCATAACCCGAGGTGGAGGCGTAGCAGGAATAGGCGAGGCCGTGGTCCTCGCGGATGGTGCGGAACAGCCGGGAGCTCATACCGCCGCCGAGGGCCGCGGCGAGCACCGCCATCACGTACCGGTCGGGGTCCGTCCGCCCGGGCGCCGGCACGCCGACGCACAGGTGGGCCTGCTCGATGTCGCGTTCGACGACCAGCACGCCGGGGCGGGCAGCCGCACGGCCGCGGCCGGCGCGGGGGGGCCGCGGCGGGATGTCGCCACCCAACCGGCCCTCGAACGCCGTGCGCACCCACCGCACGACGTCACCGTGGTCGATGCCGCCGGCCACCGAGACGACCATCTTGTCCGGCGAGTACCGCCGTCGGTAGTAGCCGGCGATCTGGCTGCGGTTCATGTCGGTGATGGTCTGCTCGGTGCCGATCACCGGGGCGGCGACGGGATGCCCGGCGAACAGGGCTGCGGCGAACGCGTCGCCGAGGGTGTCCTCCGGGTCGTCGTCGCGCATGGAGATCTCTTCCAGGATCACCTGGCGCTCCACGTCCACGTCGGCCGGCGTGATCACCGCGTCCAGCACCACGTCGCAGACGATGTCCACCGCGAGCTCCGCCGACGAGGCCAGCACGTGCGCGTAGTAGCAGGTGTACTCGTGCGAGGTGAAGGCGTTGAGCTCGCCGCCGACGGCGTCGATCGCCGACGCGATCTCGTGTCCCGACCGGCGCCGGGTGCCCTTGAAGAGCAGGTGTTCCAGATAGTGCGAAGCCCCGGCCAGCTTCGGGGTCTCGTCGACGGATCCGACACCGACCCAGACGCCGACCGAGGCGCTACGGGCACCGGGCACGCTCTCGGTGATCACCCGCAGACCGCCGGGAATCACCGACAGCGTCACCACACCGCCGTCGGCGCCCCGTTCCAGGACAGAAGTACGGGTACGGGGCGCCATGAGCAGACTTCGACCGGGCCGGCTCAGACCGAGGCTTCGACCGGCGCGCCGCCGTTGCCGCCGGACGGCTGACCCTCGGCGACCACCGGGACCAGGCTGATCTTGCCGCGGGCGTCGATCTCGGCGATCTCGACCTGCAGCTTGTCGCCGACGTTCGCGACGTCCTCGACCTTGTTGATCCGCTTGCCGTTGCCGAGCTTGGAGATGTGCACCAGGCCGTCACGGCCGGGCAGCAGCGAGACGAACGCGCCGAAGGCGGTGGTCTTCACCACGGTGCCCAGGAAACGCTCGCCGACCTTCGGCAACTGCGGGTTGGCGATGCCGTTGATGATGGCGATGGCCGCCTCGGCCGCCTCCCCGGTGGCCGCCGACACATAGATCGTGCCGTCGTCCTCGATCGCGATCTCCGCGCCGGTCTGCTCGGTGATCGAGTTGATCATCTTGCCCTTCGGCCCGATCACCTCGCCGATCTTGTCGACCGGCACCTTGATGGTGGTGATCCGGGGAGCGTTGTCGCTCATCGGGTCCGGGGCGTCGATCGCCTCGTTCATCACCTCGAGAATGGTCAGCCGGGCGTCGCGGGCCTGCTGCAGGGCAGCCGCCAGTACCTCGGACGGAATGCCGTCGAGCTTGGTGTCCAGCTGCAGCGCGGTGACGAACGTCTTGGTGCCGGCGACCTTGA
>CAXTBG010000048.1:0-37496 GCA_964242105.1 uncultured Nakamurella sp. | reverse complement strand
CTGGATCGGCAGGTTGAACGCGGCCAGGCAGTTGCCGAGCTGGTAGGTCACGCCCGGGTAGAACCCGCGGATGGCGTCCGGCGACATCTCGGTCAGGTGAGCGGGTATGACCCCCCACGCGCCCTGAACGGCTATCTGCATCAGGAACGAGCCCAGGCAGAGCATTCCGGCCGCGTGGGAGTAGGCGAACAGCGGCACGATGGGCAGTCCCAGGACGGCGCAGAAGACGATGGTGTACCGCCGCCCGAAGCGTTCCGACAGTCCACCGAAGGTGATGCCGCCGATGATGGCCCCGATGTTGTAGACGACGCCGATCCAGGTGGCCGTGCCGGGCGACAGACCGGCGCCGTGCTCCTCGTGCGCCTTGAGGAACGTCGGGTAGACGTCCTGCGTGCCGTGGCTCATCCAGTTGAACGCGGTCATCAGCAGGACCAGATAGAGGAAGCGACGCACGATCTTCGGGTCGACCAGGATGTCGCGGAACTTGGTCTTGGTGACCTTGAGATGCTCCTGGGTCTTCTCCCAGACCTCGGACTCCCGGACGCGACTGCGGATCAGCAGGCTGATCAGCGCCGGGACGATGCTCAGACCGAAGAGCCATCGCCAGGACAGCCCGAGTTCGGTGTGCACGATCTGGTAGGCGAGGATGGCGAACAGGTAGCCGATCGAGTAGCCGGCCTGCAGCAGGCCCGAGAAGAAGCCGCGGCGGGACACCGGGATCTTCTCCATCGCCAGCGCCGCACCCAGTCCCCACTCCCCGCCCATGCCGATCCCGTAGAGCAGCCGGAGAAGGAGCAGCACGGTGAAGTTCGGCGCGAAGGCGCAGAGGAAGCCGACCACCGAGTAGTAGACGACGTCGGCCATCAGCGGGATGCGCCGCCCGACACGATCCGCCCACAGCCCGAACAGCAGGGCGCCGACCGGCCTCATCAGCAGGGTGACGGTCGTCAGGAACGCCATCCGCTCCAGCGACACGCCGAAGTCCTTGCCGATGTCGGCGTAGACCAGCACTACCAGGAAGTAGTCGAAGGCATCCATCGACCACCCCAGCTCGGCCGCGAGGAAGGAGTTCCGCTGGTCCTTGGTGAGCTTCGGCCTGGCAGGCGTCGCGGTGGCAGACGACATGGGGCTCTCCTTACCGAGGCAAAAGGGTCGTGATCGGTCTACACCTCCGCGGGCCACACCGCACGGTGACGCGCTCGCATGGTCCAGCGCGCGATACTGGCCCGGTGGGTCCACCGCAGACGCCCGACGGCAGGTACTTCGTCGTCCGGGGACGGCTCTGGCGGTGCAGCAATCCAGCACTTCCGGCCGACGAACGGGATCGGCTGACCCGGCAACTGATGGATGCGCGTCGCGCCAAGAAGGCGGCGATGAAAGCCGACGACGCCGGGGCGCGGGAAGCGGCGCGGGCCGGCGTGGACGCGGCCAAAGTGGCGCTGGGTGAACGCGGTCCGGTGTGGTGGACGGACGGAAGCCCGGACTTCAACCGTCATCTGGCGAAGAACACGCCGTACGCGCAGTGGTTCCAGGGGGTCTCCGAGCGGGAATAGCGGCCGCGCCGTCCTACCCGGACCGGGTCGACTCCGTCCAGGAGCACGCCCCGGCTGCCCCGGCGGTCAGCCCGCGCTCGCCTGCTGACTGCGGAACACCTGCTCCTGGATCAGCTCCGGCCGGAAACCTCTGCCGACCAGGCGACCCAGCACTGGACGGATCAGGCGCGCGGCGAGCGGTGCGGTTCTGGACAGCAGGGCCGGGTGGGGCACGTGACCTCCACCGCCCGGCCGGCCGACGAACCGGTGCACCACCCGCTGCAGTGCCTGCATCTTCCGCGTCGGTGGATAGCGCCGACGCTGTACCGCAGCGAGATTCGCCTCGGTCAGCACCCGCTCACGAAGCGGCCGGGTCAGCAGGTTCGCGGTCGCGACCGCATCCTGGATCGCGTAGTTGATCCCGACGCCGAACGCCGGCGACATGGCATGGGCGGCATCTCCGATGGCGAGAAAGCCCGGCAGGTGCCACTTCTCGAGCCGGTCGATCTGCACCGACAGCAGCTGGACGTCGTCCCAGCTGCAAAGGCCCGCCATCTGCTCGGCAAGGAACGGCACGATGGCGGCGACGGTGCGGCGGAATGCCGCCAGACCTGCCGCACGGACGTCCGGCCACGAGCCTTTGGCGATCAGCAACGCCACCTGGTAGTAGCCCGAGCGTGGAACGGTGACCACCACGCCGTCGGTCGACACGTAGGCGATCGTCGGCGGCGGGTCCACCGGCGGCCGATCGAGGCGGAACCACAGCACGTCGATCGGCACCCCGTAACGCTTGACGGGCAGGCCCGACGCCTCCCGCAGGACCGATGCCCGTCCGTCCGCCGCCACGGTCAGGTCGGCGTGGATGGTCAGCGGTGCGCCGCCGCGCGTAGCGGTCACCCCGACGACGTTCCGGCCACGGCGCAGCAGGCCCGTCGCGGCGGTGTCGAACATCAGCGTGAAGCCGGGTTCCCGCTCGGCCGCTTCGGTCAGCATGGTGAGCAGGTCCCACTGCGGCATGAACCGCAGCCGCCCGGACCCCCGCTGGAGCACGCCGAAGTCGACCGGAGTGAGGCGGACGCCGTGGATCACGGAGTCGAGGGTGCGCACCGCAGTGTGCTCGATGTCCTCGAGCGAGTCGGTGAGGCCCAGCTGTTCGAGCAGATCCATGGTGGACGGATGGATGGTGTCCCCCCGGAAGTCGCGGAGGAAGTCGCTGTGCTTCTCCAGGACCGTGACCGTGATGCCGGCCCTGGCGAGCAGCAGCCCCAGCATCAGCCCGGCCGGACCGCCCCCGGCAACACACACGGTGGTGAAGTGGTCGCCGGCCTCCGCACGGCCCGGGCTGTTCCGGCTGGTCGACGTCGGTTCCGGCACCCCTCACGGTAACCCGGTCGCGCATCCGGCCGGCCCGGCGGGTGCGCTCAGGTCCCGCCCAGCCCCGACGACGACAGCCCGTCGATGAACCGCCGCTGCAGGAACAGGAACAGCACGAGCATCGGTGCGATCATGATGACCCCGGCCGCGCTCACCAGGTTGTAGTTCTGCGTGTAACCCTGCTGGAAGGCGAAGAACGTCGTGGACAGCGGCAGCAGTTTGCTGTTCTGGATGAAGGTGACGGCGAACAGGAATTCGTTGTACGCGGAAAGACCGGTGGTCAGCGCAATCGTCAGCAGGCCGGGCAGTGCGTTCGGCAGGATGATGCGGAGCAGGACCTTGACCTCGCCGGCGCCGTCCACCCGCGCGGCCTCCTCGAACTCCCGGGGAATGGACAGCAGGAACGAGCGGAGCAGCAGCGTGGCGAACGGGGAGAACAGGCCGCAGTAGATGAGGATCAAGCCCAGTCTCGAGTCGTACAGACCGGCTTTGGTCCACATGTAGAACAACGGCACGAGGAACATCTGCGTGGGCAGCGAGCTGGCCACCAGCAGATAGGTGATGAACACGGCGTTGCCCCGGATCTCCAGCCGGGCCAGCGCGTAGGCCGCGCACCCGGCGACGATGCAGGTGAGAACCACTGTCCCCAGCACGATCACGACGGAGTTCCACAGGCCGGCGCCCATGTTCGCCTGCGTCCACGCCGTGACGAAGTTGCTCCACTGCCAGCTCTTGGGCGGGTCCAGCGCATTGGCGGCGTACTGGTCGGTGGTCTTGAGCGCGTTGAAGAAGAACAGCACGATGGGGCCGATGGCGAAGATCACCAGGCAGGTCAGGATGACGTAGGTCAGCGGACCCGCTGACCTGCGCGCACCTCTGGCCTGCTGGTTCGCGGCCCGGGCACCGCCGGTACGGCGGGACGGCGTCGGCGAGGCGGACAGGAGCGTCACATGTCCCACTTTCGAACTCGGCGGAGGGTGAGATATCCGGCGACCACGACGCCGCTGATCAGCGCCATCACCACGCCGATCGCCGACGCGTAGCCGCCCTCCAGGTTGGAGAACGCGTCGCGGTAGAGCACCGTGGACAGCAGATCGGTCGAACCGGCCGGTCCGCCCTGGGTCATGACGTAGACGTAGTCGAACGCCAGGAACGACCAGATGATCGTCATCAACCCGAGGAACGCGAACGTCGGCCGGATCCCGGGCAGCGTGATCGCGAAGAACTGCCGGGTGGGGCCGGCACCGTCCATCTCGGCGGCCTCGTAGAGGCTCGGGCTGATGCCCTGCATCGCGGCGAGGAAGACGACGACCAGGAAGCCCCACCACGCCCAGTTGTTGACGAAGGCCACCGCCCACAGCGCCATGTTCGAGTCGCCCAGCGGATTGATCCCGAAGACGTGGCCGAGGCCCGAGTCCGGGTCGAGGATGCTTTTCCAGATCGAGGCGTTCACGACGCTGGCAACGATGTAGGGGATGAAGTAGAAGACCCGGAAGAGCAACCGGAACCGCTTGATCCGGGTGAGCGCGTACGCCCCGAACAAGCCCATGGCCATCGGCACGACGAGGAAGAAGACGGTCCACAGGATGTTGTGCCACAGTCCGGTCAGGAACTCCGGATCGCCGAACAGGCGCCGGTAGTTCGCCAGCCCGTTGAACTGCGCCGCACCGAACCCGCTCCAGTCGGTGAACGAGAAGTAGATGGAGTACAGGCTGGGGATGAGCACGACGAACACGTTGATCCCGATGAGCGGCAACATGAAAAGCCAGCCGCGCACCTTCGGGTTCTTCATCCTGGTCGCGAGGGACCGCCTGGCCTGCAGCGCATCTCGCTTGGCCCGGCGTCGCCGCTCGGTCCCGAGGGCGCCCACGGAAGCCGTGCTGGTCACGACAGTCCTGTACCGGGCTTCGGCGCGGTCGGTACCTTGCCCGCTGCGAACTCCGTCTTGAACTGCGCCTGGATGCCCGCGCAGAAGTCCTTCGGGGTCATCTTGTTGGTCAGCACGTTCTCGAAGTATTTGATCATGTACGTCTCGGTCTGCTGCGGGTAGAACGTCCAGGTCGTGTAGCCGATGGTCTTGGCCGACGAGAGCTGGGTGTACAGGCGGACCGTCCGGGGGTCGGCGGTCGCACTGAAATCCGCAACGGAGAGAGCGATCGGCGACGGCTCGAAGCTCATCTGCTCGACACTGGCGATGATCGCCTTCTTGTCGGTCGTCAGGAAATTCAGGTAGTCGACCGAACCTGCGACATTGGCGGCGTGCGAGTTCACCCCGGCGGACTGCCCGATCGCCAGGTCCCAGACCACCTCCGGGACGCCCTTGCCCAACGACGGCACGGTGGTCCAGTCCCAGGTGGCGGTGTTGCCGGCTGCCTTTCCGAAGTACGGCCCCATGTTCGCGAACTCCCAGGTGCCGGAGACCATCGCGGCCGCCGTGCCCTGGGCGAGCTGGCGGTAGACCGTCGGGAAGTTGTTCGTGAAGTACTTGTCGACTCCGCCGCCGTACCAACCTTTCTGGAAGTAGCCGGCGAGCCTGGTGATCGCGTCGACGAACACCGGGTCGGTGAACGGCGTCTTGCCCGTCAGCGCGGAGTAGACCGCGTCCGGTCCGGCACCGTGGTCCAGGGCGACACCCAGGTGCCACTCGTTGGCGCCCTTCCAGTCCGCGTTCCCCGCCGCGATCGGCGTCAGGCCCTTGGCTTTCGCCTCCGTGCAGAACGCCTCGAACTCGTCCTGCGTCTTCGGCGGCGTCAGCCCGGCTTTGGCGAGGGTGGCCGGATTGAAGTAGAACGCCATCGATTCGTACTGCGTCGGCAGGGTGCGCAGCTTTCCGTCGATCTTCGACGCGTCCAGAGCCCACTTGGCGAACTTGGTGCTCCAGCCGTACTTGGTGTCGTAGTCGTCCAGATCGACCAGATAGCCGGCTTTCGTGTATTCGGTGACGCCGGTCGACGGCCCGGGCGTGACGATGATCGACGGCCCGGACCCGGCGGCCAGCGACGTCTGGATCAGCCGGTCGATGGTGTTGTTCGGCTTGTTGCTGAAGACCACCTTGCCCTGACCGGAATAGGCGTCGACGAAATGCTTCTGGAAGTAGGTGAGCTGGTCCTGGTTGGCCAGGTTGTCCCAGATGGTGATGTCGGCGGACGCGGCGGCGCTCCCGCTGGGCTTGCTGGCGCTGCCGGAGGAGCAGGCGTCGAGCACCGCGAGCAGGCCGACGGCCCCGCCGGAGGCGAACAGTTGACGACGGGAGAGTTCCATGGTCGATCTCCAATGATCGTGGGGAAACGGACGGACAGGTTCATCGGCGAAGACCGTCGACCGCCAGACGGACGGTACGGTCGGCGAGATCGGAGATGCTGGAGTTGTCGAAGCCGAACAGTGCCGATCGGGTGCGGTTCTCGAGCGGGGCGATCAGCGTGGCCGGCAGACCGGCCGTGCCGGCCAGGATCCCGGCGACGGATCCGACGGTCGCGCCGTTGGAATCGGTGTCCCAGCCGCTCATCACCACCCGCCCCACCGCGGTGGTGAAATCGCCCTCGGACCACAGGAGTGCCACGACGACGGCGGCAGCGTTGTTGACGGTGTGGATCCAGGTGTAGTGGCCGTAGCTGGCCTCGATGTCTGCGAGCGCCTGCTCCCAGGTGAGGTTCTGCCGGTGCAGGTCCAGTACGTGACGGATCGCCTCGGCCAGTCGGGACCGCGGCGGGACGACGGCGAGCGATGTGGTGACGGCCCGGTGCGCCGTCCCGGAGGTGAAGGCGGCCGCCACCAGTGCCGCCGCCCACATCTCGCCGTAGATGCCGTTGCCGACGTGGGACAGCGACGCGTCCTGGTAGGACAGCATGGCGGCGGACCAGGGATCCCCGGCGAACACGTAACCGAACATGTCGCCGCGGATCTGGGCGCCGATCCACTCCCGGTACGGATTCCGCCTGGTGGCGACCGCCGGACCGGTGTACCCGTCGGTCATGTTGATGTAGGCGGCACGCTCGGCGGTGAAGACCTGTTCCAGCGGGAACAACGTGGTCCACGCCTTGCCGACGTGCTCCGGTCGCAGTGCCGCGCCGTAGGTCTCGAGCAGGTGCAGAGCCAGGATCGGGTAGTCGATGTCGTCGTCCCGGGCCGAGCCGTGCACGTTCCCCCGCGTCGTCTCCGGCCAGTTCTCGCGGAACTCGAAACCGGCCGGCATCGGGTCGAGCAGGGGGACGTAGTCGGTCAGCGGGTAGGCATCGGCCAGCTCGAGGTATTCGCGGATGTGCGCGGACGTCCACTGGTCGCCGCGTTCGACCGGCTTCCCGAGGTTGCACCCGGCGATCCGCCCGAGCCAGGCCGCGTGGATCCGGTCCGCCAGTTGCCGGCGGTCCACGGAGGCCCGCTCCGGGCGATGTCCCAACGCGGCCTTGATGTCCGGCAGAGCGGTCGGCTCGTCGAACGGCCAGTCGGTGTCGCGCTCCAGGTCGGCCATGGCGTCGACCAGGGTCAGCAGCGCGGCACGGTCGGCCGGGTCCGTGGCGTTGGCGGCGACGACGACCGAGTCGACGTCGTAACCGGTCTCGCGCCGCTGTTTGATCTCGTCGAACAGCAGGCACTTCGCGTCCAGCGGGTCGTACTCGGCCACGTCGTAGGCGGCCTGCAACTGGATCATCGTCGTGCTGACCGTGTCGGTCACGTGTCATCTCCTTCGTCTGCGGGGTCGCCGACGGCGCCGCCGTACTGCTGTGCTCGCCCGGTCTGCCCGGGCGTGTTGCGGAGCGGCTCACGCCGACTCGCGCACCACCAGGTGCGTCGGGATGAGCTGGCGTTCGTAGGGAGCGTCCGGCCCGGCTGCGATGCGCCGCAGAAGCGTTGCCGCACAGGCGGCCCCGACCAGCGCCGCCGGATTGACGATGGTCGTGAGGCGGGGCGTGATGAGGTTGGCGGTGTCCACGTCGTCGAACCCGACGACGGCGACGTCCTCCGGCACGCCGAGGCCGGCCTGCCGCGCCGCGTCGATGACCCCGAACGCCATGAGGTCGTTGGCGCACATGACGACCCGTGGCCTTGGGTCCCCCGCCAGTAGACGGGCACCGGCGGCGAAACCACCGTCGCGCGTGTAGGGGGCGTGCTCCACCCACTCGTCGCGCACCGTCGCCCCGCAGGCCCTGGCTGCCCGATGCACAGCGGCGAGCCGGACGATGCCCGGCGTGGCGAGTCGAGCGGTGGCCAGCGGCTCGACCTCCCGGCCGCTGACGAAGGCGATGTCACCCAGCCCCCGGTGCACCAGGTGCCGCACCGCCTCGGTGATGCCCCGGCAGTCGTCGGTGCCCACCTGATCGGACAGCAGGGTGCCGCGCTCGTGGGCGATGAGGACGAGCGGCAGGGCCCTGCCCACGATGGCGCGGATGTCCGGGACCGACAGCGCCGCAGGCTGCATGATGATCCCGTCGACGCCGCGCGACACCATCTCGCGCAGGAAGGTCCGCTCGGCCTCCGCCTCCCCGTCGGTGTTCCCGATGATGGACACATAGCCCTCGCTGTTCAGCCCGTCGTGCACCGCCCGCGCCACGGCGGGGTAGTACGGGTTGGCGATGTCGGCCACCAGCAGCGCGACCGAATTCGTCTTCTGGTTGCGCAGGCTCTTGGCGACGAGGTTGGGCCGGTAGTCCAACCGGTCGATCGCCTCGTAGATGCGTTGCCTGGTCGTGGCGGACACCGCGCGCTTGCCGCTCAGCGCGTGGGACACCGTGGTCGGACTCACCCCGGCGGCCTGCGCCACATCGGTGATGCTGTGAGCCTTGGTCACGTCGACGCCTCTGTCGCAAATCGATTTGTACTCCCTGTGCTGACAGGTGTACCGGGCATCGCCGAGCTGCGTCAAGAGGCCCGGCGTATGCAAAGTTTTTGCGTGGCCAGGACGGCCAGGCGGGTCGGATGCGTTGTGCGACGGGGAATCCGAGACCACCGGGCCACCGGCGGAAGGGTCGGCAGACACCGGCACCACCACCCGGGAGGTGTGGCGCCAGCGCTGCGGCCGACCTCCGGCGGCGGAGACGCCGGGAGGTCGCGCAGGTCATCCGAACGAAACACGAGCTATCACTTCTCAGAAATATTTGAAGGTTTGAATCGATCCGCGCAGCCGCTCGCGACGCGCCCAGCCACTCGGCGACCACCTCGTGGAACCGCCGGTCCCGCCAGTTCCCGGAGGTTCTTCGATGGCCCAGACCATGCGCCGCCCACGCCCGCGGTGGAGCTCCCGCTTCGTCGTCACCGTGGCCGGGGCGTTGATCGTCACCGGTTGCACGGTGTCCGGCGGCACCGACGACACCTCCTCGTCGAGTTCCTCCGCGACCGGGAGCCCGGCCGCCACCGGCACGTTGTCCAGTGCGGCGCCGGCGTCCGGGGCGACGACCGCAGCGTCGTCCGGCAGCACCGCGCGCGTCCAGCCGGCCGCGAACTCCTCGTTCATCGTGTCCGAGTCCGAGCCGGGAGACCTGAACCCCGGCAAGCAGATCACCGCCTACGACCAGGTGATGGCGATGTACACCTCGCTGACCGATGTGTCGACCCAGGGCGTGGTCAGCATGGCGCAGGCCCAGTCCGTGACCTCCACCGACGCGACGAACTACACCATCAAGATCAAGCCGGGCTGGACGTTCCACAACGGGGAGCCGGTCACCGCCCAGTCCTACGTCGACGGCTGGAACGCCACCGCGTACGGCCCGAACGCCTGGGCCAACACCGGGCAGCTGGCCAAGATCGTCGGTTACGCCGACCTGAACCCGAAGTCCGGCACGCCGAAGACCAAGGCGATGTCGGGCCTGAAGGTGGTGAACGCCACCACCTTCACCGTGAAGCTGGTCTCGCCGGACGGGCAGTTCCCGCTCCAGCTCAGCCAGGCCCAGACCGGGCTGTTCCCGATGCCCAAGGCCGCGTTCAAGGACCTCGACGCCTACAACAAGCAGCCCATCGGTGACGGCCCCTACATGATGACCAGTCCGCACCAGGAGAACCAGGACATCGTGATGACGGCGTACCCCAAGTACGCCGGGACGCCCGCTAAGACTGCCAAGATCACCTTCCGCAACTACACCGACCCGTCCACCGCCTACAACGACGCGCTGGCGGGCAACATCGACGTCGTCAACATCGGCGCGGCGAAAGCCACCTCCGCACAGAAGGACTTCGGCGACCGGCTGCACGTCAACGACGCGCCCGGCATCGCCTTCCTCGGACTCCCGCTGTGGGACAAGCGGTACGACAACATCAAGGTGCGTCAGGCGATCTCGATGGCCATCGACCGGGACGCGGTCAACAAGGTGATCTACGCCGGCCTGTACACGCCGGCGACCTCCTTCACCCCGCCGACCGAGCCGGGGACGCCGGCAGACGCCTGCGGCGAGGTCTGCACCTACAACCCCACCAAGGCCAAGCAGCTGCTGGCGGACGCGGGTGGCTGGACCGGGTCGATGGTCGTCACCTATCCCGGCGGGTTCGGGCTCGACGAGCTGTACAAGGCATACGCCAACCAGATCAAGCGGAACCTGGGCATCCAGGACGTCACCACCAAGGCGACCACCGATTTCGCGGAGTTCGCCAAGCTGCGCGGGGATGCCAAGTTGCAGGGTCCCTACTTCTCCCGGTGGGGCGCCCTGTACCCGAGCCAGCAGAACACGCTCAACGCCTTCTTCATCAAGGGTGGTGGCGGCGGCGGCTGCAGCAACTGCGCCGCGTACTACACCCCCGAGGTGACCAACCTGATCGACAAGGCCAACGCCCAGGTCGACCAGTCCAAGGCGATCGCGGGATACGTTGCGGTGCAGAAGGTTCTGGCCCGGGATCTGCCGGTGATCCCGATGTTCTACGAGAAGTACATGTTCGTCACCTCGAAGAAGATCACCTCGCTGCCGGCCTCCCAGGGCTCGCCCATCTGGGCGCAGGTCACGGTCGGCTGACGGGAGTTCCCGCCGTCCGGGCCCGATCGCCCAGCGGGCCCGGACGGCCGACCGCACCGTGCGCGCACCATCCACCCGGGGAAGGACTGAGAGTGCTGTGCTGAGAACCGTGCTGCGCCGGGTCGGCGAGTTGGTGATCGTGTTCTTCGGGGTGACCTTTCTGATCTACGCCCTGGTGTTCGCGCTCAAGGGCGATCCCATCGCCACCCTGGCCGGCGACCGACCGTTGCCGGCGTCGGTGGTGGCGACCCTGCGCGCCCGCTACCACCTGGACGACCCGCTGTGGCGGCAGTACGTCGACTATCTTCGTGGCCTGCTGCACTTCGACCTCGGCACCGACTTCACCGGACGATCGGTGGCGGCGAGGATGGCGTCCCGGTGGCCGACCACGATCGTCCTCGCGCTGACCGCCTGGGCGCTGGAACTCGTCTTCGGCTGCGCACTCGGACTGGTGGCCGGGTTGACCCGCGGCCGGGTGCCGGACCGGCTGATCCTGGTCGGCACGGTGCTGGTGTCCTCGGTGCCCATCTTCGTCGTCGGTGTCGCGGCACAACTGGGACTGGGCGTGCGGCTGCGCTGGTTCCCGATCGCCGGCACCGCCGAGGGCTGGCCGGTGGCATTCCTGTTGCCCGCCGCGGTGATCGCGGTGTTCGGGCTCGCCGCGGTGTCGCGCCTGATGCGCGGCAGCGTGATCGACTCGCTGGAGTCCGACTACGTACGGACCCTGTGGGCCAAGGGCCTGACGGCCCGCCGGGTGGTCGGTGTGCACGTGCTGCGCAATGCCGGCATCCCGGTCCTGACGTTCCTCGCCGTCGACCTGGGTTACCTGCTCGGCGGTGCCATCGTGGTCGAGGGCATCTTCAACATGCCTGGGATCGGCGGGCTGCTGTTCTCGGCGATCCGCAACCACGAGGGCCCGACGGTGGTCGGCGTGTCCACCGCTCTGATCCTGATCTTCCTGCTGCTCAGCGCGCTGGTCGACATCCTCAACTCGGCGCTCGATCCGCGGATGCGCCGTGCCTGAGAGGGACTGCTCCCGAAAGGATCTCCGATGACGGAACTGGCTCTGGCCACCGAGTCCGACCAGCCGACCGTCACGCGGCGCGGGTTCTGGCGGAGCGTGCGGCGGCGCCCGACCTTCTGGGTCTGCTCGGTGGTCATCGGCGTGCTCCTGCTGATCTCCGTTGCTCCGCAATGGTTCGCGGGCTGGTTCGGCAGCGGTGACCCCACCGACTGCGACCTGCTCAGCAGCGCGCTGCCGCCGGAATCCGGCCACCCGTTCGGGCTGGACCTGCAGGGCTGCGACATCTACGCAGGCGTCATCTACGGCACCCGGACGTCGGTGAGCGTCGGCGTGCTGACCACCGCGCTCTGCCTGGTCGTGGCCCTGCTGTTGGGCACGGTGGCCGGCTATTTCGGCGGCTGGGTGGATTCCGTGCTCGCCCGGCTCACCGACGTGTTCCTGGGATTCCCGTTCCTGCTCGGTGCCGTGGTGGTGCTGGGCAGTGTGGACGAACGCGGGCCGGTCACCGTCTCGCTGGTGCTGGCACTGTTCAGCTGGCCGAGCATGGCGCGGCTGGTGCGCACCTGTGTCCGCCAGGTGCGCGACGCCGAGTACGTGATGTGCGCCCGCGCGATGGGTCTGGGCGATGGCCGCATCCTGGTGCGGTACGTGCTGCCCGGGGCGATGGGACCGGTCCTCGCGCTGTCCACCATCCTGGTCGGATCGGTGATCGTGGCCGAGTCGACGCTCACCTTCCTCGGGGTGGGTCTCGAGGCACCGTCGATCAGCTGGGGACTCCAACTGGCCTCCGCGCAGGCCCAGTTCGACAATTATCCGCACATGCTGGTGTTCCCCAGTGTGTTCCTCACCGTGACCGTCCTGAGCCTGATCGCCCTGGGCGATCTGCTGCGGGACGCCCTGAACCCGCGCACCCGCTGACGACGACAAGGAACCCATGATGCCCAGCGCTTCTCCCGACACGGTCGGGCACCCGCCCGAGGCCACCGCGACCACCAGGGCGGCCGTGCTGGCTCTGGCCGACTGGCTCCCCGGCTGGATCGACCTGCGGCGCAGGATGTTGCGTGTTCCCGGGATCCAGCTGAGCATCCGCGTCGGTGGCGAACTGCTGGTCAGCGCCGCATCCGGGACCGCGGACGCAGAACGGCAGGTTCCGCTGACCACCGACCACCTCTTCCGGATCGCCTCGCACTCGAAGACCTTCGCCTCCACCGCCTGCCTGATCCTCGCCGAGCGCGGGCGGCTCCGACTGGACGACACGGTCGCCGCGTGGTTGCCCGAGCTGGCGGACACCGAGCTGGCGAAGCTGACCGTCAGGGCGTTGCTGGGCCACCAGGCCGGCGTCATCCGGGACGGGACCGACAGCGATTACTGGCAGCTGATCCGTGACTTCCCGGACGAGTCGGCACTGGTGGACGCGTTGCGCAGCAAAGGTTCCACCTTCGCCACCGACCTGCACTTCAAGTACTCGAACTACGGGTACTCCATCATCGGCATGATCGTGGCCAGAGCCTCCGGAGTACCCTTCAACGAGTTCGTCCGCACGGAGATCCTCGACCGGCTCGAGCTTCCGCGGGTGCACCCGGACGTGGACGGCATCGATGCCGACGAGCTCGCCGTCGGGCATTCGCTGCGGCTGGACGGCGCCGACGAACAGTTCGCGATGGGCAATCCGTCGACGGGCGCGATGTCCGCGGCGACCGGTTTCGTCGCCTGCGCCGATGATCTCACCGCCTACGCGTCGGCACACCTGCCCGGTGACGAACGACTGGTCAGCGACGCCGGCAAGCGGCTGATGCAGCGCACCGAAACCATCGTCGAGGTCCGCGGGGAGGAGAAGGGCCGCTACGGGCTGGGCCTGGAGCTGCACACCCTGGGCAAGCGGAAGACGTTCGGGCACAGCGGCGGCTTCCCCGGCTTCATCACCCGCACCTTCGTCGACCCGCAGGACAAGCTGGCGATCTCGGTGCTGACCAACGAGAGCGGCGGCCCGGCACACGAATTCGCCGTCGACGTGCTGGCGATGATCGACCTCGCCGTCAGCGCACGGTCGGCCGGAGCCGACTGGCCGGAGGTACCGGACGGGACGGACGCCTCGTCGTTCGCCGTCCGGCTCGTCGCCGGCTTCGGGTACCTCGAGATCGTCGACGTCGGGGGCAGGCTGGTGCTGCTCCACCCTGGAATGCCGGATCCCGCATCGGAGGCGGCGTATCTGGAAGTGGTGGACGCCGACACCCTGACCGTGCTGCCCTCGGCCGGCTACGCCGTCGCCGGGGAGACCGTGCACTACGAGCGGGGCCCCGACGGCTCGGTCGAATCCGTTGTGGCCGGCGGCATGCGGGCCTGGCCGGAGCAGGCGTTCCTGGCCCGCCGCCGGGCCCAGATGGCGCGGACCCCGGTGGACAGCCACCCGGATCCGGCGGAGATCGCCCATGACGACTGACACCGACGATACCGAGGCGTTCCTGGCCGCCTTCGCCGAGAACTGGCACGCCAGCGGGCAGGGGCGCATGGAGGGCCGGGTGCTGGCCTACCTGCTGGTGACCAGCGCGGACAAGGTGTCCTCCGCCGACCTGGCCGAGGCGATGGGCGCCGGAACCGGGGCCATCTCGATGGCTACCCGCGCGCTGGTGGAGCAGGGGTTCATCCGGCGGCTGCGGATACCCGGGGACCGATCGCACTACTTCGCCGCCGCGGAGGACGTCTGGGGCGGCTTCCTGTCCGCCGAGCGCCGCTGGGTACATCGTATGCAATTGGTCCTGGACACCGCCCGCCGGCAGCTGCCGCTGGCGCCGGACGCCGACCGGCGGGTGCACGTCGCCGCCGAGTACATGAACTGGCTGGGCACCTACAACCTGCAGATGTTGCGGGACTGGCACGCGCATCTGGACGCGCACGTGGCACCGAAGGCGGAGATTTCGTGAGCACACCGGTCGCGCCGCTGCTGAGTTTCCAGCAGCTGACCATCACCTTTCCGGGACCGGGTGGAGGCACCGAGGTGGTGCACGGCATCGACTTCGACGTGCACCGCGGGCAGGTGGTCGCGTTGGTCGGCGAGTCCGGCTCCGGCAAGACGGTGACCGCCCTCGCCGCGGTGCGGCTGCTGCCCCGCGGGACGACGATCGGCGGACACATCCTGCTGGACGGTCTCGATCTGCTGACCCTGGACGAGGCGGAGATGCGCGGCGTCCGCGGCAATCGGGTGGCACTGATCTTCCAGGACCCGGTCGGCGCGCTGGACCCCGTCTTCTCGGTGGGATACCAGCTCGTCGAGGCGATCCGCCGGCACCGGCCGGGCATCGGGAAGTCGGCGGCCCGGGCGCGCGCGGCGGAACTGCTTGCGATGGTGGGCATCCCGGATCCGGTCCAGCGCCTGCGCTGGTATCCGCACCAGTTCTCCGGCGGCCAGTGCCAGCGGGTGATGATCGCGATGGCGCTCTCCTGCGACCCGGATGTGCTGATCGCCGACGAGCCCACCACCGCACTGGACGTCACCGTGCAGCAGGAGGTGCTGGACGTCCTGCTCGACCTGCGCAGCAGGCTCGGCACGACGGTCCTGATCATCACCCACGACATGGGCGTCGTGGCCGACATCGCCGACCGGGTGGTGGTGATGCACGACGGCGTGATCGAGGAGCAGGGACCGGCCGGCCGGTTGTTCACGGACCCGCAGGCCGAGTACACCCGGCGGTTGCTCGCCGCGGTCCCGAAGCTCGAGGGGGTGGATTCGACCGCCGGAAGCGTTGCGCCGGCGCCGGCGCGGACGCCGGCGGACGGCGTGGTGCCGGCCCTGGACATCGCCGGCCTCCAGGTCACCTACGCGGGGCGGCGCGCAGCGGTGCGCGCCGTGCGCGGCGTCGACCTGTCCATCGATTCGGGTGAGATACTCGGCCTGGTGGGGGAATCCGGTTCCGGCAAGTCCACCATCGGGCGGGCGGTGCTCGGCCTCGCGCCGCTGACCGCCGGCACCATCCGCGTCGAAGGCGTCAGCCTGGCGAGCAGCTCCGCAGCCCGGCTCCGGGAGATGCGCAAGCAGATCGGCGTGGTTTTCCAGAACCCGGCCGGCAGCCTCAACCCCCGGTACACCGTGGGGCAGTCCATCGGCGAGCCGTCCAGGGCCCACCTCGGGCTGCGCGGGGCACCTCTGGCCGCCCGGGTGGCGTCCCTGCTCGAGTCGGTGCGGTTGCCGGCCGCGTGGGCGGACCGGTACCCGCACGAGCTGTCCGGTGGACAGCGGCAACGCGTCAGCATCGCCCGGGCGGTCAGTCTGGAACCGCGGTTGCTGATCGCCGACGAACCGACGTCAGCGCTCGACGTCTCGGTTCAGGCGGCTGTGCTGCAGCTCGTGCAGGACCTGCAGCAGCAGTTCGCCTTCGCCTGCCTGTTCATCAGCCACGACCTGGCCGTGATCGACCAACTCTGCGACCGGGTGGCCGTCATGGAGCAGGGCCTGGTGGTCGAGCAGGGCCCGCGCGAGCAGATCCTCCGCCGCCCCACGCACCCCTACACCCGGCGCCTGCTGGCCGCCGCGCCCGTTCCCGACCCGGAAGTGCAACAAGCGCGCCGGGCGGAACGGTTGGCGGTGTCCGGATGATCCCCGTCGACACGGCCCGACCGCCGGCCGGCGGCTGGTTGATCCGACTGATCGATCCCGTACACGTGCCGCGGTTGGCGCCGCTGTCGGTGGCATCGGCGACAATCGACGCATGGCAGGGTCCACGGCGCATGCCGCACCGGACGGTAGCTGGCGTGATGCGCTACGCGGCTACCTGCCCTCCGTCGACCCACCCGCCGCCGCGTCGCCGAACCAGCAACCGCTGGTCGATCCCACCCCGCTCGCTCTGCAGTTCGAACTTCGGCAGCTGCTGCCGCGCAGCGCAAGTCGCTGGAACGGACCGCTCTCCGCAGCAGCGACGAAGAGTTCCGGGCGCCTGTCCGACGACCATCGGCTCGGTGTCCGGCCGGTGGCCCGCACCACCCGCGGCTGGGCCCGGAAGGAGATCACCTGGACCAATCTCCCGCACCTGGTCAACCGACTCCACCTTCAGGCCGACCAGCACCGCTGGTTCTGCGAGTTCGGTGCGCTGGACCGCGCGCTCAAGTCGACGACGCCCAGGCGGGACCCGGACTGGATCTTCCTCGACGACTTCGCGAACCCGGTGCTGTGGACGCTCCTCGACCAGGTCGCCGACCTCGGCATCCGGCTGGTCGGGACGGGCGCCGGCGCGGACATCCACCGGGCGGCCGGTGCGGCCCTCACCCTCGACGCGGTGCGCGACGCCCACGGCATCGCGCTCTCGCCCCGGCTGACCGTCGAGGCCGCCCAGGCTCCGGTCGGCCACGCCCGGCCGATCGGTCACCACGGCTTCTACGTCGTCGACCCGGCCACTCCCCGCCGCATCGTCATCGCGCCGACAGCTGAACCGCTCGTTGCCGAGCAGCTGGCGATGCTGGGGTCGGCTCCCGGCACCACCATCCCGCAGGAGGAGATCGACGAATTCCTCCGCACCTATCTCCCCGGGATGCGTGAGCGCATCGACGTCAGCAGCTCCGATCACTCGGTCCACCTGCCACCGCCTGCACCGCCCACCCTGGTTCTGCGGGTCAGCTACGCGCCTCGCCACACCATCAGCCTGGGGTGGCGATGGCACCGGGGCCGTCGGTCGGCAGCGCCGCCGCTGCTGGACCGGGTGCTACCCGACGGTCTGCTGCCCGCCGCCTGGCTGGCTTCGGACGGCAGTCCGGGCACGACGCCGTTACCGGCCACACTGCGCGGCATCGACGCCGCGGTGTTCGCCGCCACGACATTGCCCCGTCTGGCCGCACTGCCCGGCGTGCGCATCGAGACACACGGCAGCGCGCCGGATTACCGGGAACTGACCGGAACGCCGAAGCTCGCCGTCACCGCCGTGCCGTCGGACAGGAACGACTGGTTCGACCTCGGCGTGACCGTGACGGTCGACGGCCGGGTCATCCCCTTCCTGCCGCTGTTCAAGGCGCTCGCCAAGGGCCGGCGCCGGCTGTTGCTCATCGACGGTACCTACCTGGCGTTGAATCACCCGTCGTTGAGGGCGCTGTCCGATCTCATCGAGGAATCGCGCAACCTGGAGGAATGGGAACCGGTCCCGTCGATCAGCCGCCATCAGCTGAGCCTGTGGTCGGACTTCGAGGATCTCGCCGACGAAGCCGTGCCGGCGGTGGAGTGGCGCGCACTGCTCGCGGAGGCGAGGCGCGATGCCCCGGAGGCGGTACCTCGGCCCTCCGGTGTGCACGCTGAGCTCCGGCGCTATCAGCACGAAGGATTCTCCTGGCTCGCCTACCTGTGGCGGCATCAACTCGGTGGCATCCTGGCCGACGACATGGGATTGGGCAAGACCCTCCAGTGCCTGACCCTGGTCCAGCACGTCGTGGATTCCGAACCCGATCGCGGGCGACGGCCTTTCCTGGTGGTCGCTCCGACATCGGTGATGGCGAACTGGGTCTCCGAGGCCGCGCGCTTCTGCCCCACCCTCGTCGTCCGGCACCTCGCGAGCACCGAGGGCGCGGGCAAGACGTCGATAGCCGAGTCCGTTCGTGGCGCCGACGTCGTCGTCACCAGCTACGCGCTGCTACGGCTGGACTTCGACGCCTACCAGGCTGTGGCGCAGTCCACCGGCTGGGCGGGTCTGGTGCTGGACGAAGCACAGTTCGTGAAGAACCCCGGCTCGAAGGTGCACGCGGCCGCTCTCGATCTGCAGGTCAGGTTCAAGCTGGCCGTCACCGGCACACCGCTGGAGAATTCGCTCACCGATCTGCAGGCCCTGTTCGCCATCGTTGCGCCGGGCCTGTTCGCGTCCGCCCCGCGCTTCCTCAACGACTACGTGCGGCCCATCGAGCAATCGCGGCCCGGCATCACTCGCGGAATCGGTGCCGGGCACGCGGTGGCCGTCAATGCCGCGACGCGGGCCGAGCGGCTGGCGAAACTTCGGCGTCGGATCCGGTTGTTCCTGCTGCGCCGCACCAAGGAACTGGTCGCTGCCGAGCTGCCGGCCAAGCAGGAGCAGATCCTGCGGATCGACCTGTCGCCAGAGCACCGGGACCTGTACGAGCTGTTCCTGCAGCGGGAGCGGCAGAAGCTGTTCCGGCTGCTCGGCGACGACATGAATTTGAACAAGTTCATCGTGTTCCGCTCGCTGACCTTGTTGCGGCTGCTCGCGCTGGACGCGTCGCTGATCGGCGACGAGTTCTCCGGCGTCGCCTCCAGCAAGTTGGACGCCTTGTTCGAGCAGCTCGGCGACGTGGTCGCCGAGGGCCACCGCGCACTGGTGTTCAGCCAGTTCACGTCCTATCTGGCGAAGGTTGCGGATCGGCTGGACGCGGCAGGGATCGGGCATGTGTACCTCGACGGCAGCACCCGCAACCGCAGCACCATGGTCGAGGAGTTCAAGACCGGCGCCGCGCCGGTCTTCCTGATCAGCCTCAAGGCCGGTGGGTTCGGCCTCAACCTCACCGAGGCCGATTACGTCTTCCTGCTCGACCCGTGGTGGAACCCCGCAAGCGAGGTGCAGGCGATCGACCGCACGCACCGCATCGGCCAGGACAAGAACGTCATGGTCTACCGGATGGTCGCCGCCGACACCATCGAGGAGAAAGTGCTCGCTCTGCAGGAACGCAAGGCCGGCCTGTTCGACTCCGTCATCGACGACGAGGCGCTGTTCAGCTCTGCACTGGATGCCGACGACATCCGGGCACTGCTGGGTTGACCGACGGTCAGGGGTGTGCGCAGGCCCGCTCGACCAGTTCGACGGAGGCACGAGGGTCGGCCACTTCGACCACCAGGCGGGTGTAGGTGTCGTCGTGCAATTCGATCACGACGGCCTTGGTCTTGTCGTGCACGTCCCAGAACACCCGCTCGCCGTCCCGGCTGAAGGTGCCCGCGACGATCACTCCGGGAATGCGGGCGCCGCCCAACTTCCAGCCCTGACCCTCGTCGACCATGCCAGGATCGGCGGTCGCCCCTCGGACATGGGCCAGCGGGATGGTGAGCCGACTCTTGAGCGACCACAACTTGTCCATTCCCTCGACCTCGACGACGAGATCCTTCCCTTCGATGCTGATCTGAGCCATCAGATGCCTTTCCCTTCCTGGATGTCGGAATTGCCCGGTGCCGCAAGCAGTCGGCGACGCAACCGCGCCCCGAGAATGGTGGTCGCCGCACCGTCGACCGCAGTGGCGCCGGCTCCCGGAGACCGCGCCGCCGCCATACCTTCCAGTTGGCCGATGGCCTGCTGGACGAGGGCAGCGACCTGCGGGTCCCGGTGCCCGCGCTCGACCGCCGCGATCAACAGCAGATCGAGGTCGGTCCCGTCGATCAGATCCTCGACGGTGTCGCCCGAAGAGTCGGCAGCTGCCTGGATGGCAGTGGGCAGCGCCGATCCGACGTACTGCCCGAGGACGGCGAGGAACAGTCCGCGCTTGCTGCCGAACTCCTTGTAGAGGCTGCCCCGGTGCAGATTGAGCGCCTGCACCAGATCGTCCACCGATGTGCCCTCGTAGCCACCGGCGGTGAACGTGTGGGCGGCCAGCCGCAGGACCTCCCCCGTCGAGAAGCTCTTCGGTCTGGCCACACAGATGAGGCTAGCCATGGAAGAACGATCGGTCAACAACTGTTTCCCGGCATCTCGGCGGGGCCGATGGTGCAATGGGGGCATGAGATTGTCAGCAATCCAACTGGACCGCGCAGCGGGCGTTCTTCTGTCCACGGCCGCGGGCGACGCCCTCGGGGCAGGGTACGAATTCACCCACCCGGCGCCGGACGCGCCGATCGACATGATCGGCGGCGGGCTGGGATTCGCCCCCGGGGAGTGGACGGACGACACCTCGATGGCGATCGGCATCGCACAGGCGACCGCAGCCCGGCTGGACCTGCGGACCGCCGAGGGACTGGACGCGGTGGCCGCGCACTGGGTCGACTGGTACGACTCCTCGCCCACCGACATCGGGAACCAGACGCGGGCGGTGCTGTCCCGGCGGGACCGCTCCGGCGCCGCCATGGCCCGAACCGCCGCGGCCCTGCACGGACGCAAGGCCGGTAACGGCTCGCTGATGCGGACCGCGCCGGTGGCCCTGGCCTACCTCGGCGACGTCGAGGCGGCCGTCGACGCCGCCGGGAAGGTCGCTGCGCTCACGCACGACGATCCGCGCGCCACCCAGGCATGCCAGCTGTGGACCGCCGCCATCGGGCATGCGGTTCTGCACGGCGACTTCGGCGGCCCCCGGGAGTTTCTCCGCCACGCCGACGACGACACCCGGTCCTTCTGGACGGAGCGTCTGGACGAGGCGGAGGCCGGCCGGCCCACGGACTTCCCGAACAACGGCTGGGTGGTGCACGCGCTGCAGGTGGCCTGGTCCGCCATCACGCACACCGCCGACGACGGACCGCTGCACCTGCAACGCGCCCTGGTCGAGTGCGTCCGGGCCGGCCACGACACCGATACCACCGCGGCCATCGCG
This sequence comes from uncultured Nakamurella sp., assembly GCA_964242105.1. Taxonomy (GTDB): domain Bacteria; phylum Actinomycetota; class Actinomycetes; order Mycobacteriales; family Nakamurellaceae; genus Nakamurella. Next base: position 16,143 of record CAXTBG010000048.1, on the reverse strand, counting down.
GGCGGGCTGCTCGGTGCGCGGTGGGGGTCGTCCGCCGTGCCGGCCAGGTGGCGTCGCATGCTGCACGGCTATCCCGGCCTGCACGCCCGCGACCTCGTCGCTCTGGCCGTGTCCACCGCTCTCGGTGGTGACGACACTTCGGGATGGCCAGGCGTCCACCGTCTGCCCTACCCCGGCCTCGCCACCGGAAAGGTGACCGCTCATCCACACGATGGCGGCGTGTTCCTCGGTGATGCCGCCGCCGCATGGACCGGCCGGTATGACGCGATCGTCAGCCTGTGCCGGATGGGCTCGGAGGTGCTGGATGCCGAGCACGTCGAATTCTGGTTGGTGGATCGGGGTGCCGCCGCGAATGCCCATCTGCAATTCGTGGTGGACGACGCCGCTCGCACCGTCCAGGCCCTGCGGGCCGAGGGCAAGTCCGTGCTGGTGCACTGCGCGCAGGGCCGGAGCCGGACACCGACCGTGGGCGGGAGGTACTCGGTGCTGCTCGGACGCGACCCCGCGGACGTGCTGACGGCGATGACGTGGGCCGACCCCGATCCGGAACTGTGGGCGGCGGCCACTGCGCCGGCCCGGTGATCACCGGTCCGGCCGGGTGCGCCGGCTACGGCGCGATCGACCGGAGGTATCCGGCCACGCCGCCGGGGGTCCGGCCGTCGGTGCGGCCGCTGGTCAGCACCGGGCTGCGTGCGGTGCTGACCACCCGCCCGCCCAGGCGCCCGATGTGTCCGGCGAGCACGACATCCTCGTGCTCGGCCACCGGTGGAAAACCCCCGGCCCGCCGGTACATGGCGGTACGGATGCCCATGTTGGCGCCATGCACGTGCGAGTGCCCGTCCTTGAGGTGGTACCGGCTCCTCCAGCGCGCCATGCCGGAGGGTTGCAACTCGTGCGGGTCCGGCTGGACCAGCCCGAGCAGCAGATCGGTGTCGGCCATGGCATGCATCATCTGGTGGACCAGCCAATCCACCGGAACCGCGGAGTCCGCGTCGGTGCTGGCTATCCAGTCCGGGACCGCCGTGGCGTCCGACGTCATCGCATGATCGGCCCCTGCCGCCCGGGCCGCCCCGACGTTGCCGTAATCCCGGGTCAACGCCTCGACGCCAGGCCACTGATCGACGACCGCGCGACTCCCGTCGGAGCAGCGGTCCAGGACGACGACCACCCGGGTCGGCGGCGCGAGCGACATCTGTTGCCGCAGTGCGTGATCGGCCGCACACAGGGCAGCCAGGCAGCGCGGCAGCCGCTCGCGCTCGTTACGGGCCGGAATGACGACGGCAAGCGCAGGCAGAACCGTTTGGGCGCGGTGGTTCTCGTCGTTCACGTTCGCCGGACCGGTCACCGGAGCAGACCTGCCGCGGCAGCGACCGACACCGCCGGCGGTCTGGTGTACACCTGCAGCACGAAGTCCTCCTCCACGTGGTCGGCCAGCAGCGCCAGACTCCGTCGCCGTCGAAGCGCCAGGTGCACCTGATCACCACTCAGCGGGTATTCCGGCACGGGATGCCGCCAGTGGCAGGCGATCAGCACACCGTCGGCCGTCAGCGACTGCACCGCGCGGTCCAGCAGCAGCTCGAGATCGGTGGCGCTGCAGTAGTAGGCGACTTCCGACAGCACGACGAGATCGAAGTTCTCCGCCGGCCACCGGTCGGGCACCGCGAGCTCCTCGAACCGCACGCCCGGGAAATCGGCCAGCCGCTCCCGGGCAATCCGCAACGGATGCTCGCTGATGTCCGTTGCCAGCACCGCATCGCACCGCCTGGCGAGTTCTGCGGTGAGCACCCCGATCGAACAGCCGGGCTCGAATGCACTCGAGAACCGTTGCCGCGGCAGCGATGCCATGGTCAGGTCGCGCTTCCGGGCCTCGAACCAGCGCGTCGAGAATCCCCAGGGGTCGACGTCGTCGCCGTAGAAGTCGTCGAAGAATGCCGCCGGCAGCGATTCGGGTGTCGCGGACTCCATGCCGATGAAGATCTCGAACGCCCGCTCGAAGTGCGCGGCGAAGTCCCGCGAGACGATCGCCTCGTCGCCCGGAGCGTCCGACAAGGGCGTGGTCTGGCTGCGGTGGCTGCTGACGGCCGACGATTTCGCCGACAGGTCTGCGACGGTCATGTCGAGCCGCAGGAGCCGACCCGGGAGTTGGTGCGGCTGGGCCCAGTGCCATGCCCAGACGGGGTACTCGAGGACGGTGGCCCCGACCGCAGCACCGACCGCCACCGCCGCCTCGCCGGCGGCACGGTGGTCGGGATGGCCGTCGCCTCGCCACGGCGCGACGAGGAGGCTCCTGTTGCCCAGCACGGCCTGGTGCACCGCCTGGACCGTCTGGTCGTGGTGCGCGGCCAGGTCACCGTCGGGCAGGTTCAACAGGTGCACCACTGCCGTCGGGGCGACCTGCTCCAGCGCCCGGTACACCTCCGCTCGCCTGATGACGCGGAGATCGCCGGGCGTATGGGTCGGTGACTGCGGATGAGACCGTTCCCCGAGCGTCGCGACGACCACTGCCACGGCGATGCCCAGCCGGGTCGCCGTGGCCAGAAGCCCGCCCGCGCCGAGGCTTTCGTCGTCCGGATGCGCCGCGACGACCACCAGCTGGTCGAAGCGTTCCAGGTCCAGGCCGGCCGCCGACGTCAATTCGGCCGAGGACGACCACACCGATTCTGCGGTGCCGCGTTCACGATGGTCGAACGGCGGAGGCCCGGCGTCGGTCACCACGGCGCGCCCGCGCTCCGGACGGCGCGTCCGAGCGCCGCCAGGTCCCGCTCGGCATGGTGCTGGCGGATGTACATCTGCAGATCGGCGACCCGTCGGGCGTGTTCTTCGTCGAGCGCCAACGGTCCGGGACCGAGCGCATGGGCCGACCGCTGGACGACCTCCTCGGCGGCCGCGGCCGCGGCGGCGCGAACCCGTAACGACATCAGCACGCCGTCCTGGCCGTCGGCGCGCCCGGACTCGATCTGCTGCGCGGCGCCGGCCAGCAGGCAGCGCGCTCCGGTCAGGACGAGATCCACTGCGCCGAGATGCATGTCCGCGATCTGGTCCGGTTGTTTCGCCGACCCCGCGTCTGCCAGACGACGGGCAACGCCCACCGCGCCGCCGTACCAGCACGCCGCCACCCCCGCTCCACCCCAGGAGAACCCCGGGCGGTCCAGGTACCACTGGTCGGGCCCGACGGGAACCGCTGGCGTGTCGGTCAGCCGGATGGACGTGGAGGGAACGCGCTGCAACCCGCGCGCCACCCACTCCTGGCCGGTCGGCACGACCGTGCCGTCCTGGAGGGCGACGGCAAAGAGGCGACGGCGGCCGTCCGCCGTGTGCGCCGTGAGCAGGGCGTGGGTCAGATCCGCGGCCACCGAACACCACGGTTTCACCCCCGACAGAACCCATCGCCCGTCCCGGGTCGCCACGGCGTCCACCCGGACGCCGGTCGCCTCGGCCGCGAAGACACCCCAGCTCGACGAGTCCCGTACGCCGAGGCACGCCAGATCCTCTGCCGGACGGTGCTGTGCATCAGCGGCTTCGGCGAGGATCGCCAGCGCGTCGAGATGAGCCTCCACCACTCTGGCGACGGAGACGTCCTCGGCAGCGATGGTGGCCAACAGCTCCCACCGCCGGGAGATGGTCCGGGCGCCATCCGGGGCGGCGAGTCTGCCGCACCACACGGCCAGTGCCACCATCGAGCGGGTGGAGGCACCGGCCCTCCCCACCATCGGCACCAGCTCCTGCGGCTCAGGGCGGCCGGTTAGCGTCCGGATCGCGTTGGGTTCGGTGGCTATGGACACCCAGCGATCGTCGTTCGGAATCGTTCACCTCTGCTGGCAAGTGGATGGGCCCATGCCAAGGTATCGAAAACGCCGACTGCGTGCAGGGGCGTCGAAGGGGTGCACGCGTGCGGTGGATGCAGCCGTCCAGGGACTCCCTCTCCGGGTGCGGAGGCCTCGACCGCGCGGATCCCGCGAGAGCCCCTCGGCCGCTATCTGCTCCGAGCGGGCAACGACACGAACTGCGGCGGGATCGGGTCGGCCAGCCACACCCGGTCGTTGCCCAGCCGGAAGGCCACCCCGCTGCTGCTCGCCGCCGCCGCCTGCACGGTCAGGATCACGACGTCCGGCCCGCGCCGCGACCCGACCTGGTGGGCCATCTGCTCGTCCACCGACAGGTGGACGTACTGCCGCTTCATCGGCCGGAGGCCCTCCCGCTGGATCGTCAGCCAGGCCTTGGGCGACGTCCCGTGGTACAGCACCGTCGGCGGTGAGGCCGTCGGCTTGACGATGGTCTGCGCCAGGGAGTGCCCGTACAGCGCGCGGATGGAATGGCCGTTCATCTCGTGCCGCTGCTTGTCCGCTTTCGCGATCACCTCTGCCAGATCGTCGACCGTCACCTCCGCCAGCGCCCCACCGGTCGATCGGGCGGCACGCAGGAAGTCCTCGACCGGTACCCAGCCCTGCGCATCGGGGTGCAGACCGTACCGCTCCGGCTGATGTCGGAGCGCGAGCGAGGCGAGCTTGCTCAGCCGCCTCCGTGTACCGCTGTCCATCGTCGTCAATCCTGTTCACCTGTGGCCAAGCCGGCGCCTGGTTGGTCAGCGTCGAAGTGGACCCATTCCGTCCCCGTCCCCGCAGACCCTACGAGGACAGCGGTTTCCGGCGGTGTCGTTGTCCACAGCGGTCACCGGTGCACGAGGCGGTCACCGGTGCATGAGGCAGCGGCTCGCCGGCTCCGGCTCCGGGTGCACCAGCGACGGCGGATGCTGCGCAGGCACGAAACCCAGGTCGGTTTCGCCCGGCGAGAGATCCCAGAAGGATGTCCCGCCGGCCGACGTGCCGAAGTACGCCCCGACATCGACCGTGGTGGCCAGCGCCCCACGGAGCAACCGTTCGAAATCGTCGTCCCCCAGCCAGTGCGACGACCGGAACGCGTTCGTCGGCAGCAGGCCGGTCAGCCCTAGACGCAGGCTGATGACCGACACCGGCGAGCGCACGGCGAGCAGGCCCAGAAGGTTCTCGCAGAACACCTTGGCGGATCCGTACTCGCAGCAGGGGCGGGGCGGCCACCGCGGGTCGATCGGATGCCGGGCGTCACGCTGGTAGAGGCCCATCGCGTGGATGGAACTGGCGTACACCACCCGGCGCACGGCCGACTGTCCGGCCGCCGCAACCAGATGGGCGGTCGGCATCGCGACATCCTCCACCGCCTCCCGCGTGTCGATCTCGGGGCTGGGCTGGCCCGCGAGATGAACGACCACATCGGCGGAGTCGAGCACGGCCGGCCAGACATCGGCGTTGCGGAGGTCGACTGCGATCCGTTCCGCATCGTCCACCGCGGGCGTCAACGGATCGTCCGACGGCTCGGCCGGCCATTCCCTGTCGACCAGGCGCAGGCGGCATCGCCCGGCGAGCGCCTTGACCGTCAATCGACCGACGCGCCCCGCTGCGCCGGTGACCGCCACCAACGGCAGCGTCACGTCGAGGACCGGCCGAGCGCCTGCTCGACCGTGTCGTGTTCGACCTCCGTGAGCGGCCCGAACGTCATCGCCGTGACGTTGTCGTGGACCTGACCGGCGTTGCGGAAGCCCGGCAACGGGATGGCCCGGCCGTCATGTGCCCAGATCCAGGCCAGGGCGCCCTGCGCCACACTGCGCCCGCCGCTGGTCAGCACACCGCGGACAGCATCCAGTCGATCCACGTACCCGGGGTCCGGCCGGCCATCGCGGAACCAGCGCAGCCACTCGGGTTGCCGGCCGCGGATGTCGTCGTCGGGCAGCGCCGTCACGGCGGTGTAGCGGCCGCCGAGCAGTCCCATCGCCAATGGTGACCGGCAGAGTGCGGCGAGGTCGTGGTCGCTGCACAGCTGCAGCATCGCGCGGTTGTCGTCCAGCACGTTGAGCTGGATCTGCATCGCCGTGCAGTGCGGCGCCGTGGCGAACAACCCGGCCTTGGCCGGGTCGTCGGTACTGACGCCCCACCAGCGGACCGACCCTGCCTCGACCAGCTCTTCCAGCACGGCCACCAGGTCCTGCGCCTGGGCATCGGTGACGTCCGGGGTATGCAGCTGGTAGAGGTCGACGGCCGGGCGGCGCAGCCGCCGGAGCGATCCTTCGACCGCCGTGCGGACGTACTGCGGAGAAACGTCCACACCGGTGAGCTGCCGTGTCGGCTCGTCGATGGTGTTGCCGAACTTCGTCGCGATCAGCACGTCCGGTTCGTCGGCCAGCGTCTCGCCGAGCAGGCTCTCGCTGTGTCCGGCGCCGTAGGCGTCGGCCGTGTCGAACAGCGTGACGCCCTCGTCGACCGCGTGCGCGATGGCGGCCCGGGACGTGTCGTCATCGGTGCCGGAGTAACCGAGCGGCTGGTTACCGGCCGCCATCGCCCCGCCGATCGCCCAGCAGCCCATGCCCAGGGCGCTCACCTGCAGCCCGGACCGGCCCAGCCGGCGGACGCGGTCGGCCGTCGTTCCTGTCATGCGCACTCCTCCTCCAGTCGCGGTCGTCACTGCACGAGCGACTGCCCGGTCCAGCGGGCCATCTCCCGAGCGGTCGCCTCGGCGAGCAGCGCGGCATCGGTCACCACCACGATGTCGGTGAAACCGAACCGGGCCAGTTGGTCGGCGCGGTCGGGCGACCCGCCGAACGCTCCGGCACGGATGCCGGCTGCGGCGCAGGCCCGGACGACACGCTCCAGCGGTGAGGTCGGCGAGTGATCGGCCAGCAGGTCGTCGACGTCCAGCCCGAGGGCCAACGACAGGTCGAACGGTCCGACGAACACCATGTCGACCCCGGTCGTGGTGGCGATCCGCTCGACGGCTGCGAGGCCGGCCGCCGTTTCCACCATGACGGCGCACAACACGGACTGGTTCGCCTGGTCCGGTGTCGGCGCCGGCCGGGCGAACTGCGCCGGGAGCGGTCCCCAACTGCGACCTCCCCGCGGCGGATAGCGGCAGGCGGCGGCAACTGCGGCGGCCTGCTCCGGGGTGTCGATCAACGGAACGATCACGCCGGCCGCGCCGGCGTCGAGGACCCGGCCGATGCCGGCCGGCGAGTCGTCGGCGAGCCGAACGAAGACCGGCGTGGCCACCGATGCCAGGTTCAGGAGGGTCTGGCTCAGCGCCGCGTCGTCATACAGGCCGTGCTGCGCGTCGAGCGCCACCCACTGCGCTCCGGATCTTGCGAGAACCTCGGCGGTGCCGCCGGTCAGACCGGACCACGCCCCGGCCCTGGCACGCCCCGGCGACTGTCGGTCGGCAGCGGTTCGATCGGTCGATGCCATCGGGACAATGTATGCGTCGCAACCTGCACGGCTGCGGGCGCGTACCGACCGGTGCGCGTGCGCCGGGCGGTCAGTTCGGGAGCGGACCGTCCGAGCGGCTGCGGCCGCCGGCCGACTCGTCGTTCTTGATGGCCGCCTCCGCCTCGGCGATGCGATCGTCGAACGCCTTCGGGTAGGCGTCCACCACGGCAGTCGGGTCGTCCGCCTCACCGGAGTCGTCGGCCGGGTCGCGCACCTGTTCTGACTGATCGACGATTTCGTGCTGGGCCTCGCCCTTGGTTTCGTTGCTCACTTCTCCCACGGTGCCACAGCGCGCCCCGCGCCGGGTGCTTTGGCCGCGGCCTTCGGCTCAGCGAGCGAGTGTCGGTGGCGTAGGTCACGATGACTCACGTCATCACGCCCGACCGTTCGGGCGTGCAGCACGCCGATCGGAGAGAAGTGTTCGCACAGCACAAAGACCACGAGCCGCACCCTGCGCGTCGTCGGTGGAGCCGGAAGGCCCGGCTCAACGCGGGCGCCGCGCTGACCGCGGCAGCCGTCGTCGCGGTCGCCCTGATTCCACAGGGCGCCACCCGTCCTGCGGAGCAGGCCGCGGCGGCCCCGGAGCCCGCCCATCACGGCTGGGCCAACCAGAAGGACGTGATTGCCAACCTGTTCGAGTGGAACTGGCCGTCGGTGGCCAAGGAGTGCACCACGGTCCTGGGGCCGGCCGGCTACGGTGCCGTGCAGGTTGCGCCCCCGCAGGATTCGGTGAAGCGCGCCGCGCTCGGGAACGGCAGCGACACGGTCCTGCACCCCTGGTGGGAGGTGTACCAGCCGGTCGACTACCAGCTCACCAGCCGGATGGGCAACGAGGCACAGTTCAAGGCGATGGTCACCACCTGCCGCAAAGCCGGCGTCCAGGTGATCGTCGACGCGGTGATCAACCACATGACGGGACAGGGCACGTCGTCCTACGGCGGTGTCTCCTACACGAAGTACAACTATGCGGGCCTGTACTCACCCGCGGACTTCCATCGCTATCCGGGCGACTGCCCGGTCGCTCCCGACGCGGCGAGCGGCAGCCAGAACGGCAATATCGCGGACTTCAACAGCTATACGCAGGTGTTCAACTGCGAACTGGTCGGGCTCAGCGACCTCCGCACGTCGACCGGCAAGGTCCGCGACACCTTGGCCGCGTATCTCAACAAGCTCCTGAGCTACGGCGTGTCCGGATTCCGGGTGGACGCCGCCAAGCACATCGGGCAGACCGACCTGGCAGCCATCGAATCCCGGCTCGACCGCACGGTGGACGGCACCCGGCCGTACATCGCACTCGAGGTGGGCGCCGGCAGCCCCGGCCGTATTGCGCCGGCGGCCTTCCAGGGACAGGGCAGCCTGCTCGGGTTCGACTTCGCCTCGCAGATCCAGTCGGCGTTCCGCAGCTACGCCGACAACCAGGGCAATATCGGCGACCTGAAGATCCTGGGTGTTCGCTCGGGCCTGCTCCCCAGCAGCAAGTCGCTCGCCTTCGTGGAGAACCACGACACCGAGCGGAACGGGTCGACGCTGAACTACAAGAGCGACAACAACACCATCGCCACCGAGTTCATGCTGGCCTACGGGTACGGGCGGCCCGCGGTCTACGCCGGATTCGCCTGGAACACCCCCGACGACTCCCCACCGTCCGACGCCGGTGGCATGGTGACGAACACCGACTGCGCGAACGGCTGGGTCTGCGTCGACCGGTTCACCGGTGTCGCCCACATGGTGGCGTGGCACAACTACGCCACCGGGGCACCCGTGGCCAACTGGTACGACGACGGCAACAACCTCGCCGCCTTCTCGCGCGGCAGTCGCGCGTGGATCGCCATCAACAACGAGACCGCGGCGAAGACGGTCACGGTGACCACCGGCCTGCAGCCCGGGCGTTACTGCGACATCATCCACGGCGCACGGTCGGGCACGCACTGCACCGGGCCGGTCATCACGGTCGGCTCCCAGGGCCGCGCCACGGTCAACGTCCCGGCCAAGGACTCGGTCGCCATCTACCGCCTGTCCCGGGTCTGATCCGCTACTGGTCTGCTGCAATGGGCGGCGGCGCGGCTTTCGCGGGAGCTGCGCCGCCGCCCACCACCCGCACTCCTGACCGGGGGCAGATGACCATCGATCCGAAGGCCCCAGGGCTGCCGTTGCTGCGCTGGCCCTCCTTCGATCCGGCGAAGGTGGACGCGTTCGTCACCACTCGGGATGGCGGGGTGTCCACCGGGTCCTATGCCTCGTTGAACCTGGGTCTGCACGTGGGCGACCGGCGGGAGGACGTGCTGGCGAACCGGCAACTTCTCGCCCAGTCGGCAAGATGCAGGCTGGACGACCTGGTCTTCTGCGAGCAGACGCACCGGGCGAATGTCCTGGTGGCGACGGAGGAGCACCGCGGCCGCGGCGTGAGGTCGCGAGACGACGCGGTCGCCGACACCGACGCGATGGTCACCACCACTCCCGGCCTCCTGCTGGTGATGATGGTCGCCGACTGCGTTCCGCTGGTGCTGCACGACCCGGTCGCGCAGGTGCTCGGCTGCGTGCACGCCGGGTGGGCCGGGACGGTCCGCGGCGTCACCGCAGCCGCCGTCGCGGCGATGCGCGAGCTGGGGGCAAACGCGGAGCATCTCGCGGTCGGGATCGGCCCGTCAATCGCGGCTGCGGACTACCAGGTCGGTGCCGACGTGCACGCGGCCGCGGAGGAGGCCTTCGGCGAGCAGGTCGGTGAGGTGGTCACCCCGGACAGGTCCGGCCGGTGGACGTTCGACCTCCTCCGCGCCAACGAGCTGCAACTCGAGGCCGCCGGCGTCCGGGCCGAGAACGTGTACCGGTCTGGCTACACCACGGGGAAGGGCACGCCGTTCTTCAGCCACCGGGCCGAACAGCCATGCGGCCGATTCGCCGCGATGGCCCGACTGAAGGCAGACTCGTCGGCGTGACCACCACCCCGTCCAGAGGGCACGTCTTCACCTACCTCGGATACCAGCTCGACCCCGGTCTCAACCTGCTGACCTGCCGATACCGGCTTGACGACCGGGAGTTCCGCGAGGAGATCGGCTTTCCCGGCGGCGGCGACTGGACGTCTCCCGCCGTCACCGAGACCGCCCGACTGCTGTTCCTGCTGGCCGCGGTGTCCTACTACAAGGCCTCGGCGCCACCAGTCATCGACCTCGGGGACACCGCGGTGACCGACCGGGAACGGGATTTCCTGCGTGAGTTCTACGTCGACGGCCTCGGCGAGTTCGCCTACCGTCTCGATCCGCCGATCGACCTGTCCGACCTGGAAATCGTCGGCCCACGCCTGGAACGCACCGGGTCGGTGACCTTCCAGCCCCGACCCGGGAGTCCGCTCCTGCCCTTCGGGGGTGGTGTGGACTCCATCGTCAGCGCTGAACTGCTCAAGCCGCGCGCACCGGGGGCCGCGCTGTTCGTGGTGACCCGCCCCGGCGACCGGTTCACCGCCATCGAGCGGCCTGCCGCGGTGAGCGGGCTTCCGATCGTGCGTGCGGAGCGACTGATCGACGAGCAGATCCTGCGGTCGGCGGAACTGGGTTTTCTCAACGGCCATGTCCCGGTGACCGGCATCATCTCCGCCATCGCCGTGATGGCGGCCGCACTCACCGGCCGAGACGCCGTGGTGATGAGCAACGAATGGTCCGCGTCCGTGGGGACGGTCCAGGTGGACGACCGCTCGATCAACCATCAGTACTCGAAGAGCGAGGCGTTCGAGGCGGGCTTCCGTTCCGTGCTGGCCGAGGCGATCGATGGTGCGCCCGATTACTTCTCGCTGCTCCGGCCGTACACCGAACTGTGGATCGCGCGTCGGTTCGGCGGGCTGGAGCAGTATTTCGACACCTTCCGCAGCTGCAATCGCGCCTTCTCCATCGACCCGGCGCGGCGCCTCGACCACTGGTGCGGTACGTGCGACAAGTGCTGCTTCATCGATCTGATCCTCGCGCCGTTCGTCGATGCCGCGGCGTTGCGAGCGGTGTTCGCCTGGCGATCCTCCGCCGACCAGGCGCCGGGCGTCGAACCGCTGGACAATCCCGCCCTGCTGCCGAAGTTCCACACGCTGCTCGGGCTGTCGCCGGAGACCAAGCCGTGGGAGTGCGTCGGCGACGTACAGGAGTGCCAGGTAGCGGCGCAGTTGGCGGTACAGCGACCAGACCGTGGGGATTCACCTGTGCTGCAACAGCTCTCCTCGGCGACGGTGGCCGACCTCGCTGCCATGCAGGACCTGCTGCGGCCGGTCGGCCGACATTTCGTTCCGGACCGCTATGCGCCCTCCGATCTCGTGGCCTGACCTTCGGGGCCGGTCCGTCGGCATCTACGGGCTCGGTACCGAAGGCAGGGCCAACCTGCGGGCTGCGCTCGCGCAGGGAGTCGAACCGGTCCTGGTCGATGACGAAACAGGGCCGGTCGATCCCGCGCTCGGTGGTCGGCACGTGCTCGGGACAGCGTCCGGCGGCCGCGACGCGCTGCTGGCCTGTGACGTGGTGGTCAAGTCGCCGGGCATCTCCCGCTACGGCGACGTGATCTCCGATCTGGAACACGCCGGGGTACAGGTGACCGGCGGGCTGGCGTTGTGGCTCCGCGGTGCGGACCGCTCCCGGGTGCTGTGCATCACCGGCACCAAGGGGAAGTCGACGACCACCGCGTTGACCGGACACTTGCTGCGTCGCATGGGGTATCGCACCTTCACCGGCGGTAACCTCGGTCTGCCGCCGCAGGACCCGGACGCCGGCTCGGACTTCGACTACTGGGTGATCGAGGTGTCCAGCTACCAGGCGGCCGACCTGTCGTGCTCTCCCCCGGTCGTCGCGGTCACCTCGTTGCACCCCGATCACCTGCCGTGGCACGCGGGAGAGGAGCTGGTGTACTTCCGCGACAAACTCTCCGCGACTTCGCAGCCCGGCGCAGAGCTGACCGTCGCCAACGGTGACAGCGCGCTGCTCCGGCAGCACGAGCACCTGCTGGGCCCCAGGGTGCAGTGGGTGCACTCCGCGGACGAGCCGGACGCGACGTGGATCGGGCAGCTGCGACTGCTCGGGTCCCACAACCGCCGGAACGCGCTGATCGCCCGGGCTTCTCTGATCGCCCTCGGCGTGCCGGAGGCGGCAGACGACGATGCGATGACCGATGCGGCAACAGGTTTCGCCGGACTGGAGAGCAGGCTGTCGGTGCTGGGAACGATCGGCGGAGTCACCTTCGTCGACGACAACCTGTCGACCAACGTGCTGCCGACGCTGGCCGCGGTGGAGTCGTTCGCCGACCGCCGCGTGGCGTTGATCGTCGGGGGGCGCAGTCGTGGCATCGACTACCGCCCACTCGGTGCCGGTCTCCGGGCTCGGGCGCTCGCGTTGCGGTTGTTCACGATTCCGGACAACGGCCGAGACATCGGTGCGCAGGTCGAGGCTGCCGGTGCCGGCCCGGCCGTCAGCATGCAGGACTGCGACGACCTGCGGGCGGCCGTGCTGACCGGGTACGAGTGGGCACGCCCGGACGGCGTGGTGCTGCTGTCACCGGCCGCGCCCAGCTTCGGGCGATTCCGGGACTACCGGGAACGCGGCGCGGCGTTCGCGGCGGCGATGGCGGAGTGCCGCGCCGACTGACCGCAGGATCACCGACCGGCCGGCGCCTGTCGCACGGCACAGACGTCCCGGGTCGACGCCGGTGTCGGGCATGCCGGCCTCGCCTGCACGAGACTCAACAGATCGGCCGGTCACGGCGTCTACTCCTGGAAGATCGCTTCACCACCGCGTGAAGGACCACGTGCCGGACGGGAGTCGCGTGACATTCGAGGAATACGCGACCGCCAACCTGTCCCGACTACTCGGCATGGCCATTGCGATCTGCGGCCAGCCGGCCCTGGCGGAGGACATGCTGCAGGAGGTGTTGATCAAGGTGCACCGGAAGTGGGAGCACATCGCCCCGGACGCTTATGACGCCTACGTCCGCCGAAGCCTGGTCAACGAGGTCATCTCGTGGCGACGCAAATGGGCGCGGCAGGTACCCACGGCCGAACCGCTGTCCGACCGTTCCCACACCGCGGATCAGTCCGGCGCCGTCGTCGACCGGGACGATCTGCAGTCGGCGATCAACAACCTGCCCCCGCGGCAGCGCGCCGTGCTGGCGTTGCGGTACTACGCGGACCTGTCCGACGAGGCCATCGCCCACGACCTGGGCTGCTCACCCGGAACCGTCCGAGCGCACGCCTCCCGCGCACTGGCCACCCTGCGGGTGCAACGCCTGCACGACCTGACGCGAACGGAGCGAGAGACATGGGCCTGACCGAGGACGACCTCCGGGCCTGGTATCGGGAGGTCGCCGACGAGTCCGGGGAGGATCGTCAGGACCGCTTGGACCGCTTGCAGACGGTGGTCGACCACCTGGCTTCACCGGGACGGGATCGAGCCCGTCGGCACGTCGGCCCCCGCCGGTGGGCGACGCCGTTGGCCATCGCGGCGACGGTAGCCGCCGTGACGGTGATCGGGGTGGGCGTGGTCACCCAGCACGGTGACCGGCCCTCCCCGCAGCCGCCGGTTGCCGTCACGACGACCTCAGCGGCCCCTAGTCCGACCGCCTCCAGCGCGCCGGGGCAGCCTACCCGGACGTCCGTGTCCTCCGGCCGGAACGCTCCCCCGGTGGCCTTCGGCGTGACCGTCTCCCCTGCTCTCGGCTCGACGGGCGTGGCGCCGGTGGCGCCGCTGACCGTCACGGTCCGCGGCGGCACCATCACCTCGCTGACCGTGACCGGTGGCAGGACCGCGACCGCGGGGTCGATGTCGGTCGATCGCACGAGGTGGACGGCTTCCGCCAAGCCGGCCTACGGCACGACCTACCGCGTCACCGGCATCGCCGTGGACAGCACAGGGCGGAGCCATCGCATCGACGGAACGGTCACCACCGTTCGACCCGCTGCACTGGCCGCTGTCGAACTGAGCCCGCAGGAGGGGCAGGTCGTCGGAGTTGCGGCTCCGGTCACGCTGTCGTTCCCGTCCGGTCTCGACCCCACCGAGCGGGCCGCAATCCAGGCGCGGTTGACGGTCACCACCAGCACGCCGGTCGAGGGTGCGTGGGGATGGGTGGAACATGACGACGGGCGCTGGGCCGCCGACTGGCGCCCCCGGGTCTACTGGCCGGAGAACACGCGGGTCACCGTGCGCGCCAACGTGTTCGGTGTCCGCCTCGCCGGGCACACCTACGGGGCCGCCGACGTGGTGACGTCGTTCACCGTCGGGCGCAATCAGGTGGTGGTCGCCGACGCGCACAGCGGGCGGCTGGTGGTGCAGCAGGACGGAAGGCAGGTGGCGAGCTACGCCGCGACGTACGACGTGGGCGCCGCAGGATCGTCGGCCGGTTTGCGGTCCGGTGTGTCGACTGTCGTCGAGAAGATCGAGGTCCTGACCGGGCCCCCGTCGTTCACCCCTTCCGCCCACAGGATGGGCTCGGCCGTACGGATCAGCGACAGCGGAGTATTCATTGCGGCACCGGTCGGTGAGACCACAACGCCGTCGTGGTTCGTCGGCATCCGGTTGTCCGCCTCGGACGCCAAATCGTTCTCCGATTCGGTGCTGACCGGCGATCCTGTGGAGGTATCCAACACGCCCAGCCGGCTCTCCCGCGCCGACGGCGACGTGTTCGACTGGGCGCTGACCTGGCCCCAGTGGCAACAGTTGTCGGCCGATTAGCTAGCGAGCCACCGAGAGCAGCCATCGATCCCCGGGGTCAGCAGCGCCGATCCGCGGCGTCCGGCCGCGATCCGCGGCGGCGAGCCGCCTGATGAGCCGTCACCAACCGCCGGAGAGCGAGCGACCAGCGGTCAGTCGGTGCCGAGATCCATGCTGGACCGGTCGAGCGCGTCGTCGACGGCTGCGTCCGGATTGCCGCCCTGCTGGGCGATGGCGCCGGACTCCCCGGCCTGCAGCTTGCCCACAAGCGTCTGCTCGGCGTCCAGCTGACCAAGTGACGCGTAAAGCTCGAGCTTTGCGCGGGAGTCGGCGATGTCCAGGTTGCGCATGGTCAGCTGGCCGATGCGGTCCGTCGGCCCGAACGCCGAGTCGTGCGTGCGCTCCATCGACAGCCGCTCCGGGTGGTAGCTCAGCCGGGGCCCGGTGGTGTCGAGAATGGAGTAGTCCGCGCCCCGGCGGAGCCGCAGCGTCACCTCGCCGGTGACCGCCGAGCCGACCCAGCGCTGCAGCGACTCGCGCAGCATCAACGACTGCGGATCCAGCCACCGGCCCTCGTACAGGAGTCGGCCGAGCCGCCGGCCTTCGTTGTGGTAGCTGGCGAGGGTGTCCTCGTTGTGGATGGCGTTCACCAGCCGTTCGTAGGCGATGAACAGCAGCGCCATACCCGGCGCCTCGTAGATCCCGCGGGACTTGGCCTCGATGATCCGGTTCTCGATCTGGTCGGACATGCCGAGCCCGTGTCGTCCGCCGACGAGGTTCGCCTGGTGCACGAGGTCGACCGGCGACGCGAAGTCCGCCCCGTTGATCGCGACCGGCCGACCCTGCTCGAAGCGGACGCTGACGTCCTCGGTCTCGATCAGCACGTCGGGGTTCCAGTGTGCGACACCCATGATGGGCTCGACGATCTCGACGGAGGTGTCGAGGAATTCCAGCTTCTTGGCCTCGTGCGTGGCGCCCCAGATGTTCGCGTCGGTGGAGTAAGCCTTCTCGACGCTGTCCCGATAGGGCAAGCCCTGCGCGGCGAGCCACTGGCTCATCTCGGTGCGGCCGCCGAGCTCGGTGACGAAGGCCTCGTCCAGCCACGGCTTGTAGATGCGCAGGCGAGGGTTGGCCAGCAGGCCGTACCGGTAGAACCGTTCGATGTCGTTGCCCTTGTAGGTGGAGCCGTC
>CAXTBG010000047.1:0-39399 GCA_964242105.1 uncultured Nakamurella sp. | reverse complement strand
GCTGATCGCTGCCGCCAGTCTTGGTCATCGGCGCGCCGATCACAACCCCGACGATTGCCGGACGACAAGCCAAGCGGCTCACCGGGTTGCCACCCGGACCGCGATCACCACCGGCGCTGCGACGGCGACCGAGCCCCCCGGGTCACGGGTTGGCGGCCTGGTTCTCCAGCACCACCGCAAGGCCCTGTCCCACGCCGATGCAGATGGCGGCAACACCCCAGCGCTCACGTCGTTCGATCAGGACCCGCGCCAGGGTGCCGAGGATCCGGGTACCGGAGGCGCCCAGCGGGTGGCCGATGGCGATGGCGCCGCCCCGGGTGTTGACGACGTCCGGATCGATCGGCCAGGCGTCCAGGCAGGCCAGTGATTGAGCTGCGAAGGCCTCGTTCAGCTCGACCGCGCCGACCTGTCCCCATCCGATGCCGGCTCTGGCCAGGGCGCGGTTGGCTGCCTCGACCGGGGCGTACCCGAACATCTGTGGTTCCAGCGCGGATGCACCACGGCCGGCGATGCGCGCCAGCGGGTCCGACCCGATCAGTGCGGATACAGCCGCATTGCCCAGCAGCGCCGCGGAGGCACCGTCGTTGAGGGGACTGGCATTGCCGGCGGTGATCGTGCCGTCGGGCCGGAAGGAGGGCTTGAGGCCGCCGAGGATGTCCGTCGTCGTGTCGGGTCGGATACCTTCGTCCCGGGTCAACTTCGTACCCGGCACCGGGATCACGTGGTCGGCGTAGAACCCGCTTTCCCAAGCGAGATGGGTCTTCTGGTGCGATGTGGCGGCGAATTCGTCCTGCCGCCGGCGCGAGATCCCGTACTTCTCGGCGAGCTGCTCGTTGGCTTCGCCGAGCGAGACCGTCCATTCCGATGGCATGTTCGGGTTGACCAGACGCCAACCCAGGGTGGTGGACACCATCTCGGCGCCCCCCGCCGGAAACGCTCTTTCCGGCTTGAGGACGACCCAGGGGGCGCGGCTCATCGATTCGACGCCGCCGACCACGATGATGTCGCTGTCGCCGGTTTCGATCGCGCGCGAGGCGATCTGAACCGCGTCGAGGCTCGATCCACAGAGCCGGTTGATCGTCGTGGCCGGAACGCTGACCGGGTAGCCGGCCAGCAGGGCGCCCATCCGGCCGACATTGCGGTTGTCCTCCCCCGCCCCGTTGGCGTTGCCGAACACCACCTCTCCGATGAAGGCCGGATCCAGGGCAGGCGCCCGCTCGAGCAGGCTGCGCAGCACGTGGGCGGCGAGGTCGTCGGGTCGGGTCCGGGCCAGCGCACCCCCGTACCGGCCGAACGGGGTGCGAATGGCGTCGTAGACGAAGGCGTCTGTCACGACTGTCCTTCCAGGACCTGGGCAGCGATGCGGAAGGCGGTATTGGCTGCTGGAACGCCGCAGTAGATGGCGGATTGCATCAGGACCTCCTTGATTTCGTCGACGGTCAGCCCGTTTCGGAGGGCGGCTCGCAGGTGCATGGCCAGTTCCTCGTGGTGCCCGGCGGCGACGAGTGCGGTGAGGACGGCGATGGACCGACTGCGGCGGTCCAGTCCCGGCCTGGTCCAGATACTGCCCCACGCGTACTGGGTGATGAATTCCTGGAATTCGGCGGTGAGCTCGGTGGTCGCGTCCGTCGCCCGGTCCACGTGTTCGTCCCCGAGGACCTGTCGGCGCACCTGCATTCCCCGTGCCCGGACCTGTTTGGTGGTGATCTGTTCCGATAGACGTTCGGTGTGCTCGATGATGAGGGAGGCGAGCTCGTCGGGCGCTTCGGCCGGCGCCAGGTGGGCGACCCCCTCGAGCTCGTGGAAGTGCCCGTCCTGGACGCCGGTCGCCACATGGCGCAGCAGAGCGGGAGGGGTGACGGCATCGGCGGCGCCGGCCACGGCCAGCACGGGGACGCTGATGTCGGCCAACCGGTCGCGGACGTCGAAAGCGGCCAGGGCGTGGCAGCAGGCTGTGTAGGACTCCGGGTCGGTGGTGCTCAGCTCCTCGATCAGCGTCCGGGCCGCCTGCGGGTTCCGGTCGGCGAACCCCGGTCCGAACCAGCGCGCCGGCGTGGCTGTCACCACCGCCCCAGTGGGCGCGAGACCACCGGCCCGAACGGCGGTGGCGCGTTCCCGCCACCCGTCGGGCGTTCCGATCACCGCGCCGCTGCAGGCGATGACGGCCCCCCGGATCCGGCCACCGGCCTGCAAGGCCAGCTGCAGCGTGACCGCGCCGCCCAACGAATCCCCGGCCGCGACGAAAGCACCGGGCTGCCCACCGGTGTCCAGTGCCGCGAGAATGCCGTCGGCAAGGTCGGCGACGGTGAAGTCGGAAGCCGGAGGGCTGGCGCCATGGCCGGGGAGGTCCCAGCCGACGACGTGGAAACGACCGGACAGCCGCTCGGCGCACGCGCCCCACAGGGTGCCGCTCCGGGTGCCGAGGGAGGGGCCGACGAGGAGGAGTGGCCCGGCCCCGCCGAGGTCGGTCAGGATGATGGTCGGTGCTGTGGTGGTCGGTGGAGTCATGCGGTCACCGGATCGTCGTCGGAGGGCAGGGGCCGGGCCAGTGCGGCGTCGATGAGCCGCCCGGCCGCGCCGAGGTAGCCGAGCAGGTGCTGCGGCTCGTCGGCGGCGTCGAGAAGGTGCCGGATCGACCGTTGTTCGGCGAGCAGGTCGTCGACGAAATGTTCGGCGCTGGCACGCATCCGGCCCGCGTCGACCACGAGATGGGTGAGCAGCTGGCTGGTGTGTGCCGCGGCGATGCAGGCGGTTCGGGCCAGTGTGCGAAGAGCGGGCCACTCGCTGTGCCATGGTCCGGGGCTGCGTTCGTCCTCTCCCAGTGCGGCCGCGGTGTGCAGCAACGCGAGCTGAGCGGGCGCGGTCAACGCTGCCCGGCGGATCAGTACGGACAGCACCGGGTTCGCCTTGTGTGGCATCGTCGACGAACCGCCGGGCGTTCCCTCGCGCAGTTCTCCGATCTCCGGTCGGGACCTGGTCAGCACGTAGCCGGCAATGATGCCCCAGGAGTCACAGCAGGCCACGATCGATCCGGCCAGGTGCGTCAGCGGTCGGCGCTGGGTGTGCCAGGGGGACGCCGGGGCAAGCCGCAGACGGCGGGCCAGATCGCCAGCGACGAGGACCGCCAGGCCGCTCGGGTCCTGGTGGTCCCGGGCGAGCTCGGTGATCGCCGACAGCGTTCCGGCGGCGCCGCCGACCTGCGCCGGTAGATCGGCCGCTGCCGCCCGCACGGCGGAATGGTTGTCCAGCGTCGCGTCGAGCCAACCAGCAGTCACCAGACCGAACGTGGTCGGCACCGCCGGCTGGGTCAGCGTGCGGGCGGTCTGGATGGTGTCCCGGTGGCGGGTCGCCAGGTCGCTCAGCACCTGCGCCTGCCGGCGCAGTTCGGACAGAATGCGATCGGCGGCCCGGCGGATGCCCAGCACCATCGCCGTGTCGATGGTGTCCTGGCTGGTCAGCCCCCGGTGCAGGAATCGGGCAGCGTCGGGGCGACCGGCGTTCTCCAGACGGCTGCGCAGCAGAGCGACCAGGGGGACCACCGGGTTTCCGGCCGTCTCTGCGGTGCGCGCGATCTCCGCCACGTCGCCGTCCGAAACGAGGTCGTCCAGCGACCCGGGCGCCAGCGCCGCAGTCCCGGGAATCATCGCGTGCGCTGCGAGCACGGCTGACCACGACTCCTCGACGGCCAACAGGTCGGCCATCACCGACCGGTCGCCGAACAGGGCATCGGCGCGCTCGTCGCCCGGCAGCAGGAGATCGCTCACGCCGGGAGGGCGGAATGGTCGAGGAAGACTGTCTCCTGCATTCCCGACAGATGTACGTCCCACACCAGCGTGCCGTCGAGGTCCCTGGCGATCAGCGTGTCGCGCCGGTCCCGAGGCAGCGATGCCAGCAGTCGGTCGGTGGCCAGCACCTCGGGTGCCGCCGGCAGGTAGACCCGGGTGAGCAGACGGTCGAGCAGCCCTCGCGCGAAGAGGGCGACGGCAAGAAAAGGGGGTCGGTCGGCCTCGGTCGCGCCGGGGCGAACCGTGGTGAACCAGAAGCGTCCTGCGTTGTCGGTGGCCGCGCGGCCGAACCCGGTGAAGGTGTGTCCGTCCCGGTGCAGACTGCCTGTGCGGGCCACGATGTCGCCGTTCTCGTCGGGCTGCCAGATTTCCAGCAGTGCGTCCGGGACCGGATCGCCCTGTGCATCGAGAACACGGCCCGTCAGCTGCACGGCTCCGGGCGTGCCGGGCTGGACCAGGAACGGGCCGCCTTCGTACGGCAGCGCATAGCCGAAGAAGGGGCCGATGGTCTGGCCCGGGGTGGGCTGCAGGGTCATGCGGAATCCTCGCTCTCCAGCGGTGTGGACCGGGATCCGGTCAACACGATGTCCCATCGATAACCGGTGTGTTCCTCGGGCCGGGTGAGCGAATGGTCGTAGGTCGCTATCAGTCGTTCCCGGGCAGCCGGATCGACGATGGCCTGGAAGATCGGATCGAGAGCGAACAGTGGATCGCCGGGGAAGTACATCTGGGTCACCAGCCGCTGCGTGAAGTCCGTCCCGAAGAGGGAGAAGTGGATGTGGGCCGGGCGCCAGGCGTTGTCGTGATTGCGCCACGGATAGGGCCCGGGCTTGACGGTCAGGAACCGGTAGGAGCCGTCGGGCCCCGTCAGACACCGCCCGACGCCGGTGAAGTTCGGGTCGATGGGTGCGTGGTGCTGGTCGCGCTTGTGGATGTAGCGGCCGGCCGCGTTGGCCTGCCAGATCTCGACCAGCTGCCCGGCGACCGGCCGGCCGTCGCCGTCCAGGACACGACCCTGCACCGCCATCCGCTCGCCGATCGGCTCGCCCCGGTGCGCAATGGTCAGGTCCGCCTCCAGCGGATCGACATCGCTCGGCCCGAAACACGGGGCGACGAGCTCGATGCCCTCGGGGTCGGCATGGTGGGGATCCTTGGTGGGATGCCGCAACAGGCTGGACCGGTAGGGGGCGTAGTCCAGCCGTGGCGCGTGTTCCACCCGGTCTGGACGAGCAGCGAGCCGGTCGGCGTACGAACGCGAGATCGCCGCCATTTCGTCGTCGATCACGGCCTGGGTCGCCAACGGGTGCGTCACGGCTTTCCTCTCCTCCGAACGGCGTCGGTCACGGCCGGCCATCTGGCCCGAAGGCCGTGCCCTGGACCGAGGATAGGAGCGCAGCCCACTTTCTGGAACACTGAGGTTCCGTCCAGCGGAAGCACGGGGTGGAGCGATGGCCGGTGGCACATCCCAGGCCGGACGCACGGTGTCGGCGAAGGTCCTTGCACTGATGGCCGCTTTCGACGGCGACCACCGACTGCTGTCGCTGACCGACCTGGCTGACCGGGCCGACGTTCCCCTGTCGACGGCGCATCGTCTGGTCGCCGAACTGACCGCGTGGGGAGGGCTGCAGCGTCGGGCCGACGGACGCTATGCAATCGGCCGCCGTCTGTGGGACATCGGCCTGCTGGCCCCGGTGCAGACCGACCTCCGCGGCGCCGCCGCTCCGTTCCTGCAGGATCTGTACGGCGCGACGCTGGCGACCGTGCATTTCGCGGTCCGGGACGGTTACCAGGTGCTGTACCTGGATCGGCTGTCCGGGCGTGCCTCGGTGCCCGTCGTGAGCACGATCGGCTCACGACTGCCACTGCACGCCACCGGCGTCGGCAAGGCACTGCTGGCTCATGCCCCGGACGATGTCCTCCGCTACTGCATGGCCCACCTGACCCGGCACACCCCGCACACCATCACCGTCCCCGGACAACTGGTTGCCCAGCTCGAGCGGGTCCGCACCGACGGCTACGCCACCACCGTCGAGGAGATGTCGCTCGGGGCGTGTTCGGTGGCCGTGCCGGTTCGGGCGGGAGGTGGCGATGCAACCGTCGTGGCCGCCCTCGGAGTGGTGGTAGGCGACCTGCGGCGGGACCGGCTCCGGCTGGTCACCGCACTACGGGTGGCAGCGCAGGGGATCGGCCGTAGCCTGGCCAGCGCCGGTTTCGCCCAGGAGATCACCGGCGCGACTTCCGGCCAGTAGAAGTCGTCCCTGGTGAGCGGTGCGTTGTCGGTGGTGTGATGGCCGGCATGACGCAGTCTCCGAACGCGACCTCCCGCCCCCGGACAGGCCATCGAGCCCTCACCCGTACCGCCGTCGGGATCGTCGGCGGCGGGCCTGCCGGCTTGATGCTGAGCCACCTCCTGGAGCGCGCCGGTATCGATTCCACAGTGATCGATCACCGGAGCCGCGACGAGATCTTCTCCACCGTCCGGGCAGGAATTCTGGAGCACGACAGCGTCCGGCTGCTCGTCGACACCGGAGTGTCCGATCGGGTGCTGCGCGAGGGGATGGAGCACGAGGGCATCGAGCTGGCTTTCGCCGGGGGGCGCCACCGGGTTCACTTCTCGGAGCTGATCGGGTCGTCGGTGTGGCTCTATCCGCAGACCGACGTCTTCCACGACCTGGCCACCAGCCGGCAGAAGGCGGGCGCCGACGTACGTTTCGGGGTCAGCGACACCAGTGTGGTCGACCTGCAGTCGGACGAGCCCGGCATCTTGTTCGTCGACGCCGACGGCGTGGAATCCGAGATCCGTTGCCGCTACCTGGTCGGTGCCGACGGTTCCCGCAGCCTGTGCCGCCGACAGATCCCCGAGGACGGCCGGGTGCAGACCGGCCGGGACTATCCGTTCGCCTGGTTCGGATTCCTCTGCGACGCTCCGCCGAGCGCACCGGAACTGATCTACAGCCACTCCGCCCGCGGCTTTGCATTGATCAGCCAACGCACGGACACCGTGCAGCGCATGTACTTCCAGTGTGATCCTGACGAAGATCCGGACGCCTGGAGCGACGACCGCATCTGGGCAGAGATGAGCGCGCGCGTGGACGCCAACGGCGTCTCCCTCGTCGAGGGACCGATCACCAGCCGCTCCGTCCTGCGGTTCCGCAGCTTCGTGCACGAACCGATGCGGTACGGACGGCTCCTGCTGGCCGGCGACGCCGCCCACACCGTGCCGCCGACCGGCGCGAAAGGCCTCAACCTGGCCCTGGCTGACGTCCGGGTGCTCGCCGAGCTGTTCGACCGCACCTTCAACGCCGGCGACGCCGATGCCCTGGACAGGTACACAGCGACTGCGCTGCAACGGGTCTGGAAGGCTCAGCACTTCTCGTACTGGATGACGACGATGCTGCACACGCTCCCGGATGCGTCCGAGTTCGATTTTCGCCGCCAGCAGGCCGAACTGGGGTCGCTGGTGGATTCCCGCGCCGGGCGTGCGTTCCTGGCCGAGGGCTACACCGGATGGCCGGAGCAGCACCAGCACTAGGAGATCAGCAGGCGGCCCCGGCGCCGGGGCGTGCCCGGCCCATCAGGACCCGTTTCGCGTGACTGCGGGGCGCCGGACGCGCGAGTCGTCGGTGCATCCGGCACACTCGCCGTCATGACCGAAGGAGGCTCCCCGACGACCGGCGATTACGTGACGGTGGCCGATCAGCACATCTGGCATCTGACCACAGGCACCGGCCATGCCGTCGTGCTGCTGCACGGTGCGTTCGCGGGTGCTTCGTCGTGGATGGCGCAGACCGGCGCGCTGACCGGGGCCGGCTTCCGCGTCTTCGCTCCCGAGCGGCGCGGGCACGCCCACACCGCCGACGTTCCGGGCCCGCTCAGCTATTCGGTGATGGCCGACGACACGATCGCCTATCTGGAGACGGTGGTGCGCGAGCCGGCGCACCTGGTCGGCTGGAGCGACGGCGCCGTCGTCGGACTGCTGGTGGCGCAGCGCAGGCCGGACCTGGTCGATCGACTCGTGCTGATCGGCCAGTACTTCAACTCCGACGGCAAGCTCCCCGGCAGTGACGTGGAACAGCAGCTGACCGGTGGCGATGCCATGGACTTCCTGCGGTCCGAGTACGACAAGGTCTCGCCGGACGGCCCTGACCACTTCCCCGTCGTCTTCGAGAAGACGCTGGCCATGATCCGCTCGGAGCCGGAGCTCGATCTGGCAGGTCTGGGCTCCGTCACCGCTCAGACGCTGGTACTGCAGGGCGACCGTGACGAGGTCACCGTGGAGCACAGCGCGGCGGTGGCGGCAGCGGTCGCCGACGGCCGGCTGGCCGTGCTACCGGGTACCCATGTGTTGCCCATCGAGAACGCCGCGGTCGTCAACGCGTTGCTGGTTTCCTTCCTGACCAACGGCCCGCCGGCGCCACTCTGGGGATAGCACCCGGCAATTCCGCCCGGGCCGTCGCGATTCCCACCGTCGCAGGCGGTCAGCGAACTTCGTTGATGCGTATCAGGTTTCCCGACGGATCACGGACGGCGCAGTCGCGGATACCGTAGGGCTGCTCGATCGGCTCCTGGACGATCTCCGCGCTGCTGGCCTGCAACTCCTCGAACGTCGCGTCGAGGTCGGGCGTGGCCAGCACGACGATGCCATAGGTGCCCTTGGCCATCATCTCCAGGACGGTGCGCCGCTCGTCGTCGGTGATCCCCGGGTCGATGGCCGGTGGATGGAGCACGATGGACGTCTCGGGTTGGCGGGGATGGCCGACGGTGATCCACCGCAGGCCGTGGTAGCCGACGTCCTTGCGGACCTCGAAGCCCAGGATGTCGCAGTAGAAGGCGAGCGAGGCATCGGGGTCGGTGTGCGGCAGGAAACTGGAGTGGATGGCGATGTCCATGTCACTCACGCTATCTGCGGCGCTGCGGCGTCTGCTTCTCGATTCCTGACCGGTCTGGTGACCTGCTTGGCCATGCAGGACGGCATGTCCGCTCCGGTTTCCACCGCCTGGCGGCGGTAGGTGCTGGGTGACATGCCGACCAACTCGCTGAATCGTGTGCTGAACGTGCCGAGCGACGAACAGCCCACCGCGAAACACACCTCGGTGACGCTGAGGTCGCCCCGCCGCAGCAGCGCCATCGCTCGCTCGATGCGCCGCGTCATCAGGTAGCCGTAGGGTGATTCGCCGTAGGCCTCGCGGAACCGCCGGCTCAGGTGCCCGGCCGACATGTGCACGCCGCGGGCGAGCGACTCGACGTCCAGCGGCTGCGCGTACTCGCGGTCCATCCGGTCCCGGACGCGCCGCAACAGAGCGAGGTCCCGCAGGTGCTGTGCGGCGGACGTGCTGGTCACGGGGAGATGGTGCCATGGACGGCGGCGGAGGGACCAGTCGGTACACCGGCGTTGCTGTGGGCAGTGCTTCCAGCTGACGCCGTTGTGCGTTCATGCGCCCGGGGACGAAGCACCGGGCGGGGTCAGCACCTGGACGCCACGCTCCCCCAGTGCTTCCAGCAGGTCCGGCGGCGGAGTGATGTCGGTGATCAGGAAGTCGACAGCGTCCAGGTCGCACACCTGGGCGAACAGCCGGCGGCCGAACTTGGACGAATCCGCGAGAATGGCGACCTGAGCAGCCCGGGCGATCATGTCCCGCATCATCGCTGCTTCGGCGAGGTTGCTCGTGCTGTAGCCGACATCGATGGAGACTGCGCCCACACCGATCAGAGCCAGATCACACCTGATGTCCAGCTCGTTGCCCCGCGCGTCACGAAAGCTGACCGGCCCTATCGTGGTCTGCGTCAGGGATCGCACGGCGCCGCCGAATACATACATGTCGCGGACGGCGGCAGCCGGAAGCGCCGGCGGCAGGAGCAGATTGTTCGTGGCCACCGTCAGGAACTGATGATTGCGAAGATTGCGGGCCAGCGCCAGTGTCGTGGTACCGCCGTTGATCATGACCGTGGAATTGTCCTCGACCAGCGATGCCGCGAGTTCCGCGATCTTCTCTTTCTCCTCCTCCTGCAACTTCATCCGCACATCGACCGCACTGTCGATGTGTGATCGCGTGGAATGGCTGACCGCACCGCCGTAGGTGCGGATCAGCACACCATCGGCGTGCAGTTGGTCCAAGTCGCGCCGAATGGTGTCGATCGAGACGCCGAAGCGCTCGGCCAGCGCCCCCACCGTCACCTGCCCGGCCTCCAGCACGTGCGCAGCCAACTGCGCCTTTCGTCCGGCCGGAAGATGGCGCGCGGGCCGGTCCTCGGTGGTGCCCATTCGCTCGTCCTGTTCGTGCGACCCGGGTGGGCGATTCGCCCGTTTGCTGCGGAGAACTGCAGACTAGCGCAGGTCGATGTGGCTGGATCGGGGATCGCGACCATCCGCCGACCAACACGGCGCAGGCGGAACTGCTACTGGCATGCGCATCCCGTGCAACACGCGTAGCAAGCCGTTGCGGTTTTGTGCCTATCAACGTCTTGTAACTTGCAGTTCAGTGCTGCTAGCTTCGCACAGAACAGCAAAGAGCTGTATAGCTGGTCTCGACAAGGGAGTTGGAGATGACGGCAGGCGGCACGGGAATGCGGGGGCCATGGCGAAGGCTCATCGCGGCCTTCGCAACGGTGACGATGGCAGGCGCCGTCGTGGCAGGATGCGGGAGTAGCAGTTCCACCGCCTCTGGCGGTGGCGGCGGCGCAGTCACCCTGGAGTTCGCGCAGTGGTGGGCGGCCGAATTGCCCGCAGGGGCTTTCGACAAGTTGATGACCGAGTTCGAATCGCAGAACCCCGGCATCAAGGTGAAGTTGGTGACGGCTCCCTACGCGTCGACCAAGCAGCTGCTCGTCACCGGTGCAGCGTCGAAAACGCTGCCGGACGTGGTCGGCCTCGACGGTGCATGGGTGAACGACTTCGCCAAGCAGGGCGCGATCGCCGACATGTCCGCGCTGATGACCGATGCAAAATACGACAGCAGCCAACTGGCCAGCCAGATCCAGGTCAATGCCAAGACCTACATGATTCCAGTGGTCAACTTCGTCTACCCCATGTTCGTCAATCAGGACCTGCTGACCAAGGCCAAGGTCAACGCGGTGCCGACCACCCGCACGGCCTTTCTTGACGCAGCCAAGAAGGTCAGCGCGCTCGGCGGCAATGTCAAGGGCTGGGCCCTCCCGCTCGACACCGCCGTACCCAACGGAATCCAGAACGACGTGATGTCCTGGCTGTGGGCCTCCGGTGGCAAGATGCTGACCGCGGACGGCAAGCCCAACCTGACCAGCCCCGAGGTCAAGAGCACGGTGGAGTTCGTCAAGAGTCTGAACGACGCGGGCACCATCTCGCCCGGCTCGCTGACCATGAAGGAGCAGGACAAGGTCGAGAAGTTCAGCAACGGCCAGGTCGGCATGATCATCGACTCGCTCGCGCACGTGACGCTGATCAAGAAGAGCAACCCCAGTCTGAAGTTCACCGTCAGCGCCATACCCGCGGTCGACGGCTACACGGGCAAGCGCGGAATCCCTTATGCCTCATGGGGTATCGGCGTGTCCGACTCCTCGCAGCACAAGGCTGAGGCGTTCAAGCTGGTCTCGTTCCTGATGAACGCCAAGACCAACGCCGAGATCAGCACCCTGGCCAACGGATTCCCCGGGAACAAGACGGCCAAGCCCGATTTCGGGAAGAGCGACCCGCTGTTCAAGACGGCGTTCGACATCTACACGGCCGGCTACCCGGCCAACGAGTTCGTCGGGCTGCCCAAGTCCGAGGACCTCATGCGCTCGTTCGACGAGCAACTCCAACAGGTGCTGACCAACAAGGAAAGCGTCGACGACGCGTTGAGCGCCACGCAGAAGTCCTGGGCGTCGGTCATCGCTCCTTGACGGACGGGGCCGCACCGGTATCCCCGGTGCGGCCCCCTGATCGAAGGAGGCACCGCTCCGATGGCCCTGGCCACCAAACCCCGCGCCGTGGTCGCACCCGACCGCCCGCCGAGATCCTCACTGAAGAAGTTCATCCCGTTCGCGTACCTCTCGCCGACCATCGTCCTCATCGTCGGCCTGATGGTCATCCCGATCGCGATGGTCGTCAGCTATTCGTTCAAGGACAACGTCATCGTCCAGCAGAATCCCGTCTTCGCGGGGCTGGCGAACTATGCCACGGTGCTGAGCGATCCCGACTTCCTGACCGCCCTGAAGAACACCCTGATCTTCATCTCCATCAGCACGGTCGCTCACCTGCTGCTGGGACTGGCCTTTGCCACCATGCTCAACTCCAGGATGCTCGGCGGCCTGAGCAAGGCGATCTTCCGAGTCATCTACATCCTGCCGTGGTTGTTCACCGTGGCCGTGGTCGCGGTGATCTGGCGGCTCATGCTCGATCCCTACGGCGTCATCAACTACCTGCTGAAGACGGTCGGCCTCACAAGACAGGAGATCGACTGGTTCGGGAACCCGTCCACCGCTCCGTGGGCGTTGACCTTCGTCAACATCTGGGCCGGCTACCCGTTCTTCATGATCAGCATTCTGGCCGGCCTGCAGGGCATCCCGACGGACCTGTACGAGGCGGCGTCGGTGGACGGAGCCAGTCCGACGAAGCAGTTCTTCTTCGTCACCATCCCGCAACTCAAGCCCGTCCTGATCAGCATGACGGTGCTGGACCTGATCTGGACCTCGCAGCAGTTCGCCCTCATCTGGATGACCACCGGTGGCGGACCGCTCAACGTCACGGAGATGTTGAGCACCTACACCTACAAACAAGCCTTCAGCAACTACGAATTCTCCACCGCCTCTGCCAGCGCGGTCATCGTGATGCTGCTGTCCATGATCCTGGCGTTCTTCTACGTGCGCCACCAGCGGGAGAGGTGACGTGATGGCCACCGTCGGGACCCGGCACACGACCGCCAAGATCGGGCTGATCATCGGGCTCTGCCTCGGTGCCGTCTTCGCGGGGCTGCCGGTCGTCTGGATGATCTCGACATCCTTCAAGGCCAACGGTGAGGTGTTCGAGATCCCGCCACGGCTGGTGACCGGTAGCTTCTCGTTCGGCGCTTACACCAAGATCCTGGGCGACCCGACGCAGCTCCGGCTGTTCCTCAACAGCTACATCGTCGCGCTGTCGGTGACCGTCCTGACCCTGTTCGTGGCGATTCTTGCCGGTTACGGGTTCAGCCGGTTCAATTTCCCGTTGAAGTCGATGATCAACGTCGTCATCGTCAGCGTCCAGGCGGTTCCACCCATCACGCTCATCATTCCGTATTTCGGGATCGTCGTCGGTCTGGGCCTCTACAACACCTATCCCGGCCTGATCCTGACGCACATGGTGTTCACGCTGCCGTACGCCATCATCATGACGACGGCGTACCTCAACACCCTGCCGCGGGAACTTGACGAGTCGGTCAAGGTGGACGGCGCGAGCAGTTGGACGGCGCTCTGGCGGATCCTGATCCCGATCTCTGTCCCGGGCCTGATCGCTGTGGGCGTCTACACCTTCATGATCTCGTGGAACGAGTACCTGTTCGCCCTGACACTGACAAGGACGGACGACATGCGAACCGTGCCCATCGGCATCCAGATGCTGATGGGACAACACTCCTACGAATGGAACCAGATGATGGCGATGAGCATCCTGGGATCCATCCCGGTGCTGATCCTGTTCATGGTCTTCCAGCGACGGTTCATCGGCGGCCTGGCCGCAGGTGCTGTGAAGGCCTAGCCGAGACATTCGACCCGACGTCTGCGCACCCATCCCAAGGAGAGAACCGCAATGCTCACCACCGGCAAGATCATCCTGGACAAGGCGAACGAAGAGAACTTCGCCGTACCGGCGTTCAACATCAGCGACTGGGCGATGTTCCGGGGCATCGTCGAGATCAGCGAGCAGAAGAAATCGCCGCTGATCGTCGCCATCCACCCCGACGAGGTCAAACACATCGGCGCGGACGTCGTTTCCGCGATCGCCCGGGTCGCGCACAAGTCCAGCGTGCCGGTCGCGATCCACTGGGACCACGGCGCCAACTACGAGGAGGTGCTGACGGCGATCCAGGCTGGATTCACCTCGATGATGATCGATGGGTCGATGCTGCCCTTCGAGGAGAACATCGCCGTGTCCAGGCGAGTGGTCGACGCGGCGCACACCGTGGGTCTTTCGGTGGAAGGTGAGCTGGGCACGATCGGCGCGACCGACGGCGAAGCGGAGGCCGGCGCGGACACCATCATCTACACCAATCCCGATGACGCCGTCATCTTCGTCGAGCAGACCGGCGTGGACAGCCTTGCCGTCGCCATCGGCACCTACCACGGAATTTATCCGGCGACCCTGAAGCCCAAACTGAAGCTCGACCTGTTGAAGGAACTCAAGGACCTCGTTCGTATTCCGCTGGTGCTGCACGGTGGCTCGAACAACCCGGACGACGAAATCGGGCAGGCCGTGAAGCTGGGAGTCAACAAGATCAACATTTCGAGCGACATCAAGGTCGCCTACCACGCCAAGATGCGCGAGGTGCTCGCCGACAGCAGCCTGCGCGAACCGCTGACCATCCAGCCGCCCTGCATCGAGGCGATGCAGGTGGTCGCCGCGCACAAGATCGACCTCTTCGACGCCGCCGGCAAGGCTTCGTTGTACTGACGTGGCAGCGCAGGTGGTTCTGGGTCTGGGTGGCTGCATCGATTACGAGTTGAGCTTGTCCGCAGCAACCCTCGGGGAGCTGATCGACGAGTACGGCATCGACCGGAGCGAACTCACCGGTCCCGGTCCGATCTCGTCCGAACGGGACCTGCTGATCTCCGTTCTCCGCTACCTGGCCACCGGCGGTGGCGGCGAGCATTTCGTTGCCTCCACCGCCATCATCGACGCCTTCTCCAGCAGGTTCACCACCAAGGTGGCGGTCGGCGGGACGTCGGTCCGCGCGGGGATCGTGATGAGCCGGTTGGGGGTGCCGTCCACCCTGCATCTGGTGAGCGTGAACGACCATGTCCGGGCGCTGCTGCCGCCCGACAGCACATTCATCTCCAGCGGCGGGCACGACACCCTCTATCCGCACCTGATCGTTCAATACGGCCGGAATCTGCGCGTCCGCGCGCGGGATGTCGACATCCGGACACCGTTCCCGAACCGCATCATCTACGTCAACGACCCGGCCAACGAGAACCTCGTGGTCAGCGACCACCTCGGCGAACTTCTGCGCAGTGCGGACGTCTTCCTGATCTCCGGCTTGAACGCCGTGCGCGACCCGGACGTGCTCGACCGGCGGTTGCTCGCGCTTCGTCGCCACATGGGTCGGCTGCCGGCCGGCGCCGTCGTGTACTTCGAGGACGCTGCGTACCACGAGCCGTCCTTCAGTCGACGGGTCATCACGGCGCTCGAGGGTCTGGTCGACATCCACGGGCTGAACGAGGACGAGATGCGGGCCCACGTCGGGCATCCGGTGGACCTGCTCTCTGTGTCGGAGGTCGAGCACGCGCTCGCTGACCTGCGTACGGTGATCAGGGCACCGGTCATCGTCGTCCACACCCAGTTCTGGTCGCTGGCCGTCGGCGACGGAGCTGAAACCTACGGCCCGCTACTTGATGCGGGGATGTCAGTGGCGACCGCCCGGTATGCCTACGGCGATGCTTGCGCCGACGAGCAGTACGCCGAGATCGCCGCGCGCCCTGACCGCACCGACGCAGCGCTGTTCGCCACCGAGTTGCAGGCCC
Source organism: uncultured Nakamurella sp. (assembly GCA_964242105.1). Taxonomy (GTDB): domain Bacteria; phylum Actinomycetota; class Actinomycetes; order Mycobacteriales; family Nakamurellaceae; genus Nakamurella. Next base: position 23,944 of record CAXTBG010000047.1, on the reverse strand, counting down.
GCATGGGCGGGGTGGTGTGCTGTCGGCCGGGTCGGGAAGTCGACGTGTTCCAACCGACCACCGTGGGCCTGGGCGATGCCTTCGTCGGCGGCTTCCTGGCCGCTGTGGCCAAGAGGCGCTGTTCGGCGCGCGCAGTGGGCTGATCGCCCTGGGACTGATCGCCGTGCGAGGTCACTGCTGTCCTTCTGAGTTTTCCACTCGGCCGCTGGATCGCTCAGCCGAACGGCCAGGCGACGTCGCACACCAGGTCGTCCGGTCCGGCAGCCAGAAAATCGTTGAAGTAGGTCTCCCGCGGTGCACCGGTGAGCGTGTGCCCGTTGCTTCGGATCCACTGTTCGACCTGCTCGTACGCGCCGAGGATCTGCGGGAACTCGACCTGCGATTTGCTGATGCGCACGAACGCTTCCCGATGCGCCGGCTCGACGCGCGCGGCCACGCCGGGCCCGGGAGCGGCCCCGACCGGCACACACAGTTCCACCGGCCCGTCACTGTCCTCGTTGACTTCGCCGTGATAGACGACGAACGCGGCGCCGGTCACCCCGCCGGCGGTTTCGGCAGCGGGCATCAGCCGCCCGAAGCCCTCGGCGATCCAGTCGTTGAGCCCGTCCACCGTGGTGTGCCGCTGTTCGGTCAGCACCTGTTGCGCCGGCATTTCGCGAGTCTCGACTTCGGCCATGATGATTCCCTTCTGGTTGCGGGTGAGGAAGCGGACGAGCTCGCGGCGGGTGGCCGTGTCGGCCTCCACCCGGGACCACCAGTCGGTGATCAGTTCGAGCCGCTTGGCGTCGTCGACGGAGCTCAGTACCCGCCCGATGACGTCCAGCGGCATGTCCAACCGACGGAGCCGGGCGATCAGCCGAGCATCCTCGAGTTGGCCGGCCGCGTAGGTCCGGTAACCCGGGAACCGGTTCACCGCTGCAGGTTGCAGCAGCCCGATCCGGTCGTAGAGCCGCAATGCCCTGGCCGACAGGCGGGACCGCCGTGCGAAGACACCGATGGTCATGTCTTCCGTCATCGTCGCTCCCGCATCGCCGCTCGTCCGCTTCCTCGCTGTCTCTCCCAGCGTTCGCCCTGCCCCAGGGGCAAGGTCAAGGCGCGCCCACTGCAGCCGCAGGAGGGTGGTGCCCTCTACCGGACGGTCTGGCCGCCCGCGGGGGCGGTGCGCCAGGCGTACAGATCGCGCAGTACGGCGATCTCGGCGCCGTGGTGGATCACCTCGCGGTGGATGTGCAGCACCAGCGCCGCCATGGTCGACGTCTCGAAACCGTGCTCCCCGCAGGGCGCAGCGAGCTCGTCCGGAGTCAGCGCCCCGACACCGGCCACCCAGACGGCATACATCTCGTCCAGCTGGTCGAGGGCGTCCTGCGCACGCCAGGGGTAGTGAAAGCTCGGGTAGTCCACCGGCGGGCCGCCGAAGTGCGACGCGTTCCGGCTACCGAACACCCCGACGAGCAGGTGCCCGATGCGCCAGGCAATCGTGGTCACCGGCACCGGCTTGGGCTCCGGCAGCGCGAAGTCCAGCACCCAGTCACCGGCGCCGACGGCCATCGGCGTGGTCGCCTCCCGGCGCGGCCGCACGTTCCAGCAGCCGGTCACCGGTTCCCAGAGGTACTCCTCGTCGGTCAGCCCGGTGAGTCGGGGCCGGAGCTGGTTCTCCCAGTGCCAGGTCAGTTGCAGCAGCAGTTCGTTGTTCCAGTCGATGCTCACGGCTTTCCTCTATTCCGGTCGTCCTGCGTGGTCCGACATCAGAGTGACAGCAGTAGCGGACACATTCTGTCCGGATCGCTGCCGGCTGGTGAGCGCTCAGTCCGGCTCCCCTGACGCGGGCGTCACACTCTGCCGGAGAACGACCTTCAGCTTGTCGGGACTGGTCTTGCGCGGGTCGCTCAGGTAGATCTCGTGATGGCGGTCGGTCGCGATCAGCCCGTGAGCGGGTAGATAGTCCTGATGCAGCTCACGCAGCAGAGGTGCCTCGTCGTCGTAGCTGCCGACATGCAGGGTCTGCACGCAGCGGCCCTCGTCGACGGCCTGTTCGCGCAGCAGTCGCAGCGCCGGAAGCGGTTTGCCCTGCACGGCTTCTCGCGCTCGGGCGAGCACATCGCCGTCGATCCACTCCGGTTGTCGGACCATCATGGTCCACGACCACTCGTGCTTCGCGCGCCGCTCGAAGGCGGTCCAGTCGGCGGCGCTCCACCATCCTTCCAGGGGCAGGACGACGTAGTCCCGGTCGAGTTCACGCTTGCTGAGGAACTTCGCCGCGTAGGAGATGGCGAAGAGCGCTTCGACGGCGTGCCGGTAGTCCTCGCTGGTGTTGGGATCACCGTGCCCGTCGACGGCAAGAAAGGTCATCGGCGGGACGACCACCTCGACGAACCGTCCACGAGGCGGGGAGTACAGGTCCTTTCGCTCGGCTTTTAGGTCGGTCTTGTGCATCGTGGGTCCACTGGGTTGCCTCCCGGGTCGCGTGTCGCGTGCTGCGGGCTCGTGCCGCGCGGTCGATCGGCACAGGTAGGACCAGACGCACGATGACGCGCACGCCCGGTACCGGGCGGTCGGCGAGGCGGCGCCCGGCGGGCGAGGCGAGGGCCGGTGGGCGAGGCCGCGCGACCGCAGAGTGACGACCGTTGTCAGAACGTGTCTACGATGGCCTATGCCGCGTTCACCGAAGACGTCGGAGCTCGCCGATTTCGACATCGCCAAGACGTTCGACGAGGTCGGCTCGCAGGTGGTCGAATACCTGAACGCCGCTGCCCCGATGGGCGCGTGGGCGGTGACCCGCATCGTCGACGGCAGGCAGATCCTGCTCTGCGCCAAAGATGTCGCCTATGGTTTCGAGCCCGGCGCCGAGGTTCCGTTCGAGATCTCACCGTGCCGGGCGATGGTCGCGGGTGAGGCCCCGCAGGTGGCACTGGATGCGGCGGCCGTGCCGGCCTACGCCGACTGCGGGCTCGCCGCGATGATTCCACTCGGCGCCTACGTCGGCACACCGATCATGACGGCGTCCGGCGAGCTGTTCGGGACACTGTGCGGGTTCAACCCGGTGGCGATGACCACCGGTCCGCAGGCGCTCGAGCCGCTGCTCCTGCTGTTGTCGAGCCTGCTGTCCGCGGTTCTCGCCGCCGACCAGGCCGCGACGGAGACCGCTCGCCAACTCGAAGCGGTGCAGCGGGAGGCGGACACCGACGCGATGACCGGACTGCTGAACCGCCGTGGCTGGAACCGTTACATCGAGCGGGAGGAGGAACGGTTCCGGAGGTTCGGCGACCAGGCGAGTGTCATCGTGCTGGACCTGGACCAGTTGAAGCTCGTCAACGATACGGAAGGGCACGACGCAGGCGACGAGTACATCCGCCGGAGCGCGGCTGCTCTGCGCGGGGCCGTCCGGTCCGGCGACATCCTGGCCAGACTCGGCGGCGACGAGTTCGGCATCGTCGTCCTGGGTGCGCAGGGAGTCCCCGTCGAGCAGCTGGTCGACCGCATGGAACGGGCACTGGAGGCGGCGGGCGTCGTCGGCTCGTTCGGTTTCGCTCCGATCTCGGTGGTGGCGGGCTTCCCGGGTGCCTGGAAGGCAGCCGACTCCGCGATGTACGTCGAGAAGCGCCGCCGCAAGGCCGAACGAACCGCCGACCAGACTGCGGAGAAGCGATAACCGCTTGTCGGCGTGGCGGAACCGGCTGATGATGCTGCCCATGACCAGCAGCCGACGAGCAGACATGTTCACCACGGACGGAAGACCGTCGGACGACGACCTACGGGAGAGCCGGGCACGCCTGGGCGACGAGCGCACGACCTTGGCCGAATCACTGCGTTGCCTACGTCTGACGCTCGAGATGAAGTGCGCCGGCCTCGACGCGGAGGCCATGGCTCGGCGTTCGGTCGAGCCGTCGACGATGTCACTGCTCGGGCTGGTGCGTCACCTCGCAGAGGTAGAACGTGCGACCTTCCGGCGGTTGATGGCCGGGCAGGACGCGCCCCGGCTGTATTGCTCCGATTCCGACCGCGACGGTGATTTCAACGGCGCCGTCGCCGACCCTGCGGTGGTGGCGCAGGCGTGGGAGGCGTGGCGTGCCGAGGTCGGTTTCGCCGTCCGGTTCGTCGCCGACGCAGCCGGTCTGGACCTCACCGCCGACGATCGGCTGAATCAGCACGGCAGTGGAGGCGGTGCCATGTCGTTGCGCGAGGTGCTCGTCGGCATGATCGAGGAGTACGCCCGCCACCTCGGGCACGTGGATCTCTTGCGGGAGAGGATCGACGGACGCCTCGGCCAATGAGGCGACGGCCCGCGCGATCACCAGCGTTGGGCAGTGCGGTGTCGGCCCGTTCTCGCACGACGACCGACGACCGGACCGACAGCAGCGACCCGGTCAGCAACCTCGCGTGTGACCGCACCCTTCGACGGGTGCCGACTCCGGCGCTCGGCCGTGCTGTGCCAGGTCGAATCGTCACCTCGCTCGAATGTCCGTCGACTCGTCAGGTGATTCGGCCGGGTATTACCAGAGAAACCTCAGATGGTCTACGACCGAGTGGAACAGAACTGGTGCAAAAGCCGTGAAATAACCGGCGACGGCGCCCGGAACCAAGCCGACGATCGCAGACTTCCGGCGGCCCTCCATCCGGCCGATACGTCGTAGCTCCCACGACAGGATGACCATGATCGCGGCGGCTGCGAGTACCACGAGTGCATCGACATGTCCGAATGCGTAGGTCCAGCCAATGATGACATTGCTGCTGTACAGGGTGATGGCCACATCACCCAGCAGGAATCCGGCAACAACGCCGGTCGCAGCACCACTGGCAAGCGGTGAGCCGCGGAGGGCTGCCGCGATGAGGGCGAGAAGTACACCGGCGACGGGCGCTGCGAATATCCACAGGATCACCAACCGAGGGTTGAATATCCCCACCAGTTGTGGGTCAGCGACGCTCCAGGCGAGGAAGAAGAGGACAACGGAAATTGCCAAGGTCGCCGTTGCGGTGATAGCAGCTTGTTTGATGTTGCCGATGAGGGCGGCGAGGAGACCAACCAGGAACCACAGCGTGAGGCTGTGGGCGAGAGTGAACATGGCGCCCGAGAGGACCACCTGCCCGGCCCCTGCAACAATCGAAGCGACCGCTGCCACGGAAGTGCTGATCAAACGCCACCGCTTGATCTCCTGGCGATCCGCCGCGGCGGGCAGCCGCACTGCGAGCGTTTTCATGGTCGGCGTTCCGATGGGAACATCCATTACCTCTCCCCTCTCGGTGAAGGTTCGTCGTGAACCCCCTGCGGTGCTTCGGATGCCGGAAGGTCTCACCCGGGCTCGGGCGGATGCTCGGCCATGGCCGCTAGGGCCGTCCCATCCATGACGGCGGCGGGCACACTTCCGAAGCGGTGTCAGTTCAAGGTCAGGGTGTACAGCTGGGCCCCGGTGGCACTCAGGGCCTTCAGGCGGACCGGACCAGCGGTTTCTTCGACGAACACTCTCAGGTCGTCTCCCAATGGGAGGAGCTGCGCCGGTCGGCCCTTGGGCGAGCTGTCGTCGACGAGGACGACTTCCTCGACCTTGGAGGTCACCGCACCCCAGACACCCTGCCCGGAAACCAGTGTCGTCCGAGCAGCGTAGGGCATGACCCCTGCAACCCGGTGGGCTGCCCTGAGTGGGCCGCCGTTGCTGAAGCACAGTGTCGTCGTTGACGGCAGGTAGTTGAACGAGACCGCGCCGCTGCCCATCCCGAGATCAACGATGCTGATTCCGGTTCCGGGACCGTCGCAGCCCGACGCAGGGCCGGGAGGGGGCAGGGCCGTCGATGTTCCCGAGGTAATCGGTTCCGGGCTGGTGGGGGCGATCACTGTCGTGCGGGAAGAAGTCGTCGACGGGTGCGACGAGGCCGGCGCGGAGGTAGAGGGCGCGGAGGTCAGCGGTGCGGACACAGCGGTGGGCAGGGCGTCGGGTTCGCCGAAGGTGGTGGTCAGGCTCCTGGTACCAATGGTGCGGCCGTCGGCGGCGGTGGCGGCCAGCGTAGCCGTCTTCGTGTTGGCCGGCAGGACGGCAATGAATGCCCGCCGGCCGGACGCGAGCGCGGCGAACTGGACGTGCGCCGCCTTGCCGCCGGTGCCGGTGACGTGCACACCGCTCACCCGGGTCTCAACGGCGCCCCACACGACCACCGGTGAGCCTTGGTCCCAGGTTGAACTGGCGGCCAGATCCAACGGGCCACCCCCATGAACCGTTCCGCCGGTCGAGATCTGCACCGTCCCGCTCGCAGTGCCCGTGATACCTGCGCACAACAGTTCTTCACCGGCTGCCCGACGGAGCTGCAGTCGCACCGCAAACCCGTTCACCCCGACCGGAGTCAGATGCGCGGAACCCAGCACGGTGCCGGCGCACGTGAGCGCAGGCACCGCGACCGTCGTCGTCACGGCAGCGGGTGCCGGGATCCCGGAACGGCGAACAGCAGTGGTGCGCGAGGTGGCCGTGGCCGGCGTAGCAGGCTCGCCGGTCGCCGAGGTCGGCGCGCTCGCCGGGGCGCTACCGTTGTCGAGAACGACGATGCTGGTACCGATGGCGGCGACCAGCACGACGGCTGCCGCGACGACCAGCGGTAGGACCCGTCCGCGGCTCAACCAGTGCCGGGAACTCGGCAAGGGCTGGGTCATCGCCGCGGCCCGGTGTCTCTCCCAGGCATTCGGATCCGGCACCACCGACGCGGACCGGGCCTTCAACGCCGCCGCCAGCCGTGCTTCCAGATCAGTCATTCCGGCCTCCATCGCTGCCGAGGATGTTCATCGCCGTTCGGAGCGCGGCCAAGCCGCGAGAAACGTGAGATTTGACGGTTCCGGTCGACACGCCCATCGCTGCGGCCATCTCCGCCTCCGAGAGGTCCAGCCAGTAGCGCAGGACCAAGGCTTCCCGGTGCCGGGCGCCCAACCCGCTGAGCGCCGCCAGCACCTCCGCGTGTTCCGCCCGTTCCGCCGCGGTTTCCTCAGCGCTCGGCGCGTCGGGCAGAACACCTGGCGCGTGTCGGGCCACGACCCGCAGGTGGCGATGCCCGGAGCGCGCCAGATTGACCACGATCGCCCGCAGATAGCCGGTCGCCGCCGACGGATCCCGCATCGAGGGCCACCTCCCGTGCAGCCGGAGGAAAGCATCCTGGACCAGATTTTCCGGGTCCTCGGCGCCCAACAGCGTTGCCAGCCGGGTCATCGGGCCCACCTCGCGTTGGAACAGGGCCACATAGTCCGGGTCGTCGGTGGGCCGCCGCGCAACGCCGGCCCTGCCCGATGGCTTCACCTGGTCCTCGATCCCGATCACACACCCTCCACGCCCTGCCGGCCGCCTTGGTTGAGCCGTGAGCCTGACGCAGGTCGTCTCCGCAGGTCCGGACGCTCGCGCTCATGACACGTCGGCATGCGTGCACGGGCGTGACATCACAGCAGCGGCGCGTGACGGGGTGGATTCTGTCAGCGGCGGCGGGACCCGCAGGCCCTATCGCGGCTCGCCGACGTCGGCACGGTGCCGGCTCAGCACGTCCAGGAGTTGGGTCCGCAACTGGTCCTCGCGTCCGTAGAAGCGCTGGGCCGGCATGGGCACGCTGATCGCGACGGTCTCACCGAGCACCTCACCGACGACCGCGCCGATCGCGCAGATCCCGGCAGTGTGTTCCTCGCGGTCGTAGGCAACCCCTTGCTCGCGAACCCGCTGCAGTTCGGCGGCCAATGCGGATTCCCACGAGCTGGGCGGGGCCAGCGCGGCCAGCAGGGCCTTTCCGTTTGCCGTCGACGCCGCAGGAAACGACTCGCCGACCGCGCTCACCGCACGGAGTCGGTGGGTTGCCACGACCTGGTCGATGAAGGTGACCCGGACACCGTCGAGCACCGACAAGTCCGCGGTCTCGTCGGTGACCCGGGAAACCTCTTCCAGGAGCGGGTGCATCTGGTTGATCAGGCTGCGGCGCGCGGCGCTGGCCAGGCGGGCGATCTCCCCGCCGAGCCGGTACCGGGACCGGGTCCCGTTCGCCTGGGCGGCGACGAAACCCTCGTCGGTCAGCGCACCCACGATGCGATGGACCGTGGTGCGGGCCATCTTCAACTCGGTCGCGATCTCTGCCTGGGTCACGCCGGCCGGCCGGGTCTGCAGGAAGCGCAGGATGTCGGCCGCCCGGTTGATGACCTGGATGCCGGTCGACTTCGCCTGGTCACCGTCGTCCGTCGCCACAGCCGCCTCGCCATCCTGCACGGCTCACCATCGCACACGCCCGGTCACGGCAGCTCGGCCGCAATGCTTTCGCCGACGTACAGCGCCGCCAGCGAAGGATGCGCGCGCAGCTCGTCGGGGGTTCCTTCCAGGACGACCCGACCGTGGGCGAGAACGACGCCGCGGTCGGCCAGCCACAGCCCACGCTCCAGGTTCTGCTCGACCAGCAGGATCGAGACGCCGGTGGCGCGGACCTGCTCCAGCGCCTCGTACAGCTGGTCGACGGCAACCGGCGCCAGGCCGAGACTCACCTCGTCGAGGATGAGCAGGCTGGGGTCGGCCATCAGCGCCCGGCCGACGGCCAGCATCTGCTGCTGGCCACCGGACATCGCCGTGCCCCGCTTGTTGCGGTTGGGCACCAGAGCGGGAAAGACGTCGTAGACGCCGGCCAGCCGTCGGGCGCACTCGGACTTCGACGCCCGATCCGCCCCCAGCACCAGGTTTTCCTGCACCGACAGGGTCGAGAAGATGCGGCGCCCCTCCATGCAGTGCGCCACCCTCCGGTCGCTGACCTGGTCGGGGCGCAATCCGTCGATCCGCTGCCCGTCGAAGGTGATCGCGCCGGCGTCGAGCCGTACGGCGGAGCTGATCGCCCGGGACAACGTCGTCTTCCCGGCCCCGTTCGCCCCGAGCAGTGCCACCACCTCGCCCTTGTCCACCCGGAGACTCACCCCGCGCAACGCGCGCACGCCGCCGTAGGACACGTGGACGTCGTCGACCGCGAGCAGCGGGGCACCCGCGTCGACCGCGGCCCGGGCCACCGGCGCGGGGCGTTGTGCCGACGAGGCCGAACCGAGGTAGAGCTCGGCCACCACGGGATTGGAGAGCACCTCGCGCACGGACCCCTCGAGGATCAGCTTTCCGAAGTCCAGGACGACCGCCTGGTCGCAGCATGCGGTGATGACGTCCATGACGTGCTCGATCAGGACGACGGCCGCCACTTCTTCACGAACGGCGCGGATCAGCTCGATCAACTGTGCGGTCTCGTGTTCGACGAGGCCGGCACCGATCTCGTCCAGGAGCAGTAGCCGCGGCTTGAGCGCCAGCGCCCGCGCCAGCTCGAGGCGCTTGCGCCGCAGTAGCGGAAGTTTGCCGGCGGGAGCGTCTGCGGCATCGGCCAGTCCGGTGCGCCCGAGAATGTCCAGGCAGCGCAGCCGGGTGGCCCGCAGGGACTCGGATCCGCGGGCGTGCCGACCGGCGAGCAGGAGGTTCTCCAGGACCGTCATCCGCCCGAACGGCTTCGGGATCTGGTGCGTGCGGCCCACTCCCAGCCGGGTCCGCGCCGCGGCACCCAGCCGGGAGACGTCCTGGCCGTCGACGGCGACCGACCCGGACGACGGGGTGAGCGCACCGCTGACCAGGCCGACGAAGGTGGTCTTGCCGGCCCCGTTGGGCCCGATCACGCCGAGCGACTCGCCCGGGGCAACGCTGAGCGTCACGCCGTCGACCGCGGTGACGCCGCCGTAGGCCTTGGTCAGCCCCGTGACGGCGAGTACCGGCGGCTGCTGCCCGGCGAGCGCGGTCACGAGACGTTCCCGACCGTCGTGGGCCGCGACGGGGCATCCGACGAGGTGTCCATTGCGACGGGGGCAACGACGGCGGGCGTGGATCCGGTTGCCGCGGGGCGCTGTCGCCGGCGTGCCCGCGCGGCGACGGCCGCGCCCCACACACCGGCCGGGAAGAACCGGATGACGATCAGCAGCACGACCCCGGTGAGGGCGGTGTGCACCTCGGGGTAGTTCTTCAGCAGCTCGGCGAGGGCCACGTACAGAACGGCGCCGAGGATGGGGCCGAACTGCGTGCCGATCCCGCCGATGATGGTCGCCGACAGGATCATGATGGTCCAGTTCAGGCCGAAGGCGCCGTAGGGCTCGATCACCCCGAGGCGGGCGGACTGCAGCGCACCGACCACTCCGATCAGTGCGCCGGACAACGAGAATGCCCACAGCTTGGTCAGAAAGGTGTTGACGCCCATGGCTTTCGCCGTCGCCTCGTCGTCACGGATCGCCCGCAGCGACAGGGACGCCGGAGTGGCCAGCACCGCCAGCACGATCGCCACGCTGATGACGGCCACCACCAACGCCAACCAGTACATGACGTAGTCGGGCGGCGTCGAGGCGGACAGGATCAGGCCCGACGCCCCGCCGAAGGTCCGCAGGTTGACGACCAGGATCTGCAGGGCGCTGGCCAGCGCGAGGGTTCCGACCGTGAAGTAGAGCCCGGACAGCCGGAACATCGCCGGGCTGACGACGACGGCGAACAGCGCCCCGGCAGCGGCGCCGGCCAGCAGCAGCACGGGCAGCGGCAGTGCCAGCTGGTTGCCCAGCTCGGTGGCGGTATAGGCGCCGATGCCGACGAACGCCGCCGACCCCAGCGAGGCCATGCCGACGTACCCGGCGACCAGGTTCCACGCGACGGCCAAGGCGATCAGCTGCAGGACCCGATAGCCCACCTGCTGCCCGTAGGGGCCGGCCACGAACGGCACACCGGCCAGCACCGCAGCGGCGACCAGCAGCAGCACGGCGCGGCCGATCGGATGGCGCAGCAGGGCGCCGAGCCCACCGGCCTTCGTCGTCACGCTCGCTCCACTCACGATGTCGTCGCCCCCAGCAGGCCGCGGGGCCGGATGGCCAGAAAGGCCAGGAAGATCACCAGACCGACGAACAGCCGGTAGCCGTCGCCGAGGAACAGCGCGCCCAGGGATTCCACGACACCCAGGACCACCCCGCCCGCGGCGGTGCCCTTGACGCTGCCCAGGCCCCCGAGGACGACCACGGCGAAGCCGGTGAGCAACCAGCTCGCGCCCGACGACGGGGCGAACGAGAAGATCATGGCGGCCAGCGCTCCGGAGACCGCGGCGATCGCCCCGGCCAGGGCGAAGGTCCGCGCGTGCAGCGTGGGCACCCGGACACCGATGATGGCGGCCGCCTCCGGGTCCTCCGAACCGGCACGCAGCCGGCGCCCGAACGCCGTCCGGTTCACCAGCACGTGCACCGCGGCGCAGATCGCCGCGGAGATGACGAACGAGATGACGTACATCGTCGGGACCGAGATCGAGCCGAGGGTGATGCTGGTGCGGGTGTACGGACGGTCGATCGCGCGGCTGTTGCTGGTCAGCACCAGCACCAGCACGTTCTGCGCGATGATCGACAGGGCGAAGGTGGTGATCAGCGGGGCGTCCTCGCCGTGCCGGGCGAGCGGCTGCAGCAGCACCTTCTGCAACGGATAGGTGATCGCCGCGCCGATGACCGCGACCAGCGGAAGCGCCAGGAGCGGATCCACGCCGGTCCACTCCAGCAGCAGGAACGAGGCGTAGGACCCCAGCAGCACCAGCTCGCCGTGGACCAGGTTCACCAGACGCATCACACCGAGCACCAACGACAGGCCGAGCGCGACGAGGGCCAGCAGCCCGCCGAGCAGCACACCACTGACCAGCGCCTGGGCGAGGTCGTGCACGCTGGGGAGGGTCACGGAATCGGGAAGATCATCGTGCCGGTCTTCTCGCTGATCGGCCAGACCACCTGCGTCTTGCCGCCGGTCCACTGCAGCGACACGGTCGGCAGCACGGCCGCATGGTTGTCGGTGAACTTCACCTTGCCGACCGGGTAGGTGCCGTCGGTCTCGCCGACCTTGGTGTTGACCGCGGTCGCGTCCGTGCTGCCGGCCTTGGTGATTCCTTCCAGCAGGATCTTGGCCGCCGTGTAGCTGTCGGCGATGTGCTGGCTGTAACCCTGGCCGGTTTCGGCGGTGTAGGCGGTGGCGAGCTCCTTGGCGCCGGGGTTGGGCAGGCTCGGGTCCCAGTAGCCGCCGACGATCACCCCGTTGGCCAGGGACCCGAGTGCCTGGGCGAAGGCCACCGGCTCGGCGCCCTTCTCCATGACGAGCACCTTCGGCGTGTAGCCGGCCGTCTGCAGCTGCTTGCGGATGCTGACCGCCTGCGGCGTCACCGCATCCACCAGCAGGATGTCCGCACCGGAGTTCTTCGCCTTCTCCACCGCGGCGGAGAAATCGGTGGTGTCGGTGGGGAACTGCTCGTTCGCGACCACCTTGTAACCGCTGGCCGCGGCGGCCTGCGGCCACACGGTGCCGCCGACGACAGCGCCGTCCGGGCCGTTGTCGTGCAGGATGGCGACCTTCTTGTTGGTGCTCACCTTGGAGTCGGTCAGCAGCTTGAAGGAGTTGCCGCCCAGGTCGTTCTCGGAGAAGAAGAGGTCCCACGAGTAGGCCCACTTCTTGGCCGCGCTCCACGCGCCGGTCGGTGCACATCCGGTCACGAACGGGATCTTGCTCTGCTCGGCGACCAGCGCACCGGGGATGACCAGCGCAGGCGTGCACGAGCCCAGCAACGCGACCGCCTTGTCACTGGACAGCAGCGTCTGGGTGTTGGTGGTGACCTGGTTGGCGTCGGACTTGTCGTCGAGGATCTTCAGGTCCACCTTGAGCTTCTTGCCCGAGATCTCGATGCCGCCGGCGTCGTTCACCTCCTTGACGGCGTGCTCGTAGCCCCACTTCTGGAAGCTGCCGAAGCCGGCGAGCGGGCCGCTGAGCGGGAGGTCGGCGCCGATGACGATCGTCGACGCGGCACTGCTGCCGGTGTCGGATCCGGTCTTCACGCCTCCGCACCCGGAGACGGTCAGGGCCAGTACCGCGGCGCCGGCACCGACCCGTCGCACCTGGCGGGAGCGCCGTCTGGGGCCTTCGACCTTCGCGGACGGGGTGACGAGCGGTGCTGATGTCTGCTTCATGTCATCTCCTGGTCCGGCGGCGCAGCCGGTCGGGTCGCCTCATTGCGTTCCATGATGCGGGTTGTCATGACCGCATCGTGGAAGTATGTTCAGCACCGACACTCCTGTCAAGGAGTTCGGGAAGCCGGTTCGACAAGTGATCCAGAGCCGGCGCCTGATCTCCCGACAAGCCGATCGGGGCCGACGATGACCGCTGCAGGACGCTGGGCAGACGATGCCGCGACGGCCGACGTCGTCGTGGTGGGGTGCGGTCCGGTCGGCAAACTGCTCGCCGTGCTGCTCGGCCGGCGAGGTCATCGGGTGGTGGTGCTGGACCGCCAGGTGGCCGGCTATCCCCTGCCCAGGGCCGTCACCCACGACGCCGAGTTCGCCCGCATCCTGCAGACGGTCGGCCTGGCCCCGCCGACGATTCCCGACGTCACCGAGCCCTACGACGACATGTACGTCTGGCGCAACCACGACGGTGACGTGCTGGAGGAGGTGGACTGGAGCGGACTCGGGGAATCCGGCTGGTTCAACACCTACTTCTTCCACCAGCCGGCGCTGGAGGAGCGCCTCGAAGGACTGATGGCCCAGCTGCCCGTCACGGTCGTCCGGGGCTGGGAAGCGGTGGAGCAGCGCGAGGACGTCGCGTCCGTGACGGTCACCATCTCCCGCGACGGCGACCGGCGGGAGATCCGTGGGCGTTATCTCATCGGCGCCGACGGCGCCGGCAGCGGAGTGCGGGCCAGGATGGGCTCGGGCTGGCACGACCTCGGGTACTTCTTCGACTGGCTGGTGGTCGACGTCGTGCCCGACCCCTCGATCGCCTTCCCCCACGTGGCCATCCAGACCTGCGACACCGCGCGCCCCTGCACGATGGTGCCCGGCGGCCCAGGGCGCCGCAGGTGGGAGTTCATGCGGCTGCCCACCGAGACCCGGGACGAGCTGAACCGAACCGACCGTGCCTGGGAACTGCTGGTGCCGTACGGCATCTCCCGCGCGAACTCGCTTCTCGAGCGGCACTCGGTCTACACCTTCCAGGCCGGCTGGGCCACGACGTGGCGCCGGGGACGGGTGATGATCGCCGGTGACGCGGCGCACCTGATGCCCCCGTTCGCCGGCCAGGGACTGGGCGCCGGGTTCCGCGATGCCGTCAACCTGGGGTGGAAGCTCGACCTCGTGCTGCGCGGTCTGGCCGACGACGCCCTGCTGGACACCTACGGCGCTGAACGCACGCCGCACGTGGCCGCGTTCATCGACTTCTCGATGCAGCTGGGGCAGGTCATCTGCATCACCGACCCGGAGCTGGCCGCGGCGCGGGACGCCCGGATGATCGCCGCCCGGGCGGCGCGCGAGTCGGCGCCGGCGCCGCCGCGCCCCCGGCTGGGGCCCGGCATCCACACCGGTGACGCCGGCGGCACCCTCTCCCGCCAGGGCCGCGTCGTCCGCCACGGTGCGCCGGCCGGCACTCCGCCGGTCCTGCTCGACGACGCCGTCGGGGGCGCCGGTCTGCTGCTGCTGCGGCGCGGCGAGCCGTTGGCCTCCCTCACCGGTGCGACACGGAAGACATTGCAGGACAGCGGTATCGCTGTCGCGGCGCTGACGCCGGAGGGAGCCGGGGCGCCGTCAGCCGACGGATCAGGCGGGAATCTGCTGGTCGACGTCGACGGCACGGTCGGGCAATGGCTGGACTCCCTCGGAGCGGACGCCGTGCTGGTGCGCCCGGACTTCGCGGTGTTCGCCGCGGCGTCCGGACCCGGTGCGACCCAACAGCTGGCGGACTCGTTCGTCGAGCACCTCGCCAGGCACCGGGCCGATCATCTCGCCGGGCATCCCGACGTCGAACCGGCACACGCATGAGCCGGCCGGGCAGTCCAGCGCGCCGGCAACCGCCGGGAGGAGGGCACCGACATGCACGTCGTCCGAGCTGAGCAGGGCGTCCCGTACCAACCACCGGGTCATCACGGAGTCGACGCGGTCCGGCTGCAGGGGCAGGATCCTGCCGGGCCGCCGGGTGTGCGGGTCAGCGTGTCGCGCTACCGTCCGGGATCATGGGTCGATCCGGCGCCGACGCTTGCCGACACGGTCTACGTCGTGCTGTCCGGAGAGCTCGACATCACCGCCGACGAGCAGAGGACCACCCTGCGCACCCATGACTCGGTGTTCCTACCGCTCGGTGAACAGCGCGCCCTGCGCAACTCCACCGGTGTGGTTGCCGTGCTGCTCGTCGTCCTGCTCGACTCCGCCACAGTTGGCTCCGCACAGGAGGTTTCATGAAGATCGTCGGATACCGCGAACCAGGCCGCGATGACGTCGGGGTCGGTCTGCTGGAGGAGACCGGCCTCGTCCCGGTGGCCCGGCTCGACGAGTTCTGGCGCGACCCGGCCGCCGCGCTCGCCGGTGACCGCACCGCCGCTCCGCTGGACCTCGACCGGGTGGAGCTCGTGCCGCCCGTGCTGCCGTCGGCCAGGGTGGTGTGCATCGGGCTCAACTACCGGGCGCACGCCGCCGAAGGCGCCCACGACCTGGGGCCCTACCCCACCCTCTTCGGTCGCTGGACGGCGTCGCTGACCGTCGGCGGGGTGCCCGTGCCGGTACCGGCCAACGAGGCCGGTCTGGACTGGGAGGGCGAGGTCGCGGCGTTCGTCGGAGCTCCCCTGTGCGACGTCGACCCGGATACCGCCCGGGCCGCGATCTTCGGATACTCGACGTTCAACGACCTCACCGCCCGCCACGCGCAGAAGCTGACACCGCAGTGGACGCTGGGCAAGAACGGCGACCGGAGCGGCCCGATGGGCCCGATCGTCCCGGCGGCCGAGGTGGGTGACCTGCGCGACGGACTCCGGGTGCGGACCAGGGTGAACGGCGCGACCGTGCAGGACGGCAACACCGCCGACATCGTCTTCGAGGTCGGCGCGGTGCTCTCGCTGATCAGCGGGACCTTCACGCTGGCCCCCGGCGACATGATCGCCACCGGCACGCCGTCGGGTGTCGGATACGTGCGCACGCCGCCGTGGCTGCTGCATCCGGGCGACGTCGTCGAGGTCGAGATCGACAAGCTCGGCGTGCTCCGCAACCCGATCACCGACGCCGGCGGGCGGCACCGGTGACCGACGAACCCGCGGCCGGCCCGCTGTCGGGCACCCTGGTCGTCGACCTGACCCGCGCCCTGGCCGGCCCGCACGCCGGGATGATGCTCGGCGACCTGGGCGCCCGGGTCATCAAGGTCGAGGCGGTCGGCACCGGCGACGACACGCGCGGCTGGGGACCGCCTTTCGTCCACCCGCCGGTCGGCACCGACGGCGCCGTGCCCGGCCGGGAGTCGACCTATTTCCTGTCCTGCAACCGCAACAAGGAATCCATCGCGCTCGACCTCAAGTCCCCCGACGACCTCGCCACCCTCGAGGCCCTGATCGAACGGGCCGACGTGCTGTTGGAGAACTTCCGGCCAGGCGTGCTGGACCGCCTCGGACTTCCGGCAGAGCGCCTGT
This sequence comes from uncultured Nakamurella sp., assembly GCA_964242105.1. Classification (GTDB taxonomy): domain Bacteria; phylum Actinomycetota; class Actinomycetes; order Mycobacteriales; family Nakamurellaceae; genus Nakamurella. The sequence goes on along the minus strand of CAXTBG010000047.1, from coordinate 7,495 downwards.
TCGCGCTCAACGCCGCCCTGGTGGTTCTCTCGATCACCGGTTTCGGTGCCGACGGGCCCGAGGGGCAGCGCGCCGGGTACGACCAGATCCTGCAGGGCGAGGCCGGACTGATGTCGCTCACCGGTTCCGGACCGGACGACCCGCAGCGCGTCGGCGTGCCGATCAGTGACCTGCTGGCCGGCATGTACGGAGCCTTCGGCGTGCTCGCGGCGCTACTGGAGCGGGCCCGCACGGGCACCGGCAGTGTGGTGCGGACATCGCTGCTCGCCGCGCTGGTGGGTGTGCATGCGTTCCAGGGCACCCGGTGGACCGTGGCCGGGGAGGTCCCCCGCGCGCAGGGCAACCACCACCCGTCGATCTGTCCGTACGGCATGTTCCGCTGCGCGGACGGCTCTGTACAGATCTCCGTCGGCAGCGAGCGCCTCTGGCAGCAGTTCGCTGCCGGCTTCGGCCTCGATCCCGCCGCGCCGGGCATGGCGACGAATGACGACCGGGTGGCCTCCCGTGACGCCGTGATCAGAGCCATCGAGGCGGCGTTCTCCGACTGGTCGGCGGCAGCACTGCTGGCCCGGCTCGCCGATCTGGGCATTCCGGCCGGTAAGGTTCGGACCCTGGACGAGGTCTACGCCTGGGAGCAGACCCGGAGTCAGGGTCTGCTGGTGGACGTCGAGCACGAAACGCTTGGCACCATATCGGTTCCCGGGCCGCCGCTGCGGTTCTTCGACACCGCCGGGACCGAGACGACGCGTACCGGGCACCGGGCGCCGCCGGTCCTGAACTCCTCCGCAGACGCGGTGCGTGCCTGGCTGGCCGGTTCGTGATCAGGACCGCCCAGCGGGCCGGCGCTCGCGAGCTCCTCGACCTGGTGCTCGACGAGGACAGTTTCACCAGCTGGGATCTGCCGGTCCAGGTCAGCGGGACCTCCGCGGAGTACCAGGACGAGTTGGCCCGTGCAGCGGTGCGCGGCGGCACGGACGAGTCGGTCCTCACCGGGGAGGGCCTGATCGGCGGACGGCGGGTGGCCGTCGTCGTCTCGGAGTTCGGGTTCCTCGGCGGTTCGATCGGGGTGGCGGCGGCCGGGCGCCTGCTCCTGGCCATCGAGCAGGCCACGGCGCGCCGGCTGCCCCTGCTCGCCGCGCCCGCATCGGGCGGCACGCGCATGCAGGAGGGCACGGTGGCGTTCCTGACGATGGTCGCCGTCACGGCTGCCATCACCGAGCACAAGGCCGCCGGGCTGCCGTATCTCGTCTACCTGCGCCACCCCACCGCCGGCGGGGTGTTCGCCTCCTGGGGCTCGCTCGGCCACGTCACCATCGCCGAACCAGGCGCCCTCGTCGGCTTTCTCGGCCCGCGGGTCTACCAGGCGCTGACCGGGACGGAATTCCCCGCCGGCGTGCAGACCGCCGAGAACCTGCGCGCCCATGGTGTTGTGGACGCGGTCGTGGCCGTGCGCGACCTGCGCGTGCTGGCCGGCCGGGTGCTCGATGTGCTGCTGGCCGCCACCGAAGGCGAGCCGGGCGTTCCGGTGCGCGGCGGCCTACCCGAGATCGACAACGCCGCAGCCGGTCTGCTCACCGAGGTGACCCAGGTGCCCGACGTCCCGGCATGGGAGTCGGTGACCCGCTCGCGAGCCCGGCGGCGCCCGGGCGTACGGGAGCTGCTGGCCGCCGCGTCGATCCCCTACCTCCCGCTGCGCGGGACCGGCGCCGGCGAGACCGGGGCAGGCCTGCTCCTGGCCCTGGCCCGCTTCGGGAGCACGGGGTGCGTGGTGATCGGGCAGGATCGCCGGAGCCAGGCGTCAGGTGCGCTGATCGGGCCGGCGACGCTGCGCACCGCCCGTCGCGGCATGGATCTGGCCGAGCAGCTCGGACTACCGCTGGTCACCATTCTCGACACACCCGGCGCTGCGCTGTCGGTGCAGGCCGAGGAAGGCGGCCTGGCCGGGGAGATCGCGCGCAGCATCAGTGATCTCATGCGGCTACGGACACCGACCCTGGCCGTGCTGCTCGGCCAGGGGACGGGCGGCGCCGCGCTGGCGCTGCTGCCCACCGACCGGGTCGTCGCGGCGCAGCACGCCTGGCTGTCCCCGCTGCCGCCGGAAGGCGCCAGCGCGATCGTCCACCGCGACATCGACCACGCCCCGCAGATGGCCGCCGAGCAGGGTGTCCGGTCGCGCGATCTCCTCGCGCACGGCATCGTCGACGCCGTGATGGCGGAGACTCCCGACGCCGCCGACGATCCGGCGGCCTTCTGCCGTCGGATGGCCGAGGTGATCTCCGACCAGCTGGCTTCGATTGCCGTCCACGAACCCGGCGACCGTTCGCGTCGGCGTGCCGCCCGGTACCGCGCGATGTGTTTCCAGGGCAACGCATTCCCGGCCGCGGCGCCCCCGCACCCCGACGACCCGAGGGATACCGACGCATGACCAGCTTGCACGAAGCACCAGCGACCGCGACGTCGTTGCTGGTGATCGCGATGGGACTGATCGACACCTTCGACGCCGGTCAGCGGGCGAGCGCGATCATCGACGACTTCGACGACCCGCGGCGCCTGGACTGGGACATCATTCCGCGTCCGGACCGCACCGGCATCCCGCTCCATGCCCTGGACCGCCACCAGAAGGTGCTGGTCTGGGACCTGGTCCGCCGGGCCCTGCCACAGCGCACCTTCACCAAGGTGCTCGCGATCCCGCAGCTGGAGCACGTGCTGCGCGACTACGAGGGTGACTTCCTCGGGCCCGCCCTGCAGAGCTGGCGCACCTCCGACTCCTACTTCGTCACCTTCTACGGCCGCCCCGGATTCGAGGACACCTGGATGTTCCGGCTGCTCGGGCATCACGTCTGCCTGAATCTCACCGTCATCGACGAGAAGTGGGTGGTGGCAACACCTGTGGCACTGGGTCAGCAACCCACCGAGTACGACGGGGTGCTCAAGCCGCTGGCCGACGACGAGGGGCTCGGGTTCGCCCTGCTCGACTCCCTGGACGACGCACAGCGCGGACAGGCCGTCCTGCACGACGTCGCTCCGGCGGATTTCGTGACCCGCCAGGTGCCGCGGATCGGCGCGGTCGAGTACCCCGACCACTACGACCTCGGCATGCCGGGATACACCATCACCGACGACGACCGTCGCGCAGTGGTCTTCCATCGCGACAAACCCTCCGGGATCCCGGGATCGGCGTTGACGGACCAGCAGCTGGACGTGCTCTGGTCACTGGTCGACTGCTATCTCGGCCGGTTGCCGGAGGAGGTCGGCGACAGAGCGCGGCGCGACGTGCGCGAACGCGGCGCGGAGCGGGTGTTCTTCAGCTGGGCCGGCGGACAGGTGCGCGGCGTGCCGCACTACTTCAGGGTGCATACCGATCAGTTCCTGATCGAGGCGGTGAACGCCGTCGGCGGAGGCAACCACCTGCACTCGGTGCTCCGTGACCTGACCGACGACTTCGGGAAGGCGACCCTCGCCACCGGCGCGGGCGCCGATCACCGCTGGGGCTCCGGTCACCTGACCAGTCGCACCACCTCCAGCGCGGACGCGCCGCCCTTCTGACCGCGAGTTCCCGCGCGGTGCTGCAGCGACGTCCGACCGGTGCGGTGGAGCGAAACTCCCTGCGGGAGCCAATTCCGGTGCCACGACCATTGATTGCGCCACCGGATTGGATCACACTGGGCCTACAGGTGAACCCCACTGCCTTGCACAGGAGGAACGATGCCTGGTCAACGGATCGGTTCGATCGTCGCAGCCGTATTCGGGCTGGTCTACGTGGTGGTGAACAGCTCTCACTTCGCCGCGCCGGTGATGTGGGTGGTCCGCGCCTGCGCGGTCGCCGCTGCGGTCGCCATTGCGATCGCCCTGGCATCACGCCGGGGCGAAATGGCCGGAGGTCGCGGAGGGGCGGTCAACGATACTGCTCGCCACACCTACCCGAGGTCATTCTGGCTGGTCACCGCCGGTGAGGTGATTGCGCTTTTCGGTGGTGTCCTGGTGATCAACCGGGTATTCCACCGGCCGGAGGCAAGTGTGGCCTGGGTGTCGATCGTGGTCGGCGTCCATTTCCTGCCCATGGCTCGCATGTTCAGCCAGCGCTTCTTCTACCTGATGGGCGCGGCCATCATCGTCTGCGGACTGGTCGGTCTTGTGCTGGTTGCCAGGCACGCGCCGGAAGCGGTGATCGCCGCCGTCAGTGGTGTCGTTCCCGGTGCCATCCTGCTGGGCTTCGGCTTGTGGGGTTCGCGGCGGCGCGCCGAGACCGTATCCACCAGGTCGTCGCTGATCTCCGCTCCCTGATCTGCCCGTCTGCCCCTCCGCGCTGCCCCCGGCGGCAGGGTTGCGGCACCGGCCCGCCGACATTCCTCGGGACGTTGCCACATTCGGACAAGCCGCCCAGCTCAACTGGAAACGTCCCCGATGGACTGTGTTGTCGACGACATCCCGGTGCATTTCGTCCAGCACGGCGAAGGAACCGCCGTCCTGGTACTGCACGGCGCCGGTGTCGATCACCGTGAGGCCGAAGCTTGTTTCGAACCCGCCCTGGACATGAGCCGCCTTCGTCGCATTTATCCCGACCTGCCCGGTATGGGAAGAACGCCGGCACCGGAATGGCTTTGCAGCGCCGACCAGCTGTGTGACGTCATGCTCGATTTCGCCGACGCCGTCGCTGGTTCCGGCGCGCCTTTCCTCCTGGTCGGCCATTCGGCCGGCGCCTACTACGCACAGGGCATGGCGGCACGCCGGCCCGATCAGGTCGTCGGCCTGGCACTGGTGTGCCCTCTCCTTGCCGGTGTTCGTGACGTGCCGTCCCATCGTCCCGTCGTGGCGTCCGAATTGGGTGACGAGGGTTTCCGTGGCTACTTCGTTCTCCAGACCCCCGAGATGCTCGACCGCTACGAGAGATTCGTGGCACCCGCCATCCAGCTGGTGGACGAGGCCGCCGTGGCGCGAATCGGCGAGCGGTGGGAGCTCAGCGCCACCCGGGGCCCGGCATACGACCAGCCGATGGTGATCGTCGCCGGCCGCCACGACTCGACCGTGGGGTACGCCGCGGCTGTCGACCTCGCCGCCGACCATCCACGCGGCAGCCTCGCCGTGCTGGACCGCGCGGGCCACGCGCTTCCGCACGAACAACCCACCCTGCTCGCCGCTCTGCTGGGCGAGTGGCTCGCCCGGGTCGAGCCTGCCCTGTGATGCGAGGGATGGAATGACCGACACGCCTGCGAACCCTGTTGGACCCCGGCGTGATCGCCCCGAGATGCCGGATGGCTACGGCCTCCCGATATCGACCGACGGGTTGCTCGGGTGGTCCGAGGTCGAGGAGAAGTTGATCTCCGCGCAGCACTATTGGCTGGCGACCACCCGTCCGGACGGCCGACCGCACGTGGTGCCGCGCTGGGGAGTGTGGCTGTCCGGGCGTTTCTACTACGACGGTGCGCCGACCACCCGGCACGTCATCAACCTGGCGAGCAACCCGGCCTGTGCACTGCACCTGGAAAGTGGAGCGCAGGCGGTGATCGTCGAAGGCGTCAGCGAGCCGACCCGGGCGCATCCGGATGGTCTCGGCACGCTCCTGGCAGCGGCCTTCGGCAAGTACCACGACGCGGGTTATCAGCCTGGTCCAGGGTCCTGGGCGGCGGAGGACGGAGGCGGTCTGCGGATGCTCACGCCGCAGCGGGCAATCGCCTGGTTCACCTTCCCCACCGATGCGACGAGGTTCCGTTTCAGCTGATCCGCTGGTCGAATGGCAAGCCGCAACGCCGGCCGACATGTCGGGTCAACGGGTCGCTGTCGTCGTGAACGAGCCGCCGCCACCCGCAGCAGCGTCGCGGTAGGCCTTGATGTCGTCTGTCAGCTTGACCCTGAGGTGTTCCGGCGCGAACGACTGGCGGACCGCGGCCAGTGCGAGATCGGCGATTCCTGCATTGTCAAGGCTCAACAGGTCCGCGGCCACGCCGTATTCGTGGTTCAGGTCGGTCGAGAACATCGGCGGGTCGTCCGAGGAGATGCTCAGGGACACACCGGCCGCGACCAGAGCCGGCAATGGGTGCTGCGCCATGGTTGTCACCGCCCGAGTGGCGACATTCGACGTGGGGCACACCTCGAGCGGGATGTCGTGCTCGACGAGATAGGTGACCAACCGATGGTCCTGGATCGCCGTGGTGCCATGGCCGATGCGCTCGGCGCCGAGGAACGTGATGGCGTCCCAGATGGTTTGCGGGCCCGTGGTTTCGCCGGCGTGAGGGACGCTGTGCAGTCCTGCCGCGCGGGCACGGTCGAAGTAGGGCTGAAATTGTGCACGCCCTACCCCGATCTCCGGGCCGCCGAGTCCGAAGCTGACCAGACCTTCAGGACGCAACCGCGTGGCCACGTCCGCGGTCACTTCGGCGGCTGCAAGACCGGCTTCACCAGGAATGTCGAAGCACCAGCGGAGGACGATTCCCAGGTCACGCTCGGCAGTCAGCCGGGCGTCCTCGATGGCCTCCAGAAAGGCCTCAGCACGTATCCCGCGAACGATCTGGGAGTACGGCGACACCGTCAGCTCGGCGTAGCAAATGTTCAGGGACGCCATGTCGGTCGCCACGCCGTGGGTGAGTGTCCACACGTCGGCGGCGTCGGTCACCAGGTCGGCAACGGACAGGTAGACCTCGATGAAGTGGGCGAAGTCGGTGAAGGTGAAGTAGTCGGCCAGGGCCTCGTGATCGGCGGGCACAGGTGAGCCGGGATGTGCAGCAGCCAGCCGGGCAACCGTCTGCGGCGACGCCGACCCGATGTGATGCACGTGCAACTCGGCCTTCGGCAGCCCGGCGATGAATCGCTCGCGGGCGGATACCGGGCCCTCGGCCAGCAGGTGCGATGCGGCGTCCGGCATCGATACAGCATCGCATGGCTCGTCGGGACCGTTCGATCACCGCTTCACCTCACGGGCGGTAGTCCGCCACACCGCAGTCGCCGGGATGACTCCCGGTGCCTGGTCGGTGCCTGGTCGGGAAGGTCGACCACGCGGTGACGACGAAACGGGGTCGGTCCATCAGCATTCCTCGGCGCTGCGGGGGCACAATCCAGAAGACGAGCGCTGCGCCCCCCGGCCCGCTCGACGTGCAACATCGCCGATTGTTACGAACCCGAAGGTGTTGAATCCCTGCCCGCGCCCGTGTGAGCGGGCGACGGGGCGAACGCCGGTTCCGACAAAGCGAGTATGAGCACGTCGGTGATACGGCATCCGTGCGACAGGTTCGATCTGCTGAACACCTGGCATTCGGTGTGTTGCCACCTGCCGTGCGGCTGCACGCAACCTCACGCAGATTTACCCGGTCGCGGCCTTTACTCCGTAAGCCGTTGGGGTACCTTCGGATGGTGTCTGGTGGTAGCGCACGTCTTTCTCACGCTGCGGGGCGTTCTGGTTTGGTGCAGGAGTTTGGTATGACGGGGGGCGGGAACGTCGTGCATGCTGGGTCAAGTCCGAGGACGTGGTGTAGCAAGGCGCGGTCACCGGTGATTCTGGGTC
>CAXTBG010000046.1:12761-39869 GCA_964242105.1 uncultured Nakamurella sp. | reverse complement strand
GGAGCCGCTGGAGACCATCCGGCTGTCCGCCGAGGGCACGTTCGAGTACCAGGCGCTGCTGTTCCTGCCCAGCCACGCACCGATGGACCTGTTCCTGCGGGACGGCAAGCGCGGCGTGCAGCTGTACGTCAAGCGCGTCTTCATCATGGACGACTGCGAGGCGCTGGTTCCCGAATACCTGCGCTTCGTCAAGGGCGTCGTGGATGCCAGCGACCTGTCGTTGAACATCTCGCGGGAGATCCTGCAGCAGAACCGGCAGATCCAGCTGATCCGCAAGCGCCTGGTGCGCAAGGTGCTCTCGACCGTCAAGTCGATGATGGACGAGCAGCCGGACAAGTACGCGACCTTCTGGTCAGAGCTCGGCAAGGCCGTCAAGGAGGGTCTGCTGTCCGATTCGGACAACCAGCAGGCGATCCTGGAGATCTGCTCGTTCCCGTCGACGCACGACGCAGACAAGCCGACCACCCTTCAGGCATACGTCGGGCGGATGCCCGAGGGTCAGGACTCCATCTACTACGTGACCGGCGAGTCGCGGGCGGCGCTGGAGCACTCGCCGCACATGGAGGCGTTCCGCGCCAAGGGTTATGAGGTGCTGCTGCTCACCGACCCGGTGGACGACATGTGGGTCGACGCGGTCGGCACGTTCGGTGAGAAGGCGCTGGTGTCGATCGCCCGGGGCGAGGTGGACCTCGGCGGCGACGACGTCGACGAGGAGACCAGGACAGCATTCGCGCCGCTGCTGACCTGGATGGGCACCACCCTGTCGGACGAGGTCAAGGACGTCCGGCTCTCACATCGGCTGACCGACTCGGCGGTGTGCCTGGTCGGTGACCCGGGTGACCTGACGCCGACCCTGGAGAAGATGTACCGGGCGATGGGCCAGCCGATGCCGACCGTCAAGCGGACCCTGGAGATCAACCCGCACCACGCCCTCGTCACCGGGTTGCGGGCAGCGCTGGAACAGCGGCCCGACGACGCGGCGCTGGCCGAGACCGCGCGCCTGCTGCACGGCATGGCGTTGCTCGCCGAAGGCGGAGAGCTGGCCGAGCCGGCGGCCTTCGTCGCGGCGCTGTCCGACCGGTTGGCCGGCACGCTCGCCTGACGGCGCCGTCAGGCGGCGGGCGGTTCGTCCTGCCCAGCCGCCTCGGCGGCGTCAGCCTCCTCCTTGGTGGCGTGCACCGTGTCCGGTGCGTGGTCCGGCGGCCCGTACACCGTGGACAGCACCAGCGGATCGGGCCCGGTGTTGGTGAAGTTGTGCTCGGTGCCGGCGGGGACGACGACCAGGTCCCCGGCGGCGACCGGCCTCGTCTCGCCACCCACCACCGCCTCGCCCGTGCCGCTGAAGAAGCTCAGCAGCTGGTCGTTGTGCTCGTGCGTCTCCAGCCCGATCTCGCCGCCCGGCGGAATGGTCATGACGACCAGTTGCGTGTGCTCCCCGGTCCACACCACCCGCCGGAAGACGGTGCTGCCCGCTGCGACGTCGGCGATCCTGAAATGGTCCATGCGCCCGATGTTCTCATGCGTCATCCCGTTGTCGCCGGGTGGTCCGGGCCCGGTCTCCCGCGCTCGCGCTCGTCACCGATGCCGGTATTTCGATGCGGGCGGGGTTGACTGGTGCCATGAGCGACTCTGGACAGAACAAGGCAGTGCTGTTCGACATCGACGGAACGCTGATCGACTCGAACTATTTGCAGGTCCAGGCGTGGTCGCAGGCGTTCGACGCCATCGGGCAGCCGGTGGACGATGCGCGGATCCACCGGGTGATCGCCCTGGACTCGGCCAATCTGCTGGCCACCCTGCTCGGGGACCGGGCCGACGAGCTCGGCGACCGGGCCAAGGAGGAGCACGCCGCCGCGTACGAGAAACTCGGCGACCGGCTGCGCCCCTTCTCCGGTGCCCGTGACCTGCTGGCCGCGGTGGCCGGGCACGGCGTGGGCGTCGTCCTGGCCACCTCGGCGCCCGAGAACGAGCTGAAGCTGCTGCGCGATGCGCTGGACGCGGAACAACACCTCACCGCGGTCACCTCCGCCGAAGATGCCGAGGCGGCCAAGCCCGCCCCCGACATCCTGCAGATCGCGTTGCACAAGTCGGGCGTGACGGCTGACCACGCGGTGATGGTGGGGGACACGGTGTGGGACGGCAAGGCCGCCGCCGCTGCCGGGGTGCCCTTCGTCGGCGTGCTCAGCGGGGGGATCAGCGCGGATGAGCTGAAGGGCGCCGGCGCCGTGGCGGTGTACGACGACCCGGCCGACCTGCTGGCTCGGCTCGGGGACAGCCCGCTCGCCGCGCTCTGGCGATAGCTTCGGTAGCTGTCCGCTCGGTCCGCATCCGGTCTATCCCGGCGGTTCAGCGCACTCCGCGACCGCTTCGACCGCCCCGGAGCGGGCGGAAGACTGTTCCGGAGGCCGACGACGACGATGTTGCGTCACCGCCTGTCGGCGCACTCCACACATCGGCTGGCGGCGGGCATCACGTCGAGGCGACCGGCGGCGATCCGGCGGCCACACCGGGAGCAGATGCCGTACTGCCCGGCCTGCACCCGCGCGATGGCGGTGTCGATCTCGGCGAGTCTCCGGACGGCCGCGCGGTGCAGTCCGTCCAGACGCGACCATTCCGCGGACAGTGGCGCGCCGTCGGGGTCGTGCTCGTCGTCATCGGTGCGGTCGGTGCGCATCGCCCGGATGTCCACCAGTGCCGACCGCGCGGCGGCGACGTCGGCCAGCAGCACGTCGCGCCGCAGCAGCAGCAGCGAACGCACCTCGTCGAGCCCGGGCGATTCCGTCATCCCGACATGCTGCCAGCCCCGCAGATCCTCGCCAGCACACCGATCGGCTCCCTCCGACGACATCCCGGGCGACCGGCGACCTGTTCCGCAGACCCGAGCCGGAGGTGCCGGCCGCCGGCCCGCGCCCGAAGGGGGGCGCCTACCGGGTCACGCCGGCGCGGGCATCCGCCGGGCGGGCAGCAGGGACAGCGAGACGACCAGCGGCCAGAGCGCCTGTGCACCGGCAAGGATCCGTTCGGACAGACCGAGTGCGGAGCCGCCTCCGAGTTGCGTGGCGAACCAGATCAGCAGGGCCGCGAGAACCGCCGCCACGGCGAACCCGACCCGGTGTCCCGGTACCCGCGAGACGGCGGGCCACAGGGTGAGCGCGATGAATCCGACACCGGCCGCCTGGACGTGGCCGCCGGCCGGCTGGGGGAGGCATGCCACCACCACGGTCGCGAGACCGCCGAGAGCCAGCAGGCTGCGCCCGGCGCGGCCCGCGTCGGTGAGCCCCGCGCCGGTGACGACATGGCACAGGCCGAGCACGGCGAGACCGGCCGTCATGATCCAGCGGTCGGTCGCCCCTGACGCCGCCAAGGCGCTGATGCTCTGCCTGATCGGGTCGTACCCGGGTGGCTGTCGGGCCGCTGCCCAGGTCCAGCCGCCGATCAGGGCGACCGGCGCGACGGCAGCCGACACCACCGCCCAGGTCCGCATGCGTCCACTCAAGCACCCGCGAGCCCGGAGAATGCTGGTATTCCGAGGTGTCGCCCCACCAGTGCCATGCGTTCCACGTCGGCGTGCAGCGCCGTTGCGAACCCGAGGTCGGATCTCCTACCGTGGCTTGGGCCCTCGTCATGCCGGCAGTACCGCTGACCAGCCTCCGTCGACCATCAGGTTCGCGCCCGTGACGTAGGACGCCTCGTCAGAGGCCAGGAACAGCGAGCACCGGACGACCTCCTCGGGAGTACCGATGCGGCCCAACGGGATCGCCTTCCAGATGGTGTTCATCGGGTGGTCCGGTGCCAGCAGGTCGCGTTCCGTGGCCGGCGTCCTGATCATCCCGGGGCTGACGCAGTTCACCCGAAGTCCGTGTTGGGCGCCCTCTGCGGCCAGCTGCTTGGTCAGCGCGACGATGCCGCCCTTGGTGACGGTGTGGGCGACCCGGCTGTTGGTGGTCGAACCCGTCACCCCGGCGGTGCTGCCGACCAGGACGATCGCGCCGGAGCCGGACGCGCACAGGGCCCGCCACAGGTGCTTGACCGGCAGGAACACGACGTCCAACTCGTGGGTGAGGGTGAAGTGCCAGTCCTCCAGCGGGATCTGGTCCACCGGACCGAACCGGGTCGCCGCCGCGTTGGCGTACAGCACGTCGACATGCCCGTGCGCCGACAGCATCTCCGTCGCCCAGGCCGCCACGGCGTCCTCGTCGGTCAGGTCGACGACTGAGCTCGTCATGGTCCCGCCCTGGGCGGCGACCAGCGCGGCCGTCTCGGCGTTCCGCTCGCCGTCGAGGTCACAGCCGACGACGACGGCGCCCTCGGCGGCGAACAGCAGGGCGGCGGCACGGCCCTGTCCACCGGCCGTGCCGGTGATCGCGGCGACCTTGCCGGCGAGCCGACCCGAGCGCGGCACGCCGGCCGACCGGTTGGGGGCGGTCGCTCCGGTCATCGTGGCGGGGCGACGAACACGCCCGTGCCGACGTCGCTGTGCGACCTTCTGCGGACGTCTTCGTCCAGCGGAGGCCGGATCGTGTCAGGCCTGCGGGAGGCAAGCTGGCCGTGGACTGCGACCGTCGCCTCGGTGTACGGCGACAGCGCCACGTGGCTCTTCATCGGTACGAGTCGCCCTCTCGATCGTGCGATGCTGCCGATCAGCTCGCCAGCGCGTCGCGAACCACCCTGCGCAGGAACAGCAAAGGCTCTTCGATGCCGATCGGATTCCCCGCCCGGTGGCCCCAGACGCCAGGAATGATCTCCAGCCGGCCGCGCCGCAGAAATGGCAGTTCCGCCTCGTTGTCCGCTACCCGGAAGTAGAGGTCGGTCTCGCTGGGCAGTAGCACCACTTTCGCGGTGATACCGGCCAGCGCCTGCGGCAGATCTCCGCTGCAGCCGTCGTTCTCGCTGATGTCCGCCTCCATCCAGGTCACCGCCTGGGCGTACAGATTGGCGGCCCGGTTCTTGCCGAACGAGTCGACCCAATCGGTCTGCAGAAAGGTCTCCAGGTCGGGTGAGCCCAGTGCGGTACGGAACAGTTCCTGCCGGTAGAAATCCTGGCTCAAACCCCACCCGGCGTAGATGTGGGCGAATGCGCGCAGAGCCAGCACCGGCTCGCTGGTGAAGTGGCCATGGCCCGAATACTCCGGCGCGGCCTCCAGGGTGCGGAGCAGACCGGACAGGAACACCCGGTTGTGAATGGCGGTTCTGGCGCTGCCGCACACGATGAAGGCCCGCTCGACATCGTCGCCGTAACGGGCGGCCCAGTGGTAGGCCTGGATGGCGCCCATCGAGAAGCCGTAGACGGCCGCGATGCGCTGCACGTGAAAGTGCTCCAGCAGCAGGCGCCGCTGGGCAGCGACGTTGTCGCCGGCGGTCACCACCGCCGGGAAGTCCGGCGTGTCCGCCGCGGACGAGGAGAGGCCGTTGGAGAACATGTCGACGATGATGACGAAATACCGCTCAGGGTCCAGGATCTGATCCGGTCCGATGAGCCACGACAGGTCGTCGTGCTGGGCGGTGTAGCTGGTCGGGTAGACGATGACGTTGTCCCTCGCCTCGGACAGTGTGCCGTGGCTCTGCCAGACGAGCCGGGCGTCCCAGATCACGCCGCCTCGTTCGACGTGCAGGTCGCCCAGCGAATATGTTCCGTCCTGCACGGGCCAGTTCACGAGACCGCTCCGGTCGGCAGGATCATCCGCCGCGACCACCCCCCGCGGGGGCAGGTGCACGAGGACCGGGGGTGCGCAGATCCGTTGGCGATCATGGTCGAGCATTGTAGGCAGGTCCAGCGCCGTGCCGGCGCGTCCGCACCACTGACGAAGGGGCAGGTACATGACCCAACCGCTGGAGGTCTTCAACTATCGCCCGGTGCCGGAGGATTTCGTGTGGACGTTCGGCGGGGCGGCGGCCAAGGCCACCGTCCGGCCCGGCACCGTCCTCGAGTTGTTCACCGAGGACTGCTTCGCGGGCGCCGTCCGCACCCCGGCAGACCTCGTGTCGCAGGTGTGCCACTTCCCTTTCCTGAACCCGCAGACGGGACCGTTCTGGGTGGAAGGCGCCCAGCCAGGGGACACCCTTGCCATTCATTTCGTCTCCATCGACCCGGCCCGCGACTGGGGTGCCTCCACGACCGTCCCGCTGTTCGGCGCGCTGACCTCGACCGTCCACACGGCCACGCTGCAACCGCCGCTGCCGGAACAGGTCTGGATCTGGGAGCTGGACCGCGAGCAATCGACCTGCACCTTCACCGCACGCGACAGCGCGCATCGGGTCGTGCTGCCGATGGAGCCGATGCACGGCACCGTCGGCGTCGCGCCGGCCAATCTCGAGGTCAGGTCTGCCCTGGTGCCGGACGCGCACGGCGGCAATCTGGACACACCGGAGATGCGGGCGGGGGTGACCTGCTTCCTGGGGGTGTCCGTCGAGGGTGCCCTGTTCAGCATCGGCGACGGCCATGCCCGCCAGGGCGAGGGCGAGACCTGCGGTGTGGCCGTGGAAACCGCGATGAACACGGTCATCGTCATCGACCTGATCAAGGGCCGATCCACGCCGTGGCCGCGGATCGAGTCCGACACCCACCTGATGTCGCTCGGGTCGGCCCGGCCGTTGGAGGACGCCTTCCGCATCGCTCAGTTGGACCTGGTCCGATGGGTGTCCCAGGATTGCGGACTGTCCGAACTGGACGCCTACCAGCTGTTGTCGCAGACGGTGGAGTCGCCGCTGGCCAACGTGTGCGACACCAATTACACCTCGGTGGCCAAGGTGCGGAAGGGTTGGGTGCCCGGCCGATCTGCCACCACCGACGCTCATGAACGGTTGAAAGCCAAGGCCGCCACCTACCTGGCCGAGCAAGTCACGACGTCGAGGACGGAACAGCAATGACTGTCGAGGACATGGCCGCCACCCGGTCGGCCGAAGGTGTGGTGCCGTTCGATGTGACGGTCGACGGGCGGCAGCAGAGGTTGGCGACCTGGTACCGCGTGGTCGGCGGTCCGATCGATCCGACCGGTGGCGGGCCGCTCCCACTGGTCGTGGCACACGGCGGCCCTGGGGCCACCCACGACTACCTGTTGGCCATCGGCGATGTGGCGCTCGGGGGACGCCCTGTCGTCTTCTACGACCAGGTGGGCAACGGCCGCAGCACCCATCTGCCCGACCAGGGCGCCGACTTCTGGACGGTGGAGCTGTTCGCACGGGAGCTGCACAATCTGGTGGCGGCACTGGGCATCACCGACGGGCATCACCTTCTGGGGCAGTCCTGGGGTGGTTTCCTGGCGCAGGAATACGCTCTCACCTCACCGCCGGGCCTGGTGTCGTTGGTACTGGCCGACACCGCCGCCTCCTTCCCCGAGTTTCTCGCCGAGTGCAACAGGCTGCGGGAGTTGCTGCCACCGGAGGTGCAGCAGACCCTGCTGCGTCACGAGGAGGCCGGTTCCACCGCCGACCCCGAGTATCTGGCCGCCTGCGACGTGTTCTACCACCGGCATGTCTGCCGACTGGAGCAATGGCCGCAGGAGGTGATCGACAGCTTCGCCTGGATCGACAGGGATCCGACCGTCTACCACACCATGAACGGGCCCAGCGAGTTCCACGTCATCGGATCGATCAAGGATTGGAGCGCCCGTGACCGATTGGGGGACATCACCGTTCCGACGTTGCTGATGTCGGGGGCGCACGACGAGGCCGGCCCGGCCGTGCAGCAGAGCCTGCTGGACGGGATCCCCGGGTGCACGTGGACCTTGTTCCAGGATTCGGCGCACATGCCGCACGTGGAGGAACGAGAGCGGTACATGCAGGTCCTGGCGAACTGGCTCGCCGCATCGGAGCGAACGCGATAGACGGGGAACCGGCGTCTTGGACAGTCCGCCGTCCGACTCGACGTCGCCCCCTCGCACCTGGACTCACCACCGTTTGTTCTGTCGAGTCGCGAGGTGTGGCTTGTCGCGCGCGGACGTCATGGCCGCCGCCGTGCTGATCTGCCAGGGGACTTCATGGCACTGTGATGCTTGTCGCGTGTCATCCGGCTCGAGCAGTTGTCCGGGAAGGACCCGCCAGTTGGTGCTGGCGATCACCCGGCCACTCGCGTTGCTCAGGACGACGGGGAGCGAGACCGCATGCAGGATCGGCATGAGCCTCCTTTCCAGCCCGCTGATGTACAGGTCGGCGGCGGCGACTCCCAGGAACGCCTTGTTGCGGGCGACAGGGGTCGAGACGGTCACCGTGTATTCATTGGTGCCGCGCACGTCGACGTAAGGGCCGTCGACCGACGTCGAGCCGGTATCTCGCGGCAGTCGGAACCATTCGGCGCTCGTGTAGTTGTAGAAGTCGGGCAGGCGGGGGTCCAAGTTCACCCGCAGCGGCCGGGGGGAGGCGTCCGGGCCGGCCATCCACCATTCGATCCACCGGGGCATGTCGGACAGAGCGCCGATGGCGGCGACGTAACCGGTACCGGCGATCCATCCGCTGTTGCCTGCCACGGTACGTCGGGCGATGTCACGTACCCCTGTGAGTGATTCGACCGTCAGGGGGTCACCGGCGCTCAGCAGTTCGTCGGTGATCTCCCGCAGGACGTCGAACACCGGGCTCACCGCCGTGTCGATCGCGTGCGCAGCGGCCCGCAGTCGTGCGGTGATGGTGACCCTTCGTCCCGCCATCACGGGACCGGTACGACTACGCGAGCCCTGACAAGGGTGGCGGTCTCGTCGGCGACATGCCGCGTCATGGCGTCGCGCGCGGCAGAGGCCCGCCTCCGCTGGACGGCGTGGAGCACCCGGCGATGGTCGGCGATGATGCGGTCGGTGTGCTGGTCCTGCCCGTCGAGCAGCCAGAGCACGTCGCCGAGCTCGGCCTGTAGCGCGACCTCGCTGTGCACCAGCCGTGATGACTGCGTTGCCGTTGCAAGTGCGACGTGGAAGTTGACGTCGGCCGCCCAACGCTCAGGTGTGCTCGTCGCTGCGGCGAGGCGGTCGACCTCGTCCTGCAAGCGCTTCATCTCCGGCTCGACGGCGCGCTCCGCCGCCAGGTACGCGCAGGTGCCGGCGACCGCCGTGCGGCTGTCACCCAGCTCTCGCAGTTCGTACACCGTGAACTGGGACAGCCGTTCTGCCAACCGCTCGCTGGCACGCGTGGCCGGTGCACACACGACTGTGCCGCCACCTCGCCCGCGGCGCGTCTGCACCAGGCCCGCCCCCCGGAGGCGCGCCAGGGCCTCGCGCAAGGTCACGGTGGAGACACCCAGGTGAGCGGCGAACTCCGCCTCGCTCGGTAGCCGCTGCCCGTCCGCGAGCAAGCCCAGTCGGATGCCGGCGCTCAAACGGCGGGCGACGACGTCGACGCGGTCCGGGGCTTCGAGGGGCGGTAGGGCCGCCTGCAACGTTGCAGTGGTCAGATCGCCGTTCATGACTGTTCTCCTCTTTGCCCGGGAGGTCAGCAAGGCTGCACCCGGATCGACGTACGGACAGTCGGGAGCTGGCCGTTGTCAGCAAACATATAGACCTATAGGATAACGGGAACCGCGTCCGCGAGGCACGACTGCATGTGGGGTCTGGGTGACTGAACCTGCGTTGCCGGACGGAGACCGGCCCACCCCTCCGCGCAGTGCTCTCCGGCCGGCATCAGTGCCGGCTTCACTTCGATCTGTTGCCAGACAGCGGGTTCCGCACCTGGGCCTCGAACCGAACGACTGAGAGTAGGAGCTGACATGACTGCGCAGGAGATGTCGCGAGAGTCAGGACTCACGCGTAGACAGTTGATCCAGGGCGGGATCTCGGCGCTCGCGCTGGCTCCGCTGCTCGCCGCGTGCGGAGGCTCGAGTGGAGGTTCGAGCGGAGGAGGTTCGTCGGCTCCCGGCAGCAGTGCGTCCGGTAGCGCGTCCGCTGCGAAGGGTGGAGGGAAGTCGGTTGAAACGATGACGTGGGCGCTGTTCGCCGATCCGGTGTCGATGGACTACGCCTTCGCCTACGACTTCAACACCAACCCCGTCGTGCTGACGATGGTCGAATCGCTGTTGCGCATCAGCCCGACGGGCGAGCTCGTTCCCCACCTCGCGGAGTCCTGGAAGGCAGTCAACCCGACAACCTACGTCTACCAGCTGCGCAAGGACGTCAAGTTCCATGACGGCACGACGATGACGGCCGCCGATGCCGTCGCGTCGATGCAGCGGATTCTCGATCCGAAGGTGGGCAGCTATCTCGCCTCCTTCGTCGACAATGTCAAGAGCATCAAGGCAACCGGGGCCTCCGAACTGACGATCGTGCTGAGCAAACCGGACGCGCTGTGGAAGTTCGTGCCCGCCACGACGGTCGGGGCGGTGGTGCCCAAGGCGTTCCTCGACAAGAACGGCAAGAACGTCGGAAAGGCCGCCGTCGGTATCGTGGGTACCGGGCCCTACACCTTCGTGTCCTGGCAACAGGGGCAGGAGGCCACCGTCAAGGTCAATCCCAGCTACTGGGACAAGGAGCGCACACCGAAAGTCGAACAAATCGTCTTCAAGATCCTGACGGACGAGAACACGGTCGTCGAGGGCATGGTGGGCGAGCAGATCGACGGAGCCTTCAACCTGTCCGGCAAGAGCTTGAAGGCCCTCGGCAAGGCGTCCTCGATGCGGGTGGTTTCCGGGCCGTCGTACTTCGTGCATTTCGTCGGACTGAATGTCACGCGGCCGCCGTTCGACGATGTCCGTGTGCGGCAGGCGCTGTCGTACGCGATCGACAAGCAGGGAGTCCTCGACGCGACCTGGGGTGGCGCCGGTTCGGTGTGCAAGTCTCCCGTCACCCCGTCGATGTGGTCCAGCGAGAACGCGCAGTTCAAGGCGGCATACGACGCGCTGCCCGATTTCGCGGTGGACCTGGAGAAAGCGAAATCTCTGGTCAAGGCTGCCGGTGCGGAGGGCAAGTCCGCGACCCTGCTGGTAGGCACCCCGCACGAGAATGACGAAGGCGTCATCATCCAGGCTGCGGCCAAGTCGATCGGCCTGGACATCAAGCTCCAGAACATCCCGTACGACCAACTGCTGGCGAAGATCGCCGACAAGGCGCACGACTACGACGGGATCGTCCTCGAGTGGTCTTCCGACTATCCCGATCCGGGCGGCACGCTGTTCCAGTGCTTCGTCAACGGGCGCACCACTGACTACACCGCGTACAACGTGCCTGCCGTCGGCTCGGCGCTGCAGGCATCAGCCACCGAGACGGACGAGGCGAAGCGGGCGCAGCAGTTCATCAGCGCACAGAAACAAATCGTCGAGGACCAGACCTGGATCATCTTGTTCTCGCCGACCACCAACATGCCGCTTGCGACAAAGCTTGGCGGTTACGACATCCGCCCGCTCTGGTACTGGGACAGCGGCTGGGCGGCCGACCTGAGCGGGACCTGATCGGTGGTCAATTCCGTCATCGGCTCGCGCCGCGCCGGTCCGCGCAACCGAGCCGCGATCTGGCGGGGGCTGCCGTTCGGTGGCCATCCGACGCTCCGGTATGCGCTGGGCCGGATACTGGCCGCAGTCGGGCTGCTGTTCGTCGCCTCGATCGTCGTTTTCCTGCTCGAGCACCTGGCGCCCGGGAGCCCGGAGAGCGTGCTGCTCGGGTGACGCCCGTCGACGCCGGCACTGCTCGCCTCGATCCGGAGCGAGTACCACCTCGACGCGCCGCTGGTGAGCCAGTACTGGGACTGGCTGACCGGGGTCCTGCGCGGGAACCTCGGTGAGTCGATCACCTTCAAGTCCAGCGTCTCCAGTGTCATCGGCGCGCGCGTCGGCGCCACCGTCGAGCTGGGAATCTTCGCCGCGCTCATCACAACGGTCGTCGGCATCGCCCTCGGGGTGGTTGCGGCGCTCCGCGCCGGGCGTTTCACCGACAGCGCCATCTCGCTCCTCGTCGTGATTCTCTCGTCCATCTCGGGCTATGTGTCGGCCATCATCCTGCTGGTCGTCTTCGGTGTGACGCTCGGTTGGTTCCCGATTCTCGGCACCGGCACGTCCGGCACCGACCGGCTCTACCACCTGACGCTGCCCGCGATCGCCCTCGCGATCAGCCTCATCGCCCTGGTCGCGAGAACCACGCGCGCGTCCGTGGGTCGGACCCTGGACGTCGAGTTCGTGGACACGGCCCGATCTCGCGGCCTGTCCGAGCGGCGGATCTTCGCCAAGCATGTGTTTCGGAACTCGCTCATCCCCATCCTGACCGTCTCGGGGTTGGCCGTCGGGTATCTGATCAGCGGCGCCGTGCTGGTCGAGTACACGTTCGGCCTGAACGGACTCGGCTCGCTGCTGGTGCAGTCCGTCGAAAGCAAGGACTACGCGGTGGTACAGGCTGTGACGCTGCTCTTCACCGCCGTTTTCATCACCGTGAACCTGGTGGTCGACCTCCTCTACGGACTGGTGGATCCGCGCGTCCGCATCGGGCAGCGTGCAGGGTGACGACCGCCGTGCAGAGCATCATCCGCACCCGTAGCTGGCTGCCGCGCCTGCGTGGCGACTGGGGCCTGTACATCGGTGGCTTCGTGATCCTGGCTCTGGTCGTCATCGCACTGGCCGCACCCCTCATCGCCCCGTCGAATCCCGATGCCGTCGACCTCAGCCACACGCTCGCCGGTTCCAGTCCACAGCATCTGCTGGGAACGGACGCCGCCGGGCGCGACATCCTGTCCCGCTTGGTCTATGGCACCCGGCTCAGTTTGTTGGGGCCGTTGGCGGTCGTCGCCACCTCGGTCATCGTCGGAGTCCCGGCGGGCTTGATCGCCGGCTACCGCGGCGGCTGGATCGACGCAGTGATCTCCAGGATCAGCGACGTGGTGTTCGGATTCCCGCCACTGTTGTTGGCGATCGTCATCGTGGCGACGTTCGGCGCGGGGTTCACCACCGCGACCATTGCCATCGCCATCACCTACATCCCGCTGCAGGCGCGGGTCGCGCGTGCCGTCGTTCTCGTCGAATGTCGCAAGGCCTACGTCGATGCGTGCAAGATGCAGGGCTTCAGCGCCTACCGGATCGCCATCAATCACATCCTGCCCAACGTGGCCGGGCCCATCGCCGCCCAGTCGACGCTCAACTTCGGCTACGCCCTGCTGGATCTGGCCGGCTTGGCGTTTCTCGGTCTCGGCGTCCAGCCACCGACCGCGGATTGGGGCGAGATGCTCTCGGACGGCCGGCAGAACATCCTCTTCTCGGTGGACGAGGTGGCCGTCGCGTCGATCGCCATCGCGATCGCAGTCATTGCGTTCAATCTGCTGGGGGATTCACTGGTGCGTCGTCTGAGCCGGGACCGGTGAACAGTGGGCATTGCTGACGGACCGGTCACCGGATCATCGCCGGGGGCGCATCAGCCGCAGGCGGCGGCCCAGACGTCCGAGACTGTGCTCGAGGTCGCGGATCTCACGACATCCCTGCTCATCGACGGGCGGTCGCAGCTCGTCGTTCGAGGAATGAATCTGACCGTCGGCGTCGGCGAAGTCGTCGGCCTCGTCGGTGAATCAGGGAGTGGGAAGTCGGTCACGGCCCGGTCCGTGATCGGACTGCTGCCCCGCGGGGCCACGGTCGCCGGACACATCGACGTCGGTGGCGTGGACAGGCTGGCGATGTCGCGGCAGGAGCTGCGGCACCTGCGCGCGGAGACGGTCGCGATGATCTTCCAGGATCCGCGAGCCCACATCGATCCGCTCTGGCGTATCGAGGACTACGTCGGTGAGGGGCTCCGGGTGCACAAGGGCATGACCAGGAGCGCCGCGCGAGAGCGGTCCGCGGCCCTGCTCACCAGCATGGGCATCATGGATGCAGAGCGGGTGCTGCGTGCGTACCCGGGCCAGCTCAGCGGCGGCATGCTGCAACGGGCCATGATCGCCGGCGCGCTGTCGTGCGAGCCGCGGATGATCATCGCCGACGAGGCGACGACCGCTCTGGACGTCACCGTGCAGAGCGACATCCTCGCGATCCTCAACGAGCTGCGCCGGACCCGTCGCCTGTCGCTGCTGTTCATCACCCATGACCTCGGCCTCGCTTCGGTGATCTGCGACCGGATCGTGGTCATGTACGCCGGCCAGGCCATGCTGACCCAGGACTCCGCGGGGCTCTTCACCGCGCCCGCGCATCCCTACGCGGCAGCTCTGGTCGGCGCACGTCCGGATCCCGACCGCCGGGTGGATCGATTGCGCTCCGTCGCGGGGAGGTCGGTGTCGGCTCTCGAGGCGCCATCGGGGTGCCCGTTCCGGGCGCGATGCGCCTACGCGATCGACGACTGTGCCGACGCCCCGGTCACCTTGACGGCGGCCGGACCAGGGGCCTCGTCCGCGTGCATCCGGATCGACGAGCTGCGCCCGAGGCTTGCCGAGGAGGTCCACTCATGAGCGGTCCCGTGCAGACGGGGCGTTCGGCGGCGGACGCACCCGTCGACGCCGGCGCTGCCGTGCGCGTCGTCGGGCTCTCCAAGACGTTCGACACGCGAGGCGGAAGTGGTAGTGAAGCCGTGCATGCCGTTCGCGAGGTGTCGTTCAGTGTGCGGCGCGGGGCCTGCCTGGGTCTCGCCGGGGAGTCCGGTTCCGGTAAGTCGACCGTCGCACGGATGATCGCCGGGCTGGAGGTCCCGAACGCCGGCGAGATCTGGGTCGACGGGGCGAGACTTCCGGAGCCACCGCGGACCTCGGATCGCCGGGCCCACGCGCGTCGCGTGCAGATGGTGTTCCAGGATCCCTACTCGTCCCTCGACCCCCGCCAGACCATTGCCGCCGCCATCGACGAGGTGCAGCGCGTCCATTTCCAGCGGACCGCTGCCGACCGGCGGAGGCGACTGCTGGAACTGCTCGACGCGGTGGGTGTCGGCGAGCGATATGCCGACGCCGTGCCCCGGTCGCTGTCGGGCGGCCAGCGGCAGCGACTCGCCATCGCCCGGGCCCTTGCCGCCGAACCGGCCGTTCTGGTGTTGGACGAGGCGGTGTCCGCGCTCGACGTCTCGACCCAGGCGCAAATCCTCAACCTGCTGCGTGACCTGCAGACTGAGTTCTCACTGACCTACGTCTTCATCTCGCACGACCTCGCGGTGATCCGCCAGGTGTCCGACGACGTGCTGGTGCTCTACCGCGGCCGCGTCATGGAGCAGACGTCGGCCGAGAGTCTTTTCGCTGAGCCGGCCCATCCGTACACGCAACTCCTGCTCGACTCCATCCCACGGCCCGGGATGGAACTGGAGAAGCGCCCGGATCGCGGCTCGCTGCTGGGAACCGGCTGCCTGTTCGCCGGCCGCTGCCCGCGTACGCACGCCCGGTGCACGACCGAACCACCCGAATTCCCCCGTCATGACGGCGGTCAGAGCCGATGCTGGCTCGCCGACCCGCAGCCGGCGAGCGGAATACCGTTCGCCGTCACACCGATCGAAGGAGATCTCGATGACCGGAACTGAGCTACGGACCGAGGAAGGTACACTCGCCGTACCCGGCGGAAATGTCTGGTACAAATCCGTCGGCGAGGGTGATCTGCCTCCGCTGCTGGTCGTCCACGGCGGCCCCGGCTTCACCCACAACTATCTGACGCCTTTCGAGGACCTGGCTTCCGATCGGCGGGTCATCTTCTGGGATCAGCTCGGCTGCGGGAAATCCGACACGCCGACCGATACGTCCTTGTGGACGATGGAGCGGTCGCTGCAGGAAGTCGACGCGGTGCGCGAACAACTGGGCCTCGACCGTCATCATCTGTTCGGAAACTCCTGGGGCGGCATGCTCGTACAGCAATACGTGTTGGACCGCCGGCCCGAGATCGTCAGCCTGATCGTGTCGAACAGCCTGGCCAGCATGAACAAGTTCGTCGAAGACACGACGCGGCTCAAGAGCGAGCTACCGCAGGCCGTTCAGGACACCATTGACTACCACGAGGACAACGAGCTCTACATGTGTCCGGAATACCAGGGCGCGATCGCGGTCTGGTACCAGACCTACATCTGCCGCCAGCAGCCGTGGCCGCTCGGCCTCGAGCAGTCGTTCGTTGGTGTCGGCATGGACATCTACATGGCCATGATCGGCCCGAGTGATTTCAAGGTGACGGGGAATCTGAAGAATTGGGACATCATGGATCGGCTGGGAGAAATCTCCATTCCCACCTTGTTCGTGGCGGGCCGCTACGACGAATGCACCCCGGAGCACATGAAGATGATGCACGACCGGGTTCCCGGCGCGGAATGGGCACTGTTCGAGAGCAGTGCCCATATGCCCTTCTACGAGGAACGCGAGGCTTGCATGGGTATCGTGGGCGACTTCCTTTCCCGAGCCGAGACAGCAGCGGTCTGAGGTCGGAAGATGCCGCTCATCGAACTCGACGGAGTCAGCCTGAACTACCGACTCGAAGGTGACGGTGACCAGACGATCGTGCTCGTCAACGGGCTCGCCGACGACCTCGACTCGTGGATGCTGCAGGTGCCCGACCTCCTGGCGGCCGGTTACCGCGTGCTGAGCTTCGACAACCGAGGCGTCGGAGCGTCCGACAAGCCGATCGGACCGTATTCGACCGCGATGATGGCCGACGACGTCAAGCACCTGGTCGACGCGCTGTCGCTCACTCGTTTCCACATGGTTGGTGTGTCGATGGGCGGCATGATCGCCCAGCAGTACGCCATCAGGTACGGGGGTGATCTCGCCAGCCTGGTGCTCGGGTGCACCTACGCCGCACCCGGGCCGTTCTGCTCTCGGCTGTTCAGCTTCTGGCAGGACCTCGCACCGGTCGCCGGCCTCGGCGCCGTCATGCGCGACGTCCTGCTGTGGGCCTTCACACCACCGTTCTTCACCGAACGCGAGGCCGAGGCCGCGGAATTCGAGCAGGCCCTCCGCTTCATCGATCAACCTGTTCCGGCGTACCTGGCGCAACTGGCGGCCATCCAGACGCACGACACACGAGCGTCGCTGGCCTCGATCGAAGCGCCGACGCTCGTTCTGGCCGGCGAGGACGACGTGCTGATCCCGGTGAGCTTGCAACGCGAGCTGCATGGCCTGTTGAACGGCGCCGAGTGGGCGGAGGCTCCCGGTGGCCACGCGTTCATGTGGGAATACCCCAGCGAGTTCAACCGGGCCATTCTCGATTTCCTCGGATCGCGCTGACGGCTTTCGGCGTCGGCGGCGCAGCGCTCGCCGGCTGCGAATGCAAGCAAATGGAGGGACTGTCGGATGACCCAGCTCCTGCCCGACCCCGGTGTCGATCCGCACGATCTGGTCGGCGAGCCGGTCACGCCCGGCATGTCGGACCATCCGATCCCGCCGGCCGACCTGGATGTCATGGCCGGTCCGGTGGAACTGCAGCTCCGCGATCCGCGCACGCAGCAGTTCGTCGCGGAGTGGCGTAACGCCTCCTACAACTGCTTCTCGTCCGGGCACAAGTTCTGCCGTGAGGTGTGCCCGGTCATGCAGGTGACCCGCAATGAGTCGTGGACGCCGACCGCCTTCCACGCGAACGTGGTGGCGATGGAGCGTGGCGAGCTGGAGATTGCCGACATCGCCGCCGACTACGTCAACTGCACCCAGTGCGGCGCCTGCGAGCTGCGCTGCCCGAACACGTTGTTCACCGGTGACTTCTACCGGTTCCGCACCCGGACCGTCGATGTGGTGAAGGCCGTTCGGACGCTGGCTGTGGAGTCGGGCATCCACCAACCGCGGTGGCGGTCGTGGAACGAGCGGACCGACGAACGCACCCACGAGCCGGTGCTGGGGGACAGCGCGGTCAGCCAGGAGCATGTCCGCGACTGGGCCGACGGATTGGACCTCCCGATCGGCGGCGAGACCGTATTGTTCGTCGACTGCGAGGCGGCGTTCTACCGCACCGCGGTGCCCAGGGCCGTCGCGCAGACGCTGCAGAAGGCCGGCGTCGAGTTCGGCCTGATGGATCAGCAGTGGTGCTGCGGCGGGCCGGCCGCCGAAATGGGCTACGACGAACAGGCACGCCGGTTCGCCCGGCACAACCTGGACAACTGGCGCGCCACCGGGACGAAGCGCGTTCTGGTTCTCGACCCCCACGACTGGATCACCTTCACCGAGGACTACCCCAGGTACTTCGGCGGCGAGTTCGACATCGAGATGGTCCTGGTGGTGGAGCTGTTTGCGGAGCTGATCCGCGACGGTGCGCTGACTCCGTCGGTTCCGCAGGAACGCACCGTCACCTACCACGACCCCTGCCGGCTCAACAAACGCAAGGGGATCTGGAAGGAGCCGCGCGAGATCCTTCGCGCGATACCGGGTCTGACGTTCAACGACGTCGACCGGGTGACCCAGTGGTCGTACTGCTCCGGTGGCGGGGGCGGCCTGCCGGTGGAGAAGCCCGAGCTGACCGCGGCGATCTCGGCGCGCCGACTGGACCAGGCGGCTGACATCCGGGTGGACACCGTCGTCAGTGCCTGCCCCTGGTCCGAACGGCCGTTGGCGGCGGCGGGTGACGACCGGGACATCGACGTGATCGACATCCACGAGCTGCTCGCCCAGTCGCTCGGCATCACGGTGGGTGGCAGCCGCGGCGAGGTCGGGGACCGGCGGGGCGGTGGTTGCGGCGGCGGAGGCTGCGGATCCGGCCTCGGCTCCGGCGCTTGCGGATGCGGTGGCCACGGATGACCTCCCTGGCGACCGACCGGCTGGCGGAGGTGGTGGCCGCCCTGCGCACCGTGCTGAGCGACGAACAGATCCTCACCGGCAAGACCGATCGGTACAACCGGGCAAGGGTGCCAGCGCCGTTCCCGGTACACCGGTGGGCCGAGCGCCTCCCGGATCTGGCGGTCCTGCCGTCGACCACCGACGAGGTGGCCGGCGTGGTGCGGATCGCGAACGAGCTGCGCATCCCGGTCGTGCCCCGGGACGGCGGCACCGGGCTGACCGACGGAGCGGTTCCGCTACGAGGCGGGATCGTGGTCGATGTCAAGCGAATGAACAAGATCCATGAGGTCGACCTGGTGAACCGGACAGCCACGGTCGGTACCGGCATCAGCATGCTCAAGCTCAACGAGGAGCTCGCCCGCCACGACCTGTTCTACCCAGATGATCCGGCGTCGTATCCGTGCTCGCTCGTCGGTGGGCGGATCGGCACCAGCGGCTGGTCGCTGATCGGGTCGCGATACGGCCACAGTCGCGACCTCGTCGTGAGCTTCGACCATGTGCTACCCACCGGCGAGATCATCCACGTCGGCGACGGCGGCGGAGGCAAGATCACCAAGTCCTCCAGCGGCTACCAGCTCAAGCACCTGTTCATGGGTCACCAGGGCACGCTCGGTATCGCGACGAAGGCGACGCTCAAGCTCTACCCGAAGCCGGAAGCCGAGCTCTCACCGTTCTGGGCCTTCGACGACTACGACGATGCCTACGCCTGCACCGGTGCACTGGCTAGGGCCGGAGTGGCCACGTTCGCCGGCGCGGTGCTGTTCGACGAGCACAAGGTCGCCTACCTGCGCCGGGACGACGAGGCATACATCCCCCAGCCGAAGGATGTGCGGGCGCTCGTGTGTGCGGTGATGTACGGCTACGACGACGAGGTGCGCCCCGCCGGCCGGCGGCTCTTCAGGATCGCCAAGGAGCACGGCGCCCGCTATCTCGGTGACGAAATCTCGGAAGGCGACTGGGCCGCCCGACACGATCGGTATGCCACCCCGCTGCACGGCCGGACGAAATCCGGCCAGGTCGTGCCGATGAGCTGGCACTGCGAAGATGCCGCGGTCACCTACTCCCACGTTCCGGCGGTGAGCCGGGCCTGGCACGAGATCGTCGCCACGTTGCGCCGCAGGACCGACGTGTTCGACGACTGGGGGATGTTCGCCTACACCTCGGGCAACACGGGGATCGATTATCTGACCGAGATCGATGTCGGCATCTGGGAGCAGCACCTCGACGACGCGACGTGGGAGCTCTGGGTGGTGGCGAAACGTGCGCTGGCCGCGGTTGCGCTGGCCAGCGGCGGGTCGATCAGCGCCTGTCACGGATCGTGTCGCGAGGGTGAGGTCGACCTGGTGCCGGCGGAACTGGGACGCGGCTTCGATCTGATGCTGGACATCAAACGCACGGTGGACCCGAACAACATCATGAATCCGGGCAAGTATCTGCTGGACCGCGCTTACGTCGCGGAGCGTCATGACCGATGAACCCACGCCCATCGGGTTTCGCTACGCCGAGCAGTTCGCCCAGCCCGACCCGAAGCGAATCACTGATGTCGCGATCACCCGGTTGGAACACGTCTACGAAGTGGACCCACGGCTGATGCAGCAATGGGTGCTCCAGCAGACCTTTCCCCACTGGGACACCCTGCGCATCATGCGGTCCCGTGGTGATCATCTCGCGTGGATGCATCGGCACTTCGCACACTCCGTGGTCGCCGGATCGGAGTTGCTGGCCGAGATCGAATCGGCCGGAGCGTCCGGGGAGTAGCGGTTCGCGCTCTCGCGGCGTCGCGCCGGGCATCCTCCAGGTATGGCCAGGCTCTAAGCCCGCTGTTCCCGGACATCGCCTCCGGAGTCCGTTCATTCTCGGTGCGCCCGGCAGGATTCGAACCTGCGACCGGCGGATTAGAAGTCCGCTGCTCTATCCAGCTGAGCTACGAGCGCGTGCAGCTAGAGCGTAGCGAACCCGGCGGGACGGCCGACCGGCCGAACGGTCCAGGGCCGGCTGCACGAACGGTCCAGGCCAAGCCGGCCGAACCAGCGGGGGACCTTCGTCCCGATTGCCGTTGTCGCTGGTCTGGGTACCCTCGGAGGCGTGCCTGATACGACGTCGCCCGACGCCGGTGACGTCCTGGTTCCGGACGTGCCGCGCGCCTCCGTCATGCCCGTCGGCGACTCCGCGCCGGTCACCACGAATCCTGAGACGACCGCGCCACCGCCCATCCGGGACCGGTGGCGGGTCACGGCGATCGCGCTGGCGACGATCGTCATCGGCGCCGCCGTGGCGGTGATCATCTCGGCGTTCCTGCCGTCACGCAACGCCGTCGTCGGCATCTCGGATTCCGGGCAGTTCACCGAGCTGACCCTCGCCGCGATGAAGGCGATGTTCGACCTGTCGGCAGCGCTGACGGTCGGATGGCTGCTGGCCGCTGTCGTCCTGGCGCCGCCGCAGCCTTCGGGCATCTTCGACGTCGGCGGCTACCGCGCGATGCGCGCGGCGTCGCTCGCGGCGTGGGTCTGGACATTCGTCTCCCTGGCCATGATCCCGCTCACGATGGCCGACCTGAACGGGCGGTCGCTCGGCGAGGCGTTGCCCGCGCCGGTGATGATCGAAGCGATCCAGCGGTTCCCGCAGGTGCGCGGTTATCTGATCTGCGCGTGCCTCGCGGTGCTGATCGCCCTGCTGAGCCGGATCATCCTGCGGCCGAGTTGGGCGGTGGCGTTGCTGCTCGCGGCCATCTGCGGCTTGCTCCCGCAGGCGCTGTCCGGGCACGCGTCCGGCAGCAACGACCACGACGTCGCCATCGACACGATGATCTTCCATCTGGTGGGCATCTCGCTCTGGATCGGCGGGCTGCTCGCCTTTCTGGGACTGGTTCGGCAGAACGTCCCCGGCCTGCCCGTCATCGCCCGCCGCTATTCCTCGCTCGCCCTGGTCGCGTTCATCGCCGTCGCGATCTCAGGCGTCGCGAACGCCTGGATCAGGATTGCCAGCCTCTCCGATCTGTGGACGACGGGTTACGGCCGGCTGGTGGTGATCAAGGCCATCGCCCTGATCGCGCTCGGCGGCTTCGGTTTCCTGCAACGCACTCGGGCCCTGCCGGCCATCGCCCGCGGCAGGCGTCGCCCGCTGGTGCGGCTGGCCAGTACGGAACTGCTGGTGATGGGAGCGACCGTGGGGGTCGCCGCCGCACTGGGTCGCACCGCGCCTCCGGCTCCGGACGGGGTGCTGCCCACCGGCATCAATGCCTCGATCGAGCCGATCCTGGGCTTCCCGCTCGCCGGCCCGCCCACCCTCTCGCGGCTGCTGTTCGACTGGCGGTTCGACTACCTGCTCGGAACGGCGATGCTGGCCGCCGTCGTGCTCTACCTGGTCGCCGTGCGCCGGCTGCGACGGCGTGGGGACGGCTGGCCACCGGGCAGGACCTGGGCCTGGGTACTCGGCTGCCTGATCGTGCTGCTCGCCACGTCCTCGGGTCTGGGCCGGTACGCCGAAACCCAGTTCTCGCTGCACATGATCGCGCACATGATGCTCGGCATGATGGCGCCGATCCTGCTGGCCCTGGGGGCGCCGGTCACGCTGGCGCTGCGGGCGCTGCCGGTGGCCGGGCGGAACAACCCGCCCGGGCTGCGGGAGGGCATCCTGGCGCTGGTGCACGGCCGGCTGGCGAAGTTCCTGACCCATCCGCTGGTGGTGTTCCCGCTGTTCGTCGGGTCGTTCTACGCCATCTACTTCACCAGCCTGTTCGAGACGATGATCCAGTCGCACTTCGGCCACGTCGTGATGAGCGTGCACTTCCTGGTCGTCGGCTACCTCTACTACTGGGTGATCATCGGAGTCGATCCTGGCCCGCGCCGGCTGCCGCCGATGGTGAAGCTGGGCATGCTGCTGGCCGCTCTGCCGTTCCACGCTTTCTTCGGGCTGGCGCTGATGAACTCGCACACGCTGCTGGCGCCGGACTACTACCGCGGGCTGGCCCTGCCTTGGGTGACGGACCTGCTGTCCGACCAGCGGACCGGCGGCGCGATCGCCTGGGGGGCCACCGAGCTGCCGATGCTGATCGTGCTGATCGCCCTGCTGGCCCAGTGGGCGAAGGCCGACGACCGGGAGAACAAGCGCACC
Organism: uncultured Nakamurella sp.; assembly: GCA_964242105.1. Classification (GTDB taxonomy): domain Bacteria; phylum Actinomycetota; class Actinomycetes; order Mycobacteriales; family Nakamurellaceae; genus Nakamurella. The sequence goes on along the minus strand of CAXTBG010000046.1, from coordinate 17,165 downwards.
GACCGGCACAAGGATGCGGCCGGCGACGAGGAACTCGACGCCTACAACAACATGCTGGCCGGGATGGCGGCGAGGTCGGGCGGCTCCCGCGGCAGCTCACCCGTCGGCACCAGCGAGCGGCCGTCGGCCGACTGAGCCCGGCGCGGGGGCAATGCCAGAAGTTGTCCCCATACCCGGTCGCCATCCACATTGCGGGCCGACGGCTGTCGCCTTCAGGCCGGTCCTGCGACGGTTCCCTGACACCGAGACGCCCGGATCCGCCGGGCCCGGGGAAGGGATGAACACCATGAGGAATGACGGCGCAGAACTCACCCTCTCAGGCCGGGCGGCCACCAACCCGTCGATCTCCACCAGCAACGCCGAGCGAGTCACCTTCCGGGCCGTGTCCACCGAACGCCGCTACGACGAGGCGGCGGGCGACTGGGTGGACGGTGACGAGTTCGGCGTCGCCGTCGTGTGCTGGCGGCAGCTGGGGACGTCCGTTCTCCAGCTGGTCCGCAAGGGCGACCCGGTCGTGGTGACCGGGAAGCTCAGCACCCGCCGGTACGAGAAGGACGGGGCCAGGGACTACTTCACCGAGTGCAAGGCCGATCACGTCGCCATCGACGTGGGCCGGGCGTCCGGGCGGATCCGGCGGCAGGAGCTGTCGGCCGCTTCCGACGCCGCAGGCAAGCCGGAACCCGGGTCGGCGGAGACGCCCGGAGCCGGCTCCGGCGATCCGTTCCAGGACGGTGCCGATTCCACCGATCGGGAGCTCGTCGACGCGGTGTGACGCGTATGGCTGAGCGCGAAACGATGCGCAGGCTCCGCGCCGGGTGAGGCAGACTGGTGGGCGGTCGACGTCGGGCCGGCAGGTGTGCCGGCCGACGTCCGCCGCGCCCGGATCACTCCCGACCCGGCGCGTGGCCGCATCCGAGAGCTGCTGGGAAGAGGGAAAGTCGTGCCCGAATTCATCTACACCATGAAGAAGACCCGTAAGGCGTTGGGCGACAAGGTCATCCTGGACGACGTCACCATGTCGTTCTATCCGGGCGCCAAGATCGGCGTGGTCGGGCCCAACGGCGCGGGCAAGTCGACGATCCTGAAGATCATGGCCGGGCTGGACACGCCGAGCAACGGCGAGGCGTTCCTCACCCCGGGGTACTCCGTCGGCATCCTGATGCAGGAGCCCGAACTGGACGAGACCAAGAACGTGCTGGAGAACGTCCAGGAGGCCTTCGGTCCGCTCAACGCCAAGCTGAAGCGGTACAACGAGGTCCTCGCCGAGATGGAGACGAACTACACCGACGAGCTGCTCGAGGAGATGGGCAACCTGTCCGACAAGCTCGACCACGCGGGGGCCTGGGACCTGGAGGCACAGATCGACCAGGCGATGGACGCCCTCCGGTGCCCTCCGGGCGACGCGGACGTCACCATCCTCTCCGGTGGTGAGCGCCGCCGCGTCGCGTTGTGCAAGCTGCTGCTGTCGGCGCCGGACCTGCTGCTCCTCGACGAGCCCACCAACCACCTGGACGCCGAGTCGGTCCTCTGGCTCGAGCAGTTCCTGTCCAGCTACCCCGGTGCCGTGCTGGCCGTGACACACGACCGGTACTTCCTGGACAACGTCGCGCAGTGGATCGCCGAGGTGGACCGCGGCCGGCTGATCCCCTACGAGGGGAACTACTCGACGTACCTGGAGAAGAAGGCCGACCGCATGTCGGTGGAGGGCCGCAAGGACGCGAAGCTGGCCAAGCGGCTCCGCGAGGAGCTCGCCTGGGTGCGCTCCGGCGCCAAGGCCCGCCAGGCGAAGAACAAGGCACGGTTGGACCGGTACGAGGAGATGGCCGCCGAGGCCGACCGCACGCGCAAGCTGGACTTCGAGGAGATCCAGATCCCGATGGGCCCGCGCCTGGGTTCCATCGTGGTCGAGGTCGACCACCTGAAGAAGGGGTTCGGCGAGCGCGTCCTGATCGACGGGCTGTCGTTCACGTTGCCCCGCAACGGCATCGTGGGCGTCATCGGGCCGAACGGCGTCGGCAAGACGACCCTGTTCAAGACGATCGTCGGGCTGGAGAAGGTGGACAACGGCAAGGTGAAGGTCGGCGAGACCGTCAAGCTGTCCTACGTCGACCAGAACCGCGGTGGTCTCGACCCGAAGAAGAACGTCTGGGAGACGGTGTCGGACGGCAACGACTTCATCAAGGTCGGACACACCGAGATGCCGTCGCGGGCGTACGTGTCGGCGTTCGGCTTCAAGGGGCCGGACCAGCAGAAGGCCGCCGGCGTGCTGTCCGGTGGGGAGCGCAACCGACTCAACCTGGCGCTGACGCTGAAGGAGGGCGGCAACCTGATCCTGCTCGACGAGCCGACCAACGACCTGGACGTGGAGACGCTCAGTTCGCTGGAGAACGCGCTGGAGAACTTCCCCGGGTGCGCGGTGGTCATCTCGCACGATCGCTGGTTCCTGGACCGGACGTGTACGCACATCCTCGCGTGGGAGGGGAACGAGGCCGACCCGGCCAAGTGGTACTTCTACGAGGGCAACTTCTCCGACTACGAGAAGAACAAGATCTCCCGGATGGGCGCCGACGCCGCGCGGCCGCACCGCGTCACGCACCGCAAGCTGACCCGCGAGAGCTGAGCCGATCGGACGACCCGACCCGACCCGATCAGGGCCGCGGCGGTCTGTGCCCTGCGAGCTAGGCTCCGAGGTGGCACGACCTGGCAAAGGCGCCACAGACGGCAGAAGGTGGAGTCGATGACTCAGACGGACCAGACCCGGATCGAGCTTGCCGACGAGGTCGGCGGGATCGGTTCGGTGGACCGGGCGTGCCGGTTGCGGCCGGACGCGGAGGCGTTGATCCGCTCCTACTTCGCGCACGTGCCGGACGAGGACTGCCCGCGCGACCCGCAGGACGTCGTCGGCGTGGTGGACAGCCACGTGCGGGTGGCCAGGTTCCGCACCCCCGGCACCGCAGCGCTGCGCATCTTCAACCCGACGGTGGCCGGTGACAGCTCCGGCGCGTGGTCGGCCACCTCGACGGTCATCGACATCGTCAACGACGACATGTCCTACGTGGTGGAGTCGGTGGTGAGTGCCGTCACCGGTGCTGGGCTGACGGTGCACCGCGTGCTGCACCCGATCCTCGCGGTGCGGCGGGATCCCGGCGGGCGGTTGATCGACGTGGTGGGGGAGTCCCGGCGCGGGCTCGACCCGCAGGACTGCCTCCGCGAGTCCTGGGTGCACATCCTCATCGACCGGCTGTCCGACGCGGAGCGGGCTGAGGCACTGGAAGCCACCCTGCACGCCGCGCTGGATGCCGTGCGCGCAGTTGTCACGGACTCGGCAGCCCTGATCGGGGCGGCGGCGGTGGTGGCCTCCGAGCTGCGCTCGTCGATGTCGCCGCGATCCACGCAGGAGGTCACCGAGGCCACCGACTTCCTGTACTGGCTCACCGCAGGCAATCTGACCTTTCTGGGGTACCGGTGCGACGAGTCGGCACCGGGCGGCGCGTCGGCCATCTCGCCGGTCCCCGGAACCGGCTTGGGGATCCTGCGGGACGGGCTGGACTCCGCCGGCGACTTCGACGCCGAGTGGGTGTTCGCCGATGCGGCGGACGGGCATCTGGTGCTCACCCAGACGTCCAAGGGAACAGCGCTGAGTCGTGAGCTGCCACCATTCTCGATCGCCGTCCGCATCCTGTCGCCGGCGGGCCAGATCATCCGCCAGCACCGGTTCCTCGGCGTGCTGACGCCCCGGGCGCTGAATGCCGAGATCACCGCGACGCCGGTGCTGCGCCAGACCGTCACCCAGGTGCTCTCCGCACTCGGCGCCGCGCCCGACTCCTACACCGGCCAGCGGGCCATGGAACTCTTGGCCACCTATCCGCGCGCCGAGCTGTTCTGGGCCGATCCGGCGCTCGTGCTGGAGACCATGAACGGCGTGCTGCAGCTGTCCAGCCGCCGTCGGCTGCGGGCGTATCTGCAGCCGGATCCCTTCGGGCGCTTCACCTCCGTGCTGGTGTACCTGCCCCGCGACCGGTATACCACCGACTCCCGGCTGGCCATGCAGAAGATTCTGCTGGACACGCTGCACGGACAAGACCTGCGCTACACCGCCCGGGTCGGCGACTCGCTGCTGGCCGCAGTGCATTTTACCGTGACCACGGACCCGGCCCATCCCGTCACGCTCGACCGCGCCGGTCAGCTGGAGCTCAACCGGGCGCTGCGCAGCACCATCCGCACCTGGGACGACAGGCTGGTCGCCGCGGTGGTCGGTGGCGACGAGGAGCTGGACACCGCCGCCGCGCTGACCCGCTACGCCGAAGCGTTCGACGAGGCCTACAAGGAGGACTACCGGGTCGACGACGCGGTCCACGACCTGAAGCAACTGGACGCCCTCGCCGGCCCGGACGACCTGGGTCT
>CAXTBG010000046.1:0-12751 GCA_964242105.1 uncultured Nakamurella sp. | reverse complement strand
ATGCAGCTCGTGGCCGAGATCCGGCCCATGGCGGCGAGGTCGAGGATCGCCCGGGCCCGGACGACCTGGGTCTGGCCTTCGCGGCCCCCCGCGCCGACCGGGACTCCGCCGATTCCCACCGCCGGCTCAAGCTGTACGTCACGGGCGGCACCGTCACCCTGTCCCGGGTGCTGCCGGTGCTGCAGAGCCTCGGCGCGGAGGTGCTCGACGAGCGGCCGTACCAGGTGCGCCGGTCCGACGGCACGCCGTCCCGCATCTACGACTTCGGGCTGAGGTTCCCGGCGGGCCTGCTCCCCGCTGACGACGATCTGCCCGTCGTCCGCGAGCGCCTGTCCAGGGCGTTCATCGCGGTGTGGAACCGGCAGGCGGAGATCGACGGGTTCAACGCGCTGGTGCTGGTCGCCGGGCTGGACTGGCGGCTCACCGCCGTCCTCCGGGCATACGCGCACTACCTGCGGCAGATCGGATCGCCCTACACGCAGGGCTACGTCGAACAGGTGCTGGCCGGGCAACCCGCGATCACCGCGGACCTCGCCGCGCTGTTCACGGCCCGGTTCGACCTCGCCGCCCACGCCACCGCCGAGGCGCGCTCCGCCGTGGTCCGGGGCCTGACCTCGAAGGTCACCGCGGCGCTGGACGACGTCACCAGCCTGGACGCCGACCGCATCCTGCGGACGTACCTCAGCCTCATCAGCGGGACCGTCCGGACCAATGCCTATCGCACCGACGACGAGGGCAGGAGCCGGGCGACGCTGTCCTTCAAGCTCGACCCGCACAGCATCCCGGGTATCCCGAAACCTGTTCCGGCACATGAGATCTGGGTGTACTCGCCACGACTGGAAGGCGTGCACCTGCGGTTCGGCGCGGTGGCCCGCGGTGGCCTGCGCTGGTCGGACCGGCCGGAGGACTTCCGCACCGAGGTGCTCGGGCTGGTCAAGGCGCAGGAGGTGAAGAACGCCGTCATCGTCCCGGTGGGGGCCAAGGGCGGCTTCGTCCTGAAGCAGGCGCCGCCGGTCACCGGTGACGCGCCGGCCGACCGGGAAGCGCTGATGGCCGAGGGCATCGCGTGCTATCGGCTGTTCATCTCCTCGCTGCTGGACATCACCGACAACCGGGTCGCGGGCGCCATCGTGCCGCCCGAGCTGGTCGTGCGGCACGACGACGACGACTCCTACCTCGTGGTGGCGGCCGACAAGGGCACGGCCACGTTCTCCGACATCGCCAATGCGGTGGCCGCGGACTACGGCTTCTGGCTGGGCGACGCCTTCGCCTCCGGCGGGAGCGTCGGGTACGACCACAAGGCGATGGGCATCACCGCCCGCGGCGCGTGGGAGTCGGTCAAGCACCACTTCCGGGAACTGGGGATCGACACCCAGTCGCAGGACTTCACCTGCGTCGGGGTCGGCGACATGTCCGGCGACGTCTTCGGCAACGGCATGCTGCTGTCGGAGCACATCGCTCTCGTGGCGGCCTTCGACCACCGCCACGTCTTCGTGGACCCCACGCCGGACCCCGCGGCCGGTTTCGCCGAGCGCCGGCGGCTGTTCGACCTGCCGCGCTCGTCGTGGGCGGACTACGACGCCGCGCTGATCTCCCCGGGCGGCGGCATCTGGCCGCGGACCGCGAAGACCGTGCCGTTGACCGACCAGATGCGGTCCGCGCTGGGCATCGATCCGGGGGTCACCACGCTGTCGCCGGTGGAGCTGATCCGGTGCATCCTGCTCGCCCCGGTCGACCTGCTGTGGAACGGCGGGATCGGCACCTACGTCAAGGCCGGCGGCGAGTCGCACGCCGAGGTGGGGGACAAGGCCAACGACGCGGTACGGGTCGACGGGTCGGAGTTGCGCGCGAAGGTGGTCGGCGAGGGCGGCAACCTGGGCGTGACCCAGTTGGGCCGGGTGGAGTTCGCCCGTGCCGGTGGCCGGATCAACACCGACGCCATCGACAACTCCGCCGGCGTCGACACCTCCGACCACGAGGTCAACATCAAGATCGCACTGCAGGAGGCACTCGCCGACGGGAGGCTGTCACCGACCGGGCGGGACGAGCTGCTGGCCTCGATGACCGACGAGGTCGCCGACCTGGTGCTGGCCGACAACACCGCTCAGAACAGGGTGCTCGGGGTGTCGCGGCATCACGCGGCGATCATGCTGTCCGTGCACTCGCGGCTGATCGACTCCCTGGTGGCTGCCGGCCGGCTGGACCGGGCCCTGGAGTTCCTGCCCTCGCACACCCAGATCAGCGCCCGCATCGCCGCCGGTGAACCGCTCACCTCCCCGGAGCTGTCGGTGCTGCTGGCGTACGTCAAGTCCGCCCTGTCCGTCGCGATGCTGGCCGACGGCCTGCCGGACGAACCGGCGTTCGCCGGCCGGCTCGCCGAGTACTTCCCCAGCCAGCTCCGGGCGGCAGCGGACGCCGGCGTGCTGGACATCGCCGCACACCCACTGGCCCGCGAGATCGTCACCACGATGACGGTGAACGAAGTCGTCAACGGTGCGGGGATCACGTACGCATTCCGGTTGCACGAGGAGCTCTCCGCCTCCTTCACCGACGCCATCCGGGCGTATGCGGTGGCCACCTCGGTCTTCGGGCTCCGCGAGCTGTGGGCCGACATCGCCGCGCAGGACAACGTGATGTCCTCCGGCTGCCAGGACGCCCTGTACCTGGAGGTGCGCCGCCTGCTGGACCGCAGCGCGCGCTGGCTGCTGACCCACCGACCGGGCCCGCTCGACGTCGCGGCGGAGATCGAGCGCTACGCGGGTGCCGTCGTCGCGCTGACGCCGCGGATGCCTCGGCTGGTGCGGGGCGTCGAGCACGACAACGTGCGCGCCGACGCGGCGAGGTTCTGCCAGATGGGGGCGCCGGCCGAACTGGCCACCCGGGTGTCCTACTGCCTCTACACCTTCAGCGTGCTGGACATCGCCGAAGTCGCCAACCAGGTCGGTGCCGACCTGGGGGTCACGGCCGACCTGTACTACGGGTTGTCCGCCCGCCTGGATTTCGACAGCGTCCTGTCCGCCGTGACGGCGCTGGAGCGCGGGGACCGGTGGCACGCGCTGGCCCGGCAGGCCTTGCGCGACGACCTGTACCGTTCGATGCGCCTGATCACGGCGGACGTGGTGACCGGAACGGATCCGGCGGCCGACGGCGACACGCGGATCGCGGAGTGGGAGACGCAGATCGCCGCCCGGCTCGGCCGGGCACGCACGACGCTGGCGGAGATCTCGGCATCGGCGGCCGGCGACCTCGCCGCGCTGTCGGTCGCCGCCAGCGAGATCCGGTCGATCATCCGCTGACCTGCCCAGCCCACCGCATGCGCAGCGAGCGCGTGTCCAGATCCGGAGGTGTCCGCAGATGACCCGAGCTTCGTCCGGCCAGCGGTACACCACGCAGGTGAGGGTGCGCTGGTCGGATCTGGATGCCTACGGCCACGTGAACAACGCGCGGGCGTTGACGCTGCTGGAAGAGGCACGCGTCGACTGGCTGTTCACCGAGGCCACCCGGCGCGGTGCAACGGCCCTGACCGGCGGCATGGTGGTGTCCCGGCTCTCCATCCACTACAAGCACTCGATCACCTTCGGCCCGCCCGTGACGGTGTCGATGGGGGTGGTGGAGCTGAAGAACGTGTCGACCACCATCGACTACGTCGTCACCGCCGAGGACAAGGTCGCGATCACGGCCACCACCCAGCTGGTGCCGGTGGATCCGGTCAACTGGCGCCCGCGCCGGTGGGACACCGCTGAGCGGTCGTTCCTCACGCAGTACCTGGCGACCTGATGGCGGTCTTCCGGCCGACCGACAGGGCCGATCGCGACGACGCCGCCGCGTTCGCGGGCCGGGTGTCCCGGTGGGACACCGCCGGGCCGATCCGGATGCGTGCCGACGGGGAGATGGTGCGGATGTTCGCCACCACCCCCTTCGACGCGCTGGTCTCGCGCACCGTCTCGGCCGGGTTGCAGCCCCGTGACGTCACGGTGCACGCCGGCAACCTGCTCGCCGGGTTGGCCGTGTCCAGGGACACCGAGGTCGATCCGGGCCCGGTGATCGACGCGGCGTGGCGCTCGCAGCTGCCGCCGGTGGGCGGCTGGGTGAGGGTCGACGACGTTCCGGCGCCGGTGCTGGCCGACCTGGCCGAGCAGGGCGTCTCCGCAGCGAAGGACAATCCCGGGCCGGCGGGCGGCGCGTCCACCTCGTTGCTGGATTCGGAGGTACTCACGGCCGCGGGGGCGGGGATGCGGGTCACCGTTCCGTTGCGCATGCTGTTCGCCCTGTCCGGCATGGGGTTCGCCCCGACCGGTGATGGCGAGGTGGTGCGGATCAGTGCCACCGACTCGTGGGTGCGGCTGGACGCGCGGTTCGGCGCGGTGCTGCGCCGCCGCCACTCGTTGCTGCCGCTGCTGATGTGACCAGCCGGCCGGTTCCCCGGCCCCGGGCGCTCGGGTCGTCAGCCGGCCGGTCCCAGCCGGCCGCGGTCGGGCAGCCGGCCGACTGATGGCGGCCGCGTCCATCCCGTCCGCACGGTGTGCGTGGCGCAGACGCGGGGTCAGCCGGCCGGGACAAGCCAGGCGGCGGCGTTGCCGGGGAGCCGGCCCTGCCCGTCGACCGCGGACGAGGCCAGCAACAGCTCACCGGCCGGCAGATCGATTGCCACCTCGCCGGCGTTCAGCACACAGACCAGGCCGCCACCCCGCCGGCCGAAGACGAAGCAGTCCGCCGGCGCGGCGAACCACTCGACCTCGGTGCCGCGTAGCTCGGGCCGGGAAGCACGAAGCCGCAGCGCTTGTCGGACCAGGTTGAGCGTCGACGCGGGGTCCTTCAGCTGCCGCTCGGCGGTGAGCGCGCCGTACTCCTGCGGGGCGGGGAGCCAGGTGTCGGACGTGGTGGAGAAACCGTAGGGCGGTCGGTCGCCGTCCCACGGGTACGGCAGCCGGCAGTTGTCGCGGCCGCGTTCGGTGAATCCGCTGCGCACCCAGGTCGGATCCTGGAGCGCATCGTCGGGCACGTCGATGCTGGGCAGGCCGAGTTCCTCGCCGTTGTAGAGGTACGCCGAACCGGGCAGCGCCAGCTCGACCAGCAGCGCAGCCCGGCCACGGTCCGTTCCGATCTGCCCGCCGCCGAACTTGGTCACCGGCCTGACCTTGTCGTGGTTCGACATGGTCCATACCGGAAGCGATCCGACGGACGCGGCGGAGGCCAGCGAGGTGTCGATCGCCACCCGCAGCGCGGCCGCGTCGAACGGCGCCTCGAGGATGGCGAAGTGGAACGCCTGGTGCAGCTCGTCGGGGCGGATGTAGTCGGCGAACCGGACTGGGTCGTCCACCCAGACCTCGCCGATCGTCATCCGGCCCGGGTAGGCGTCCAGGACCGACCGGATGAACCGGTGGATCTCGTGCACCCCGTCGTTGTCGAACCGCGGGTCGCGCCCGCCGTGCGCGATGGGCACCACCCCGCCGTCCGACCCGGACAGGTCCTCCACGCTGTCAGCACCTTCGGCCGCAATCTGCGCCGCGTGCTGCGCCGCCGCCTCGGCGGCCGCCCGCGCGAAGGCGCCGGGATCGAAAGCTGCTCCACCGGGCGGCGCGTCGGGCAGGCCGTCGGGCTTCGCCATCCCGTGCGCGACGTCGATGCGGAACCCGTCGACGCCCCGGTCCAGCCAGAACCGCAGGGTCTGCGCCAGATCCGCCCGGACGTCCGGGTTGTTCCAGTCCAGGTCCGGCTGCGCCGTGTCGAAGATGTGCAGGTACCACTGCCCGTCGGGCACCCGCGTCCAGGCCGGGCCGCCGAAGATCGAGGCCCAGTTGTTGGGCGGCTCGGACCCGCCGGCGCCCCTGCCGTCCCGGAAGAGGTAGCGACTCCGTTCCGGGCTGCCGGCCGGCGCAGCGAGGGCGGCCTGGAACCAGGGATGCGCCGACGACGTGTGGTTGGGCACCAGGTCGATGACGACGCGGAGCCCGCGAGCATGGGCGGCGGTCACCAGGGTGTCGAAGTGGTCCAGGGTGCCGAATGTCGGCTCCACGTCCCGAGGGTCGCTGACGTCGTAACCCGCATCGGCCATCGGCGAGGGATAGAACGGGGTGATCCAGATCGTCTGCACGCCGAGCTCTTCCAGGTAGCCGAGCCGCTCGGTGATGCCGTTCAGATCGCCCACGCCGTCGCCGTCGGAATCGGCGAACGACCGCACGTAGATCTGGTAACCCACCGTCTCGGCCCACCAGTCGGACCCGGAAGCGTGGTCGGCGGAGGCTCTGGGCAGTTCAGCGGTCGTCACGTGTGCCGATACTGCCATTGCCTGGGTCCGGCGACGGCACTTTCCGTGCCGGTCGAGGGGCTCAGTGCAGGCTGTTGACCATGCTGTCGGCAGCCATCACCAGATACGACCACAGCCGCTTGCGCGCGGAGTCGGCGAGCCCGGCGCCGTCGATGGCCCGTGACATCGCCGACAGCCACGCGTCGCGCTCGGCGATGCCGATGGTGAACGGCGCGTGCCGCAGCCGCAGGCGCGGATGTCCGCGCTGGTCGGAGTAGGTGCGCGGGCCGCCCCAGTACTGCTCGAGGAACATCCGGAAGTGGACCGCGGCCGGCCCGAGGTCTTCATCGGGATACAGCGGCCGAAGGACAGGATCGGTCTCGACGATGGCGTAGAAGCGGGCGATGATGCCCTCGAACGTGGGTCCGCCGCCCACTTCGTCGTAGAAGGACACGGGTGCGCTCACCGTTCCATTGTCCCCTCCCGCGGTCGGCGCGGGACACGAGCTGTCCGATGCGCAGGCATCGGTGGCCAGCGAACGCCACGCCCGCCCAGTTGGGAACGTTTTCAATTCGAGAAGGAAAACTCTGGCACTGCCGGTGGTCGGCAAGGTTCACTATGTCCGAGGTTGCAGCCATCGGGCCGCACCTTCCCCTCGCACAGCGTCCGATCGGCAGGTGGTGGTGCGGCGTGAGCATGCAGGCGACAGCGGTGGGCCGGGTGCTGCTGCTCAACGCGACCCACGAGCCACTGGCGGTCGTCAACGGACGGCGCGCGGTGGTGCTGTTGCTGGCGGGGAAGGCCGAATGCCTGGTCGAGCGTTCGACGGGTGAGACGGTTCGGTCGCCCAGCTTCGTGCTGGCCGCACCGGCGGTGCTACGGCTCCGCAGGTTCGTCCGCGTGCCCTACGCCCCAGTGGCCGCGATCACGCGTGCCGGGATACTTCGCCGGGACCGCAAGAGATGCGCCTATTGCCGTGGCCAGGGCGACACCATCGACCACGTGGTGCCGCGGAGCCGGGGCGGAGCCCACTCCTGGGAGAACTGTGTCGCGTGCTGCAGTCGTTGCAACGCCAAGAAGGCGGACCGGCTGCTGTCCGAACTGGGCTGGTCGTTGCCGTTCGTGCCGTCGTCGCCGCGCCGCATCGGGTCGGGGCGGCTCTGGCTGTCCGAGGATGCCGATCCGGCCTGGCATCCGTGGTTGAGCGACGCTGCCTAGCTCGACTGCGCCGACGTCCCGTTGCGGTGCGCCGGCGGACTCTGCCGGTTTCGATCCGACGGTGCGGATGTCGGCTGGTGTAACCACGCGGACCGCCTTGCCTGCGTTCATCGGTCGCCATCTGCCGGCCGGTGACCGTCTCGACTGGCACTTTGGTTCGGGTCGACGCGCCGCCACCTCGATCGGGTGGCTCTGGTCCTCGAATGCTCACGGTGTCGGCGGAAGTAGTGCCGTTAGGCCGTAAGGGTGGCAAAGCCCCGATGAACCTAGCGGATTCAGCCGACGCGACCACCGCGACCGACGCGTCCACCGCGACCCACACGGCCACCGCGGCCCACGCGACCGCCACGGCCGACACGGCCGCCACGGGAGGTCAGTTCTGCGAACGAGTGCGACATGGTGGTTCTCCTTCGGGTGCGAACGCCGGGCGGCGATCGGGACGGTTGGGTGGCGATGCAGTGCTGAGAATGGATTTGTACCGAGGTAACGATTCATGCCGTGTGAAACCTGTTGGCGTGTCATACTTGTGAGTACTGCCGAACTGGATGACACTGAAACTGGCTGCCCCTGCCCTCAAGGTGCTACGGCTAATGTAAGGGATAATTTTTCGGGGTCGATTCGTCCTACCTGGCCACCGACACTCTGTGTGTATAGAACCCGATCAGCGAAAGTGATCTTGTGGCCTGGAATCGTCGCATCAGCCTGAGATCACTCGTCCGGTCGTCACCTTCCGAGATGTAAGACCACCCGAACGATATGAGCGGCATTGGGATGTACTGCGCCCATCGGCACCACGAATGGATGAAATAGTGATCTGCTTCACACGTATGCGCCGCGTTCTTCTCGTTTCGGCAGAGAGAAGTTGACGCGCGGTGGCCCTTTTCTGCGTGGTGCTGGTCTGATCGGGCCGACCGTGACCGCCCCCGGACAGCGCAGGAGTCGATCTCAGAGGTGCCGTGCCGGCGCGTGACCGGGCTGGTGGAGGTGACCGGCCCGGTGGACCAGACCGTCTCCCCGCCGGCTTCCGGCGCCTGCTGATCGCCTGGTTCGCATCGATCACCGGTGACGGCATGCGGTTCGCAGCTCTGCCGTTGCTGGCGCTGGCGACCAGTCCGACACCAGGTGCGGTGTCCGCGGTTGCGGCCGCCACCGCGCTGCCGTGGCTCCTGGTGGCTCTGCCGGCCGGTGTACTGGTGGACCGGGTCGAAGCGGCCAAGGTTCTCGCGGCCGTCAATGCGTGCCGGGCGGCGACCGTGCTGATGCTGGTGGTCGCGATCGGTGCCTCTGCCGTCAGCATCGCGTTGCTGTGCGCTGTCGGCTTTGTGCTCACCTCTGCGGAGACCTTCGCCGACAGCGCCGCGCAGTCGTTGCTCGTGCGGATGGTGCCCGCCAATCAGTTGGAGCGGGCGAACGCCCGCTTCGTCAGCTCCGAGAACATCGGGCTGGACCTGCTCGGCCCGCTGGTCGCCGGCGCGCTGTTCGGTGTTGCCCATTGGCTGCCGTTCGCGGTGTCGGCCGGCGTCTTCGCCGCGACCGCGCTGTGGGTGCTCGGCCTGCGCGCCGATTCGGCCCCGGCGGGGCCGTCGCCGACCGATGGAGGTACGGCGGCTGCTCCGGCGCCGCCGGCAGGAAACGCCGTGACGTCGGCGCTGCCGGTTTCCCGAACTTCGCCGGAGCGGCGGCTGACCGTGGTGGACGGATTTCGCGTCATCTTCGGCAATCCCGACCTGCGGGGGCTGGTTCTCACCGTGGCGGTGATGGCCGGGGCGATCGCCGCGGCGGAAGGGGTACTGGTGGTCTACTCGTCGGCCTCGTTGCATCTGCCCGACAGCCTGTACCCCACACTGCTGGCGTCCTACAGCGTCGGCCTGCTGCTCGCCGCCGCGGTGGTGGGGCGATGGGCGACGGGTCGCCGGCACGGCCCGGTGCTGCTGGCCGCCGTCATGACCATCGGCGCCACGCTCGTCGTGCTCGGGCTGTTCCCGGAACCTGCAGTGGCCTGGAGTGCCTTCTTCCTGATGGGCCTGGCCGGCGGCACGTGGAATGTGCTGTCTGCGACGCGGCGGCAGCGCCGCACACCGGACGGGATGATGGCCCGGGTGTCGAGCACCTTCCGGGCCATCTCCTGGGGTGCGCTGCCGGTGGGCACCGCTCTCGGCGGAGTGCTCGGGCAGACAACGACGGTTCCGTCGGTGTTCGTCGTGGCAGGCCTGGTCGTGCTCGGGCTCGGTGCCGTGACGGCCGCCTTCTTCCTGCACGGCGACCGTCCCGCCGACGGCCACCGGGGCGTCGACGGCAGCAGCGGGGCCGACGGCCGCAACGGCACCGACCGGACCGACGGCAGCAGCGGGACCGACGGCAGCAGCGGGAGCGACGGCCGTCACGACGGCAGCAACCGCACCGACGGCCGCAACGGCACCCACTCGACCGACGGCGGCAAAAGAACAGATCCCAGAGACCACACGACCGACGGCACCGACCGGGCCGGTCGTCCAGCCGGTACCACCCCGGAGACGGCGCTGCCGACACCGCATGGGCCGGGCCCGGTCTGAGTCCCCGCCGACACCGCACGGGCCGGGCCCGGTGTGAGTCCCCGCCGACGCCGCATGGGTCGGGCCCGGTCTGAGAGCCCCGCCGACAGTGCACTGGCCGGGCCAGGTCCGAGTCCCCCGCCGCCTCGCCCAGGGGCGTCATCGGCTAGCGTGAATGGGTGACCATCCTGCAAACCGTGGCGATCTTCGTCGCGATCCCGCTGGCGCTGTACCTGGTGATAGCGCTGTTCTCGATGCTTCCCGGGCGCGCGAAGAAGCGCCCGGGATACCAACCCGGGACGAGTTGGGACTACCCCGACCAGTGGTGGGCCGGCGACTATCCCGTCCCCGCTGCCGACCCGGCGCTGGTGGTAGCCGGAACCGAAGGAGGCGCACGTGGCACCTGGTGAAATCGTCAAGCGGGACATCGACGACCAGGCGATCGAACACTGGCAACCGCGCGTGGCCGGCCCGACCGGCTACGCCGAATCACCGTTCGACAGCAAGCAGTTGATGATGCTCGACGAGGTGATCGAGAGCGCCGAAGAAGTGACCGGGCTCCGGTTCTCGGCGTACCTGGGTGATCTGGGTGCCGATTCCCGCGCGACGGCGTTGAGCCTGCACGCCGGCCTCGGCAGTGACGCCCCCAACGGCGTGCTGGTCGCGCTCTCGCCCTCACAGCGGATCGTCGAAGTGGTGACCGGAACGGTCGCGGCCCTGCGGATCTCCGATCGCGCGGCCCGTCTCGCCGTGCTGAACGTGGTGTCCGCCGCCGGCAACGGCGATCTGCACGGCGCCCTGGTCAATGCCATCCGGACGTTGGCCGACCAGGCCGGCACGCTGCCGGACCGCACCACCTGGTAGCAGTGCACCAGCCGGGCAAGCCGCCCGGCCGCACCACCCGCGCCACTGCGGCCCGCTCAGCCTGGCCGCGCCGCTGCCGGTGTGGTTGGGCTGAGCCGCGGCAGCCCAACCCGGCTGGGCCGCTAGCGCTGAGGTCTTGCTGCGCCGCTAGCGCTCAGGGCTGGGCGGCGCGGCCGCCGGGAGATCACTCGGGCGCCTCGCCCGGAGCGGTGGATCTTCCGCACCGGACCGCACCACACTGCCACTCCTCAGGCCCGGTCAGCGGCCCGGGCGCGCAGCGCCCGCTCGGTGCCGGACCGGCCCTCGGACACCAACCGCTTCAGCGCGGGGGCGTGGTCGCCGGCCTCCCACGCGGCGGCCGCGGCCGCCGTCTCCTCCGAGATCGACCAACGGGGATACAGACCGACGGCGACCTTCTGGGCCACCTCGATGCTCCGCCGGGCCCAGACCTGGTCGACCACGGCGAAGTACTTGTCGGCGTACCCGGTGAGCAGCTCTGCCTGCGCGGGGTGCGAGAAGCCGCCGATCGCCGCGTCCTGCAGGGCGTTGGCCATACCGTCGTCCTCGATCAACCGCTCCCAGATCGCCGCCTTCGACGCGGCGTCCGGGCGCAGCGCCATGGCGGTCATCGCCCGGCGCGCGCCGGAGGCCGTCGGGTCCGCTGCGGTCGCCGCCTCGATCTCGGCCGTCCCGGCCGCGCCGTGGGCGACCAGCGCGTTGAGCAGCGTCCAGGACAGGTCGAGGTCGACGGTCAGGCCGGAGAGCGGTGCCGAACCGTCGCGCCAGCCGGCCAGGATGTCCAGCTGCTCGGCGGACAGCTTCGCGGAGGACAGCGCGTTCACCGCGGCGAGCTGCACGTCGCTACCGGGCTCTGCGGTCGTGGCGAGTTCCAGCAGCGTCGCGGTGAACGCCGGCCACCCCGCAGCGGCGGCCCACTCGGGATCGGCGTAGCTGCCGATGGCCAGGCCGATCTGCGACAGCACGCGCTGGACGACGCCGATCTGGTCCTCACGCCCGATGCCGTTGCGCGCCAATGCCACGAAGTCGCGCGCCCGCATCTTGGCATCCCTGGTCATCTCCCACACCGCGGACCACAGCAGGGTCCGCGGCAGGGAGTCGCGCAGGTCGCCGACCCGCTCGATCGCCGTGTGCAACGACCGCTCGTCCAGCGCGAGCTTGCAGTAGGTCAGGTCGTCGTCGTTCACCAGCACGAGGTCGCCGGCCGGTACACCGACCAACCCGGGCACCGCGGTCCGCTCGCCGGCCACGTCCAGCTCGACCCGCTCGGTCCGCGCCAGCCGCCCGTCCTCGCCGTCCCGGTAGACGCCGACGGCCAGCCGATGGGTGCGCAGCTCGCCGGCCCCCGGGGTGGCGCCGCCCTGCACCACGTCGAAGGAGGTGTAGGTGCCGTCGGCTCCCACCGCGAAATCGGCGTGCAGCTCGTTGATGCCGGTGGTCTGGAGCCAGTCCTTCGTCCATTGCGACAGGTCGCGGCCGGAGGCCTCCGTCAGGTGCAGCATCAGGTCGGCCAGGGTGGCGTTGCCGAAGGCGAAGCTGCGGAAGTAGTTGCCGAGGCCAGCCAGGAACTGGTCGAAGCCGACGTACGCCGCCATCTGCTTGAGCACGCTGGCGCCCTTGGCGTAGGTGATGCCGTCGAAGTTCACCTCCACCGCGGCGAGGTCGACCATGTCGGCGGCGATCGGGTGCGTCGAGGGCAGCTGGTCCTGGACGTAGGCCCAGGACTTCTCGACGTTGGCGAACGTCGTCCACGCGCTGGTGTACTCGGTGGCCGAGTTCTGCGCCACGACCGACGCCCAGGTGGCGAAGGACTCGTTGAGCCACAGGTCGTCCCACCACCGCATGGTCACCAGGTCGCCGAACCACATGTGCG
>CAXTBG010000045.1:0-40782 GCA_964242105.1 uncultured Nakamurella sp. | reverse complement strand
TCGGTGCCGACCGACTTCTCCGGGTTGCGGGTGGACAGCTCCAGGTAGAAGTCGTCCAGCCCGTAGTCGGCGAGCAGGTCGAGCACGAACACCAGCAGGCTGGTGAGTTCCTCGCGCATCTGCTCGCGGGTGCAGTAGATGTGGGCGTCGTCCTGGGTGAAGCCGCGGGCCCGGGTCAGGCCGTGGATCACCCCGGACGGCTCGTACCGGTACACGGTGCCGAACTCGAACAACCGCAGCGGCAACTCCCGGTAGGAGCGGCCGCGGGCGTCGAAGATCAGGTTGTGCATCGGGCAGTTCATCGGCTTGAGGTAGTAGTCCTGTCCGGGCTTGCGGACCACCTGGCCGCCGTCGGGACCGGCCTCGTACTCGGCATCCAGGTGCATCGCCGGGAACATGCCCTCGCGATACCAGTCGAGGTGCCCGGAGGTCTCGAACAGCCCACCCTTGGTGATGTGCGGGGTGTTGACGAACTGGTAGCCCGCCTGGATGTGCCGGAGCCGCGAGTACTGCTCCAGTTCGTTGCGGATGATGCCGCCGCGCGGGTGGAAGACGGCCAGCCCGGAACCGAGTTCGTCCGGGAAGCTGAACAGGTCGAGTTCGGTGCCCAGCCGGCGGTGGTCCCGCCGCTCCGCCTCGGCCAGTGCCAGCAGGTACGCATCGAGAGCTTCCTGGCTTTCCCACGCGGTGCCGTAGATGCGTTGCAGCGCAGCGTTCTTCTGGTCGCCGCGCCAGTAGGCGGCGGAAGACTTGGTGAGCTTGAGCGCCGGGATGTGCCTGGTGGTCGGCAGGTGCGGACCGCGGCACAGGTCGCCCCAGATCCGCTCGCCGGTGTGCGCGTGCAGGTTGTCGTAGGCGGTGAGCTCGCCCGCGCCGACTTCCATGACGTCGGCGTCGATCTCGCCGGCCGGATCACCGTCCGCCGACGCCGACTTGAGGTCTACGAGTTCCAGCTTCAACGGCTCGCCCGCCAGCTCGGCCTTCGCCTGCGCCACCGAACCGAGCACCCGCCGGGAGAACCGCTGTCCGGCCTTGACGATCTGTCGCATGCGCTTCTCGAGCGCGACGAGATCGTCGGGGGTGAAAGGCTTGTCCACTGCGAAGTCGTAGAAGAAGCCGTCGCGGATCGGCGGCCCGATGCCCAGCTTGGCGTCCGGGAACTGCTGCTGGACGGCTTGGGCGAGCACGTGCGCGGCGGAGTGCCGGATCACCGAGCGGCCGTCCTCCGACCCGGCGGGGACGGCGTCCACCTCGGTGTCGACGTCCGGGGTCCAGGCCAGGTCCCGGAGCCGACCGTCGCCGTCGCGCACCACGACGATGGCGTCCGGGCCGCTGCGTGGCAGTCCGGCCTCGCCCACCGCCTGCGAGGCGCTCGTGCCCGCCGGAACCCGCACGCGCGCAGCGACCGGGGGGCGGGAGGCGAGAGACACGGCAAGACTCCTCGGGCAGGGAGGGCGGGCGCACTCCGGGGTCTGGAACGGGTCCAGCTGGTCCATCGATGCTATCCGGGTCGGCGACCGGTATTCGCGCACCGACGGGGCGGCCCCCGCTGCGCTCGGTAAGGTCTGGCCGGTGGCCGATGCCGAGTCGCCGGGAGCATCCCGGCAGCCTCTCCCCATCGCCGGTACCTGGCCGGTGCTGGGCGTCATCTCGGTCGGTGGGGTGATCGGCGCGCTGGCCCGCTACCAGATCGGCCGGTGGTGGCCGACGCCACCGAGCGGCTTCCCCGCCGCCACGCTGTCCATCAACCTGCTGGGGTGCCTGGTGATCGGCACCTTCCTGGTGTTGATCACCGAACGGATCACCCCGCATCCGCTGCTCCGCCCGTTCTTCGGCACCGGCGTGCTCGGCGGGTTCACCACGTTCTCGACCTACGCCCTTGACGTCCAGACGCTGCTGACGCACGGCCGGGTCGGTACCGGGCTGCTCTACGCCGCCGTCACCGCGGCGGGATCGGTCGCCGCCGCGGCCTCCGGGATGGCGCTGACCCGGCGGCTGCCGACCCGGCGGGACGCCTGATGCTCGCCTACCTGCTGGTCGCGGCCGGTGCCGCGGTGGGCGCGCCGCTGCGCTACCTGACCGACCGGGCGGTGCAGAAGCGCACCGGAGCTGGTTTTCCGTGGGGCACGCTGACCGCCAACGTGGCCGGCAGTCTGGTCCTGGGCCTCGTCGCCGGCGCCACGCTGAGCGATCCCGGGTCCGACCTTCGTCTCCTGGTCGGCACCGGCTTCTGCGGAGCGCTGACCACGTACTCCACCCTGTCCTACGAGACGGTGCGGCTGTCCGAGCAGGGCTCCCGGCCGCTGGCTATAGCGAACGTGCTGGTCAGCGTGTTCGCCGGGCTAGGTGCCGTCGCGCTGGGCTATGACGTCGGCGCATTTCTCTGACCTCGCGTTCGCGGCCGGCGGTGCCTCGGTCGTGCCGGACGGGCGGTTCGGCATTGGCGGCCGTGCCGGCCGGGCGGTTCGGCATTGCCCGGCCGGCCGGTTCGGGCATTGCCCAGCCCACCGGCGGCGAGCGCTCGGGCCGGTGCGGGCATTGCCTGGCTGGGCCCGCGCTGCTTGACTGCACGACGTGGACGTCCCGTCGGTGCCCGCCGATGCCGCGGCGGAGCCGGACGCGGAGAACACGGCGCCGACTCCGTTGCTCGGGCGGCTCCCGGCAGACCTGCCGCTGAGCGTGGCTGCCTCCGCGCTGCGGGAGCGGATCTACGGTTCGATCGCGTGCCTGTCCACCCTGCTGGTGATCACCGGTGACACGGCGCTCGCCCACCCGTGGAGCAACGTCCTCGACGTGGTGGTGGCAACGGGTGGGCTGTGGGCGGCCAGCGTGCTGGCCGAGGTGGTGGCCCATCTCGGGGCGCACGGGTCGACCCCTGACGCACGGGAGCTGCGGCACATCTTCTGGGTGTCCGGCCAGATCATGGCGGCCTCGGCCGTCCCGCTGGTGCTCCTCGCGCTCGCCGGCCTCCGCGTGCTGTCGGCGCATACCGCAGTCTGGTCGGCGGTCTGGGTGCTGGTGGCGGAGATGGGGTTGTTCGCGTTCCTGACGGTGCGGCACACGTCGCTCTCACTCCTGCGCAAGGTGGTGCTGATCGCCTCGCTGGTGGTGCTCGGACTCGCCGTGGTGCTGCTCAAGACGCTCGCGCACTGAGTCACCGTCGATCCCCGGCGGCAGCCACGCGCACGCACCGGCCGCTCAGCCGAAGGCGTCCACGCCGGTCAGCTCTGCCGACAGGGCCCAGAGTCGCTCGGCGGCGACCGGGTCGACGGCATGCGCGTCCACCCCGGATACACGCGCGCCGGGCAATCCGGGCACCGTCGGCTCAGCGATGTCGCAGTCCTCGCAGTAGACGCCCCCGAGACCGTCCAGCAGGGTCGAGGTCGCGGCCCAGGTGGAGGTCGCGGCGCCCTGTTCGGGGGTCTTGAACCGCTCGTTGACCGTTCCGTCCTCGTCCATCCACCCGGAGGCGATCATCTCCTCGCGCGGCAGGTGCCGCTGCAGCTCGGTCATGATGCCGCCCGGATGCACCGCGAATGCCCGCACACCGGCCCCGGCACCCAGCCGGTCCAGGTGCACGGCGAACAGACTGTTCGCAGTCTTCGCCTGGCCGTAGGCGAGCCACTTGTCGTAGCCGGTGTCGAACTGCGGGTCGTCGAAGCGGATGCCGGACAGCTTGTGGCCGGTGGAACTCAGTGCGATCACCCGGGCGCCGCCGTCGGCCAGCAGGGCCGGCGCCAGCAGATTCGTCAGGACGTAGTGACCGAGGTGGTTGGTGGCGAACTGCGACTCCCAACCCGGCCCGACCCGCACCAGCGGACTGGCCATGATCGCAGCGTTGTTGATCAGCATGTCGATGCCGGTTCCGTTGGTCAGGAAGCGCTGTGCGAAGGCGTGCACGGAGTTCAGGTCCGACAGATCGAGCTCGTCGACCGTCACCCGTCCGCCCAGGTCGGCGAGCACGTCCCTGGCCAACGGCGGCCGGCGGGCCGGGACCACCACCTCGGCGCCGGCGCCGCACAGCGCCCGCACCGTCTCCAGGCCGAGCCCGGAGTAACCACCGGTGACGACGGCGGTCCGGCCGGCCAGGTCGATGCCGTCGAGCACCTCGTGCGCTGTCGAGCGCGCGCCGAATCCAGAGGGCAGGGCATGCTGGGGCGTCGGTACGGTCGGCATTCCCTCACCCTAGGGGCGAGCCGGCGGCTGCTGGACCGCGGTCACCGACACTTCCCAGGTGCCGCCCACGCGCCGTGGAACCTTCGAGCAGCATGCTGAGCGCTGGCAACACCCGCATTCGACGATCGGGGCCTCGACGACCGGGGCCGGACAACGCAGGAAACGAGTGGCACGACGTGGTCAACAACAGGTCACCGCACCCACCGGTCGGCAAGGCCCGGGCTGCGCAGCTGGCTGCCACACGCCGGCGTGACCATCGACGCCGGCTACTGCTCTCGGTCGGCGCGCCGGTACTGGTCGTCGTACTGGTGGTCGTCGGTCTGGTCGTCGTACGGGCCAGCCAGCATCCGGCGGTCACCGGCGGATCGCCGACGATCGCCGGCGCGTCCACGGCGGGCGCCTCACCAGGCGGCGGGACGGCGGTTGCCGGATCGACCGCCACCGGATCGGCGGGTAGCGGGCCTTCGGCCACCGGGTCGTCACCCGCCGGGTCCACCGCCACCGGATCGATGCCCGCCCGATCGACGGCTACCGGATCGACCACCCGATCGACCGCTACCGGATCGACCGCACGGTCCGTGACAGCGGGGACGGTGTTGGGCAATAAGCTCAAGGCCATCCCGGCATCGGTGTTCGACGCGGTGGGGGCCGGCGCCGGTGGCTATCCACCGACCGCGGTGAGCGGACAGCCGCTGACCGCCCACGGCAAGCCGCGGGTGCTCTACGTCGGCGCGGAATACTGCCCCTTCTGCGCCGGCGAACGCTGGGCGGTCGTCGCCGCGCTGTCCAGGTTCGGCACCTTCAACAACCTGGGCACCACCAGCTCGTCGACGACGGACGTCTACCCTGGAACGGCGAGCCTGTCGTTCTCCGGCGCCACCTACAGCAGTTCGCTGCTGTCCTTCACGGGGGTCGAGACCACCAGCAACGTCCCGGACGGGACCGGCGGGTTCACCCCGCTCGACAGGCTGGCTCCCGCCGACCTGCAGGTGCAGCAGACCTTCGACTCCGCCGGGTCGATCCCGTTCGTCGATTTCGGCAACCGGTATGTGGTGCTGGGCGCAACCTTCCATGTATCGGTGCTGCAGAACCTGACCCAGGCGCAGATCGCCGCGCAGATGGCGAACCCGTCGACGGAGGTGGCCAAACAGGTGCTCGGCGCGGCGAACGTGATGACGGCCGCCGTGTGCAAGATGACCGGCAACCAGCCCACCGCGGTGTGCACGTCATCGGCGGTCACGACCGCGAAGCTGCCGGGATGAGCACCCGCCATCCGCCGGGCCGAACCGCCGACAGGGCACACCGGACCTCGGTCCGCTCGGCCCCGGCCTGGGCCGCGTTCGGACTGGCGGCGCTCGGGACGCTGGTGTCTGCCTACCTCACGTTCGAGCACTTCACCGATTCGGAGACGCTCGCCTGTTCCGGCAGCGGCACCGTCAACTGCCTCAAGGTCACGACGAGCGAATGGTCGGTAGTCGCAGGCGTCCCGGTCGCGGTCGCCGGTCTGGGGTTCTTCCTCGCCATGATGCTGCTCTGTGCACCGGCCCGGTTCGCCGAACCACTCGGCCTACTGCGGCTTGTCGGTGCCGTGATCGGGATCGTCGCGGCGCTGTGGTTGATCTATGTCGAGCTGTTCAAGGTCGACGCCATCTGCCTGTGGTGCACCGGCGTGCACGTGATCACCCTGCTGCTGCTGGCCGCCGTGCTGTGGTGGCGGGAGAACGACCGAGCGCCCAGCTCATTGTGAGCAGTGGTCGCGGTCTGACCGTGAACAGTCGTCGGCGTCGATCGGTCAGAACGTCGGTACGTCGGGGTCGGGATGTTCCTCGGCGTACCGCAGGCGCCGGACGTGCTCGTAGTGCTCCGGGCAGAAGCGTTTGAGGAAGGCGTCGGTCGGCGGCTCGTAGTCGGCATCGGTGCTCAGGTCGTAGTCGTCGTCATCGTCCGGCAGAGCGCTCGGCGATGCGAATCCGATCCGGTAGGTCCGCACTGCGTACGGCGACAGAATCGGCGGCTGATGAGCCAGTCGCTCCCCGCCCGACGCCCCCGGCTGCGGTTCGATGGCAGCTCGGGTCAGCTGGGCAAGGCTCGGTCCGCTCGCCGCGCAGTCGGTACACGTGTGCGGGAGCGCGGACCCCTCCACCTCTGTGGCGTTTCCGGTCTGCACGGCGAGCAGGGCAACCTGCGGCTCACCGCTCTAGCGGTCGGTGCCTGCGTCGAACCGCTGGACGGCCAGGCGTTCCGCGTCCGGCATCGCGTGTTCGTGGGGATGCTGGAGATAACGCCGACCGCTCGGACTGACCCAGCGCATGGTGAGGCCGTCGTCGAGGTCGCGAACGGCCGCCCAACCGGTGTGGGTCTTCAACCGGTGGTGATGACGGCACAGTGGATCGAGGTTGCACGGTGTGGTGGGTCCCCCTCGATCCGGGTCCTGGTGGTCGAACGGTTCCCGATGGTCCAGGTCGCAGCGCTCGGCGGGACGTCGGCACCCCGGGAATCGGCAGGTCACCGCCGCGGTGATCACCGGCTCGGTGGTCGCCCGGCGGGGCAGGTACGTCGTTGCGCCCACCGCTGTCGCCTGCCCCTGGCCGTCCACGACGACGACCGTCACCGCAGCCAGCGACTTGGTGATCGCCGCGGCCAGTTCCGCCGTGATCGCGCCGTGCCCGGCCAGGAAGGCCGGGTCGCGGTCGAACCCGGCAAGTGTCTGCGCCGTCATGGTGACGTTCAGGTGGGCGCGTCGTCCGTGGTGGCGGACGACAAGCGGATGCTTGCGCCGTACGGGTTCACCGGGCGTCGCTCCCCCAGGCATGTCGGCCGCCAGACCTGGCATGTCCTCCGCCGTGTGGGTCTGGATGTCCTGGTGGACCGTGGTGTCCGGCGCTTGCGGCAAGGAGTCCGACTCCTCGGTCGGGCAGATGTCGGCGTCCGCGGCATGGTCAACTCCGACCTGGCCCCGCGCGTCGACATCAGCCCGATCGGTTGGGTCGGCCTCGGCATCGTCGGCCGGTTCGGGCTCGGTGTTGTCGGCCGTTTCGGGCTCGGTGTCGTCGGCCGGTTGGTCCTTGGTGTCGTCGGCTGGTTCGGGCTGAGCGGGATCGGTGATGGCAGTGGGCTCGTCAACCTCTCGCATGTCGGCCAGGATCGCAGTGACGTCCACATAGCCGGTGGTGAGTAGTTGCAGGCACAGGTCGGTCAGCGCGTCGGCGCGCCGAGCAGTGGCCGGCCGGTCGTCGGTGCCCCGGGAACTGCTCGCGAGTTGGTCGAGCAGGTCGTAAACGTCCAGCGCGCCGTCGGCCGTCAGGATCGCTCTGATCACGCCCATCCCGTCGGTACCGGGACTGTGCTCGACGGATCGCTCGAGCCGCGCCCGTATGTGGCGCTCGTTGGCCGCGTCGGGATCGATGGCAATCACCCGGCGATCGATCATCGGGTTGAGCTGGCCGGGCGTCCGGGTACCGGCCAGCGCCAGCACGGCGGCCTCCACGCGGCGGCGATCCTCCGGCTCCAGCAGTCGGGTGCGGTCGGCAATCGTTCTCGCCCTGGCCAGATCGATGTGGCCGCTGCGCAGGGCCTCCAGCGTTGCGGGCAGCTCGTCGTGCAACTCGAGCGCGACGTCGACCCGCCGCGCCGCACCGAGGCCGGACTGGTGCAGAGCCGCCGACACCTCTGCGGCTGCCAGGTCGCGGCCCAACTCCTCCAGCATCGCGGCAACGACGGCGGGATCCCGGTCCACGCCCCCATCCGCTGCACGCCCCGCCTCATGCCGGAGCAGTTCCATCAACGTCTCGGTCGACGCACAGCGGCCCGGACGGGAGAGTTCCGCAATCGCGGTGAACTGCTCGGCCTGCAGGAACGAGATCAGCTTCTCGGTGATCACCACGAGATCGATCAGATGTCGGGGCGCCATGTCTGCGGGATCGGCCCCGATGGCGGCAGCGAAGGATGCGCTGCCGGGCGCAGCCGCTGCGATGGCCGGCCAGCCCTCGTCCGCCGCCCCCAGCACTGCGTCGCTCATCCCGCTGCTCAACTGCCGTTCACCTGCTCCCCCAATTCCGAACGTATGTTCGATTCTACAGTTTGCAGAGAGTTGAAGGCAACACCTTGAGCACAAAGTTCCCCTCAGTTCCGTTGCGGCGGCCGAGCTGCTAGCCGGACCGGACGGGTCGTCGGCGATCATCGCGCATGCCCACCCGAGCGGTCGGCAGCTTCCTGATCCGGCCGCGGGAGCCGTGCCGACGGCTACTTCCGATTTCAGCCGCGAGAGCCGGCTGGTACAGGGCTCCGGATTCAGGCCCGCGTGCCTACGAGAGCGGTCGGCAGCTTCTTGATCTGGAACGACACGAGTGCGGCGACCAGGCACATGCCGGCCGCCCCGAACCAGGCGATGGTGTAGGCCCCGCTTTGGTCGCGGATCACGCCGGCGCCGACCGAGGCCAGCGCGGCCCCGACCTGGTGCGAGGCGAAGACCCAGCCGAAGACGATGTTGCCCTGGTCGCCGAAGGCCTGGCGGCACAGCGCCACCGTCGGCGGAACGGTCGCCACCCAGTCCAGCCCGTACACCACGACGAACGCGACGATGCTGGGGTGGATCGAGTCGGACAGCAGGCCGGGCAGCATCAGCAGGCCGACGCCGCGGAAGCCGTAGTAGAGGGCGAGCAGGACGCGCGGGTTCACCCGGTCCGTCAGGTAGCCGGATCCGATCGTGCCCACGATGTCGAAGATGCCGACCACCGCCAGCAGGCCGGCGGCGGTCGTCTCGCCGAGCCCGTGATCGTGTGCCGCCGGGATGAAATGCGTCCCGATCAGGCCGTTCGTGGTCGCGCCGCAGATCGCGAACCCGGCCATCAACGCCCAGAACGTCCGGTGGCGGGCCGCCATGGCGAACACCTGCAGGGCGCGCCTGGCGGAGTTCTGCGCCGCTGCTCCGGCCTCGACCGGCGCGACGGCGATCTCCATTCCGGCGACGGCAGTGGGCGCGCCGTAGGCGGTGACGCCGCGGTCGGCCGGCGAGTTGTGCAGGAAGATCAGCACCAGCGGCACCACCGCCAGCGCGGCCCCGGCGATGATCAGCGATGCCAGCCGCCAACTGCCGTGCACCGTGACCGCAGCGAGGATCGGTAGGAAGATCAGCTGCCCGGTGGCACTGCCCGCGGTGAGAATCCCCATCACCAGCCCCCGGCGCCGCACGAACCACCGGGAGGCGATCGTCGCCGCGAACACCAGCGCCATCGAACCGGTCCCCAGCCCGACGAGCACGCCCCAGCACAGCACGAGCTCCCACTGGTGATGGACGAACACCGTCAGGCCGCTGCCCGCCGACACCAGGAGCAGCGCACACGACACCACCCGGCGGATGCCGAAACGGTCCATCAGCGCGGCGGCGAACGGTGCGGTCAACCCGAACAGCACGAGGTTGACGCCGACCGCCACCGAGAGCAGGGCCCGCGACCAGCCGAACTCGGCCTGCAGCGGAATCATCAGCACGCTGGGCGCCGCCCGGAAGCCCGCCGCGCCGAGCAGTGCGATGAACGCGACGGCGGCCACCAGGAAGGCCGGGTGCAGTGTTGGTCTGCGGCGCACCGATCGCTCGGTCATCGATCCTCCATACAGCTGGCTTGTTTGACGATAGCCAGTCGATGGAGAACACTAGTGACAACACGGCGATCCGGGCAAGTGACGGCCGCCACGCCCAACCGATACCAACGACGAGTGGAGGATACGACGGTGCCGCTGCGGTCGGACTGGTCGAGCGAGCGGTGCCCCATCGCCCGTTCCCTGGACGTCGTCGGCGACCCGTGGGTGATGTTGATCATCCGCCAGGCGTTGTCCGGGATCCGCCGGTTCGAGCAGTTCCGCACCGAGCTCGGCATCGCGGACAACGTATTGAGTCGCCGACTCCAGGCGATGGTCGAGGCCGGTCTGCTCACCAGGTCGCCCTACCGGGACGGCAACCGGACCCGCGAGGAATACCTGTTGACCGATGCCGGCGCGGACCTGCTGCCGGTGCTCAACGCCCTGGTGCTCTGGGGCGAGAAGTACCGTCCGCACGCCGATGTCGACGTCTCGATGCAGATCGTCCACGCGGCCTGCGGTGCGGTGACCACCACGCCGGACAACTGCAGCGGATGCGGCGAACCCATGGCGGCCGGCAGTGTGGAGTGGCGAAAGTCCTGGCGCCCCGACGAGTCCTTCCCCGTCGGGGTCAGCCGAGGTGCGCCAGCAGGCGATCCAGGAACGGCACCTGCCCCCTGACCAGCAGGCCGCGGGCGGCGTCGATGCCGCACCACTGCGCGCGATCCACCTCGGGGATCTCCAGCATCCGGTCCGACCGCGGCGGCCAGGGAATGGAGATGGTGTTGCTGCGGATGTTGCTGGCGTCGAAGTCGGCCTCCATGGCGAAGGCGACGACGGTCTTGGCGGACGACTGACGCAACGCGCCGAGCTCGATGGCGTCGGCCTCCGGCGGGCGCGACCCCAATTCTTCGGTGAACTCCCGCACGGCGGCGGCCCGCGCGTCCTCCCCCGGGTCGCATTCGCCCTTGGGAATCGACCAGGCCCCCGCGTCCTTCTTGGCCCAGAACGGCCCGCCGGGATGGACGAGCAGCACCTCCGGAGCGCCCGAAACCCTCCGGAACAACAGCAGTCCGGCGCTGGTCCTCATGCGCGCCGATCCTGCCAGACCCCGACCGGCCGGCGGCATGTCCGCTGCACCGGTTGCCGGAAAACCTGTTGGCCGAGCGGGTGTAAGGCTCTAGACTCGCGATTGCGGGTGGGCCGGGGGGTTTGCTGGGTCGGGGGCGCTGTCGGTGTTCCCGTCGCCGAACGAATACCGACGGCCGTCACGACTCCGCCTGCGTCCAATTGAATAGCAGTAGCGACGGGCCGGAGAGCTTCGGTTTTCGGACCCACAGGTCGCGGGTTCGATTCCCGCCCGGTTCTCCGGTAGCTCAGTGGTGGAGCAATGGGCTGCCCGGACTCACCCCATGCCCGTCGCCCCCGTTTGTCGGTCCGTGCGGGCCGGAGAAGATCGGTTACCACTTTCACTGGGGATGTCGCAGGTTCGACTCCTGCTGCCGGTTTCGACCGGTATAGCTCAGCGGCAGAGCGCCTTCCGGCCTTCACACACATGCCCGCACGGGCCCGACGAACACAACGAGAGGAATTCAGGCGGTGCCCGACGCACTCAGCGCCATCAATCTGCGGACGACTCCCCAGTCCCAGCCGGCCGAACAGGGCCAGGAGAAGAACAGTGCGGGCGGCTATACGTTCACCGTCGACCCGGTGGAACGGCTTCGGCGGTTCCTGGTACTGGGAACCGACGGCGGCACCTACTACGCCACCGAGCGGACGCTGACCCAGGCGAACGCCCGGGTCGTCCTCGGTTGGGCACGCGACCGGTGCACCGAGCTGGTCGACGAGGTCGTCTCCCTCTCCACGTCCGGGCGCGCTCCGCGCAACAACGCTGCCCTGTTCTCCCTGGCCGCCGCTGCGGCGCTGGGCGACGCCGAAGGCCGCAAGGCCGCTCTGGCGGCCCTCCCTGCGGTCGCCCGGACCGGTACGCACCTGTTCCTGTTCGCCGGCTACGTCGAGCAGTTCCGCGGATGGGGCCGAGGTCTGCGACGCGCGGTCAGCGACTGGTACCTGTCGAAGCCGGTCGACGCAGTCGCCTACCAGGCGGTCAAGTACCGGCAGCGTGAGGGCTGGTCGCACCGCGACCTGCTGCGCCTTGCCCACCCGGTCACCGACGACGCCGACCGCAAGCAGCTCTTCGACTGGATCTGCGGGCGGAGCGAGACAGGTCCCGGACTGGTGGAGGGCTTCCGGCAGGCGCAGTCCGCGACGACATCAGGCGAGTGGGTGGCGATCCTGGATCGTCATCCGTCGCTGTCCTGGGAGATGCTGCCCGACGCGGCCCTGGCTGAGGCAGAGGTGTGGGCGAAGCTGCTGGACAACGGCATCCCGCAGACCGCCCTGTTGCGGCAGCTCCCGCGACTGACCCGGCTCGGGTTGCTCGCACCGCTGTCGAACACGCTCGAGCTGGTCACCGCTCAGCTCACGGACACCGATCGGCTGCGCAAGGCCAGGGTGCACCCGGTGAACGTCCTGGTGGCCGCCCGCACCTATGCCTCGGGCGCGTCCGCCAGGGGTCAGTCGTCGTGGGAACCGGTCGGCCACGTCGTCGATGCGCTCGACGCCGCCTTCTACGCCGCCTTCGCGTCGGTCCGGCCGGCGAATGCCCGGACGCTGCTGGCGTTGGACGTGTCGGGATCGATGGCGGTGCGCGTGTCCGGTCTCGCGATCAGCGCACGGGAGGTGTCCGCCGCCCTGGCCCTGGTCACCGCGGCCACGGAGCCGAAGACGACGGTGGTGGGCTTCACCGCGTCGAATGGCGGAAGAGTGCCGAAGCTGCGGCGGCGCGGCGTCCGCCTGCCCGGCATCTCGCCGCTGCCCATCACGCCCCGGCAGCGCCTGGACGACGTCCTGAAGGCGATCTCCGGCCTGCCGTTCGACGCGACCGACTGCGCATTGCCGATGAAGTGGGCGACCGCGAACGAGGTGGAGGTCGACACGTTCGTCGTCTACACCGACAACGAGACCTGGGCCGGCACGACCCACCCGCACCAGGCCCTCCGGCAGTACCGGGAGAAGTCGGGGATCGACGCCCGGCTGGTCGTCGTGGGTCTGACGGCGACGGACTTCACCATCGCCGACCCGGCCGACCCCGGCATGCTCGACATCGCCGGGTTCGACGCCGCGCTGCCGACGCTGCTGACCGACTTCTCGGCTCGTGCCATCTGACCCGAGCATCCAGCGGTCAGCACCCCCGGCGGGCGCTGACCACGACTCAGGAGGTCGCCGCGAACTCCCGGAGGCCGTCCACCAGCCGGTCGACGTCGTCGGTGTTCGAGTAGGGGGCGAGCCCGACGCGCAGACCTCCGGCGTCTCCCAGCCCCAGGTGGCGCGAGGCCTCCAGGGCGTAGAAGGAACCGGCCGGTGCGTTGACGCCCCGCTGCGCCAGGAAGCGCGACGCATCGCCGGCGCCCTGGTCGTCGAAGGTGAGAAGCAGGGTGGGCGTGCGCACCTTGGCCACGGACCACAGCCGGATCCCGGGGATCTGCGCCAGGCCGTGCTCGACCCGCTCCCGCAGTTCGTCCTCGTGCCGCTCGATGAGCGCCATCCCCGCCACCACCCGCTGCCGGCGATCCGCCCCGGTACCCAGCGCGGCCAGGAAGTCCACCGCCGCGGTCGTGCCGGCCAACAGTTCGTACGGGAGCGTGCCGAGCTCGAAGCGCTCCGGAACGGCGTTGCCGGACGGAAGGAGCTTGTCCGGCTCGAGCCGTTCCAGCAGTGAAGGGGCGGCCGACAGCACGCCGCAGTGCGGGCCGAGGAACTTGTACGGCGAGCACAGGTAGAAGTCGGCGCCGGTCGCCGGGACGTCGACCGGCGCGTGCGCCGTCAGGTGCACGCCGTCCACCACGAACAACGCTCCCGTCTCGCGCACCAGCGCACCGATCGCAGCAAGGTCGGGCCGGGTGCCGATCAGGTTCGACGCGCCGGTGACGGCGACCAGCCGGGTGCGCCCGGACAACGCGGCGGCGATCGCGTCGACCGGGAGCTCGCCGGACACCGGGTCGAAGTCGACCCACCGCACCACCGCGCCGACGGCGGTGGCGGCGATCGTCCAGGGCCGGATGTTCGCGTCGTGATCCAGGCGGGTCACCACCACCTCGTCGCCCGGCTGCCAGGTCTTGGCCAGCGTGCGGGCGAAGTCGAACGCCAGAGCCGTCATGCTCCGGCCGAACACGATGCCGCCCGGATCCGCACCCAGCAGGTCCGCCATTGCCGAGCGGGCTCCGACCACCACGTCGTCGGCGTACCGCTCGGCGGCGGTGGTCCGCCCGCGGTTGGCGATGGCGGCGGTCAAGGTGGCCGCCACGGCGGCGCCCACTTCGGCCGGCACCTGTGATCCGCCCGGTCCGTCGAAGTGCGCCGCGCCCTGCGCCAGCGCCGGGAAGTGCCTCCGCAGCGCTGCGACGTCGAAGGCTGTGTGCTCGGGTCCGGTCATCTGTTCCCCTCCTTGCCTCCGGCGCTTCGCCGGCTCGGGCGTTGTGTCATTGTTCTCCCACCGCGCCGGCGCATCCGCCCCGGTGCCGCCGCAGGCCCGGGACGCCGGCGGCAGGAGGGCGAGGAGCCGGCTGACATGGACAAGATCGTCGCTTCTGCGGCAGCCGCGGTCGCGGACATACCGCCCGGCAGCAGCATCGCGGTGGGCGGGTTCGGCCTGGCCGGCATACCGTCGGTGCTCATCACCGCCCTGCTCGAGCAGGGCGCCGGCGACCTGACCGTGGTGTCGAACAATTGCGGTGTGGACGGCGCGGGGCTGGGTCTGCTGCTGAGCGCCGGCCGGGTGCGCCGGGTGATCGCCTCCTACGTGGGGGAGAACCGGGAGTTCGCCCGGCAGTACCTGGCCGGGGAGCTGCACGTGGAGTTGACACCGCAGGGCACGCTGGCCGAGCGGATGCGGGCCGGTGGCTCGGGCATCGGTGCGTTCTTCACCCCGACCGGGGTCGGCACGCAGGTCGCCGACGGCGGGCTCCCCTGGCGCTACCACCCGGACGGCACCGTCGCCGAGGCGTCGCTCCCGAAGGAGGTGCGCACATTCGGCGGCCGGGAGATGGTGCTGGAGGAGGGCATCCGGACGGACCTCGCCTTCGTCCGCGCCGCCGTGGCCGACGCGGCAGGCAACGCACGGTTCCATGCCGCCGCCCGCAACTTCAACGTGCCGGCCGCGATGGCGGGCGCCATCACCATCCTCGAGGCGGAACGGATCGTTCCGGTCGGCGCCCTCGCACCCGACGACGTGCACCTGCCCGGCATCTTCGTCCAGCGGGTGGTGGCGCTGTCACCGGAGCAGGCCGCGGACAAGTCCGTCGAGAAACGCACCGTCCGCGCGCCGGCGGACACCCCGGTGAACGAGCACGAGGGAGCGGACAGCTGATGCCCTGGACCCACGAGCAGATGGCCACCCGGGCCGCCCGCGAGCTCTCCGACGGCCAGTACGTCAACCTGGGCATCGGGCTGCCCACCCTGATCCCCAACCACCTGGCCGCAGGCGTCGAGCTGAACCTGCACTCTGAGAACGGCATCCTGGGCGTCGGGCCCTACCCGACCGACGACGAGCTCGACCCCGACCTGATCAACGCCGGCAAGGAAACCGTGACGGTGCTGCCGGGAGCGTCCTACTTCGACTCGGCGACCAGCTTCGCCATGATCCGCGGTGGGCACGTCGACGTCGCCGTCCTGGGCGGCATGCAGGTCTCGACGTCCGGTGACCTGGCCAACTGGATGATCCCGGGCAAGATGGTGAAGGGCATGGGCGGCGCGATGGATCTGGTGCACGGCGCCCGGCGGGTGATCGTGCTGATGGATCACGTCGCCAAGGGCGGCGCTCCGAAGCTGCTGCCGGCGTGCGACCTGCCGCTCACCGGGCGGGGCGTGGTGCACCGCGTCGTCACCGACCTCGGTGTGATGGACACCGCCGGCGACCACTTCCAGCTGGTCGAGCTGGCGCCGGGCGTCACCGAGCAGGACATCCAGGATGCGACGGGAGCTCCCGTCAGCCGCTGACCTGCGGTTTCCGGCTTGACAGGCGCTCCGGCAGCACGACCACCGGGCGGCTGTCGGTGCCCGATGGCATGCTCCCGGGCATGACAGCACTGCCGCCCAAAGCGGTCCTCCAGCGTTATCTGCAACTCGCCCGCGACGCCCTGTTGTGGAAACTCGACGGGTTGTCCGAGTACGACGCCCGCCGTCCGCTGACCCCGACCGGCACCAACGTGCTCGGCTTGATCAAGCACGTCGCCATGATGGCGCTCGGGTACTTCGGCGAGACCTTCGACCGGCCCTCCGGCGAATCTCTGCCCGATCTGGCGCCCGATGCCGAGCCCAACGCCGACCTGTGGGCGAGAGCCGACGAACCGAGGGATCAGATCCTCGGGCTGTACACCAGGGCATGGGCGCACGCCGACGCGACGGTGGAGGCGCTCGACCTGGCGGACATCGGGCATGTGCCGTGGTGGCCGGACGACCGCAGCGAGGTCACCCTGCACCACATCCTGGTGCACATGATCGCCGAGACCAACCGGCACGCCGGGCACGCGGACATCGTCCGTGAGCTGATCGACGGCGCCGCCGGCCTGCGCGCCGACAACAGCAATCTGTACGGCGGCGACGAGCAATGGTGGCAGGAGTACCGGGACCGGGTGGAGGAGGCGGCGCGCCAGAGCCAGCCGTCAGCGCCGTCGTGACCGACAGCGGTAGGAGTCGTCCGTCGACCGGCCCTTCGGGTCGAGGTCATCACGACCGGGCCAGGTCAGGCCAGGAACCAGTCCCGCGCCGGGTGCTCGACGGACGGAGTGACGCGGGGCAGCTCCGGTTGCGCGGCCCAGCGCACCGCGTTGGCCAGCACCTGGCGGATCTCGGCCTGGTGGTAGACCGGGTACTCCTGGTCGCCGGGCGAGAAGTAGAACACCCGGCCCCGGCCGCGGTGGAACACGGCGCCGGACCGGAAGACCTCACCGCCGGTGAACGACGACACGAACACCAGCTCGTCAGGGGCGGGGATGTCGAAGAACTCGCCGTACATCTCCTGGTGCGGGATGACGATCGGGTGCGGGATGCCCGCGGTGATGGGGTGCGTCGGGTCGACCGTCCAGACCAGCTCCCGCTCACCCTCGTTGCGCCACTTCAGCGAACAGGTGGTGCCCATGAGCCGGATGAAGATCTTCGAGAAGTGGCCGGAGTGCAGCACCAGCAGGCCCATGCCGCCCAGGACGTGCCGGTGCACCCGCTCCACGACCTCGTCGGCGACCTGGTCGTGGGCGATGTGCGCCCACCACAGCAGCACATCCGTGTCGGCCAGCACCTCCTCCGTCAGGCCGTGCTCGGGATCGGCCAGCACCGCGGTCTGCACCCGGGCGTCGGGGAGCAGGCCGGACAGCCCCGCCGCGATCGCTCCGTGGATACCGTCCGGATAGTCCGTCGCCATGCTGGCCGGGTTGTTGGTGGCCTCGTGGACAGCCTCGTTCCACACGGTGATGCGCAAGGGGGTGCTCACAGCTGGATCTCCTTGTTCTGCGCGGCCGACTGATAGGCCGCGTCGATGATCTCGGCCCTGGTCAGGGCCAGGGACCCGTCGTGCGCAGACCACAGCGCCGGATCGCCCCGCACAATGTCGACGAAGTCGTCGACGACCTGCTGGTGCGCGCGGCCCGGCACCGCCGTCACCACCCGGTCGGCGTTCTCGCCGTCCTCCTCGGTGTACACGGTCAGCGTGCCGACGGGGGTGTCGGTGGCGCCGTCGATGCGGAGCTCGGCGCCGCCGTCGCTGCCGTAGACCAGGAAATCGATGGTGTCCAGCGGGCTCCGGTAGCTGGCCCAGCCGGCCTCCACCAGCAGGGTCCCGCCGCCGTCCAGCCGGAGGAACGCCGATGCGAAGTCCTCCACCTCGAACGGTGAGGTGCTCCGGTCCGCCGCCGCCCTGCCGGATCCGCCGCGGCCACGCGGCCCCAGTTCGGCGTAGACCGACGCCGACACCGCGACGACCTTGGGTTCCCCGAGGAGGTACAGGGCGTAGTCCAGGACATGCACGCCGATGTCGGCCAGCGGCCCCCCGCCGGCCAGCTCGCGGCTGGTGAACCAACTGCCCAATCCCGGAATGCCCGACCGGCGCAGCCAGGATGCCTTCGCGTAGTACGGCCGGCCGATCTCGCCGCCGGCGATGATCTGCCTGAGCGCGCCGATGTCGCCGCGGCGCCGGTGGTTGAACGCCACGTCCAGCACCCGCCCGGCACGTCGCGCCGCCTCGACCATCGTCCGACCCTCGGCGGCGTTCCGGGCGATCGGCTTCTCGCTGAGCACGTGGATGCCCCGGTCCAGCGCGGCCACCGCGATCGGGGCGTGCAGGAACGTCGGCACCGCGACGCTGACGGCGTCCAGGCCGGGCAGGTCGATCAACTCCGCCCAGTCCGGGAACAGGTTCGGCACCGCGTGCTTCTCGCCGAGCTCGGCGAGCACGTCGGTCTCCTTGCCGGCGAGCCCGATCACCTCGACACCATCCAGCGCCTGGTAGGCGGTGAGGTGCTGCTGCCCGGCCCAGCCGAGGCCGACGACCCCGACCCGTAGCGGTGGACCGGACGACGACTGCACGGGCGCGACCACGATGTGCTCCTCTCCTGTCGGACGAACGAGTTCCGCCCCGGCGATGCCGGGCCGCTGGTACCCACGTGCCGACGCCGGTTGGGCACCGCCACGGTAGGCCCCGCCAGGGTAGGCATCCCGGGTCCACCGGCGGGTCACCGGCCCCTGGCCGAGCCGACCCGGCGGGACTGACCCACAATGGCAACCATGCCTGCGATCACGATCGACGCCACGTCCGCGACACCGCCCTTCGAGCAGGTGCGGTCGCAGCTGGCGGGTCAGATCCGGTCCGGGCAGTTGCCGGTCGGCGCACGGCTGCCCACCGTGCGGGCGCTCGCGGCGACGCTCGGGCTGGCCCCCAACACGGTGGCCCGGGCGTTCGGCGAACTGGAGCACGCCGGCCTGGTCTGCACCAGCGGGCGGGCGGGCACCACGGTCAGCGCTGCCGGCGACGCGGGACGGGCCAGGGCGGGCGCCGCGGCCCGGCAGTACGCGACGGCCGCACGAAGCCTCGGCCTGAGCACGGACGAGGCCCTGGACATCGTCCGCGCGGCCCTGGAAGCGGTGTGAGCAGGGCGAACACCGATCCGGATCGCCCGATGAGGGTCGCCGTGCTGGACGACTACCAGCAGGTCGCGGCGGGCCTCGCGGACTGGACCTCGCTCGGCATGGACGTCGTGTTCTTCCCGCACCACCTGTCCCCCGCCAACTCCGGTGACGAGGTCGCCGCGGCGCTCGCCGGGTTCGACGTCGTGGTGGCGATGCGGGAGCGGACCCCGTTCCCGGCGGCGCTGCTCGCCCGGCTGCCCCGGTTGCGGCTCCTGGTCACCACCGGCCCCCGGAACGCCTCGATCGACCTGACGGCCGCCGCCCAGCACGGCATCACCGTGTGCGGCACGGGGTACTTCCCGTCCCCGACGATCGAGCACACCTGGGCACTGATCCTCGCCGCCTGCCGGCATCTGGCCACCGAGTTCGCCTCTATGGCCGACGGCGGGTGGCAACGCACCGTCGGCGTCGGTCTGGCCGGCCGCACCCTCGGGCTGGCCGGGCTCGGCACCGTCGGGTCCGCGGTCGCCCGGATCGGGGTCGCCTTCGGCATGGAGGTGATCGCCTGGAGCGCACACCTGACTCCGGACCGCGCGCGCGAGGTCGGCGCGCTGGCGGTGTCCAAGGACGAACTGCTCGCCCGGTCCGACGTCCTGTCGATCCACCTGGTGCTGAGCGGACGTACCCGCGGGCTGATCGGGGCGGCCGAACTGGCGGCCATGAAACGCTCGGCGATCCTGGTGAACACCTCCCGCGGACCGATCGTCGACGAGCCAGCCCTGCTGGATGCGTTGCAGCGCAACGTGATCGCCGGGGCGGCGCTGGACGTGTTCGACGTCGAGCCACTCCCGGCGGACCACCCGCTGCGGAGTCTGCCGACCGCCGTGCTCACCCCGCACCTCGGCTACGTCGCGGACCGGTTGTACGACACCTTCTACACCGACGCCGTGGAGGACATCGCCCGGTTCGCCGCCGGCGACCCGCTCCGGGTGCTCACCTGATGCGGCTGGTGATCCTCGGCGGGGGCGGCTTCCGGGTACCGCTGATTCACCGGGCGCTGGCCGGGCGCCCGGAGCTGGGCATCGACGAGCTCGTGCTGTTCGATCCCGACCTGGGGCGCCTGTCCGTCGTGGCGGCGGTACTGCCGCCGGTCGCCGGGCTGTCCGTGCGGGTGACGACGTCACTGCCCGACGCTCTCCGGGGCGCCGACGTGGTGTTCTCCGCCATCCGGGTGGGTGGTGCCTCCGGCCGCGTGCGGGACGAGCGCCGGGCGCTGCGGATGGGTCTGCTCGGCCAGGAAACGGTCGGCGCCGGCGGCCTGGCCTTCGGGCTGCGCACCCTGCCGGTGGTGCTGCGAGCCGCCGAGTTGCAGGCCGAGCTGGCCCCCGACGCGTGGTTGATCAACTTCACCAACCCCGCCGGGATGATGACCCAGGCGCTCACCGGCGTCCTCGGGACGAAAGTGATCGGCATTTGCGATTCACCGATCGGCCTGGTGCGCCGCGCCTGCCGCGCGCTCGAGCTGTCACCGACCGACGTCCGGTACCAGTACGCCGGCATCAACCACCTGGGCTGGCTGACCAGCCTGGAGGCCGGCGGCCGCGATCGCCTGCCCGAGCTGCTGGCCGACCCGGGACGGCTCGCGCGGATGGAGGAGGGCCGGCTGTTCCCCGTCGAGCTGCTCCGGTCGCTCGGCGCCATCCCCAACGAGTACCTGTACTTCTACTACGCGGCGGCGGAGGTGGCCGCGTCGCTGCAGGACGCGCCGACCCGCGGGGAGGTGATCGCGGCCGAGCAGGACCACTTCTACGCCGAGGCCGGCGGAGCGCCGGCGCGTGCCGCCGAGCTGTGGCGGTCGGCCAGGGCGCACCGCGAACAGACCTACCTGGCCGAGGCCAGGACGGAGGACCGGGACACCGCCGACCTGACCGGCGGCGGGTACGAACACGTCGCCCTGGACATCGTGGCGGCGGTACACGGCAGCGGCGCAGCCGATCTCCTGGTCAACGCGCCCAACGGTGCCGCCCAACCGCAACTTCCACCCGGCATGGTGATCGAGACCCGCTGCACCGTCGGCAGTGCGGGATCGCGCCCGCAACCCGGTCCCCCGTTCGACCTGCACAGGCTCGGGCTGGTCGCCTCGGTGCGGGCCGCGGAGGAATCGATCATCACCGCGGTGGTCCGGAGGGACCGGGAGGCCGCGGTGCACGGTTTCGCCATCCACCCGTTGATCGGTTCCCGCAGGCTCGCTACCGCCCTCGTGGACTCGCTCGAGGCCGAGGAACCGACGGTGGCGGCGCTGTTCGCGCACTGACCTGCTCGCGCACTTACCTGTTCGCGCACTGAGCTGTTCGCGCACTGACCCACAGGGCCATAGAGCCTGCCGCCCGACGGCCGAAAGCGGCGTCAGGCGTCGGACATCCGGGCGACGGTGGCGGCCGCCCGGCGGACCGCCACCGCGGTGTGCGAGGGCAGCTCCTCGCCGAGGAAGCCGTAGCTGTTCGCCAGCACCCCGGCAGACCGCGACCCTTCGGCCGCAGCTCGCCGCACCCCCGCCAACCAGTCGGCGAGGTCCCCCCAGCCCGGCGCGGCCAGCGACCCGCCCACCTGCTGCACCGACAGCGCCGCACACAGGTTGGCGAACGCCATCCGGTTGCGCAGCGGCCAGTCCCGCAGCGTGCCGAGCACGAAGGCGGCGTCGAACACGTCACCGGCACCGGTGGCGTCCACCGCGTTCACCGGCAGCGAGGGCACCCACTCCTCCTCGTTGGTGGTCGAGTCGATGCCGATCGACCCCTGACCCCCGCAGGTGACGACGACCACGGGCACCAGCTCGGCAAGGGCGAGCAACGCGGCCCTCGGGTCCTCGGTCCGGGTGTAGGCCATCGCCTCGCTGCTGTTGGGCATGAACGCGTAGAGCTCGGCCAGCCCGGCCAGCTCGTCGGTGCTCCAGGCCCCGCTCGGATCCCAGCCGACGTCGCCGAACAGCTTGGCGCCGTTGGCCTTCGCCCGCCCGATCCAGGGCTCGTGGATCGTCTCCAGGCTGACGAAGCCGACCTTGGTGCCCGGTGGTTCCGGCACCAGCTCGGACACCGACAGCGGTGAGCCGTGGGCGTGCGTCACCATGGCCCGGTCACGGTGCACCGCGAGCGAGATGGTGACCGGTGAATGCCACTCCGCCACCCGCCGCGAGTGCTGCAGGTCGACGCCCTCCTGCTGCAGGATCCGCCAGAGGAAGTCGCCGTACACGTCGTCGCCGAAGGTGGAGGCCAGTCCGGTGCGCAGTCCCAGCCGGCTGGAGGCGATCGCCAGGTTGGCGATCCCGCCGGGGCAGGACCCCATGCCGTCGGCATGGATCTCGGTACCCGGGACCGGCTGGGACGGCAGGCCGGTCAGCACCATGTCGAAGAACGTGGTGCCCTGCATGAAGACGTCGAGCGCAGGCTCGTCCGGACCGGTCAGCGGATTCGACACCCTGCTACCTTCGCACGCCCGTCAGCGATCGGCCACGACGTACCCGGCCACGTCGGCGACCAGGGCTGCGGTGCCGCTGCCGGACACGGTCAGCGCCACGTAACCCTGCGCGCTGACCGGCACGACCACCAGGTTCGACACGGTCCGGCCCGCGGTGAAGTTGAGATTCGACGTCGCGGGGATCTGGACGTTGTCCGGGTACACGGTCAGGAACCCGCCACCGGTGGGGTTGCCGACCGCCACGTTGAGCACCGCGGCGGAGATCCGTCCGGCCGGGACCCCGCCGCGGCCGGTCACCTTGACCGAGACGGTGTCCCCGGCCGTGACGGTGATCGGTGCTCCACCGACCCCGTTACCCGTCCGGGTGTCGAGCACGCGGGAGGCCGTCAGCGGAACCAGCCCGCCGGCCGCCGCGGGCGATCCGGCCACCACGTACCCGAACACGTCGGCCACCAGGTGCGCGCCGCCGAACACGAACAGCGTGACGGTTCCGTCGCTGCGCAGCGGAACCAGGACCAGCCCGGGCACCGTCGCCCGGCCCGGGAAGTTGACGTTGGCGGTGGCCGGCCGGGCCCGCGGATCGGGATAGGCGCTCACCCAGCCGGGCCGGAGGGTGTCGACCGCGGTCAGGTTCATCAGCACGGCCGACGCGCCGGTGGCCGGGACACCGCCGCGGCCGGCGACCCGCAGCGTGCGGGAGGTCCGGTCCGCCACCACCCCGGCCGGCACACCGTTGCCGGTGCGGGTGTCGAGGATCCTGGCAGGTTCCACCGCGGCGAACGCTCCCCGTAGCTTGGCCGGCCCGGCGATGTAGTAGCCGGTGACGTCGAGGACGTAGTCGGCGGTGGTGAGGGTGTACACCCTGACCCTGCCGTTCGTACCGACCTTGGCGACGGACAGGTTGGCCACCGTCTGCCCGCGGACGAAGTTGAGGTTCGACGTGCGCGGTGTGCTGCGCCCGTCGGCGTAGACCTCGCCGTAGCCGGCCGCCACCGGGTGGGTCACGGTGAGGTTGACGACGACGGAGGACACTCCGGAACTCGGCAGGCCGCCGCGCCCGAGCACCTGCACGGGCAGCGAATGGTTCCCGGTCACGGCACCCGCGGGTGCGCCGATCCCGGCGCGGGTGTCCAGCAGGCGGGTCGCCGGCACGGGGACGTAGGTGCCCGCCAGTCCCACCGCCCAGCTGAACCGGACCACGCTGCTGGCCGAACCGGCGTCGCGGGCGGTGATCGTCACCGCGGTGGTGCCCACCGTGGTGGGGGTGCCGGTGACGACACCGGCCGCGCTGATGGCCAACCCGGCGGGCAGGCCGGTCGCGGACACCACCGGCTTCCCCGACGGCGACTCCCGCACCGGAACGGTGAGGCGGACCGGGCTGCCCACCGCGGACACCTGCAGGTCCGGGTTGGTCATGGTGATCACCTTCGCCGGGTGGTCGAAGGCGGACACCCCGCGCGGCGTTCCCATCCCGGTCGGGCCGTCCCACCCGGGCGCCGCCGTGCACAGGGCGGCGACGGTGCAGTGGCCGTTGCTCCCGGAAGTCACGTCGTTGAGGTGGTCGATGTCGGTGTAGGGGTAGGAAGCCGGGTGGTCTCCCGGTGCGGGCCGGCCGGCCAGCGCGTACACGCCGGCGATGATGGGGGCCGAGGCGCTGGTACCGCCGGAGACCGACCATCCGCCGCCGCCCGGACCGGTCTGGTAGACCGCCACCCCGGTGTCGGGGTCGGCGACGGCCGAGACGTCGTTACCGGCGCGACGGGGGCAGACCGAACCGGCCACCAGCAGTTGCCAGGACGGCTTGGCCTCGTCGGTCGAGCAGGCGGACCCGGTGCCGTCGGACGCCGTCACCCCGCCCCAGACCGTCTCCGACCAGCCGCGCGGGGACAGGGCGTTGCGCCGCAGGGACGTCCCGCCGACGGCCACCGCATGACGGGACGTGGACGGGTAGCTGGGTCCGGCGCCGTAGCCGCCGTCACCGGACGCAACGGCGTAGACCACCCCGGTCCGGTTGAAGTACTTGGTGTCGTAGGCGGGCTCGGTGCCGTCCTCCGGGCCCCCCCAGCTCATCGAGAGGTAGACGGCGCCCATGGCGTTCGCCCGGGCGACGGCCAGGAAGAGGTTGTCGGAGTTGTCGTCCGACTGGATCAGCGTGATGTGGCAGGCCGGACAGACAGCCGACACCATGTCCAGGTCCAGCGCGGTCTCCTGCGCCCAGCCGTCGTCGTAGGCCGGCAGCGGGGACGTGTCGCCGCGCTGGTTCAGCACCCGCAGGCAGCCGTTCGCCCTCGTGCAGGCCGGCAGCGAGTACTGGCTCCGGTACCGGGCCAGGTCGCTTTCCACGTTGGGGTAGCCGAAGGCGTCGATGACGTAGACGGTGGGTGTGCCGGACACCGGCCTCGCCGGAATCGCGTAGGCGGCCTGCAGGTCGGCCGGGCCGTAGCCCGAGGGGGTGGCGGCGAACCGCTGCAGACCATTCCGGTGCAACGAGTAGCAGGTGTAGCGGCGGGGAGCCGGCCGGGTCGGGCAGTTGCGGCTGTAGTCCGGCGCGGCGGGTGTCAGCGCGGCGGGTGTCAGCGCGGCGGGTGTTTCCAACGCGGCGGGCGTTCTCGACGCGCCGGGTGTTCTCGACGCCGCGGGCGTGATCAACGCGGCCGGAGCTGTCGCGATTGCCCGCGGCGCAGTCGTGCGGGTCGCAGTCGTCGTGCGGGGCCCGGTCGTCGCCCGCGGCGCAGTCGTCGTCCGGGAAGGGGCGGCCTGCTGCCGGGCGGCCGCGGACGCCGCGCTCACGGCCGCCGCGCTCACCGCCGGGCTCACGGCTGCCGCGCTCACGGCCGGCGGGCCCGCCGTAGCGGCGAGAGGTGAACCGGCCGCCGTCAGCACGACGGCGAACAAGACGGAAAGACAGCGGCGAGCGAGCACGGTTCCAACCTCAGGCAGGCCGTTCACCGCCGGGCGGCGACGTCGGGGCGGATGCAGGTGCAGCCCCGATTCCCCGGGTACTACACAGCAGATGCTCGCACATCACGCCGTGCCGCCGTAGGCGTCGCCACCTTCCCGCCCGACGAGAAAATGTACGGGCACGACCAGCGGATACCCGGCGGTCCGGTGGTCCGGACGCGGTCGGTAGCCGACTCCGGCCGGGCGCCGGCCGGGTTGCAGGGTGGACCGCGCCGTGGCGCCCCACTGGATCGCGCTGCGCGCCAGGAAACCCAGCGAGCCGTCGGAGTACCCGAGCGAGTACAGGAAGAGTCCGGCCCAGCGCCAGGCGAAGAGCGCGGCGATCCAGGCGGCGAACAGGTCGAACTGCACGTGGTGTTCCGTGGCCACGGCCGCGGCGACGGCGCCCAGCACGGTCATCGTCGACAGCCAGACCAGCGCGGACAGGACGCGTGCACCGCGTCCGACGGATTGCCGGGCGGCGATCGCCAACCCGAGGAGCAGGAGCGGCACCAGCAGCAGCAGGTCGTGACCGGCCAGGAAGACGCCGACGCGCTCGGCCGCGACCCGCAGCGGCCCGCCCACGGCGCCGCTCCCCCGCTCGGCGGCGAGGAACAGCGCACCGGCGCCGACGCCCACGGCGACGCCGGCGAGAACCCGGTGGCCGGACACCGGCCGCGGTCGCAGCGGCAGCGGGCGCGGCGCCACCGGCGCGCGGGCGACGCCGGCCGGCCGCTGCGCGTCCACTCCTTCGGACAGTTCCGGATAACCGGCGAGCATGTCGCCGGCGGATCCGAACACGGCGACACCCGGCAGGTTGGCGATCAGCAGGGCCAGCAACGGATCCGGCAGCGCTCCGGGCTCCACCCAGAGGGCGACCACCCGGGCGGCCTGGGACCGCCAGCCCTTGGAGCCGGCCAGGGTCTGACCCTCCAGCGCCACCACGGCGACCAGGTAGTTGCCCGGTTCGTACTGCTCGCGGAGCACCTGCAGGCTGCGGAACGAGTAGATGCCGCAGCGGCAGCGGTCGACGGGGGCGGAGTGCAGCGGCGTCCGGCGGCAGCGGGCGATGCAGACCCCACCCCGCCACGAGTCGTCGACCGAGGTGACCGGGAGCAGATGTCCGTCGTCGCTCACCCGGAAGGTCCGCAGGCCGTGGACGCCGACCTGCAGCTCGGTCACCTGCTGGGCTCTGGCACGCGGACCGGCTGGGCGGGTGCGGGCGCCGGTGTCGGGGCCGCCGGCAGCACCGGGTTCGCCGGCAGGATCTCCACCCGCTTGGGGTCCGCTCCGATGTCGCCCATCCCGACCTCCAGTATTCGCATCG
This sequence comes from uncultured Nakamurella sp., assembly GCA_964242105.1. GTDB lineage: Bacteria > Actinomycetota > Actinomycetes > Mycobacteriales > Nakamurellaceae > Nakamurella. The sequence goes on along the minus strand of CAXTBG010000045.1, from coordinate 14,114 downwards.
ACGGCCCGCGATCGACGCAAGCCAACCTGCGTCCATGATGCCCGGGACGCGGGCGACCCGCAGGGCTACAGCTTGCGCAGTTCGGGAAGGATCTCGCCGACCGCTGCCTCGAAGAAGCTCGCCTGCTGGTCGCCGCCGATCTGCACGAGCGCCAGGTCGGTGTACCCGGCGTCGAAGAACTGCTTTGCCGCCGTTACCACCGCGCCGACGTCGTTGCCGCAGGGCACGACCTCCGCGACGTCCTCCGGCCGGGCCGTTTCCGAGGCACTGGCGAATGCCGCCGGGCTGGGCAGTTCCGCGTTCACCTTCCAGTCCATCAGGCTCCAGCGGAACAGCTCGTGCGCCCGGGCGGTCGCCGCCTCGACGTCGGCGTCCCAGGAGATCGGCAGTTGCGCGACCTTGCGGGACGGCTTGCCCGCGCTGTACTCGTCCCACATGGCGGTGAGCTCGGCGTCCGGATCGATCCCGACCATGACGGTGCCCTTCGGGCCGAACAGCTCGCAGGACTGCCGGCCCGAGACGGCGATGCCCACGGGCACCCGGACGTCAGGAAGGTCCCACAGCCTGGCCGAGTCGACCTGCAGATGCTTGCCCTGGAAGTTGACCGACCCGCCGTCGAACAGCGCGTTGATGATGTCGACCGCCTCGACAAGGCGTTCCTGGCGGATGTTGGCCGGCGGCCAGCCGGTGGCCACGATGTGCTCGTTGAGCGCCTCACCCGATCCGAGCCCGAGGGTGAAGCGGTTGCCGCACAGGATCTGCAGGGTGGCGGCCTGCTGCGCGACCACCGCCGGGTGGTAGCGAAAGGTAGGCGACGTCACGTACGTCATCAGCCCGACCCGCTCGGTGGCCTGGGCGACGGCGCCCAGGGTGACCCAGGCATTGGGTGAGTGACCCATCTCGGTCAGCCATGGAAAGTAGTGGTCGCTGCTGACCTCGAAATCGAAACCCGCCCGCTCTGCTGCCACGGCATGGGTGACGAGCTCGCGCGGGCCGGCCTGCTCGGTCATGAGGGTGTATCCGATGGACGCCATCGGACCATCGTGGCACACCGGCAGGTCACCCGCAGCAGCAGCCGATCCGTTGCGGCGGCGGGTGTTTCGCGGCGGATACCCAAAGATTCATGTTTGACGGACGGGCAGCTGGCAAAGCTAGGCGGACAGGGCCCGGTGCAACGCCTGGTCGACGACGGCGCAGGCCTGCTGGATGCTCGTGCCGAGGTAGGTACCGGGCAGTTGCCGTCGGCAGCGCGGGGGGTTGAAGGCGTTACCGGCATAGAACAGCGGGATCTGCAGGGCAGCGATGGCGTCCATGGAGGCCAGTGCACGGCGGCGCCCGGTCGGCAGGTGGGAGACCAGGACGACGCCGGCGGCATCGGTGGCCCGCGCCGCCGTGGTGAGGGCGGCGGTCGAGGTGCGGCTGCCGAGCAGCCGGCACGGCCAGCCCCGATGACGCAGCAGCAGCGCGAGGGCCTCCAGCCCGATGGTGTGCAGATCGCCCGGACCGCAGGCCAGCACGACCGGAGCCGCCCGCGTCGGCGGCGGGGCGAAGGCGCTGCCCCGGTCCAGCCAGGCGCGGGCGGCCTCGGTGGTCAGCTGCTCCTGCGCGACGTCGCAGGATCCTGCCTCCCACCACTGCCCCACCTGGCGAAGGGCCGGCAGCAGGACCTCGTCGATGCAGACGCCGACGCCCAGTCGACCGGCTGCCGTGTCCAGTGCGACCCGGATGCCGCCCGGATCGCAACAGTTGGAGGCGGACAGCACGGCGGAGATCAGGTCGGCCGCGTGGCCGTCGATGCTCAGCAGGCTGCGGACGGACTGGGCGGCGACGCTCGCCCTGGTGCCACGTGCGATCTCGTCCCGCATCAGGCGGATGGCGTGGACCTCGGAGTCGCCGTAGCGGCGATGCTTTCCGGGGGTCCGCGGCGATTCCGGTATCCGGTAGCGGAGCTCCCACGACCGGAGGGTGGGCATGGGGACGCGGAGGGCGCGCGAGACGTCGGCGATGGACACACCGCCGTCAACGGTCCGCGGCATCGACGCCTCCCCGGATCTGCTGCCGGCTCGGAGTGCCGGCTGCAGTCCACCCTGCCCACTCTGCATCGACGCCGCAAGTTCCCGCGGGCGGGAGCGCAGTCGCGATCGGGGAACCCCGGCGCGGGGGTGATGCGGTCAGCGGTAGACGAGATCCCGGATGTCAGCCGTCTCGGCGGCGGGGAGCCTGCGGAGCAGGGCGTCGAGTTCGGCGCGCTGGGCGGGCGTGGTGTGCTCGGTCAGGTGGCGCTGCAACGCTTCCCGCCGCTGCGGCGTCAGCGTGCCGGCGGTGAGTTCGCGGCGGAGGCCGGCCAGGTCGACCGAGCCGGAGTGCGACGCGAAGCGGGGCGAATCCAAGGAGTCCATGCGGAGCGCGATTCTGCGAGAAGGGACGGGACAGCTCAGGCGGCGCGCAGGCAGGCGCGCTCGATCATCTGGTAGTACATCGAGTCGCTCTGCTCCTCCGACCGCTCCAGCAGCGCGAACAGCTCCTGAACGTCGGCGGGGGTGGTGTAGCTGGCGAGCTCGCGCTCTATCCGCTGCTGCTCGGCGCGGGCCTGGCGGCGCTGGGCGATGGCGTCCCGGGCAGAGGTCCAGAAGGATCCGTCGTGGCGGGTGGTGGTCGTGGAAGCGTTCGTTGTGGTCATGCATTCAGCCTGCCTTGCAATGTCCTATGCGTCCAATGCGCAGTTTGACGCTGATCAATGCGCGCTGCGCATCGAAAGCTAAACTGGGCCGATGGAGATCGATGCCCTGCGCTGGTTCCAGCAGATCGCCGACGGCGTGACGATGACGGAGGTCAGCGAAACCGGCTTCATCACCCAGTCCGGCGTCTCCCGGGCGCTGGCGCGGCTGGAGAAGGAAGTCGGCGCGCAACTGCTCCGCAAGAGCGGTCGCAACCTCCGGATGACCTCGGCCGGTGCGGCGTTCAAGGGCTCCGTCGACGCACTGCTGCACCAGCTCGACGACGGGCTGGCCGCGGTCAACCAGCTCATCGACCCGGAGACGGGCACGGTCGCGCTCGCCTCCCAGCTCTCGCTGGGTACCTGGCTCGTCCCGAACCTGCTGAGCAGCTTCGGTGCGCTGCATCCGGACGTTCGCTTCGATCTGAAGCAGGTCCGTGACGAGCTCACCACCTCGGTGCTCGAGGACACCCGGCTCGACCTGGAGATCACCACGGTGCGGCCCACCGACCGGGCCGTCCGATGGCAGACGCTGCTGCAGGAACCGCTGTGGCTGGCGGTGCCGCCGACCTCCCGGTTGCGGGGCGCGACCGCGCTCTCGCTGCGGGACGTCGCCGGGGAAGGTTTCGTCGTGCTCCGGGCGCCGTCCCTGCTGCGCAAGCAGACCGAGGATCTGTGCGAGCAGGCCGGCTTCGGCCTGCGCATCGCCTACGAGGGCGAGGACGTGCCGACCCTGCGCGGTTTCGTCGCCGCCGGGCTCGGGGTGGCCGTGGTGCCCGCCTTGCACGACGGCTCGCCGGAGGCGCTGCACGGCGGCGTGCACCACGTCGCCCTGCTCGACGCCGGCGCGGTCCGGGAGATCGGCCTGGGCTGGTCGACCGGTCGCCGGACGCTGGCCTCTGCGGAACTCTTCCGCCGGCACGTGCTCGACCGGTTTCGCGAGGGCTCCCTCCCGGCGGTCGCACAGCTCGGCTGAGGCGCCGCTTGCAGGGGCCGGGCGCGCTGCGGGCCGCACACGGTGCGACCCCGAACCACCCGCATGAGCTCAGCGGTCGTCCGGCAGCACGCGCGGCGGTCCCCCGGCATGCCCGGCACGCGGCCAGCGGCCGCCCGGCGCCGCGTGCGGTCGGCGCCGGGCCGGCGCGTCAGCTGTGCTGTTCCTGCTTCTGCTTCTGGTCCGACTTGTCGGCCCCGGCCTCCAGCGCGTCGCCGGCGGGCAGTTCGTGGTGCCCGCCGAACTGCTGCCGCATGGCCGAGAGCACCTGGTTGGCGAAGTGGTCCTCGCCGCGGGAGGCGAACCGCTCGAACAGCGAGGCCGAGAGCACCGGCACCGGCACGCCGACGTCGATCGCCGCCTTGACCGTCCAGCGGCCCTCGCCGGAGTCCGAGACCCGGCCGGCCAGCCCCTGCAGCGTCGGATTGTCCTGCAGCGCAGCAGCAGTCAGATCCAGCAGCCAGGAGGCGATCACCGAGCCGCGGCGCCACACCTCCGCCACCTTGGCCGTGTTGATGTCGAACTGGTAGTACTCCGGCTCCTCCAGCGGCGCGACCTCGGCCGAGTGCGCCGCCGCCCGGATGCCGGCATCGGCGTTGTCGAGGATGTTCAACCCCTCGGCGAAGGCGGCCATGATGCCGTACTCGATCCCGTTGTGCACCATCTTGACGAAGTGCCCGGCGCCGGACGGGCCGCAGTGCAGATAGCCCTGCTCCTCCGGCGCGAGCTCGCCGGAGCGGCCCGGTGTCCGCTCGATCTCGCCGGGGCCCGGGGCGATGGTCTTCAGGATCGGCTCGATGGTGGCGATCGCCGTGTCGTCGCCGCCCACCATCAGGCAGTAGCCGCGCTGCAGGCCGAAAACACCGCCGCTGGTACCGATGTCGACGTAGTGGATGCCCTTCTCTCGCAACTTCGCCGCTCGCCGGACGTCGTCACGGTAGTTGGAGTTCCCGCCGTCGATGATGATGTCGCCGTCCTCCAGCAACTCCCCCAGCTTCTCCACCGTCTGCCCGGTAATGCCGGCCGGGATCATCACCCAGGCCACGCGGGGCCGGGCGAGCTTGCCGACGAACTCCTCGAGCGTCGGCGCACCGGAGGCGCCCTCACCCTCCAGCGCGGCGATCGAGTCGGCACTGACGTCGTACACGACGCACTCGTGACCGTCGCGCATCAGGCGCCGCACGATGTTGGCGCCCATCCGGCCCAGACCTACCATTCCGAGTTGCATGACGAGGACTCCTTCTTCGAGGCTGCAAGGCCTGGTGCCGACCGCATCCGACGCTTCTGACAGGCACCAGGCTAGACATACCCCGATCGCGCCTTCTCACCCCGTCAGTCACTGACCGGAGTGCAGCGCCGTCCCCGCCCCGACCGACGCCCGCAGACCGCGGACGAACACCTCCAGGGCATCGGTGAGGTCGGCGGTGAGGTCGGCCCGGCCGGTGGCCGCCGCAGGCTGCGCGCCCGCATCCGCCGGCTCGCCGCCTGCACCGGTCGCCGGGCTGCCCGCACCGGCCGACCGGCCACCTGTGCCGGTCGCCGGGCTGCCCGGACCGGCCATCCGGCCACCCCGGTCCGCCGGGAGGCTGCGCTGGTCCCGCTGACGGAGACGGGGCGCAGGTTCCGCGTCGGTGGCGATCAGCCCGTCCACCCGCCCGACAAGGAACCCGATCACCATGCCGAGCAGACCCCGGCACGCCGGCAGCCGCAACTCCTCGGGCACGCCACCCTCGCCGAGCATCGCGATCACCCGGCCGATCAGGGACAGCGAAGCGGAGCCGGTCGCCGCGTCCGCCGTCGGAAGCGCCCGGGCGGCCAGCGACTCGGTGGCCAGCACCGGGAACACCGCCGGATCCCGCACGCCCGCCCGATAGGTCTCCACGAGAAGGTCCACCAACCTGCGGTGCCACGGGCTGGCCGGGTCCGGGTGGGGAAGTGCCGCGACCGACCGGGACGCCATCAGCACCATCAGCACCGCCCGACTGGGGACGTGGTAGTACAGCGACATCGGCTGCACCCCGAGTTCCCGGGCGAGACGGCGCATGGAGACTGCGGCCAGGCCGTCCCGGTTCGCCAGGGCCAGCGCCCGGTCGACGATGCGGTCCTGGCTGAGCGGGCGCCTGCCTTCGGCCTGCGGCTCGGAGGTCATCGACATGGCGCGCGCCCTTCGTGGGAGACGGGTGAGCCGTGGGGGGATTGATTATCCACCCTGGCAAACCGACGTCACCGGTGCGTCACTCCGATATCAAGCCGGAGCTCACCGCGGCCACCCCGGCTCGAGACGGGAATTGATCACCAGGTTCTGCACGAAGGTGTCCGGCGGAAGCGTCAGCATGAATTCGACCGCGCTGGCGACGGTGTCGGGTGCCATCATCACGTCGTCGGAAAGGTTCCACTGCTCCATCATCGGCGTGTTCATCGCGCTGGGCATCAGGCCGTGCACCCGCACCGGCCACCGGTATTCCAGTGCCTCCCGCTGCATCACCTTGGTCAGCATCGCCAGCGCCGCTTTCGACGAGTTGTAGGCGGCGGCATCGGTGCCGACGGTGATGGCCGAGATGGAGATGACGTTGACGACGTCGGCCGGGTATTCGCGCGGTACGGCCGGATCGATGGCCCGCAGGAACTCGCGGGTGAGGAACAGCGGCCCGGACTGGTTGACCGCCACGACGGCGTTCCACTGCTCGTCCGAGATGTCCAGAAGGCCTGCGCCGCGGTCGGTTCCGGCATTGTTGACCAGCCCGTCGAACGCGGTGCCGAACTCTGCGGCGGCGGCCCGGACGGCCGAGCGGGCCGAGTCGGGGTCGGTGACATCGAGCCGTACGGCGGTCGCCGCACCGCCTGCCGCCTGGATCAACTCGACCGTGCCGGCAGCGCCCGCTTCGTCCACGTCCCCGATGATGCTGTGGGCCCCTCCGGACGCCAGGCGGAGGGCGATCGCCCTGCCCAGACCGCTCCCGCCGCCGCTGATCAGGATGGCCCGGCCCTGCATCGCTCTCATGAAGTCCTCTCGCCGTGTCGGTGTCCGACGATGGTAACCGGGCGGCCAGCTTTCCCTGCCCAGTGCAATCGCTACCCATTCGGCGGTACAAACCGGAAGCGGATTCTTTTCAGGTGGAATCATTCGGGGGGTTTGGGATCATTTTTCAGCCATCCGAGGCGCGCAGGCCGGTCACGAACGCCTGAATGCCGTGTTTCGGGCCTGACGGCAGCGGGGACTGTTTGGAGACGATCCACACCAGACCCACTCCAGACCCACCGGGCCCGCAACGATGCGGGCCGGTGGCCGAACGCAAAGAGGTAGATGCGCGTGCGAAAGAAGAAGGCACTGCTCGGACTGACCGTCGCAGGATCGCTGCTCCTGGCCGCCTGTGGCGGCGGCTCCTCGGCAGCCCCGACGTCCTCGGCCGGCAGCTCGGCGCCGGCGGCCGGATCCTCGTCGTCGGCGGTCGGCGCACCGTCGGGAACAGGATCGTCCGGTGCGGCGCCGTCCAGCGCGGCGCCGTCCAGCTCGGCGCCGTCCAGCTCGGTGTCGGCGAGCGGTGGGTCCACGGTGTCGCCGGGCACCGGCTCGTCGGGCGGTGCAGCGGCATCGGCCCTTCCGGACACCGGCAAGCCCTTGGACATCATGGGTTTCACCACCTCCGACGAGGTCGGCACCTCGCGGGTCGACTACGCCAAGAAGCAGGACACCAAGCTGAACGTGCAGGTCGACCAGAACGGTTTCGACGCACAGAAGTTCGCCACCGCGATGGCGGGCGGCACCGTGCCGGCCGGTGTCTACATGGACCGCCAGCTGCTGGCCACCTATGCCAACAAGGGTTTCCTGATGCCGCTGGACGACTGCATCTCCAAGAACGCCATCGACACGTCGCAGTACTATCCGGATTCGATCAAGGAATCCACCTACGACGGCCACGTCTACGGCATTCCCGATTTCTTCACGGTCGAGGCCGTGCTGATCAACAACTCCGTCGCGGACAGGGCAGGACTCACCTCCGCCGATTTCGACACCTCGAACTGGGACAAGCTCACCCAGACCGCGACCAAGATGTACCAGGCGACCGGCGGGAAGCCGACCGTCATCGGGTACGACCCGAAACTGCCGGAATACCTGCCGCTGTGGGCGATGGCCAACGGCGGATCGGTGATCTCCGCCGACGGAAAGCCCACCCTGAACGACCCGAAGGTGGTCGAGGCGCTCAAGTACACGGTCTCGCTGATCAACGCGCAGGGCGGCTACGCCAAGTTCAAGTCCTTCCGCGACACCTGGGACTTCTTCGGCGCCGGCAACGAATTCGCCAAGAACCAGATCGGCGCGTTCGCCTTCGAGCAGTGGTACGTCAACGTGCTGGCCGGTTTCCCGTCGTCGACCAACATCTCCGCGGTGCCGTTCAAGGGCAAGGACGGGCAACCGCTCTCCATGGAGACCGGAGCGGCGTTCGCCATCCCGAAGAACTCGCCGAACCCGGGCGGCATGTGCCAGTTCATGAAACTGGTCACCTCCCAGGGTGCCTGGGCGGCGGCCGGCGCGGCCAGAGCGGCGAAGCTCAAGCCGACGAAGGGCATCTTCACCGGATTGTTCAGTGCGAACAAGAAGGCGAACGACGCATTGCAGGCGCAGTACGTGAAGCCCAGCGGCAACAGCAAGCTGGACGCCGTCATCAAGGTCTACTACTCCGCTCTGAGCACCGCCAAGATGGTGTCGCCCTCGCCCGCCGGCCTGCAGATCCAGCAGGCCTACCAGCAGGCGTGCACCGATGCCCTCGGCGGGAAGGACCCGCAGGCCGCTCTGGACGCGGCGCAGGACCAGGCGATGGACGCCTACGACGACGCGACGAGCTGACCACCGTGGCTGTCACCGAGGCTTCGTCGGAGGCCGGGCGGGTGCCGCGGACGGCGCCCGCCCGCCGGGCGGGCCGCCGTTACGACCCACGGGAGACCCGGGCGGCCTACGCCTTTCTCTCGCCCTGGATCATCGGCTTCCTGGTGTTCACGTTCGGCCCGATGGTCTGGAGCCTGGTGCTCTCGTTCACCAATTACAACCTGGTGGACACCCCCAAGAACGTCGGTTTCAAGAACTACCAGCGGATGTTCGACGATCCCCGGGTGCACACGGCGCTCGGGAACACCTTCTTCTACGCGGTGCTGTACGTCCCGATCGCCATTGCGGTGGCGCTCGGGCTGGCGATGATGCTCAACCGGCTCACCGCGGGGTCCGGCTTCTTCCGCACCGTGTTCTACCTGCCGGTGATGACGCCGGCGGTGGCCGTCGCCGTGCTGTTCAGCCTGCTGCTGAACGGCAACTACGGCCTGGTGAACAAGGTGCTGGCCCTGGTGGGCATCAACGGGCCGCAATGGCTGACCGACCCGCACTGGATCAAGCCGAGCATCGTGCTGATGAGCCTGTGGGGCCTGGGCAGCGCGGTGGTGATCTTCCTGGCGGCGCTGAAGAACGTGCCGTCGGATCTCTACGAGGCGGCGGCCATCGACGGCGCGTCGAAATGGCGGGCGTTCCGCAGCATCACCGTGCCGATGATCTCGCCGGCCATTTTCTTCCAGGTGATCATCCTGACCATCGCGTCACTGCAGTTGTTCGACAAGGTGTACGTGCTGTTCGGCAATCCGGGCAGCTCGACCTACGCCGGTAATGCGTCGCTCTTCTACGCGATGTACCTGTTCCAGCAGGCGTTCCAGTCGCTGCGCATGGGATATGCATCGGCCCTGGCGTGGCTGTTGTTCGTCATCATCCTGATCATCACCGTGATCCAGGTGAAGGTGGGCAACAAGTTCGTCTACTACGAGGGCGACACCCGATGACGACCGATGTCCGTACCGCAGACGACGCGCCTCCGGCATCGGAAGCCGCAGCCGGGCACGGCACCCCGGTCCGGCCACCGCTCAAGCGGCTGCTGCTCGTTCCGTATCTGGTGGTGCTCAGCCTGCTGGCCGTGGTGTTCGTCTACCCGTTCATCTGGTTGATCAGCGCGTCGTTCAAGACCCGCGCGAACGTGTTCGACAACAAGCTGTTCCCCAGCCCAGCCACCCTGGCGAACTATTCGGAGGTCTGGCACGTCGCACCGCTGCTCACCTGGCTGGGCAACAGCGCCGTGGTCGGGCTGCTGGCTGCGGTGACGGCCACGGCGTCCAGTGCGGTCGTCGCGTTCGGGTTCGCCTACTTCCGGTTCCGGGCCAAGAACACCCTCTTCGGGCTGGTGCTGTCGTCGATGATGCTGCCCGGCATGGTCACCATGATCCCGGTGTTCCTGATCTGGAAGGACCTCGGACTGCTGGGCACCAAGATCCCGCTGTGGGGCGGCAACCTGTTCGGGTCGGCGTTCTACATCTTCATGCTCCGGCAGTTCTTCCTCGGCCTGCCGCGGGAATTGTTCGAGGCGGCGCGCATCGACGGTTGCACGTATTTCGGGTTGTTCCGCAGGATTGCTGTCCCGCTCTCCCGGCCGGCGCTGATCATCGTGTTCGTCTTCGAGTTCCAGGCGAGCTGGGACGACCTGCTCAAACCGCTGATCTATCTCGGTAACAAGGTCGACCTCTACACGGTGCCGCTCGGGCTGAATTCGCTGTTCATCAAATTCAATCCGATTGCCGGTGGTGAGGGCGACTTCCAGTACATCGTGACGGCCGCGCTGCTGGCGACCATTCCGATGATCCTGATCTTCCTGTTCGGCCAGCGGTTCTTCGTGGAGGGCATCGCCACGCAGGGCCGCAAGGGCTGAGGCGACGGCGTGGTGCAGTCGGTCGAGCTGCTGTTCGACGACGTGCTGGAGCACGACGTCGTGCAGGAGTGGGCGAAACTCGTCGATGCCGGGTTGCCGAGCCAGGCCCGGCACACCGGGTCCAGCAACCGGCCGCACATCACTCTGGGAGTGGCGCGGGCGTTGACGGCGGAACAGGAGGCCGCCGTCGCCGCGGCCGTCGGAGCGCTGCCGCTGCCGGTCCGGCTCGGCGGCCTGCTGGTCTTCGGTTCCGGGCCGTTCGTGCTGTCCCGGCTGGTGGTGCCCAGCGAAGAACTGCTGGCCGTGCAGCGCCGGGTGGTCAGCGCGCTCGGCGACGCCGCCCTCCCGTTCGCGCACCAGCAGCGGCCCGGCGCCTGGACCGGTCATGTGACGCTGGCCCGTCGGCTGGACGCGGCCCGGCTGGCCGCGGCGGTGTCCGCCGTCGCCGGCACAGGAGACCTGTCCGGTGCCGTCGTCGCCGCCCGCCGCTGGGACGGCGACGCCAGGGAGGACTGGCTGGTCGCCGGTGGCTCAGGACGGGCTGGCGCCGATCAGCTGGCCGACCACGAAGGTGACCGCGACGGCGATCGCGCCCAGCAGTAGCTGCCGCACACCGGACACCAGGACCGGACGGCCGGTCAGCCGGCCGACCGTCATGCCCCCGCCGACCAGCGCGACCGCGGCGATCGCCATGGCCGCGGTCAGGCTCGCCGCGCCGACCAGGTAGGGAATCAGCGGCAGCAGCGCACCGACCGAGAACGCTGCCAGTGACGCGCCGCCGGCCAGCAGCGGCGATGGCAGGTCGTCGGCGTCCAGGCCGAGTTCGTCCCGGGTGTGCAGCCGCAGGGCGATATCCGGGTTCCTCGACACGGCGGCGGCCATCTTCGCCGCGGTGTCCGCGTCGGCCCCGTAGCCGCGGAACGTCTCGGCCAGTTCGGCCTGCTCGGCGGCCGGGAACTCCTCGTGCATCCGCCGCTCGACCGCGACCTCGGCGTGCACCAGCTCGTTCTGGTTCGTCACCGAGATGTATTCACCGGTACCCATCGAGAAGGCGCCGGCCACCAGGCCCGCCAGCCCGGTGAGCACGATCGCGTGGACGGACCCGCCCCCGCCGCCGACGCCGGCGATCAGCGACGCGTTGGTCACCAGGCCGTCCACGGCGCCGAACACGGTGGGCCGCAACCATCCTCCGGAGACGTCGCGGTGCCGGTGCGACCAGCCGGACCGCAGGGCCGCGTCGGTGGCCGCCTGGCCGGGGAACGCCGAACTGTCCTCGTGCTGATCCACCGGCCCATTGTCCCCTGCCGGCCGCGCCGCTCCGCCGACCCCGGCGGCACCGGGCACCGGCACGGACCCGGCCCGCGGGACAGCCTGGCAGGCTGCTACGGGACGGGGCGCTTGGCGATCGGCCCGGAGCGGAGAAGGTCGGCCAATTCCCCACGCACCGTGCGACGGCGCAGCACGGGGCTGTCGGTGCTCTCGGTCGACCGCATGCCGCGGACCGCCTCGTCGAGCGCGGTCTGTGCGTCGACCTGCGGAATCCAGTCCAGCTCGCGCTGGGCGCGCGAGGTGTCCATCAGCGGCACCGAGTACGCCAGGTCGAGCCACCCCACGTCCAGCCGTTGCAGGTGCGCGCGGAAGCTCAGGTCCACCGCGGCCCGGAGCACCGGCGACGGGACCTGGAGGGTGCGGGCGCCGAGGGCGTGCCCGAGGCCCTCGCGTCCGATCGGGGGCTCGGCCGAGAGGTTGAACGCCCCGCCGACGCGGCGGTGCACCGCGGTGAGCACGGCCCGGGCCACGTCGTCGGCGTGCACCACGGGGAGCTTGATCCGCTTGTCGATGGGCAGCAGGGGCAGCAGCCCGACGGCGGCGGCGGGCACCCAGCCGGGCAGGCCGTAGCGCAGCAGCGCCGAGCCGGCGCCCGCCTGCATCACCAGGCCGGGACGGAACCGGGTGACCAGCAGGTCGGGGTGCTCAGCGGCGAAGTCGTCGAGCACCCGCTCCGCGGCCGACTTGTGCCTGCTGTACACCGAGGTCGGGACGCCGTCGGTCGGCCAGGACTCGGTCACCCGGGTCCCGGGCTCGGCCGGACTGTAGGCGCCGACCGACGACATGTGCACCAGGTGCGGGACGCCCGCCGCCGCGGCCGCCCTGGCGACCGACAGCAGACCCCCGACGCCGACCCGCTCGAGCTGGGCGGCGTCGCGGGTCGGCTGGAAACCCCAGGCGAGATTGACCACCGTGTCCAGGCCGTCGAACAACCCGGTGAGCCGGTCGGACGCGCCAGCCGTGGAGATGTCCACGCTGCGCCACAGCGCCTTGTCGTAGGGCGGCGCGGGCGGCGGGATCCGTCGGGCGATGCCGATGATCTCGTCGGCGCCGTCGGCCGACTCACGGAGCAGGGCGGTGCCCAGGTTCCCGCTGGCACCGACGATGGCGATGCGCATGTGGTGCCCTTCTTCTGCGCTGGGGGTCAGGGCTTGAGGACGACCTTGATGCAGCCGTCCGTCTTCTCCTGGAACGTCTTGTACGCCTCGGGCGCCTCGGTCATCGGAACCGCGTGCGTGGTCAGGTCGAGCACGCCCAGCGGATCGGCCGGGTCCTCCACCAGCGGCAGGATGTCGTCCACCCACTTCTTGACGTTGCACTGGCCCATCCGCACCTGCACCTGCTTGTCGAACAGGTCCATCATCGGCATCGGGTCGGCGGTTCCGCCGTAGACACCGCTGATCGAGACGGTTCCGCCGCGCCGCACCGATGCGATGGCGTCGTGCAGCGCGGTGAGCCGGTCCACCCCGGCGGTCTCGATCATCTTCTGCGCGATGGCGTCCGGCAGCAGTCCCACCGCGGCCTGGGCCAGCTTGCCGGCCGTCGCCCCGGCGGTGCCGTGGGCCTCCATGCCGACCGCGTCGATCACCGCGTGCGGGCCGTAGCCACCGGTCATGTCCTTCAGGGCGGTCGCGATGTCATCGGTGGCCTGCGGGTCGATCGTCTCGACGCCGTGCCGCTCGGCCATGGCGCGTCGCTCGGGAACGGGTTCGACGGCGATCACCCTGCTGCCGAAGTGCCGGCCGATCCGTGCGGCGAACTGGCCGACCGGGCCGAGCCCGTACACCGCGAGCGTGCCACCCTCGGGCACCGCCGCGTACTGCACGGCCTGCCAGGCGGTGGGCAGGATGTCCGACAGGAACAGGTAGCGCTCGTCCGGGCCCTCGGCCGAGACCTTGATCGGCCCGTACTGCGCCTGCGGCACCCGCAGGTACTCGGCCTGGCCGCCGGGAACGGAACCGTAGAGCGAGGTGTACCCGAACAGCGACGCGCCCTTGCCCTGCTCCTTGACCTGCGTCGTCTCGCACTGGCTCTGCAGGCCCTCGCTGCAGAACACGCAGTACCCGCAGGAGATGTTGAACGGCACGACGACGCGGTCACCGGGAGCGATGTGGGTGACGGCCGAGCCGACCTCCTGGACGATCCCCATCGGCTCGTGCCCGAGGATGTCGCCGGTGGCCATGTACGGCCCGAGCACCTCGTACAGGTGCAGGTCGGAGCCGCAGATGGCGGTCGAGGTGATCTTGACGATGGCGTCGGTCGGCTCCTGGATGTGCGGATCCGGAACCTCGTCCACTCGGACGTCGCGCTTGCCGTGCCAGGTGACTGCCTTCATGTG
>CAXTBG010000044.1:3166-40992 GCA_964242105.1 uncultured Nakamurella sp. | reverse complement strand
GACACCGGGAACAGCTCGGTGACGCCCTGCAGTGCACCGACCACGACGGCCTCGAGGTAGGAGATGGTCATGCCGGGCCGCCCCGGGTGACCGTGCTGTTGGCCGTTGGACGTTCCCCGGTCCGTTCGCGGCGCAGCTTCCGCAACTCCAGAGCCACCGGAATCAGCGAAATCACCACCACCACGGCGATGATCGGCAGCAGGTAAGTGTCGATGCCGGTGATCGAGGAGCCGAGCCAGAAGCCGGCCATCGTCACGCCGACCGACCAGAGCAGCCCACCGACGCCCTGCCAGATGGTGAACAGCCGCGCCGGGATCGCCAGCATCCCGGCAATAGGATTATCACCGTCCGCACCACCGGGATGAACCGCGCCAGGACGATCGCCTTCGGCGGCCCGTAGCGCTGCAGCACCTCCGACACCCGGCCGGTGGCCCGGGACAGCGCGGGCCGGGTCGTCCTGGCCAGCAGTCGCGCGCCGAGCGTCCGCCCGATCAGATACCCGATCTGCGCGCCGACCAGCGCGCCCGCGGCGGCGACCACCAGCACCCAGCCCAGCGGCAGGTGCAGCGGACCGTGGGTGGCGGCCAGCAGGCCCGCGCTGAACAACACCGAATCGCCGGGCAGGAAAAACCCGACCAGGCCTGTTTCGGCGACCAGCACGAAGAAGATACCGATGAGGCCGGTCGCTGCGATCACACTGGTGGCATCCAGCGGATTGAGGCCGGACGCGAGCAGACGTGTCACGGGTGTCCTGGTTTCGATTCGGTGAGGTGACGGCAAGTCGGCGGTCAACGGAGCGCCCCTGTCGTCGGGGATTGGGCGCAGATGAGGCGTGCATCGAGCACCTCAGCCGTAGTACTATCATCACAATAGTACCAACATGGTCGGAGGAACGAGCCCGCATGACTGATCGACGAAGCCATGGCCAACTGGAGAACGCCGTGATGGCAATAGTCGCCGCGTCGCCAGCACCGATAGCGGTAGCCGCTGTGCAGCGAGAGCTGCCGGGTAGCCCCGCGTACACGACTGTGATGACGACGTTGTCCCGGTTGGCCGACAAAGGCGCGCTGCGGCAGACCCGGGACGGTCGTGCCTTCACCTACTCGCTTGCCGCCCCCTTGGGCGCCGTCGAGGACGCGGTCACCGCCACCCGGATGCGGCGGCTGCTCACCGACGGGTCAGACCGTGCCGGGGTGCTCGCCCGGTTCGTCGCGCAGCTGGACGACGAGGAAGGCCGCATCCTGGCCGAACTGCTGGAGCGCTCCGACCACCCGCAGGCGGAGGCGTGACCGGCCTTCCGGTGGCTGCAGTGGTGTCGTCGATCCTGTGCTGTCTGCTGCTGGCGCTCTCGACCGGCGCCGTCATGCGCAGGCTCCGCCCCGCGCAAGCGGTGGTGCTGTTGACCACCGCCGGACTGACCTTGTCGTTGGGATGTGGAATTGCCCTCACCGCCATCGCCGTCGCCGTGCTCGCTACCTTCGCATCTGTTGCGGCGGAAGGGCATTGGTCCGCCGCCGTGGTGCGCTCCGACATCGCCCTGCCGGGGTGGCTCGGCGTCGTGGCGGCGGCCGCGGTGTTGATGTTGCTGGTCCGCGCCGGGTGGCGGGTGGCCCGCATCTCGGTGGCATTGGTCAGAAGCGAACGCCTGTGTCGGACGATCCGCGCCGGCGGTGGCTCGGTGGTGATCGTCGATGACGGTACCGCGGACGCCTACACCATCGCCGGCCTCCGCGGGTGCGTCGTGCTCGGCCGGCGGCTGCTCGACCACCTCACTCCCGACGAGCGGCGGGTCGTCACCGCTCACGAGCTCGCCCACCTGAGGAAACGACACCACCTGTACGTCCACCTCGCCGACATCGCAGCAGCAGCCAACCCGCTGCTCCGCGGCGTTCCTCGAGCCGTCCGCGTCGGGGTGGAACAGTGGGCCGACGAGGAGGCCGCCGCCGCGGTCGGCGACCGCCGGATCACCGGCCGAGCTCTCGCCCGAGTCGCCCTGCTGCGCTCGGCACTCTCCCGCTCGACCGGATTCGATCCAGTCCAAACCGGCGGATCGACATCGGCCGTCAGCGGCTCATTCGGGGCGGTTCTGAGCGTCGCGCCTTACGCGGTCGCCGCGCGCGTGGAAGCCCTGCTGCAGCCGGCGAAACGAGGCCACGCAGGTGTGGTGACAACGGTCCTCGCACTGGCTGTGCTCGTCCTGCTGGTAGGGGCGGCAAGCCTGGACAACACTCAAGACGTCATCGAAATCGCGGGCTGGTACAGGCACCTCGGGCTGCGGTGACATTCCGGGAACTCTCCTGGGCGCCGGCGACCGCAGCGCAGCCAGTGCCTCTGCAGCGTGGAAACGCTGTCGGATGTTGTCCCTCCACGCCCCCGAACACCGTGGTCATTCCCTCGTAGAAGCGGCGCTCGACCCACGTCGTAGTCGAGAACGGTGTCAACGGTCTTCTGCAGATCGACGTCGAGAACGCTTCCCCGCTCCCCAAGCTCGATCTGCCGTAGAGCTCGGCCAGTAACCGCATTCGCTCACCGCCTTTACCGACCATTCCTTGGAGACAAGTCGTGACCGCGAAACCAATTGCACCAGTCATTCCCGCCGCTCCCCGGAGCGTGTTGTTCAGTGTGCTGCTCGGGCTCACCGCACTGGCCGTTCTCCTGCAGGCAGTCTGGGCCGGGATCTTCCTGGAGCACGACGGCGAACGGGACGCCGCCTCCAGCTGGATCGACGTCCACGCCCGCGGTGGCGAAATCGCCATCGGCCTGGCGCTGCTGGCCACCATCGTCGCGCTGGTCAAACTCCGGCCCCGCAAGGACCTGTGGATCGGCAGCGCCGCCCTGACCGTCCTGCTGATCGTCGAGGCCTACATCGGCGGCCTGATTCGCGACGACAGCAAAGACACCCTCACCGCCGTGCACGTACCGCTGGCAATGGCGATCATGGCCCTGGTCGTCTGGCTACCGCTCCGGACGCACACCGGACGTACTGCGTCATGAGGCCGGTACCGAGTAGCCGGGTCCGTTCCGATCCCCCACCGTGGCCCACCCACCTCCAGGAGCCCCATAGCGGGGTGGGCAAGTTGAACTGGTTGCGGGCCGGAGTGCTCGGCGCCAACGACGGCATCGTCTCCGTCGCCGGCCTGGTGGTCGGGGTCGCAGGTGCAACCACAGGTCGCGGACCGCTGTTCACCGCAGGCATCGCCGGTCTGGTGGCCGGCGCCGTATCGATGGCGCTGGGTGAATATGTTTCTGTCAGCAGCCAACGGGACTCCGAGAGAGCGCTGCTTGCGTTGGAGAAACGTGAGCTTGCCGAACAGCCGCAGGAAGAGTTCGCCGAACTTGTCGCCCTCTACCAACGAAAGGGCCTGCAGCTGATCACCGCTACCCAGGTCGCCCGCGAACTGACCGACCACGACGCCCTGGCCGCGCACCTGGACGCCGAACTGCACCTGGACCCCGACGACATGGCCAACCCATGGCAGGCCGCCGGCGCATCCGCGCTGTCCTTCACCCTGGGTGCACTGCTGCCGCTATTGGCGATCCTGTTGCCACCGGCTCAGTGGCGGGTCCCGTCACCGTCAGTGCTGTACTGCTGGCACTTGCCTTGACCGGAGCGTTGAGCGCCCGGATCGGTGGGAGCCGGCCACGGCTGGCGGTGAGCAGAGTACTGATTGGTGGTGCCGTCGGTCTGGCTGTCACCTATACCGTCGGCCATCTGTTCGGCGCCACCGTGTCGTAGGTGCGGTGGTCCGGGGTGGTGCTCGTGCCGCGCTCTTTTCTCCGATGGTCGGGCGACCGCGGGAACCGCGAGCCCGCGCCCGCGTGCCGACGCGCCCTGCATGGCGATGTGACGAGCTGCCGCGCCGTGCTCAGTCAGCCGCGCAGTCCTCTTGGGTGCGCGCTGTGCCGAGTGGCGGCCCGCTGCGTCAGTACAGCGCGGCGGCCAGCCTCCGGCGGGCCTGCTTGACCAGGTCGTCGTCCGGCGCGAACAGGCCGAAGAGCTCGATCAGGTGCTCGCGGGCCGCCGTGCGGTCGGCGCCCGAGGTGCGTTTCACGGTGGCGATGAGCCGGTCGAACCCGCCGTCGGCCTCTCCGCTCGCGACCTGCAGATCGGCGGCGTCGCACTGCAGCCGGACGTCGTCGGGTGCTGCATCGGCGTCGGCCATCGTCGTCGGCGGCAGGGCGTCGACCCTGGTCAGGAACGCCGCCTGGGCGAGTGCGGCCGCTGCCCTGACGTTGCCCGGCTCGGCGGCCAGGATCTGCTCGAGCTCGGCGGTGGCCGTCTGGTACTCGCCGGCCAGCAGTGCCTCCTCGGCGGCGATGAACCGGGGATCCTCCTCGGGCGCCGGGGCGGCCTGGACGCCCGCTGCCTCCTCCGCCGCCCGGATACCGGGCAGCCGGTCGCGCAGCGCGTCCAGCAACGCGGTGATCCACTGCCGGACCGACGTCTCGTCGGCCGGCCCGGCGTAGGCGTCGATCGGCTGGCCGGCGGCCACCGCGACGATCGTCGGGATCTCCCGGGCCTGGAAGGCCTGCGCCACCCTGGGATTGGCATCGACGTTCACCCTGGCCAGCACCCACGCCCCGTGCCCGTCGTCGACCACCGTGTTCAGCACCGCGGACAGCGAGCTGGACAGCGCGGACCGCGCCGACCACAGGTCGAACACCACCGGCACCTCGGTGGACGCCTGGACGACCTCGCCGAACGTCGCCTCGGTCACCTCGATCGCAAAGTTCGACGGCGGCGCCGCCGGTGCGTCGGGGGCGCCGGTGGGTGCGGGCTTCTTGAGTGCGGAGAGATCGATGGCACCGGCAAAGGCGGCGGACAGCGCAGCCTGCTGCCGTGGGTTCGGGCGGGTCATCCGTCCATTTTCTCACGCGGAGGAGGGGTGGCTCTGCGCGGCCGCCCACGCCGAACGCAGCCACCGGCGGGCCGGTGCGCGGTGCCGACCGACCACCGGGTCGCGCAGCGGCCAGGCCGTGTCGACCTCCGCATCGGTCCTGCCCTTGGACCGGAGGTAGCGCCGCAGGCGCTTCGCCCAGGTCCGGTGCCACCGCACCTGCGCGCGGTGCAGCGCCCGCGCGTCGACGGACCGGATCGCCGGATGCCGGGTCGCGACCGCCCGGGCGATCGCCACCGCGGCAACGGCGTCAGCGGTCGCGGAGTGGGCGGCGAACGGGGGAATGCCGTAGTGCTCCGCGGTCGCGCCGAGGGTCCGCTTACCGCGGCGGTACCGGTCCAGTCCGCGGTCGAGCACCAGCGGGTCGACGACCGTGGCGGACCGCCACCACGGCTGGGTGCGGAGCCGCGGCAGCCCGCTGCGGACGGCCTCGGCGTCGAGCAGCGTCAGGTCGTACGGCGCGTTGAAGACGACGACCGGCAGCCCGGCCTGCCACGCGGTGCGGAGCTCGTCGACGATCTCGGCCAGGGCCTGCCGGGCAGGCAGGCCGGCCCGGGCCATCTCCGTGCTGACCCCGTGCACCGCACCGGCTGCGGCCGGGATGCGGACGCCGGAATCGACCAGCCACTCCCGGATCCGGGTCACCGAGCCGCCGGCGTCCACGTGCACCACCGCCGCGGTGACCACCCGGTCGGTGGTGGTGTCCACGCCCGTGGTCTCCAGGTCGAACCCGACCAGCGTGCCGGCATGCCACGCCGGCCCACGGGCGAACAGGTTCCTCATGGTCGCCGACGGTACAAGTGCACCCCGACAGCCGCTTCCCCCGCCGCCTCCGGTACCGCACGCTGTGCCGATGACGCCCGTCCTGCCGCTCGATCCCGACGAGTTCGCCCCGGAGCTCACCTACCTCAACACCGCCTCCCTGGGACTGCCGCCGCGACGGTCGCTCGCCGCGCTGGCCACGGCGCTGGAGCGGTGGCGCGCCGGGACGGCGGCGCCGCCCGACTACGACGACGTGATCGCGGCCGCCCGCATCGCCTATGCCGGTCTGGTCGGGGTGGCACCCGGCGCGGTGGCGGTGGGCAGCCAGGTCAGTGTGTTCGCCGGTCTGGTGGCCGCGTCGCTACCGGCGGGCAGCGAGGTGCTGACCGCGAGCGGCGAGTTCTCCAGCGTCGTCTTCCCGTTCCTGGCGCAGACCGGCCGGGGCGTGCGGGTGCGGGAGGTGCCGCTGGAGGAGCTGGCCGCGTCGGTCACCCGGCGCACGGCGCTGGTCGCGGTGTCCGCGGTGCAGTCGGCCGACGGGCGGCTGGCCGACCTGGACGCGCTCACCGAGGCCTGCGCCGGCACCGGGACGCGGATCCTGCTGGACACGACCCAGGCCGTCGGCTGGCTGCCGGTCGATGCCGGCCGGTTCACCTACACCACCGGCGGCGGCTACAAGTGGTTGCTGTCCTCGCGCGGTACCTGCTTCTTCACCGTGTCAGCGGACGCGATCGACGAGCTGGTTCCGCACACCGCCGGTTGGTACGCCGGCGCCGACCGGTGGGACAGCCTGTACGGCGGTCCGCTGCGGCTGGCGCCGGACGCCCGTCGGTTCGACGTCTCCCCCGCCTGGCACCCGTGGGTCACCCAGTTGCCGGCGCTGGAGCTGCTGGCCGGGATCGGCACGCCGGCGTTGCACGCCCACGCCGTGGGCCTGGCCAACCGCTTCCGGGCCGGTGTCGGCCTAGCCGACGGCGATTCCGCCATCGTCAGCGTCGCCGCGGACGAGTCCGCACGCGACCGGATGCAGCGGGCCGGTGTGGTGGGCAGTGTGCGGGCCGGGCGCGTCCGGCTCGCCTTCCATCTCTACAACACCGGGGCCGAGGCCGATCGGGCCGCCGCGGCGCTGACCGGCTGACGCTCCCCTGGGCTGACGGCCCCGTTCCGGGTGACGGCCCGGTTCGAACCGGTCAGATCCGCGCCGGCTCGGTGTAGGTGCCCCACAACTCGCGCAGCACGCCGCAGATCTCACCGAGCGTGGCCTCTGCCCGCGCCGCCGCCAGCATCGGCGGAACCAGGTTGCCCCGGCCGTCGGCGGCGGCGACCAGGTCGGCCAGGGCGGCCCGCACGGCGACGTCGTCGCGCCCCGCCCGGCGCTGCGCCAGGGCCGCGTTCTGCTCGACCTCGACCTGGCCGGAGATCCGCAGGATCTCCAGGTCGTCCCCGACGCCGCCGGTGAGCGTGTTGACGCCCACCATCTTCTTCCGCCCGTCCTCGATCGCCATCGCGTGGTCAAACGCCGCGTCGGCGATGGCGTCGGTGAAGAAACCGTCCTCGATGCCGGCGAGGATGCCGCTGGTCATCACGCCGACCGGGAACCGGCCGGACGGCACCGCCGCCACCCCCAGCTCGCGGATCCGGTCGAAGATGGCTTCCGCCTCCGCCTCGATCCGGTCGGTCAGCGCCTCGACGTACCAGCTGCCGCCCAGCGGGTCGGCGACCGACGCCACGCCGGTCTCCTCCAGGAGCACCTGCTGGGTGCGCAGGGCGATCTGCGCCGACTTCTCGCTCGGCAGGGCGAGCACCTCGTCGAGGGCGTTGGTGTGCAGGGAATTCGTCCCGCCGAGGATGGCGCTGAGCGCCTCGACGGCGGTGCGCACCACGTTGTTCTCCGGCTGCTGCGCGGTGAGCGACACCCCGGCCGTCTGGGTGTGGAAGCGCAGCCACTGTGCCCGCGGGTCGGCCGCGCTGAATTCGTCCCGCATCCACCGTGCCCAGATCCGGCGGGCCGCCCGGAACTTGGCGATCTCCTCGAAGAAGTCGATGTGCGCGTCGAAGAAGAAGCTCAGGCCGGGGGCGAACTCGTCCACCGCGAGTCCGCGGGAAAGGCCCAGCTCGACGTAGGCGAACCCGTCGGCCAGCGTGTAGGCCAGCTCCTGCGCGGCTGTGGATCCGGCCTCGCGGATGTGGTAGCCGGAGACCGACAGCGGCTTGTAGGACGGGATCTCGGCCAGGCAGTACTCCATCAGGTCGCCGATCAGCCGCAGGTGCGGTTCTGGCGCGAAGATCCACTCCTTCTGCGCGATGTACTCCTTGAGGATGTCGGTCTGCAGCGTGCCGTCGAGGCGGCGCAGGTCGACGCCCTGCCGCTCCGCGGCGACCAGGTACATGCAGAAGATCGGGACGGCCGGGCCGGAGATCGTCATCGACGTGCTGACCGATCCCAGGTCGATGCCCTCGAACAGCCGGTCCATGTCCAGCGCGGAGTCGATCGCCACCCCGCAGTGCCCGACTTCGCCGACTGCGCGCGGGTCGTCGGAGTCGCGGCCCATCAGGGTCGGCATGTCGAAGGCCACCGACAGTCCGCCGCCGCCCTCGGCCAGGATCATCTTGTAGCGCTCGTTGGTGTCGGCGGCGTTGCCGAACCCGGCGAACTGGCGGATCGTCCACGGCCGCCCTCGATAGCCGGTGGCGTGCAGGCCGCGGGTGAACGGGTACTCCCCCGGCCAGCCGATCCGCTCGAAACCGCTCACCACGTCGCCGTCGGACGGCCCGTACACCGGCGCGACCGGCAGGCCGGACAGCGTGGTGAAGTCGGCGTCCCGCACGCGGCCGGCCTGCTCCGCCGCCTCGAACCGCGCGGCCCAACGGGCCCGCCCGGCCGCGATCTCGCCCGGATCCCGTGTCGTCGTGCCCGGTGCCACCGCTGTGCTGTGCATCTCGTCGACCTCTCCGGCTGCCCGCTGCCCACCAGGATATCCGACAGTCGGAGGTCCGACCATTGCCGCAGGTCGACGGGTGCAGCGCCGCCCCACCGCTTGCTACGGTCGTGCGATGACGTCGAACGCCCCGCCCCGCGCACTGCCGTTCGACCCGATCGCCAAGGCTGCGCAGACGTGGGCGGAGCGGATCGGGCCCAACAGCGCCATGGCTGCCGTCACGAACATCATGCGGGTGCAGCAGATCCTGCAGGCCGCCGTGGACGAGGCGCTCAAGCCGCACGGCCTGACCTTCGCCCGGTACGAGGCGCTCGTGCTGCTGTCCTTCTCCCGGCGCGGCTCGCTGCCGATGCGGATGATGGGCGAACGACTCCAGCTGCATCCCACCTCGATCACCAACATCGTCGACCGGCTGGAGGCCGACGGCCTGGCCCGCCGGCTGCCGCACCCCAGCGACCGCCGGACCACCCTGGTCGAGTTGACGCCCGACGGCCGTCACCGGCTGGAGGCGGCGACCGCGGCGGTGACCGGCGCGAACTTCGGGCTGTTCGGGTTGGCGGAGGACGAGTCCGCGCGCCTGTCGCAGCTGCTCACCAAGGTGCGTCAGTCGGCGGGCGACTTCGCCTGAGGCGCCGTCTCCAGCCGGGCGCGCGGTCAGCCGGGCGCGCGGTCAGCCGGGCGCGGTCAGCAATAGGGCTGGGCGCGGATCCAGTTCCACAGCGCGGCGGCCGCGTCCGACGGGTCGCTGCTGCGCTCGGCCAGGTCACCGGCGACGGCGCCGAGCATCGCCCGGCCGCCCGGCGACCGGGTCAGCCGGTCGACGTGGTCGGACACCAGCGTCTGCACGGTGATCGCCGACCGGGCGAGCCGGCGCTCGGCGGCCAGCGGGGTGCCGGCGGCGAATCGCTCGTGGGAGCGGATCTGTTCCACGAGCTCGGCGATGCCGGCTCCGGTGGTCGCCGTGGTGCTCAGCACCGGCACCCGCCAGCGCGGCACCGCGGGTGCGCCGGCATCCCGAGCCGGTGCGGAGGTCCGCCCGGCCTCGGTGCGCCCGATGGCCAGCATGGTCTTGAGCTCGCGCACGGTCGCGGCGGCACCCTCGCGATCGCCCTTGTTGACCACCAGCACGTCGGCGATCTCCAGGATGCCGGCCTTCGCCGCCTGGACGCCGTCCCCCGCGCCCGGTGCCGTGACCACCACGACGGTGTCGGCCAACCGCAGCACGTCCACCTCGTTCTGCCCGACGCCGACCGTCTCGACCAGCACCACGTCGAACCCGAGGGCCGACATCAGGTCCACGGCAGCGGGTGTCGCCGACGACAGCCCGCCCAGCCGGCCGCGGCTGGCCATCGAGCGGATGAAGACGCCGGGATCGGTGACGTGCTCGCCCATCCGCACCCGGTCGCCCAGCAGCGCACCGCCGCTGAACGGGCTCGACGGGTCGACGGCCAGCACGGCGACCCGTTGCCCGGCGGCGCGGACGTCGGCGATCAACGCCGAGGTGATGGTCGACTTGCCGACCCCGGGTGGTCCGGTCAATCCCCACACCCGGGCGGTCCGCGGGCGTCCGGCGAGGGCGGTGAAGACCCGTCCCGCCCGGCTCCCCCGCGCCTCCACCCAGCTGAGCAACCGGGCGAGCGCCCGGACCGACCCCTGGCCGGCCCGGTCGAGCAGGACCACCGGATCTTCGGTCGCTGCGGGCACCTGGCGGTTCAGCCGACGGCGGCGGGTGCGGAGATGATCAGCGCATCGCCCTGGCCGCCGCCGCCGCACAGGGCGGCCGCGCCGAGACCGCCGCCCCGCCGGGCCAGTTCCAGCGCGAGGTGGAAGACCAACCGGGCACCCGAGGCACCGATCGGGTGCCCCAGCGCGATGGCGCCGCCGTTCACGTTGATCCGGTCCTCCGACACCTTCAGGTCGCGGGCCGAGGCGATGCCCACGGCCGCGAAGGCCTCGTTGATCTCGATCAAATCCAGTTCCGCGACGTCCACGCCGGCCCTGCTGCACGCCGCGCGGATGGCGTTGGCCGGCTGCAGCTGCAGCGAGGAGTCCGGGCCGGCGACCATGCCGTAGGCCTCGATCTCGGCCAGCCAGGGCAGTCCGCGACGCTGCGCGAGCTCCTTGCTCATCACCACGACGGCGGCGGCGCCGTCGGTGATCGGCGAGGCGGAACCGGCGGTGATCGAGCCGTCGGTTGCGAACGCGGGCCGCAGCTTGGCGAGCGTCTCCACCGTCGTCTCCGGACGGATGCCCTCGTCGGTGTCCACGACGACGCTGCCCTTGCGGCCCGGCACCGTCACCGGGACGATCTCGTGCGCGAACAGCCCGCTCGCGACCGCGGCGGCGGCGCGCTGGTGGGACCGGGCGGCGAACGCGTCCTGCTCCTGCCTGCTCAGCGGCTGCTCGCCGTTCTTCTGCTCGGTGAGCGCCCCCATCGACTGCGCCGTGAAGGCGTCGCGCAGACCGTCGAACTCCATGTGGTCCAGCAGCGTGACGTCGCCGAACTTGTGACCGGCGCGGGAGCCGGGCAGCAGGTGCGGGGCGCGACTCATCGACTCCATGCCGCCGGCGACCACGATCTCGCACTCGCCCGCGCGGATCAGCTGGTCGGCCATGGCGATGGCCGCGAGTCCGGACAGGCACACCTTGTTGATGGTCAACGCCGGGACGTCCATCCCGATCCCGCCGGCCACGGCCGCCTGGCGGGCCGGGATCTGGCCGCACCCGGCCTGCAGCACCTGGCCCATGACGACGTACTGCACGTCCGCCGCCGGCACGCCGCTGCGGGCCAGCGCACCGGCGATGGCGGCGCCGCCGAGCGTCACGGCGTCCACCCCCGCGAGCGCGGAGGACAGTCGACCCATCGGCGTGCGAGCGCCGGCCACGATCACCGTTGAACCCATGCGCGAAACGGTACCGCCGCCAGGGCCGGACCGGCGGGCAGGGAGTCGCGTACTACCGTGAGCTCCATGACGGCGCCGCAGGACCCGGCCATCCTGTCCGTCGACCACGTCGGCATCGCGGTGCCCGACCTGGACGCCGCGATCGAGTTCCACACCGGCGTGCTCGGCGGCCGGGTGACCCATCGGGAGACCAACGCGGACCAGGGCGTCGAAGAGGTGATGATCGGCTATCCGTCGGGCGCCCAGGTCCAGCTGCTCGCCCCCACCGGCCCGGATTCCCCCATCGCCGGGTTCCTCGACCGCAGGGGCCCCGGCCTGCAGCAGCTGGCCTACCGGGTGGCCGACGTGGCCCTGGTCTCGCAGCAGTTCCGCGACCGCGGGCTTCGCATGCTCTACGACACGCCGCGGCGGGGAACGGCCGGCTCGCGCATCAACTTCCTGCACCCCAGGGACGCCGGCGGGGTGCTGGTCGAACTCGTCGAGACGGCCGTGGTGACGCCGGCGCCGCCCGCGCAGATGGAACAATGACCGCATGACTTCTGGCGATTGGTTGCCCGCGCAGTCCCCGTTCGACGTGGTGCGGCGCGGCTTCTCCCCCGAGCAGGTGACCGCTCACCTCGAGCGGCTGGAGTACGACCTGCGGATCACCACGGCGGACCGGGACGCGACGAACCAGCGACTGGGCGAGCTGGCCGGTCAGCTGTCGGCCGCGCAGGCCGAGGCCGACACGCTGCGGGCGCAACTCGACCGGAGTGCGCTGGAGCCCGTGTCGATGGCGAATCTCTCCGACCGGATGCAGCGGATGATCCGGCTGGCCGAGGAGGAGGCCAGCGAGATCCGCGCCCGGTCCGAGGCGGACGCCGACCGGCTCCGCAGCCAGCTCGAGGCGGGCGTGGCCGAGACCGCGGCCGCGCGCGCAGCCTTCGACGCCGAGCGCGAACGGACCCGCAAGCAGCTGGCCGAGCAGGTGCACGGGCTGATCGCCGAGGCCACCGCCGAGGCGGAGGACACCAGGTCGCAGGCGCAGGAGGAGTCCACCCGGCTGCTCAAGGAGGCGAACGCCGAGGCCGAGCGCACGGTGACGCAGGCCCGCCAGCACGCCGCCGCCATGGTCGACGAGGCGCAGCGAGCCGTGGCCCAGGAGCGGGCCGAGGCCGCGGACGAGCGAGAGCGGCTGGACGCGGCCAGCCTGGCACGGCGGACCCAGATCGAGGAGGACTTCGAGATCTCCATCACCGCGCGGCGCGCCGAGGCGCAGCGGATGATCACCGACCGCGAGCAGGCCTCGGCTGCCACCGCCCGTCAACTCGTCGCCGACGCCACCGCCAGGGCCGAACAGCTGGTCTCCACCGGGACCGCCGAGGCCGACAAACTGGTGCAGCAGGCCACGGCGTACGCGAACGCGCTGGTCAACCGGGCGGCGGCGGAGTCGCACCAGCGGGTGTCGGACGCCGACGACGCCGTCACGGCGCTGGTGGCGCTGCGTACGCAGATCCTGGACCAGCTCGGGTCGCTCGCCAACCATCTCGACCACATCCGGTTGCTGACCGGGTCGGCAGCCGGGCTGGTGACGCCGCCGGAGAACGAGGCGACCCGGCCGGTCGGCCAGCAGTTCCCGCCGAAACCGGCCGACCGGCCGACGCCCGTGGACCTCCCGGTACCGGTGCTGGGCGAGACCGCCGGCACGGACGGCGCTGCCGGGGACGGGGCCGCCGACAACGGGGCCGCCGACAACGGGGCCGCCGACAACGGGGCCGCCGAGGACGGGGCCGCCGACGCCCACCGGGTGCGCAACCGGACCGGCCGAGCCAGGTAGCACCCGGTCGCCGCGCCTGCGAGGGGACGTGACGGCACCGGTCGACGACGGTGGCCGACGGGGACGGGTCGACGGTGGCCGGCACCACCGTGCACCTGCGGCCGACGAGCTGGTCCGGCGCGCCGTCAGCGGACGCGCTGCCAGCAGCCGGTGTGCCAGTGCCGCCGCTCGGCGACTCCCGCGTCGTCCGCCCCGGTCCAGGCGGGCCACACCACCAGGTGCGGGGTGCCGGGTCCGATGAGCTGGTGGCAACCCGGACAGCGGTAGGTCTTGACCGACCGGGCACCGGGGACCGTGCGCACCAGGAACTCGCCGTCGCGGGTCGACTGCGCCCGCTGCCATCCCGGGGCGCCCCCGTCGGAGTCGCGCCGCGCGTCCGCGGCCGTCCGCCGGTCGCGGGGATGGGAGCGTCGCGGCACAGGAAAACCGTACCTGTGTGCCACAGTGGGACAGCGGTGTTCCAGCTCGTTCACCGTCGGCACGCCTGGGAGGTGCGGTGCGTCGAGGAGCGGGTGTGGCCCTCACGGCGGCCGCGCTGTCCCTGACGATCGGCGTGCTGGTCGGGACGGTCCTGATCCTCGGCAGCAGAGCCAGGTCGGAGGGACAGCTCGGCGGGCGGATCACCGTGACTGCGGAGTCTCCGTCCGGCGTCGTCGCCTCGTCCTCCGCCCCGTCGTCGGACCCCGCCTCATCGAGAACAGTTGTCTCCACCGTGTCGTCGTCCCGCACAGCGCTGACCAGCAGTTCGACGGCACCCACGGGCACTTCGCCGGTGCGCCCGCCGCGCCCGGCGCGCACCAACGCCCGCACCACACCGGTCCGCCCACCGCGCGCGACGCCGACGACCGCACCGATTCCCAGCCGCCCGGTCATCGCCTACAGCACGGTGCTGGTCCCGATCCCGGCGACAAGCACGCCCGCCTCGACCACCGCGCCGGCACCGGTCATCGCGCCGGCACCGGTCACGACGCCGGCAGCGCTCACCGCGCCGGCACCGACCAGCGTGGTCACCACCGGCACCGGTCCACCGAGCGCACCGGCAACAGGGCCGGTGGCAGGTGGCAGGTGCCGCACGCTGGGCGACAAGGCCACGGTCGCCGGCGGCTGGACGGTGTTCTGCCAGACCGACTTCTCCGCCGGCGGGCTCTCGTGGCGCGCGGTCGTGGACGGCGGTGGCTGCCTGTCGCGGACGATGACCGGCATCGGCACCGACGGGCACGCCTACGTCTGCCGCCCGGACCGCACCGGGCTCGACCACTGGCGCCGTGCCTGACCGGAGCCGAGGGTGACGGCCGGAGCCGAGGGTGACGGCCGGCGCCGAGGGTGACGGCCGGCGCCGAGGGTGACGGCCGGCGCCGAGGGTGACCGCCGACGGTCAGGTCGGGATGAACGCCGTCAACAGCGTCCAGCCGACGACCGCAGACGGCAGCAGCGAATCCATCCGGTCCATCACTCCACCGTGGCCGGGCAGCAGCGTCCCCATGTCCTTGACGCCGAGATCGCGCTTGATCAGCGATTCGGCCAGGTCCCCCACGGTCGCCACCAGCGCCAGCACCCCGCCGATCACCAGGCCCTGCCACCACGGGTGGTGCAGTGCGGGCAGCAGGGCGACCGACAGCGCGCCACCGGCCATCGCCAGCACGACGGACCCGCCGAAGCCTTCCCAGGACTTCTTCGGGGAGATGGTGGGAGCCATGGGATGTCGGCCGAGCAACGCGCCCGCCGCGTAGCCGCCGGTGTCCGAGCAGACCACCATGATCAGAAACGCCAGCACCCGGGCATGGCCGTCGTGCGGAGCCACCAGCAGCGTGGCGAACGAGGCGAACAGCCCCAGATAGACGGCCAGGAAGATCGACGACGACACATCGGCGAGGTAGCCGTCGGCGCCGCCCGGGAACCGCCAGGCCATCACCGCGAGCGCGGTCAGCGCGATGCCGAGCGCCTGCGCGGTGTGGCCGTAGGGCCAGGACAGGGCGACGGTGGCCGCCGACCCGACGGCCAGCGGGATCCAGGCCAGTGTGACGCCGCGCGCCTTGGCCAGGGTGGTGCGCATCTCCCACACCGAGGCGACGACCGCCGCGATGACGATGACGACGAACAGCTGCCGCACCGTGAACAACGCCGCCACGATCACCGCGCCGAGACCGAGACCGACGCCGATCGCCATCGGCAGGTTCCGGCCGCTCCGCGAGGCGGCGGGGGTGGGACTGCTCATCAGACCTCGAGCAACTCGGCTTCCTTGTGCTTGACGATCTCGTCGATGGCGGCGGTATAGCGGTCGGTGACGCCCTGCAGCTCCTTCTCCGCCCGTGCGCCCTCGTCCTCGCCGGCCTCGCCGTCCTTGACGGCCTTGTCGAGCGTCTCCTTCGCCTTGCGGCGGATGTTGCGGACGGACACCTTGGCGTCCTCGCCCTTCGCCCGCGCCGACTTGCCGAGCTCCCGGCGGCGCTCCTCGGTCAGCTGCGGGAAGATGATCCGCAGGATGTGACCGTCACTGCTGGGGTTGACGCCGAGATCGGAGTCGCGGATGGCCTTCTCGATGGCCCCCAGCTGACTCATGTCGTACGGCTTGATGACGGCCATCCGCGCTTCCGGGATGGTGATGGACGCCATGTTCGGCAGCGGCGTCGGCGCACCGTAGTAGTCGATCACGATGCGGCCGAAGGTGTTCGGGTTCGCCCGGCCGGTCCGCAGGGTCGCCAGGTCGTCCTTCGCGACGGAGACCGCCTTCTCCATCTTCTCCTCGGCGTCGAAGAGCGTCTCGTCGATCAGATCGGACATTGCAGCTACCTTTCGTCCCGGCCGGGGGTGGACACCAGGGTGCCGATGGTCTCGCCCCGCACCGCCTTGCCGATATTGCCATCAGTGAGCAGGTTGAACACGATGATGGGCATCGCGTTGTCCATGCACAGGCTGAACGCGGTCGCGTCGGCCACCTGCAGCCCGCGCTCGAGCACCTCGCGATGGGTGATCTCGGCGAACATCGTCGCACCCGGGACCACCCGCGGGTCGGCGTCGAACACGCCGTCGACCGCCTTGGCCATCAGCACGACCTCCGCGTTGATCTCCAGCGCGCGCTGCGCGGCGGTGGTGTCGGTGGAGAAGTACGGCATGCCGACGCCCGCGCCGAAGATCACCACGCGGCCCTTCTCCAGGTGCCGCTCGGCCCGCCGCGGGATGTAGGGTTCCGCGACCTGGCCCATGGTGATCGCCGTCTGCACCCGGGTGTCCAGGTGATGCTCCCGCTCGAGGAAGTCCTGCAGGGCCAGGCAGTTCATCACCGTCCCGAGCATGCCCATGTAGTCGGCCCTGGCCCGGTCCATGCCGCGGCTGTTGAGCTCCGCACCCCGGAAGAAGTTGCCGCCGCCGATCACCACGGCCATCTGCACGCCGCTGGTGACGACCTCGGCGATCTGCCGGGCGACCGTGGAGACCACGTCGGGGTCGACCCCGACCTGGCCTCCGCCGAACATCTCACCACCGAGCTTGAGCACCACCCGCCGGAAAGGCCTGCGGCCTGGAACGTCGTCGGTCATCGATGTCCAATCGTGTCGGGGAAGGTACGGGAGCGTCCTGGGTCAGGCGGTGCCGACCTCGAACCGGGCGAACGCGGTGACGGTCACGCCGGCCTCCTCGAGCACCTTCGCGACGGTCTTCTTCGAGTCCCGGACGGACGCCTGCTCGCCGAGCACTGCCGCCTTGTAGAACCCGTTGACCCGGCCCTCGACGATCTTGGGCAGCGCCGCCTCCGGCTTGCCCTCCTCGCGCGCGATGCCCTCGGCGATGCGGCTCTCCGACTCGAGCACCTCGGCCGGAACCTCGTCGCGGGACAGGTACTTGGTGGTCGGTACCGCGGAGATCTGCATGGCGGTGCCGCGGGCGGCCTCTGCGTCGTCGCCGGTGTACTGCACCAGCACGCCGATGACGGGCGGCAGGTCGGCGGACCGCTTGTGCAGGTAGACGGTGGTCTGGCCGTCGAACTTGACGAAGCGGTTCAGCACCAGCTTCTCGCCCAGGCGGCCGGCCACGTCGTTGATGGTGTCCTCGACGGTCCCGGCGTCCAGCGGCGACGCCAGCAGCTCGGCGACGGTGGCGCCGGCCGGCAGCTCAGCGGCGGCCGCGGCGATCTTGTTCGCCAGGGCCTGGAACTCGGCGTTCTTGGCGACGAAGTCGGTCTCCGAGTTGAGCTCGACCAGCGCGTTGCCGCTGGAGGCGACCATGCCTTCGGCCGTCGTCCGCTCCGCGCGCTTGGAGGCGTTCTTCGCGTTCTTGATGCGCAGGAACTCGATCGCCTTGTCGAAGTCCCCCTCGTTCTCTTCCAGTGCCTTCTTGCAGTCCATGAATCCGGCTCCGGTCAGTTCGCGGAGCTTCTTCACGTCGGCCGCGGTGTAGTTCGCCATGGTGGCGCGGTCCTTCCTTGGTGTCAGAGGTGAAACGTGTGCGCCGAACCTGCCGACCACATGCCACCTGCCCGGACCGAGAGTCGGACCGGGCAGGTGGACAAGGGCGTCAGTTCTGGCTGAAGTCCGTCACCGAGGCGACGGAGGTGACGTCCTGCGGTGCCACGCTGACATCGGCGACGTCGGCCGGGTCGAGCGGCGCGGAGGCGAGCGTGCCGGTGGTCTGGCCGCCAGCCTCGAGCAGCTCCCGCTCCCACTCGGCCAGCGGCTCCTCGCCGGCGGCCACGGCGGCGCCACCGGACCGGGCGAGCAGACCCTCGGCGACGGCCTCGGCCACCACCTTGGTCAGCAGGGCAGCGGAGCGGATGGCGTCGTCGTTGCCCGGAACCGGGTAGTCGACCTCGTCCGGATCGCAGTTGGTGTCGAGCACCGCGACGACGGGGATGTTCAGCTTGCGGGCCTCGCCGACGGCGATGTGCTCCTTCTTGGTGTCGACGATCCACACCGCGGAGGGCACGCGGGCCATGTCACGGATACCGCCGAGGGTCTTGGACAGCTTGTCCTTCTCCCGCGTCATCAGCAGGATCTCCTTCTTGGTGCGACCGGAGAACTCGCCCGACTCCTCCATGGCCTCCAGGTCCTTCAGACGCTGCAGGCGCTTGTGCACGGTGGAGAAGTTGGTCAGCATGCCGCCCAGCCAGCGCTGGTTGACGTACGGCATGGAGACGCGCGTCGCCTGCTCGGCGATGGCTTCCTGCGCCTGGCGCTTGGTGCCGATGAACAGCACCGTGCCGCCGTGCGCGACGGTCTCCTTGATGAACTCGTACGCCTTGTCGATGTAGGTCAGCGTCTGCTGCAGATCGATGACGTAGTTGCCATTGCGTTCGGTGAAGATGAATCGCTTCATCTTCGGGTTCCAGCGCCGGGTCTGGTGTCCGAAGTGGACACCCGCGTCCAGCAGCTGGCGCATCGTGACGACAGCCATGATGGCCCAGCCGTCCTTCCTGTGAGACGCGCACGCCGGCCCGCGAGGGCAGATGGCGCCACGGAAGTGGTCGCCCTGGTGCGCAGTACGGTTGTCGCGCTCGACCGGCGGTCGGGCGCCCTGACGCCCTCGGTGCGCACCACCCGACGCCAGAGCGCGGGACCGGTGTGCGCGCCGGCCGGTGCGGTGGGATGGAACTCCGGGTCACGGATCCACAGCGGCAACAGGGCGTGCGTAGTCGGCCGATGTCAATCGGTCGCAGGTCCAGACTACCAGCGGTCGTGCACGCCGCCTTCCGCTTCGTCCGTCGCTCGGCGGCGGTTGTGCACATACCCGTCGGTTGTCCACAGTGGCCGCTGGACGGGTGGACCGTCCTCCCGCCGTGCCCCACGCTGTGCCGATGTCGTCGCACGTCAGGCAGGGAACGCCCGCGCCCCGCCGGTGGATACCGCTGCTGACCGCGGTGCTGATGCTGGTTCCGAGCGGCCCTGAAGTTCGCGCCGACGCGGCCTCTGCCGGGAGCTTCGCGAGCCGGGCTGTCAGCACTGCGCGGCCCGAGCGGTCGGCGCAGCCCGAGCAGTCGGCGCAGCCCGAGCAGTCGGCGCAGCTCGAGCGGTCGGCGCAGCCCTTTCCGGGACGGGCGACGACCGCCTCGGGCTTCGTGCTGCCCGTCGCGGGGCCGGCGGTGGTGCTGACGCCGTTCCGGGCACCGGCGTCCCGCTACGGGCCCGGTCACCGCGGTGTCGATCTCGCACTCGGCCCGGGCGGAGCCGTGACTGCGGCCGGGGCCGGCGTCGTCACCCACGCCGGCCCGGTGGCCGGCCGCGGCACGGTGACGATCGAGCATTCGGGCGGCGTGCGGACCACCTACGAACCGGTGTCGCCGTCGGTGGTCGCCGGTCAGACGGTCGTCGCCGGTCAGCTGATCGGCACTCTGCGGCCCGGCCATGCTGCCTGTGCTCCGGCGACCTGCCTGCACTGGGGCGCCCGCCTGCCGGACGGGACATACCTGGATCCGCTGGGGCTGGTGAATGGTCTGCACGTCCGTCTTGTGCCGTGGGATCAGGCCCGTGGGTGAGCCTGCCGGTACACCGCGGCCAGTCGTTCGGAGGAGATGTGCGTGTAGATCTGGGTGGTGGCCAGGCTGGCGTGGCCGAGCAGCTCCTGCACCGCGCGCAGGTCCGCCCCGCCGTCGAGGAGGTGCGTGGCCGCGCTGTGCCGCAGGCCGTGCGGCGCGATGTCCGGAGCACCGGCGACCGCCGAGCTCCGGGCGTGCACCAGCGTGCGCACCGCGCGTGGATCCATCCGTGCGCCGCGGATCCCCAGGAACAGCGCAGCGCCCGACCCGTCGCAGGCCAGCACCGGACGGCCCAGCTGCAGCCACTCCCCCAGCGCCCGGTCGGCCGGGGCGCCGAACGGCACCACCCTCTCCTTGCTGCCCTTGCCGAGGACGAGCAGCACCCGGCGCCGCCGGTCGACGCTGCCCACGTCGAGTCCGGTGAGTTCCGAGACCCGGACACCGGTGGCGTACAGCAGCTCGAGTACCGCCTGGTTCCGCAGCTCGACTGCGACAGCAGAGCCATCCGACGGCGGGTCGGGAGGCGAGGCGGTCGCTGGCGGGACCGGCCGGGCCAGCATGGCGGCGGCCTGGTCGACGCGCAGGATCGGCGGCAGGGTCCGATTCGCCCGCGGGGAGGTGAGCCGGGCACCGACATCGGCACCGGCCAGGCCGGCCCGCACCATCCAGGCCGTGAACGACCGGGCCGCCGCGGCGCGTCGGGCGAGTGAGCTCCGGGCAGATCCGCCACTGCGCAGGCGAGCCAGCCAGCTGCGCAGGCAGGCGAGATCGAGGTCAGCCGGACCGGCCGGACCGGCCGGGTGGAGGCGGCCGAGATGGTCGAGCAGGGACGCGACATCGCCGACATAGGCCGCCACCGTGGCCGTCGACAGATTCCGCTCCGACCGCAGGTACCGCTGATAGGCCGTCAGGGCATCGGCGAGGCCCGGCGGCAGAGCGTCGACCGTGGACTCGGTGGACCGACGCGCAGGCACCCGACGGACCGTATCACCGCAGGTCGCGCCGCCCCCGCAACAACTCGCGAGGGCGGCGCGACGCTGTTCGTGTCGTCGGCGGTGTGCTGCTGGTCGGCCGGCGCCGCTGTTCCCCGCGTCAGGACTCGTGCGCCGCCTCGTATGCCTGGATGATGTTGGCGGCGATGCGACCGCGGTCGCCGACGGTGAAGCCGTTGTCGTTTGCCCAGGTCCGAATGGCCTCCCGCTGCTCCCGGGTGATCCCGGGGGCGGCGGTGAAGGACTTGGCCGCCGCCTCGGCCGGCCTGCCTCGGCGTTTGCCGGAGGACTGGGCATCCGGCTCCCGGTAGGACTCCGCCGCGCCGAGCACCTCGGCGACGTCGGACTCGAACAACTCGTCGAACGCCGCCCTGTCCAGGGTGATCCGTTCCGGCGGTGTGTTGGGCAGCACCAACTCGACGGTGACCAGCTCCCGCTGGCTGTTCTCCAGCCCGGCGACCTCCAGGACGTAGGCGTCCAGCCGAACCGGTGAATCGATCAGCGGATGGCTCAGCACCCGCACCTCGGCCACCTCCTCCGGCTTCTCGATGGACTTACCGGTCAGGTCGCTGCTGACAATCTCTATACGTTTGCGTGCCATTCCTGTGCCCTCCCCTATTGCGCGGAAACCGTTGAGGGACACTAACACAAGCTAAGCACCGGTATGCACAGAGATCTTATCGGCCAACAACTCTCGGGCCACACTTGTCGATAGGTGCTGTTTAGCGGGCGTTAGTCCAGGTCGGCTTTACGCACCCGTCGCCAGGCCCCCTCCTGCCGCCGCGCCAGGTCGTGCAATTCCAGCACGGCGAGGCCGGCCAGCACCGACTCGGCGGGTAGGGCGGACTCCACCGACAGGTCCGCCACCGACCGCAGGCCGCGCGATGGCAGGGCCTCGTACACCCGGGCCACATCGGGTTCCAGCCCGTCCGTCGGGTGGCGGCTGTCGAAGGCCGGTGCCTGCTCGGTGACCCGGCGACCCGGGCCGACCACGTCCAGGACGTCCTGTGCTCCGGTCACCAGGATCGCCTCACCGGTGGACAGCAGCGCATGGCAACCGACCGATGCGGCGGAGGTCACCGGCCCGGGGACCGCCATCAGCATCCGGCCCAGGGTGGTGGTGGCGCTGGCGGTGGAGAGCGTTCCCGACCGGCGCCCGGCCTCGACCACCACGGTCCCGGCGGCGAACCCCGCGATCAGCCGGTTGCGGACCAGGAAGCGGTGCCGCGCCGGCGAGGTACCCGGCGGGTACTCGGTGACAACTGCTCCGGCGCAGGCGATCTGGTCGATCAGCGCGGTGTTGGCGACCGGGTACGCCCGGTCGATGCCGCAAGCCAGGACCGCCACTGTCGGCGACACCCCCGGATAGGACAGAGCCGCGCGGTGCGCCACCGTGTCGATGCCGAACGCCGCACCGGAGACGACCGTCATACCGGCCTCCGCTGCGCCAATCGCGATGTCGGCCGCCACCCGCTGCCCGTACGCAGTATTCGCCCGGGAGCCGACCACCGCCAGCGCGTTGTAGGGCAGGTTCACGAGCGGCCGCCCCCGTACGTACAGCCCGATCGGAGGGAGCGCGTTCTTCACCCCCCGCCCGCCCGCCATGGTGAAGGCGAACAGCGCCGCCTCCGGCCACTCCGGGTCGCCCGGCCCGAGCAGTCGCGCTCCGACGCCGGCGGCGGCAGCCAGATCCGCCTCGGCCAGTTCCTCCAGTTGCCCGGCCGTGCGGTTCTCGGTGCGTGCCGCCGTCGGGGCCAGCACCGCGCGAGGGGCCCGCCGATGCCTGATCGCCTCCCACGCCCGGACCGGACCCATCCGCCCGACGTACTCGGCCACCACCGCGTCGGGCGGCTCGGACACCCGGAGCAGGCCGGCCAGGCTGCGCTGCACCTCGCCGTTCACCACTGGTTCTCCCCGCATCGCAGTCCGAGCGCCGTCGCCACGTCGTGGCGTGACGGCACCTCCCGCCTCCCCAGATCGGCGCTGGTCAACGCCAACCGCAGCACCCGGTCGTAGCCACGGCCGGTCAACCGGCCCGCCCGCACCGCCCGATCCAGCAGCGCCGCCTCCGCCCTGCCCGGTCGCCACAGCCGGCGGACCACCGGCCCCGGCACCTCCGCATTCGTGCTGAAGCCCGACCCGGCCCAGCGACGCGCTGCACGCCCGCGCGCGTCCGCCACCCGCTCGGCGATCACCGACGACGGTTCCTGGTCGCTGCTGCCGGACACCAGGGCCCGCGGATCCAGCGCCGCCAGATCCACCCGGATGTCGATGCGGTCCATCAACGGTCCGGACAACCGGCTCAGGTAACGGCGCCGGACACCAGAGGCGCACGAGCAGTCGATGTCCTTGGCCGCAGCGCACGGGCACGGATTGGCCGCCAGCACCAACTGGAACCGGGCCGGGTACCGCACCGCACCGGAGGCACGCGCCAGCAGCACCGCGCCCGACTCCATCGGCTGCCGCAACGCATCCAGCACCGTCGGACGGAACTCCGGCGCCTCGTCCAGGAACAGGACGCCCCGATGGGCGAGGCTGACGCTGCCCGGCCGGATGAGCCCGGAACC
Source organism: uncultured Nakamurella sp. (assembly GCA_964242105.1). GTDB lineage: Bacteria > Actinomycetota > Actinomycetes > Mycobacteriales > Nakamurellaceae > Nakamurella. The sequence continues at coordinate 17,652 of CAXTBG010000044.1, read as the reverse complement.
GCCGCCGACCAGCGCCGCCAGCGAGGCGGAATGGTGCGGTTCGACGAACGGGGGCCGGGTGATCAGCGGCGTCGCCTCGTCCAGCACACCGGCCACGGAATGGACTGCGGTGACCTCCAACGCCGCCTCGGGCCCCAGCGGCGGCAGCAACCCGGGTAGGCGAGACGCCAACATCGTTTTCCCGGCCCCGGGCGGGCCCACCATCGCCAGGTGATGTCCGCCGGCCGCGGCGAGCTCCAGCGCCTGGCGGGCCTCGGGCTGGCCGAGCACGTCGGCCATGTCCGGCGCCGGACGCGGCGGGGCGGGGGCTCCCGGCGACGGCTCGACCAGCCGGCCGGGGTCCCCTCCCAGGTGCGCCACCAGGTCCGCCAGGCATTCCACCCCGCGCACCTGCATCCCACCGGCCAGACAGGCCTCGACCAGATTCGCCACCGGGACGATCGCCGAGGCCCGACCGGCTGCCCGGACCGCCAGCATGCTCGGCAGCGTGCCGCGCACCGGATGCACCCGGCCGTCCAGGCCGAGCTCCCCGATCAGCACGGTCTCCGCCGCGGCCTGCACCGGAACCACCTGCGCCGCAGCCAGTACCGCCACCGCCAACGCCAGGTCGAAACCCGCTCCGCGCTTGGGCAGCGCGGCCGGGGACAGGGCGAGCGTGATCCGCTTCTCCGGCCACTTCTGCCCGCTGTTCAGGATCGCCGACCGCACCCGGTCCCGCGCCTGGGTCACCGCCACATCACCCAGCCCGATGACGGTGGTGCCGGGCAACCCGTTGGCCAGGTCCGCCTCCACCGTGATCAACTGCCCGGCGACCCCCGCCAGCGCCACCGCCCACGTCCGAGCCAATGCCACGCCGCACCCCCGCCGCACGGCGGGGACCCGATGTCCCCGACCCGGAGAACCATGCAGCCGAGGTCCCGCGATGTCACCGGCCCACTGCCGGAATGTGGATGGATTCGTCCTTGGGGACAACTGCCTCGCCGGGCACACAGGCAGCGACCGGGCGAACCCTACTTTCCGCCGAGAACTACTCCTTGTAATGGTTCGCTGGCGTAACGTCAAATCGTGGCGTCAGCCATGGGGGCGGGAGCCTTGTCGACCTGGGGATGGATGGTTCGTACATGAAGGCGTTCGCATGTGGTGACGTGGTGCCGGGCTGCGAAGCACGGTGGGTCTGCTCCAGCACGGACGAGGTCCTGCGGGAAGTGGCCGTCCACGCCCGGGCCGTACACGGACTGCCCGTGCTGTCGGATCAGCTGGTGGCCAGCATCAGCGCCGCGGTTGTGACTGTGAGCTAGGTGCGGGCGGAGCTGCCCGCCTCCGCAGACGATGCGGTGGAACGGTCGCACGACTGGCCGGAGCTGCTGGCCGACGCCTGCAGCGGGGTGGGCGTCCGCTCGGTGTTCCAACCGATCGCCGACGTCTCGCGCGGCACGGTCGCCGGGTACGAGGCACTGGCCCGATTCGACTCCGGTCCGGCAAATCCCGAGATGTGGTTCGCCGCCGCCCGTGACCACGGGCTGGAGGCCGACCTCGACGCGGCCGCCCTGCGGGCGGCCCTGCGCCTGCGGCAAGACCTGCCGAGGAACAGCTTCCTCGCCGTCAACGTGGCCCCCGCTTCGCTGACCAGCCGATCGGTGCGCGCTGTCTGGGCCGAGCAGCCCGCCCTGACCGGCCTGGTCGTGGAGATCACCGAGCAGAACGCGATCGAGTCGTACGCCGCGCTCGAACCCGATCTCGACCGGCTGCGGGCCGCCGGCGCGTTGATCGCGGTCGACGACGCCGGCGCGGGTTACGCGGGGCTCCACCACCTCCTGATGCTCCGCCCGGCGATCATCAAGCTCGACCGCGCGCTGGTCACCGACGTGGACCTGGACGAGACGAAACGGGCACTGATCGAGATGCTGGGTACCTTCGCCAGCCGGGTCGATGCCTGGGTTCTCGCCGAGGGAATAGAACGCCCCGGTGAGTTGGAAGCCCTTGCCGCACTAGGTGTGCCACTTGCCCAGGGATATTACCTGGGGCGTCCCGGGCCGCCCTGGGCCGCGCTGGAGGCCCGGGCCGCCGACCAGCTCGCCACCAGGACGCGCCCGGCGCAGTCCCACACCCTGCGGTCGGTCCTCGCGGTGGCCCCGTACGTGCGGGGTCTGGACGAGATCGGGCAGATCTTCGAGGACCACACGGTCACTGTGGTCGCCCTCGTCGACGGCGAAGACCGGCCGATCGCCATCGTCACGGCGGACACGTGGACCGTGGGGCTGGTCGAGCCCGGCATTCGCATCAATGTGGACACCCCGATCGCCGAAGCCGCACTGCGCGCGATGACCCGGAGCCCGAGCACCCGCTTCACGCCGCTGCTGTGCGTGGACGCCGCAGGACGCTACCTGGGCGTCGTGCACATCGAGAGACTCGTGCACGCGATGGCGGCCCTCGACCACGACGCAGCACGACCCACCGCCGATGGGGTCACCTGACCTTCGCCGTCACCGGAAGCCGGGTGCACCGGCCGGCAGCTGACCGACCACGGCGAGCCCCAGTTCGTCGTGCACGGTCACCCGGTCGCGGCCGTCCTTCTTGGCCTGGAACAGGGCGGCATCGGCGCGGCCGATCACGCCCGACAGCTCCTCCTCGGGACGAGCCGCGACGATCCCGACGCTGACGGTGAGTTTCGGCAGGCCGGCCACCGTCAGTGCGCCCTCCAGCCGGGCGCGCACACCCTCGAAGGCAAGGTAGGCGCTCTCGGTGGTGCATCCGGGCAGGGCTATGACGAACTCCTCGCCGCCGTGTCGGCAGATGATGTCCTGAGCCCGCAGCGATCCGCTCAGCACCTGGGAGAAGAGCCGGAGAGCCCGGTCGCCGGTGTCGTGACCGTAGGTGTCGTTGAGTTCCTTGAACTTGTCCAGGTCGGCCATCGCGATGGCCACCTCCGAGCTGTCCCGCCGGGCGACGGCCACCCGCTGCTCGAACGACCGCCGGTTGAGCAAGCCGGTGAGGCTGTCGGTGGCGGCCTGGAGTTGGCTCTCCGCCATCGCGCGCAGCAGGCCGATCCGGCTGCCCGCGAGTTTTGCCAGCGTGCCGAGGTCCTGCACACGGTCCTGCGCGAACGAGGCGTCCGGGGCCCCGGTGGCGTGGATGACGCCCACCGTCCGGCCCATCACCGACACCGGCACGCACACCGCCGACAGCGCCCCCTCGGCGCGTCCGCGGAGCTTCGGGCAGGAGTCGAGGTCGTCACTGTGGCTGAACTGCTGGACCTGGGCGCGCCGCGCGGCCGGGCAACGGTCCGGGGAGTCCACGCTGCAGCCCGGGGCGATTCCGGTCGGAGAAGAGGTCGCCATCCGGAGCAGGTGGGCGTGGCTGTTGTCCGCCAGCAGCAGTTCCACCGGCGCGTCCGGCAGCGTCGACGCCAGCGACCGCTCGATCACATCGATGACCTCGGGCTCACCCTCGGCCATGTCCAGGGCGTTGGCCAACCGGCTCTCGAACTGCTGGCGCCGCGCCTGGTCGTCCCGGCGCAGCGACTCCCGCTGGGCGACGGCTGCGGCCTCGGCCAGCTCGTTGGCGATCGAGCTGATCATCAGGTCGACCTTGCGCTGTTCCCTGACGTTGAGGGTGTACAGGAACATCATCGCCGGCACCATGACGACCAGCAGGAAACCGGCGGCGACGGCGAAGCGCCAGGCACCTTCCGCCAGGGCTTCGCCCACCAGCATCGCCAGTACCAGCAGGCCCGGGAAGACCACGAACGAGGCCAATACACTGCGGAAGTTGAGGCGCCGTGTCTTGGCCTGCGCAGCGGCCCAGTCGGCCGGTGTCAGGACCGGGGCATCGATCGACACGCGTCCCACCCCCTCTCCGGCCGGTACCGCGCTGCTCCGCCGCCACGGATACCGCGGAGTACATGTCGAGCATCTGCTCGATCGGCCACCGCCTGACGGCCCGAGTTTACCCGTTCGGCGCATTTCATGCCTCATAACGAAGGCTCTCAAGGCGACTTCGAGCCGACCTGTCACCCTTGCGCGGCAGAGGCCATTGCCTGCCGGCCTGGCGATCGACCCCGGGATCGGTGGTGGTCCGGACTCGACACCGAGCGGACGTCAGTCCGGGCCCGGCGCTGGGTCCACACCGGGTCGGAGCCCCACGGCGTCGTGATCCCAGAACGGACGGGGGTAGACCAGCGTTCCGGTCATCCATGGCTCGTGTGCGGGCAGGAGCACCGCCTGGAACGCCGGTTCCGGTATCCGCAGCGACGGGCGCCGAAAACCCAGCCGGCCTGCAGGTCGGAAGCCCAGCCGTGCATAGAAGGCCGGATCGCCCTCCAGGAAGACCACTGGAACAGCGCTCCCCGCTCTCCGGTCGATGCCGGCCCGGATCAGCGCGGAGCCGACACCCCGTCGCTGGGCCGGGGGCGACACCGCTACCGGGCTGAGGACCTCGACGTCCACCAGGCGTTCGGGCGAATCCAGCAGAGCGGGGGTGAACAAGACGTGACCCACAACCTGTCCGTCCTGCTCGGCGACGAGGGACAGTCCAGCCGTGTCACTCAGCAGTCGCCGCAGGTCGGCGAGCAGGTCGACGACCACGGCACCGCGGTCGCCGAACGCGGCCGCGTGCAGCGCATCGACCGATTGCCGGTCTGCCTGGCGTTCCGGTCGGATCACCATCGGGCAAGTTCAGCACAGCCGGGCCGACCGAGTGTCCCGGGTCGTCTCTGGAGCACGGCACACAGACCACCGACGACCCGGAACCACCAGCGCGTACGGACGACGGCGGCGGACGGATGGCCGGCTCGCGACCCGGTACCCGAGGGAGGTCAGGATCGGCAGAAGCCGTCCAGGGCGGCGTCGACAACGGCGGGACCCGAGGCCAGCACAGGGTCGTTGTGGTCGGCGCCGGCGACCCGCACCACGGTTCCGGAGCGGGCAGCAGCCGCCACGGCAAGGCTCTGCTGCGGCGGGATGGTCCGATCGGCGTCGCCGAGCACGACGGTGATCGGCACGTCCAGCGCCGGCACCAGATCCCGCACCGGGAACCGGTCCCACAGCATCAACCGCACCGGCAGCACGGGATACAGGTGCGCGGCCGCGGCCGGAAGATCGAGAAACGGCGACCGCAGCACCATCGACGCGGGCGGGCGATCGACCGCGAGCCCGGTGATCACGGCACTGCCCAGGCTCTCGCCGAGATAGACCACCCGGTCGCCCGATGGCAGGGTGGCGTCGAGAAAGGCGCGGCCGGCGCGTGCGTCCAGCGCCAGACCCTGCTCGGTCGGCGAGCCCGGGTTGCCCCCGAAACCGCGGTACTCCAGGAGCAGCACCCCGGCTCCGCGGGCGCCGAGACGCCGCATCAGCTCCGTCCGGCCCGCCCGGTTGCCGGCATTGCCGGGCGCCACCAGGACGGTGGTGTCGCACCCGGCCGCCGGCAGGTACCAGGCCGTCAGGTCGAGCCCGTCGCCGGTGTGCAGCCGGACATCCCGCGCCCCCGGAACCGCGGCACCGGCCGGCCCGGGAGCGGAGGTGTCCGGGACGAAGACGAGCCTGCGCTGCAGCAACCACAGGGCGCCGATCGGCACGAGGACGACGAGAAGTACCGCGCCCGCGACCAGCACCCATCTCCTCCTCCGCACCGCCGGCCCCGGCGTCTCCGTCGCGTCCGTCATGCCGGTGACGTCCCGACGCAGCCGGCCACCACCTTCGTCATCACGCAGTTCCCCTTGCCCTTGGGGCGCTGATAGGAGAAGCCGAGCTGCTCGTACATGGTCCGGGTGGCGTTGTAGAGGAACGACGACGACGTCTTCTTGCCCGGCGGCAGGTCGTGCGGATAGGCCTCGACCAGACCACCCCCGGCCGCGGCGATCAGCGCCAACGCACCCCGGACGGCGACCGCCGCCATTCCTTGGCGGCGATACCGGCGATCGACGAACAGGCAGGTGATCCGGTAGTCGGGCACCTCTCCGACGCCCTTCTCCCACTCCTTGCGGTGATGGATGTTCGGCAGCTCCGCGACCGGGCCGAACTGCGCCCAGGCGACTGCGACGTCGTCGTCGAACACCACCGCCGCGTGCGTGCGGTCCCGCTCGACGAGCCGGTGCTTGAACTCGCGGTTGCCCAGTTCCCGGCGTTCCGGAGGATCCGGGTAGAGGTGGAACCAGGTGCACCAGCACCCACCCCAGACGCCGTTGTGCCGCTGGGCCAGGTCTGCGTAGGCGTCCCAGTTCTCCGGGCCCAGCGACTCGATCCGGTAGCCGGCCAGCTCCACGTCCGCACTCATGGCCGGAAGTACACCAGGTCATGGCCGGCCCCGCTCAGAAGGCCGCGACGATGTGCGAGAGCACCGGAGGTTCGCCGGGCCGCGCGACGACGCCGATGACGTCGAACCGGACGCTGACGGCGCGCAGCCCCGCCTGGTCGAGGAACAGTGTGGCCAGGCGCCGGAGCTTGCGGCGCTTGCCCTGTGTCACCGCCTCGGCCGGAGCGCCGAACCCGTCGCCGCTGCGGGTCTTGACCTCGCAGAAGACCAGGTACCGCTCGCTGTCCGTGGCGACGATGTCGACCTCGCCCTCCCGGCAGCGCCAGTTGCGGGCCAGGATCACCAGCCCGAGATCCTCCAGGTGCGCCGCGGCGAGGTCCTCCCCCTGCCGCCCCAGTTCGTTGCCTGCCAGTGATGCCATGGCCGTGCCCCCGTCCCCGGCGGACCCGGTCGAGTCCCGCCGGGATCAAGCCTGACGGCGGGCCGTCAGCCGGCCAATCCGCCCGGTCCGAATGTGGACAGGGTCTGGGTATGGGGACAACTCAGCCGAACGTCTCGCCCTCCGGCAGCCGCAGGTCCGGCTTCTCGAGCTCCTCGACGTTGACATCCTTGAACGTCACCACCCGGACGTTCTTGACGAACCGGGCCGGCCGGTACATGTCCCAGACCCAGGCGTCGGACATCCGCACCTCGAAGTACATGTCGCCGTCGGAGTTGCGCACCTGCACGTCGACCGCGTTGCACAGATAGAACCGGCGCTCGGTCTCCACCACGTACGCGAACTGACCGACGATGTCGCGGTACTCCCGGTAGAGCTGCAGCTCCATCTCGGTCTCGTACTGCTCCAGATCCTCCGCGCTCACGTGCAGGCTCCTCCCGATCCCTCAGCCGATCCCCGTGCCCGCCGTGTCCGGCGCCACCTGGTGGCCATCATTCCTCATCCTCGGCAGCGATCTCCGGGTCGCCCGGGTCGCCGCCGCAGGGCAGCCGCCAGCTGCGCCGGTGCACCTCGCTGGGACCGTGCCGGCGCAACGCGGCGACGTGCTCTGCGGTGCCGTAACCCTTGTTGACGTCGAACAGGTAGTGCGGGTGGTCGACCGCCAGCCGGCGCAGCAGGCCGTCCCGCTCGGTCTTGGCGAGCACGCTGGCACCGGCCACCCCGGCGCACGTCAGGTCCGCCTTGATCCGGGTGTGCACCGGCCCGGCGACGTGCGGCAGGTCCGGGTCGGGCATCACCCGGTCGTCGAACAGGGTGGGCTCCGGCTCGGAGAGGTAGTCGTGGTTGCCGTCCAGCAGCACCGCGTCCACCGGACCGGCCAGCTGGTGCAGGGCCCGGCGGCCGGCCAGCCGCAGCGCGGCGATGATCCCGATCGCGTCGATCTCCGACGGGCTGGCGTGCCCGACGGCGAACTCGCCGGCCCATCGGCGGATCGCCGGCAGCAGCCGTTCCCGAGCGGCCGGGGTGAGCAGTTTCGAATCCTTCAGGCCGGGCGGGACGCGCCCGATGCGGGTGGTCACCACCACCACCCCGACGGTGACCGGGCCGGCCAGCGCACCGCGTCCCACCTCGTCCATTGCCGCCAGCCTCGCGATTCCGCCGCGCAGCAACTCCTTCTCCAGGCGCAGGTGCGGCCGGGACCCGGTCATCTCGCGGCGCGACGCCCCCGCCGCCGCCGGCGGCGGGCCGGGGACAGGGCGAGGGAGCCGCGCAGGCCCAGGGTGAGCAGCACGCCTCCGGTCGCCGGGAGGGCCGAACCCACGCCCGCGCCCAGCGACATCGCCGACGGGTCGATGTCCGGGTTGCCCAGGGTCCGCCAACGGGACGGCGGCATGACGATGAAGATCGCCTTGCCGATCACGTCGTCCACCGGAATGGGCCTGGCGCAGCTGGCCGGTATGGCCGAGGCCTTGTAGCCGTCGCAGTTGAACGAGGAATCCGAGGAATCGCTCCGGTGGTCACCCATCATCCAGAGCTGGCCCGCCGGCACCTTGTAGGGCGCGAAGCAGCGCTGCGAACCGTAGCGCTGCACATCGCCGCCGGTGGTGCAGTCGGCGACCCCCGCTTCGAACGGGATCGGCTCGTAGATGTAGGGCTCGTCCAGCGACCGGCCGTCGACCGTGACGTTCCCCTTGGCGTCGCAGCACGCGACGGTCTGGCCGCCGGTGGCGATGACCCGCTTGACGAAGTCCTTCTCGTCGGGCGGAGCGATGCCCACCACCGAACCGACCGCCGCCATGGCCTTGCCGAACCACGTGGTCGGGCCGGCAGTGCCCTCGAGTTCGGGCGCCCAGGTGTCGGGACCCTTGAACACCACGATGTCGCCGGGTCTCGGGTCACGGAAGTCGTAGACGATCTTGCTGGCCAGGATCCGGTCACCGCCGGAGGTGACGCCGTGCAGCGTCTGCTCCATCGATCCGGACGGCACGTAGTACACCTTGGCGATGAAGGTCTGGATCAAGAAGGTGAGGGCGAACGCGACGACGATCAGCAGGGGCAACTCGACCCAGAACGGCCGCTTGGCCTTGGCGTTCCGCTTGGACGACTGCTTGCGCCACCGGCCGACTGCTTCGCTGTGGCCGTCGCCGTCCCCCACGGCCGCCGGCTCTTGCCCGGCATCGCTCTGCTCGCTCATCGCCCATCACACTACGGCGTCGCACATGAAGCTCAGGTACGAACGAAGCCGCCGTCCCCGGCTGGGGAACGGCGGCTCCGGACGAACGACGGAACGGGTCAGCGGTCGCGCTTCTCCTTGATCTTGGCGGCCTTGCCGCGGAGCTCGCGCAGGTAGTACAGCTTGGCGCGACGGACGTCGCCGCGGGTGACCAGCTCGATCCGGTCCAGGTTCGGGGAGTGCACCGGGAAGGTGCGCTCGACGCCGACGCCGAAGCTGACCTTGCGGACGGTGAACGTCTCGCGGATGCCACCGCCCTGGCGGCGGATGACGTGGCCGGCGAAGATCTGGATACGAGAGCGGGCGCCCTCGATGACCTTGACGTGCACCTTGACGGTGTCGCCGGGCCGGAAGTCCGGAAGATCGGTCCGCAACGAAGCGGAGTCCAGAGCGTCCAGGGTGTTCATGGGGGCAGTCCTCACTGAAGGTGTCAAGCGACGTGTCTCGTGGGCGGTCACGGCAGGCCCACGGCGGGCCGACCGGCAGTCGGCGGTCTAGGTACCGGCCGACTCACAACCGCCCTAGTCTGCCAGATCGACACCCTCCTCCGCCAATACGCGCAGATCGGCGGCATCCAGCGCGGCCCGGTCCAGCGCGGCGACGAGGTCCGGACGGCGCCGCGCGGTCCGGCGCAGCGACTCGTCGCGCCGCCACCGCTCGATCGCCCCGTGGTGGCCGGACAAGAGCACCGGCGGCACCGACAGTCCTTCGTAGACAACGGGTCTGGTGTAGCTGGGATACTCCAGCAGGCCCGGCGAACCAGCGCCGAAGGAGTCCGTCACCGCCGACAGCGGATTGCCCAGCACGCCCGGGATCAACCGCGCGATCGCCTCGACCATCACCAGCACGGCCACCTCGCCGCCGGCCAGCACGTAGTCGCCGATGGAGAGCTCGAGCACCGGCATCCGGGTCGCCGCGGAGTCGACCACCCGCTGGTCGATGCCCTCGTACCGGCCGCAGGCGAAGACCAGGTGCGGCCGGCCGGCGAGGTCGGCGGCCACCGCCTGGGTGAACGGCCGGCCCGCCGGGGTCGGGACGACCAGCGTGGCATCGCCGGCAGCAGTGGGGACGAGAGCCGCCAGTGCGCGGCCCCAGACGTCCGGCTTCATCACCATGCCGGCCCCGCCGCCGTAGGGCGTGTCGTCCACGGTGCGGTGCCGGTCGGGGGCGTGGTCGCGCAGATCGTGCACCGCGAGGTCGATCAGACCGTCGGCGATCGCCCGGCCCAGCAGCGACTCCCGCAGCGGCGCAAGGTATTCCGGAAAGATCGTGACCACGTCGAGGCGGAGCGCCGGCGTCACGCGAACATCCCGTCGGGCGGATCCACCACCAGCATCCGGGCGGTCAGGTCCACCTCGGGAACGATGACCTTGACGAACGGGACCAGCTCCTCGGTACCGTCCGGGCGGTTCACCACGAGCACCGGCGCGGCCGGCGGATGCATCACGTCGACCACCTCGCCCAGCAGCTCACCACCGCGCGAGCGGACCGCCAGACCCACCAGCTGGTGGTCGTAGAACTCGTCGTCGTCCTCCGGTTCGGGAAGCGACTCGGCGTCGACCAGCAGGTGGATGCCCCGCAGCAGTTCGGCGGTGTTCCGGTCGGCGATGCCGTCGAACCCGACCACCTGGACGGGGCCGGACTGCCGTGAACCGGAGACGGTGAGCAACGGCCACCGGGCCGAGTCGGTCTGCAGGCGTGAGCCGGCGGCGAATCGACTCGCGGGATCGTCGGTGAACCGCGTCACCGTCACCTCGCCCCGGATGCCGTGCGCGCGACCGATCCGGCCGACCTGCAACTGTGTCACCGCAGCGAGGGCGTCAGCGGTCGGTGTCGACGACGTCGACGCGGATGCCGCGCCCGCCGACAGCTGACATCACGGTGCGCAGTGCCGTCGCCGTGCGGCCACCTCGGCCGATGACCTTGCCCAGGTCGTCGGGGTGCACGCGGATCTGCAGCGTGCGACCCCGACGGCCGGTGGTCAGGTCGACGTGCACGTCCTCGTCGTGGTCGACGATGCCCCGGACCAGGTGCTCCAGGGCGTCGGTGAGCGTGCTCACTCGCCGGCTGCGTCCGCGGGTGCGGCATCAGCGGCGGCGTCGGTTGCCTCGGCCTTGGGGGCCCGCTTCCGCGGCGTGGTGGCGGCCGGCGCGTCGTCCGTGCCGATGGAAGCGAGCGCGGCCTCGTAGCGGGCGCGCTTGTCCACCTTCTCCGGCTGCGGACGCAGAGTGCCCTCGGAGCCCGGCAGGCCCTTGAACTTCTGCCAGTCCCCGGTCACCTTGAGCAGCGCCTGGACGGACTCGGTCGGCTGTGCGCCGACGCCGAGCCAGTACTGGGCGCGCTCGGAGTCGATCTCGATGACGCTGGGATCGGCCTTCGGGTGGTACTTGCCGATCGCCTCGATGGCACGGCCGCTGCGGCGGGTGCGGGCATCGGCGACGACGACGCGGTAGAACGGCTCGCGGATCTTGCCGAAACGGGCGAGCTTGATCTTGACAGCCACGGGTGGTGGTACTCCTTGAACAGTTGTGACGGATCATCCGCCAGGGGTGTGCACTCGTGCGCCGTGTGGGGAGTACGGCGCGGAGCACACGAATGGCGGCCGTGCTCGGAGAGAGGGGCCGGGCGACAGCCGTAACGGGTCCATCTTGCCACAGCGGACCACGGTTCCACGACCTCTCGGGCGCCGGCGCCCAGGCATCGATCCGGCCGGGCCGGCCGTCGTCAGCGCCCGCCGAGCACCCGACCGGCCCGCACCACCGCGGCCGGAAAGCGCAGGACGCCCGGATCGGTGGCCGGGTCCGCCGGGTACACCACGAGATCCGCGCTGTCCCCCAGCTCCTGACCGCCCAGGCCCAGCCAGTTTCGGGCGTCGTGGGTCGTCGCCTGGAGCACCTCGCGGGCCGGCAGACCGATCCGCCCGAGCGCGACGATCTCGTCCACGATCCGGCCGTGCTCGATGTAACCGCCCGCGTCGGTGCCCGCGTGCACCGGCACGCCGGCCGCCGCGGCGGCGGCGAAGGTCTCATCACTGCGCTCGTGCAGGTCCCGCATGTGCTTGGCGTAGGCGGGAAACCGGGTGGCGGCATCGGCGAAGGCCGGGAAGTTGACGATGTTGATCATCGTCGGGACCAGGTGCACCCCGCGCCTGACCATCTCGGCGATGGTGTCGTCGGTCAGGCCGGTGCCGTGCTCGATGCAGTCGATGCCGGCGGCGAGCAGCCCGGGCAGCGCGTCCTCGCCGAAGACGTGGGACGTCACCCGGCAGCCCGCGTCGTGGGCGACTCCGATGGCCTCGGTGAGTACGTCATCGGGCCAGAGCGGAGCCAGATCGCCGATGCCGCGGTCGATCCAGTCGCCGACGATCTTGATCCAGCCGCCGCCGTACTCCACCTGCCGGGCCACCTCGGCCGGCAGGTCCGCCGGATCGTCCAGATCGACGCCGAGGCCCCGGATGTACCGCTTGGGCTGGGCGATGTGCCGGCCGGCCCGGACCAGGATCGGCAGGTCGTCGCGGTCGGTCAGCGAACGGGTGTCGATAGGTGATCCGCAGTCGCGGATCGCGAGGACCCCGGTGGCCAGGTCGGTCCGGGCCTGCTGCTCGGCCTCCGCCAGCGAGACCGCGCCGGCCGAGGAGAAGCCGACGTGGCAGTGCGCGTCGACGAAACCGGGCAGCACCCAGCCGGACAGCTCGGCCGCGCCGGTCACCGGCCCGTCGACGAACACGCCGCCGGACGTCCAGAGGTCGACCGGCTCGCCCGTCGCCGCGTCGGTGCCGGTGACGTGCAGGGCCGGCGGTCGGGACATGGGGAGCTCCTTCGCGCCGGTGCCTACTTCTTCGGGAACTTGAGCTGCGACGGTTCGAATCCGGGGGGCAACTGGTCCAGCCCGAACGTCGGCATGCCCGCGCCCGGCGCACCCGCTCCCGGCATGCCCGGCATTCCCATCCCCGGCATGCCCATGCCCGGCGGGAGGCCACCGGGCAGACCCTTGACCTTCGGCTGGGTCGGGCCACGACCGGTCACCTTGCGCTTCTTGCCGTTCCTGCCCTTGACCGTCTTGCGGTTGGTACGCGAGCCGGGCATCCCGAACCGGCCGGCCATCGCCGACATCATCTTGCGGGCCTCGAAGAACCGTTCCACCAGCGAGTTGACCGCGGCGACCGTGGAGCCCGACCCCTTGGCGATCCGCTGCCGCCGCGAGGCATTGATGATCTTGGGGTCCTTGCGCTCGGCGGGCGTCATCGACTGGATGATGGCCGCGGTGCGGTCCAGGTCCTTGTCGTCGACGTTCGCGAGCGCTTCCTTCATCTGGCCGGCGCCCGGCAGCATGTTCAGCAGCCCGCCGATCGGCCCCATCTTCCGCAGCATCATCATCTGCTGCAGGAAGTCGTCGAGGGTGAAGTCGTTCCCCGCGATCTTGTTGGCCATCTCCTCGGCCTGGTCGGCCTCGAAGTGCTGTTCGGCCTGCTCGATCAGCGTGAGCATGTCGCCCATGCCCAGGATGCGCGAGGCCATCCGGTCCGGGTGGAAGGTGTCGAAGTCGGCCAGCTTCTCGCCGGTGGAGGCGAACATGATCGGCACGCCGGTGATCTGCCGGACGCTCAGCGCCGCGCCACCGCGGGCGTCGCCGTCGAGCTTGGTCAGCACCACCCCGGTGAACCCGACGCCGTCGGCGAAGGCCTGCGCGGTGGTGACGGCGTCCTGGCCGATCATGGCGTCCAGCACGAACAGGATCTCGTCCGGCGACACCGCGTCCCGGATGTCCGCGGCCTGCTGCATCAGTTCGGCGTCGACACCGAGGCGGCCCGCGGTGTCGACCAGCACGATGTCGTGCAGCTTGCTCCGGGCGAAGTCCAACCCGGCCCTGGCCACCGCGACCGGATCGCCGACCCCGTTGCCCGGCTCCGGCGCGAACACCGCGACGCCTGCCTGCTCGCCCACCACCTGCAGCTGCAGCACGGCGTTGGGCCGCTGCAGGTCGCAGGCCACCAGCACCGGGGCGTGGCCCTGGTTGCGCAGCCACAGCGACAGCTTGCCGGCGAGCGTCGTCTTGCCGGCGCCCTGCAGGCCGGCCAGCATGATCACGGTCGGCGGGTTCTTGGCGAAGACCAGCCGCCGGGTCTCGCCGCCGAGGATGCCCACCAGCTCGTCGTTGACGATCTTGATGACCTGCTGCGCGGGGTTCAGCGCACCCGACAGCACCGCCGCCTGCGCCTTCTCCTTGACGGCGGCGATGAAGGTGCGCACCACCGGCAGGGCGACGTCGGCCTCGAGCAGCGCGATGCGGATCTCCCGCGCGGTGGCGTCGATGTCGGCCGGGGACAACCGGCCCTTGCCCCGCAGGGAGGAGAAGACCGTGGCGAGACGGTCGGAGAGGGTGTCGAACACGACGCCCAGGCTATCCCAGCGCCGTGACCACGGAGGCGACGATCTCCGCGCCCTGCCGCGCCCCGAGCGGGGTGCCCGCGGCCGACACCAGGTAGAAGATGTCCACCGCCTCCGCGCCGTGGGTGTGCACCCGCGCCGCGGTCACCGCGACACCGGCGGCGGCAACCGCGGACCC
>CAXTBG010000044.1:0-3156 GCA_964242105.1 uncultured Nakamurella sp. | reverse complement strand
GTGTGAGAGACACATGCTCCTGGACAAGCAGACCGGGCACGTCGTGCGCCCGTACCTCGAGCACCGTCGCGCGATCCGAGGCGCCGGGCACGATGCGCACGCTCGGCGGGGCCGCCGCGCTCGTGCGGCGCGCCCGCGCCCGCTTGGCGAGCCGGGCCGCGATGTCCAGTGAGCCGTCCAGGGCCTTGACCAGGTCCGCGCGCAGGGTCGAGGCCTCCGGCGGGTCGCCGAACTCCGGCGTCACCGTCCAGGTCTGCAGCCCCACCCCGTCGACGGTGCGGACGGCGGCGGCGCGGACGGTCAGCCGGTGGACGGTGAGCACCCCCGCCGCTGCGGCGAGCAGGCCCGGCCGGTCGGCGGCCGCGACGGTGACCTCGAGGCCGGTGGCGCCCTGCCGGATGACGATGCCGGGGGCGCCCGCCCGCACCAGCTCCTCCTCGGTCGGGCTCAGGTCGCCGTTGTCCGGGAGCGGTTCGCCGTCCAGCACCGAGCGGACGCGGTGCACCAGGTAGTTCACCTGGTTGGCCTTCCACGACGTCCAGGCGGCCGGGCCGGCCGCGGTGGCGTCGGCCTCGGTCAGCGCCTGCAGCAGGTCCAGGACCGCGGCCGGCGAGTCGGGCCCCAGCGCGTCGACCACCTTCGCCACGGTGGCCGGGTCGTCCGGGTCGCGCTGCGCCGCCGTCTCGGACAGCAGCAGGTGGTGTTGCACCAGCGTCCGGACCGTTTCGATGTCGGGCTTGTCGACCCCCAGCCGGGACAGCCAGGCGGGGATCATCTCGGCCCCGACGGTCGAGTGGTCGCCGGGCAGCCCCTTGCCGATGTCGTGGAAGATCGCCGCCAGCAGGAGCAGGTCAGGCCTGGACACCCGACGCACCAGCGCGGCAGCGTTGACGGCGGTCTGCATCAGGTGCCGGTCGACGGTGAAGAGGTGGATCGGGTCGCGCTGCGGCAGCGAGCGGAGTCGCTCCCAGCCCGGGAGCAGCTCGGAGATCAGGCCCGCCTGGTCGAGACCCTCCCAGGCGGTGAGCATGGGCTCACCGGCGCCCAGCAGCGACAAGAAGGCATCAAGTGCGACCGTCGGCCAGGGCTCGGGCAGCGCGGAGTGGGCACGGGCCAGCCGGACCACGGTCGCCGGTGACACCGGGAGACCGGCCTGCGCGGCGGCGGCGGCCGTGCGCAGGGCGAGAGCGGGTTCGGTCGCCGGATTGACGTTGCGGGCGAGAACCGCTTCGCCGTCCTGCTCCACCACGCCGTCGGCGAGCGGCGTGCGGTCCGGCCGGCGCACCAGCCGCCCGGCGACGTCGGTGATGGCGCCGCGGCCAGGACCGGCCAGCACCCGCCCGACGCGGTGCCAGGTGAGATCGCTGGCGTGCACGACGGTCCGGCCGATGGCGGAGACGTGCCGCAGCAGCTGGTCGCGGTCGTCCAGGCCCATCAGCGAGGCCACCGCGTCCTGGTCCTGCTGTTGCAGCCGGTCGGTCGCCCGGCCGGTGACCGTCTGCACGGCGTCCCGGACGTCCAGCAGAGCGGATCGGGCCTCCTCCAGACCCTGGTGCGGGCAGTCGGCCAGCCAGGAGGCGGCCACCGCCCGCATCACCACAAGGTCCCGCATCCCGCCGCGGGACTCTTTGAGATCGGGGGTGGTGGCGAAGGCCAGCTCCCCGCTGCGTTCGGCGCGTTCCCGGCAGGACGCCAGCAGGGCGGGCAGTCGCTGGGCGGCATCGGTGCGCCAGTCGGCCAACACCCGCCGGTGCAGGGTCACGGCCAGTTCCGGGTCGCCGGCGATGTGCCGGAGATCGAGCATGCCCAGCACCACGGGGAGGTCGGCCCTGGCGAGCTGCCGGGCCCCGCCGACCGATCGCACGGAGTGGTCCAGCCGGATGCCGGAGTCCCAGATCGGGTACCACAGCCGCTCCGCGAGCATCTCGGCGTAGGACGCGGGCGTCTCGGTGGAGTGCAGCAGCACCAGATCGAGATCGGAGAACGGCGACAGCTCGCCCCGGCCGAATCCTCCGACGGCCACCAGCGCGACGCCGCCGACGTTGACGCCCGCCTCGGCTGCCAACCCGGCCAGCCAGCCGTCGGTCAACCGGGCCAGCGCCCGGCGCCGGGCCGGACCGGTGATGCCGGTCCGGCCCAGCAGCTGGGCTCTCAGTTCTGGGAATCCGCCCGCGCCCACGTCCGACGGGGAATTGCCCATCTGTTACAGGGCTTCCTGACCGCGCTCGCCGGTACGGACCCGCACGACGTTCTCGACGGTGGTCGCCCACACCTTGCCGTCGCCGATCTTGCCGGTCCGGGCGGCCCGCACGACGACGTCGACCACGTCGTCGGCGTCCTCCTCGTCGACCAGGATCTCCACCTTGACCTTCGGCAGCAGTTCGACGGTGTACTCCGCGCCGCGGTAGACCTCGGTGTGGCCGCGCTGCCGTCCGTAGCCGGACGACTCGGAGACCGTCATCCCCTGCACGCCGAACGCCAGGAGTGCGGCGCGGACCTCGTCGAGCTTGAACGGCTTGATGACGGCGGTGATCAACTTCATGCGTGGACCTCCGTAGAAGCGGGGCTTGACCCGGCGAGGTGACCCGACGGGATGGCTCCGCCGGTCGACTGGGTGTCGAACTCGTACGCCGACTCGGCGTGCTCGTTGACGTCGATGCCCTCGACCTCGACGTCCTCGGTGACCCGGAAGCCGATCGTCTTGTCGATGATCTTGCCGAGGATGAACGCGACGACGAACGAGTACACCAGCACCGCACCGGCCCCGACGGCCTGCCGGCCCAGCTGGCCGAGACCGCCGCCGTAGAACAGGCCGTTGTTGGCGAAGGAGTTGATCTGCTCGGAGGAGAAGAACCCGATGAACAACGTGCCGAAGATGCCGCCGACGAGGTGGACGCCGACCACGTCGAGCGAGTCGTCATAGCCGAGCTTGTACTTCAGGCCCACCGCGAAGGCGCAGATGGCACCGGCCAGCAGGCCGAGGATCACCGAGGCCCACGGCGTGATGAACCCGCAGGCCGGGGTGATGGCGACCAGCCCGGCGACCGCACCGGAGGCGGCGCCGACACTGGTGGCGTGCCCGTCGCGGAAGTACTCCACGACCAGCCAGCCGCCGAGCGCGGCGGCCGTCGCGACCTGGGTGTTCATGAAGGCCAG
>CAXTBG010000043.1:0-41323 GCA_964242105.1 uncultured Nakamurella sp. | reverse complement strand
CTCAGGGAGTGTGCCATGTCGGTGATGGTGCTGATCGGCGCCCAGTGGGGCGACGAGGGCAAGGGCAAGGCGACCGATCTCTACGGCGAACGGGTCAACTGGGTCGTGCGCTACCAGGGCGGTAACAACGCAGGTCACACCGTCGTCCTGCCCGACGGCCAGAAGTTCGCGCTGCACCTCATCCCGTCCGGGATCCTCACGCCGGGCGTCAACAACGTCATCGGGAACGGCGTCGTCATCGATCCGGGAGTGCTGCTCACCGAGCTCGGCGGCCTGGACGAGCGCGGTGTCGACACGAGCCGGCTGTTCATCTCCGCCGACGCGCACCTGATCATGCCGTACCACGTGGCCATCGATAAGGTCTCCGAGCGCTACCTGGGCAAGGCGAAGATCGGCACCACCGGCCGCGGCATCGGCCCTGCCTACCAGGACAAGGTCGCCCGGCTGGGCGTCCGGGTGCAGGATCTGCTCGATCCGTCGATCCTCGCGCAGAAGGTCGAGGCGGCCCTGGACATCAAGAACCAGATCCTGGTGAAGATCTACAACCGGAAGGCGCTGGATGCCCAGCGCATCGTGGACACGGTGCTCGAGCAGGCCGAAGGATTCCGGCACCGCATCTCCGACACCCGCCTGCACCTGGGCGAGGCGGTCCGCCGCGGCGATCACATCCTGCTGGAGGGTTCGCAGGGCACCCTGCTGGACGTCGACCACGGCACCTACCCGTTCGTGACCTCGTCCAACCCGACGGCCGGCGGCGCGGCGGTGGGCTCCGGGATCGGGCCGACCGCCATCACCTCGGTCCTGGGGATCCTGAAGGCCTACACGACGCGGGTGGGCTCCGGGCCGTTCCCGACCGAGCTGGAGGACCAGTGGGGGGAATACCTGCGCAAGACCGGGGGCGAGGTGGGCGTCACGACCGGGCGGCTGCGGCGATGCGGATGGTTCGACGCCGTCATCGCCCGGTACGCCACGCGCGTCAACGGGATCACCGACTACTTCCTGACCAAGTTGGACGTGCTGTCGTCGCTGGAGACGGTGCCGGTCTGCGTCGCCTACGACGTGGACGGCGAGCGGCACGACGAGATGCCGCTGAGCCAGACCGGCTTCCACCATGCGACGCCCGTCTTCGAGCAGATGCCCGGCTGGTTCGAGGACATCAGCGGATGCCGGTCGTTCGAGGAGCTGCCGGCGAACGCGCAGACCTACGTCCGCCGGGTGGAGGAGCTGTCGCAGGCGCGGGTGTCGGCGATCGGCGTCGGCCCGGGTCGCGACCAGACGATCGTGCTGCACGACGTGCTGGCCGCTACGTCCAGCTGACCCGGACCCTCTCCCGCCAGAGGCCGAGCACCGGCGCATCGCCGTGCTCGGCGATCTCGTCGCCGCGGTTCCACAACCCCAGGTAGAGGGCCGCAGCCGTACCGGTCAGCGAGGCATCCGCGCCGGGAGCGACGCCCGGAACGGTGACGGGCGGACCGGGCGAGATCGTCACCGTCCAGGCCCGGGACGAGTCGCTCGGCTCGATCGTCAGGACGATGCGCTCGTCCGTCCGGAGGGTCGAGCTCGAGCGAGGCACGAAGCCCATCAGCAACTCGTCGAGCCCATCGAGGGCCAGCTCGACCGGGATGCCGGTCGCGGCTGCTGTGGGCAGGTGCCCGAGTGTCGCCGAGAGCATGTCCGCCCGGTGGATGGTCGTCTCGTGAGCTGATCGCCGTGCCCAGAACATCCGCGGCTCCGGGGCGTCGCGCAGGAAGACCAGCGCGGGGCCGGCCGTGGAGGCCGCGAGCGCCCGGGCCAGCCCGTCGGCGGCCTCGCCGTACCACCGCAGCAGCGGCGCGCGGTCGACCGGGTGCGCGAACACCGCGGCCAGCTCGGCGTCGGACAGGTTGGACGTGCGCCGCTGGCCGACGATGGTGGCCGCCCAACGGCAGACCCCGCCGTGGTGGGCCAGCAGGTCGGCGACGGTCCACCCGGGGCAGGTCGGGACGAGATCGGTCCTGGAGAGCCCGCCGGCGTCCGCCAGCAGGGCCGCCGCGCCGGTGCGGATCGCCGCCAGGTACTCGTCGAAGGTCCTCGAGGGTGCCATGGGTCAACTCTGGCATGCCCGATGCGGTGACGGCGCGCCGCCGGTTGATCATCGAGTCCGGCATTTCCCGGGCGCGCGCCGCCCCGAAAGGGCCGCAGGCGGTGATCAACCAGGCTCCGGTGCGCGCGTCGGTTGATCACCGAGTCCGGCCTTCCCTGGGCGCGCGCCGCCCCGAAAAGGCCGCAGGCGGTGATCAACCAGGGTCGGTCCACGGCCGGGCGATAGGGTCGGGCGCGTGCGCATCCTCGTCATCGGCTCGGGCGCCCGCGAGCACGCGTTGCTCCGCGCCCTTGACAGGGATCCGGAGTCGGAGCTGCACGTCGCCCCGGGCAACGCCGGCACGTCGGCCATCGCCTCGACGCACCCGGTGGACGTCCGGAGTCCGGACGCGATCGCCGCGCTGGCGACTGCGCTGGAGGCGCAGCTGGTGGTGATCGGCCCCGAGGTTCCGCTGGTCAACGGCGCCGCCGACGCGGTGGCCGCCGCCGGCATCGCGGTGTTCGGGCCCACCGCGGCCGCCGCGCGGATCGAGGGCTCGAAGGCGTTCGCCAAGCAGGTGATGGCCGCCGCCGGCGTACCGACGGCCGCGGCCGTCGAGGTGTCGTCGGCCGCCGGGATCGACGCCGCGCTGGACGCCTGCGGAGCACCGTTCGTGGTCAAGGACGACGGGCTGGCCGCCGGCAAGGGCGTGGTCGTCACGGACGACCGGGCGGCCGCCGTCGCGCATGCGCTCGCGGTGCTGGAGGACGGTCACCCCGTGCTCGTCGAGCAGTTCCTGGACGGTCCGGAGGTGTCCCTGTTCGCGGTGTGCGACGGCACCCGGGCCGTGCCGCTGCTGCCGGCGCAGGACTTCAAGCGGCTCGGGAACGGCGACTCGGGGCCGAACACCGGCGGGATGGGCGCCTACGCACCGCTGGACTGGGCACCGGACGGCCTGGTCGCGCAGGTGCAGCGCACCATCCTGCAGCCGGTGCTCGGCGAGCTCGCCGCGCGGGGAGCGCCGTTCTCCGGCCTGCTCTACGCAGGTCTGGTGCTGACCGCCGACGGGCCGACGGTGATCGAGTTCAACTGCCGGTTCGGTGATCCCGAGACGCAGGTGGTGCTGGAACTGCTGGACTCGCCGTTGCCGGAACTGCTCGCCGCCGCGGCGGCCGGTGATCTGATGTCGGTCGCGCCGCCGCGATGGAAGCCCGGTGCGGCGGTCACGGTGGTGATCGCGGCGGAGGGCTATCCCGGGGCGCCGGTCGTCGGCGACCCGATCTTCGGCGCCGACCGCGATGGCATCCTGCACGCCGGGACCGCGCAGGCCGACGGCCAGGTGGTCTCGGCCGGTGGGCGGGTGCTGTCGGCGACGGCGGCCGGCCCCGACCTCGCGCAGGCCAGGGCAGCGGCCTACCGCCTGGTCGACGCCGTGCAGCTGCGCGGCGCGCAGTACCGGACCGACATCGCCGACGCGGCGGTCCGCGGGCACGTGCGGGTGCCCGCCTGACGTTCGCGCCAGTCCGGCAGACACCGCGTCATGCCGCAGGATGGTCGGGTGATCCCGTCCTTCGCGCCCGCGTCCAGATCGGCCGTCGCCCCGTTCCACGTGATGCGGGTGCTCGCGGCCGCGGCGCGCCGTGCCGAGACCGGCGCGCCGGTGTTCGACCTGACAGCCGGCCAGCCGTCCACACCGGCTCCCGCGCCCGTCCTGGCCGCCGCCCGGGAGGCGCTGGACCGCAAGGTGCTCGGGTACACCGAAGCCCCGGGCATCGCCCCGCTCCGGGCAGCCATCGCCGGCCACTACCGCGCGCGGTACGGGCTGGACGTCGACCCGACAGAGGTGTTCGTGACGACCGGTTCGTCAGGCGGGTTCCTGTTGGCCTTCCTCGCCGCGTTCGACGCCGGCGACCGGGTGGGACTGCCGCGACCCGGCTACCCGGCCTACCGGAACATCCTGCAGGCGCTGGGTTGCCGCGTGGTCGACCTGCCCTGCGGGCCGGAGACGGGCTACCGCCCGACGCTGGAGATGATCGCCGAGGCGGACCTGCGGGGCCTGGTCCTGGCATCGCCAGCCAATCCCACCGGCACCACCGCCGACGCCGAGGAGATGACGCGAATCGCCACCTACTGTGCCGGCAACGGAACCCGGCTCATCTCCGACGAGATCTACCACGGCATCAACTACACCGGCCGGCCGGCCTGCGCGTGGTCGACCGACCGGTCCGGCTTCGTGGTCAACTCGTTCTCGAAGTACTTCTCGATGACGGGCTGGCGGATCGGGTGGCTGCTCGTGCCCGGGGACCTGGCGGACCCGGTCGACGCCCTGGCCGGCAACTTCGCCATCTGCCCGCCGGCGCTGGCGCAGCACGCCGCGGTCAGCGCATTCGAGGCGTACGACGAGTGCGACGGGCACGTCGCGCGGTACGCCGTCAACCGACGGCTGCTGCTGGACGGTCTCCGCGAGCTCGGTATCGACAAGCTGGCGCCGGCGGACGGCGCGTTCTACGTGTACGCCGACGTGTCCCATCTGACCGACGATTCGCAGGCGTTCTGCGCACAGCTGCTGGACGAGGTCGGGCTGGCGGTGGCGCCCGGCATCGACTTCGACCCGATCGACGGACACCGGTCGCTGCGTCTCGCCTTCGCCGGCGCCACCTCGACCGTCGTCGGCGGGTTGCAGGCGCTCGGCGAGTTCCTCGCCCGACGCGGCTGACCCGGCTGCCGCGGGTTGCGCCGGGCGCTCCGGCTCACCTGCCGGGCGCGCCGGCTGCCCTGCCGGGCGCGCCGGCTGCCCTGGCCGCCGCCTGCCGGCGGGGTCAGCCGACGAGCAGCGAGAAGCCGTCCGGACCGGCCACGATCGCAACCTGCGTGAGGCTCTCGACCACCAGATCGGCGTCGAGGTCGGCCCGGCTGCTGGTGGTGGTGACGGCGAGCGTGGCGCAACCGGCGGCGCGCGCGGCGGCGATGCCGGCCGGGGCGTCCTCCACCACCAGGCAGCGTCGCGGGTCGATGCCCAGCCGTGCTGCTCCGAGCAGGAACGGCTCCGGGTCGGGCTTCCCGTTCGTGACGTCGTCGAAGGTGACCACTGCGGCCGGGGCGCGCAGGCCCGCTGCCCGGATGCGGGCGACCGCCAATTCACGGGTCGCGGACGTCACGATGGCGGCGCGGTCCGCCGGCACGGCGGCCAGCAGTTCCGCTGCACCCGGGAGCACGGTGATGTCGTCGACGTCCTGCATCTCCAGCTGGGCGATCCGGTCCAGGCCGCATCCGACCTGGTCGGCGGGCAGCAGCATCCGGACGAGCTGGGACGCCGGCTGGCCGTGCCCGGCCTCGAGGGCCGATCGGGTCAGCCCGTACTCGCGGCCCCAGATGGCCCAGGACCGCTCGACGGCGGGCGTGGAATCGACCAGCGTGCCATCCATGTCGAACAGGACCGCGTCGAAGGTGCGGCCGCCGATCGCCGGTTCCATCGCCCGCGCGGGGGTGCCGAGGGTGGACGAGGACATCGGGGCGGTGTGGGTCACCGTTACACGGTAGGCAGCGGTCGCCCCCGCCCGATCGGGATGTGACCGACGACCAGTGCTCGGTTGGTCACACCGGCCCTCGCCCGACTTCCCGCCACCCGCCTGGCACTCCGGCCGGAGGCCCCCACGACCCCGGCCGCGGGCCACCACCCCGTAGTGCGGACCCGCACCCGGCCCGCAGCGAATTCAGGGTTTCTCCGGAGATCTTTCCGGCCACGGATCCGGCAAGCTGGAGATCAGCACCGGCCGTCCGGCCGGGCACGGGAACGAAGGTCTGGAAGTCGTCATGGAGAAGGTTCTGAAAGTCGCCGGCGTGATCGTCGTGCTGTGGATCGCGTTCAGCATCGTCGGTGCCATCGTTGGGTTCCTGGCGCATCTGGTGCTGTGGATCGCCCTCATCGCCGGCGGCGTGCTGGTGGTCGGCGCCATCGCCGGGCGGAACCGGCGCTCGATCACCCGCCGCTGACCCAGCCGCCCCGTCACAGCGGTAGGCCGAGTTCCCGCAGCTCGAGCCGTGCTTCGGCAGGGCCGGTGAAGTGCAGGGCTGCAAGGCCGCAGGCGCGCGCCCCCTCGACGTTCTCCACGCGGTCGTCCAGGAAGGCGACGTCCCCCGGCGCCGCGCCGAGCACGCCGAGCAGGTGCGCGTAGATCTCCGGTTCCGGCTTGAGCAGCTTCACGTCACCCGAGAAGACCAGGTGCCGGAATGGCGTGGCCCATCCCGCTGCCTCGATGAGCCGGCCCATCGAGGAAGGCGCGTTCGACAGCACGGCCAACGGCGTTCCGGCGTCGGTGAGCTCGTCGATCAGGGATACCACGTCCGGATCGGTGTGGCTCCAGCCGGCATCGTCCACCCGGACCAGTTCGGCGACGAGCGCAGCGTCCGGTGGCGGTGCTCCGGTGGAGGCCGCGATTGCGGTCCAGAAAGCCTGGGCGTCCGACCGCAGGTCGTAGTCGCGGCGATGGCGCCAGTAAGCGCTGTCGAATCCGACGTCGCCTTGGCCAGCAGACAGCAGAGCGGCCAGCCGGGGAAGAGCGGTGGAGCGCCGGAGCACGACGTCGCCGAGGTCGAACACCACCCACGTGATCATGGCCCGATCCTGCCAGCCCCCGGCACGGCGGAACCGCACATCTGCGAACCAGGGGAACCGGCCCGCGGGCAGGAACAGCGACGACGGCGCGGGGCCGCGATCAGGTGATGACGATGCTCCGCGAGTCGTACCCGGTCGCGCCGTCGGGAAGCACGTCGCGGACGGCGCTGGTCTGCACCGCACCGGTGCCGTCCGTCGCCCGCACCTTCACGGTGTGACTGCCCTTGGTGGCCTTCCAGACGTACTTCCACTGCCGCCAGGTGTCGATCGAGACGTCGCCGGCCAGTTCGGCGGCCTGCCACTGCCCGTCGTCGACCTGGATCTCGACGGCCTTGATGCCTCTGTGCTGGGCCCAGGCGACACCGGCGAGGGTGACGTTGCCGGCGGCGAACTGGGCGAAGCCCTTCGGCACGTCGAATCGCGAGGCCGTCTTGATCGGCCCGTGGTCGGACCAACCGCGGTCGGTCCAGTACGCGCTCTCGTCGGCGAACTTCGACACCTTCATGTCGACGATCCACTTGGTCGCCGAGACATACCCGTACAGGCCCGGCACCACCATGCGGACGGGGAAGCCGTGCAGGACCGGCAGGATCTCGCCGTTCATGGCGACCGCAAGCATGGCGTCCCGGCCGTCGGTCAGGGCATCCAGGGGAGCGGTGAGGGTGAAGCCGTCCTTGCTCCTGCACAGGACGCAGTCGGCGCCGCTCTGCGGGCCGGCCTCCTTGAGCAGGTCGTCGATGCGCGCGCCGATCCACGTCGCGTTACCGGCCAGGTCGCCGCCGACGTCGTTGCTGACGCAGGTCAGGGTGATGTCGCGCTCGATCTGCGGCCGGGCGATCAGGTCGTTGTAGTCGATGCTGATTTCCCGGTCGACCATGCCGTGGATGGTCAGCCGCCACTCCTCGGCCGTGACGTTCGGCACCACGAAAGCCGTGTCGACGCGGTAGAACTGGGCGGTCGGAGTCCGGTACGGGGCCAGCCCGTTGATGTCGAAGTCGACGTCGTCCGGGGCAGCAGGCTGCTTCGAGGACGGCACCGGCACGATCGCCTTCGCGCGACTCTCGGTGACCTGCGCGGTGCTGGGGATCCACCGGGAAATGGCAGCGGCCGCCACGGCCACCACGGCGCCGATGCCGGCCAGCCGGAAGAACTGGCGACGGTCCACTCCTGCCCGCACCGCGCGCGACGAACCGAGCATCGGGTGCTGGTCGCCGGACGTGCCGGGCTTGGCGTCGTACAGCTCCCCGTCGGCCGGCGCCAGGAAGCTCGGCGCGGACGCGGCCTGGTACGAACCGGCCGGCGAGGTCGTCGCCGACTCGGAGGACCCGGACAACGCCGCCGTCGGGACCTGCGTGGACACCGCGGCGGTGCGCGCGCCCGCCAGGATCTGCGGATCGACCGTGCGGCGGAACACCGTCACCAGCAGGTAGATGCCGGCCGCGCCACCGACGAGGATCGGCACCGCGTCGAAGGCGGTGGCGCCGGTGGCGGTCCAGATGGCGACGAGCGTGACGACGATCAGCAGCACCGTGACGGCCGCGGCGATCCGGGGACTGCGCCGGCCGATGATGCCGATGGCGAGCGCCACCAGGAAGAGGGTGATGTACATGCCGACCCGGAGCGCCGTCTTGTCGCTCTGCCCGAACGTCCGGATCGCGTACTCCTTCAGCCACTCCGGCGTGAGGTGGATGAAGGAGTTGCCCAGGGAGGTGATCGGCGAGGCGGCGGCGGACAGCCAGCCCAGCCAGGTGCCCAGCGCCGCGAGCAGTTCGGCGATGCCGACAGCAACGCCCATCGCCACCAGACCGACGAGCGCGGACACGACCACGCCGGGCCGCCAGCCGGCATCGGCTGTCGTACTGGCGGGCGCCCTGGGGGTCGGTCGGGATGTCGTGGTCATGCGCTTCTTTCGGTACGGCAAGCATCTTGGATGGCCGGGCCCGGCCGGTCCAGGGGCATCCGCCGTGTGGAGCCACCCACACGGGGTACAACGTTCACCCTTCCTCCATGGTGCCCGCGTCGGCGGCGGGCCATCCGCGACCGTGTCGGTACCGAATGCCGTTGCAGAGCGGTACGACAAGCGTACGAGTTCGACGGCGAGGATGGAAGGAAGCGTGCACATGTCCAGCAACGGTCCTTCGGTCCGCGGGCTGTCGGCCGTGCCGTCGCCGGCGCAGGGATCGGGTCAGGACGAGAACGTTTCTCCCGCAACCAGTCCGGAGGAGCTGATGCGTCGCGTCACGCTCGGCGACGAGCGTGCTTTCGAGCAGTTCTACGACTCGTTCGCGGGGCGGGTCTTCGGTCTGGCGCGACGCATAGTACGCAATCCAAGTCAGGCCGAGGAGGTCGCCCAGGAGGTGTTCCTCGAGATCTGGCGCCGGGCCAGCCGCTTCGATCCCGACAAGGGATCGGTGGCGTCCTGGGTGATGACGTTGACGCACGCCAGGTCCGTCGACCGGGTCCGCTCGGCCCAGGCGTCGTCCGACCGCGAGCTCAAGGTCGCCTATGCCTCGCACGAGGTCGAGATCGACAGCGTCGTGGACGCCGTCGAGTCGGCATTCGAGAAGAAGGCCGTCCAGAGGTGTCTCGGTGCGCTCACCGAGCTGCAGCGGGAGTCCATCACGTTGGCGTTTTACAGCGGATACACTTACCGCGAGGTTGCTGAGCTGCTCACCACGCCACTTCCCACCATCAAGACCCGGCTGCGGGACGGCATGATCCGTCTGCGCGACTGCTTGGGAGTCGGAGCATGACCACCGATCAGCACCTCAACACCGGTTCCATGGCGCTCGGCGCCCTGCCGGGCGACGAGGCTGCGGAGTTCGCCGACCACCTCGCGACGTGTTCCACCTGCGCGGCCGAGCTCGCCAGCTTCCTGGAGACTGCGGCGATCCTGGGCAGTTCCGTGGCACAGACGCCGCCGGCCAGCCTCCGGCGCTCGGTGATGCAGGCCGTCGCCAGCACCCCCCAGCTGCCGCCGCTCACCGCGCCCGTCGCGTTCGACCCTGTCCTCGGTCGTCATCGGCAGCCGTCGGAGGCCGAGGACGCCCCTGCGTCCGCAGTCCCCGAGCAGGGGTTGGCGACGGTCACGCCGCTGCACCGCCCGTGGTACCGGCGCCCGCAGGCGTTGATCGCCGCAGCCGTGGCCGCGCTGGTGATCGGCGGCGGTGGCGGCGCGCTGCTGGCCCGTCAGTCTGCCCAGCCCGCCTCCGTGGCAACCGGCGACTGCGTCGCGGCGGCCACCGACAAGGCGGTGATCTCGCCGACCGTAGGATCCGGCGGCAACGTCACACTGGTGCCGTCCTGCGACACGGCCGTGGTGGCGATTCCGGCTCTGCCCGCCGCGCCGGCCGGGAAGGTCTACCAGGTCTGGGTGATCAAGGGCTCGAACGCGTCGTCGATCGCCGTGATGAACCCCAGCGCGAACGGGTCCCCGGCACCGTTCTCCACATCGGTGCACGCCGGCGACAGTGCCATCGGGGTGACCGTCGAGCCGGCACCGGGCTCTGCCAAGCCCACCACCACGCCGTTCTGGGTCGTCCCGCTCACCGCCTGACGGTCGGTCGAGGCAATTCATCTTTCCGTGACCGGGGTTGTTGTACGAAGTATCGTATTAGCCAACAGTGTCACGTCGACGAGGTCGTGATGATGATGGACGAAAGCATGCTCTCCGAGCTGAAAGCCCTGACGTCGTCGGGCGATCTGCTCGACCTTGCCCGGCAGATGCGGAACGTGGGGGTGGAATCACTCCTGTTCTGCGGTGCCGACGGTCGTATCGCCCGGGTGGTCACCGATCGGCAGATCGCCCACCTCGCGTCGGTCGACGCCCGGGACCCCGCCCGCGCCGGTGTGCCGGAGCCGGCCGGTGACCCGCACCGCGACGAGCTGCCCCAGCAGGCGGCGCGTCGAGCGCTCCCGGCAAATCAGTCCTGACGGCCGCCGCGGCGGCTCGAGCAGGGCTCACGCGGCGATCTTGGGCAGCTCGTCCGGGTGCGGTGCCGAGCCCGACGGGCGGGGCCCGGTCTCGACCAGCACCATCGCGGCCAGCATCAACGCGCCGCCGGTGGCGATCCGCAGGGTCAGCGGCTCACCCAGGAAGGTGATGGAGAACAGCGCCGCCCAGGCGGGCTCGGTCGACATGATGATGGCGGCCCGGGAGGCCGCCAGGTGTGCCTGGGCCCACGACTGCACGATCATGGCGACGGCGCCGGACACGATCGCCATGTACAGCAGGGCCACCCAGTCGAAGGTCGTGGCCGGCAGCGTGAGCCCGCCCGGCTCGGCGACGGTGGCCGCGATCAGGCTGACCAGGCCGGTCGCGGCGATCTGCACGACGGCCAGGCCCAGCGCCTCGCGGGCGGTCGACCAGGCCCCGAGGCCGACGATGTGCAACGCGTACACCGCGGCCGACACCAGGGTGACGGCTTCACCGACGCCGACGGACAGTGCGGACAACGCCAGCATCGCCAGTCCGGCCGTGGCGATCACCGCGCCCAGCCAGACCCGTCGCCCGATCGGCGTGCGCAGCAGCACCGCAGCCCACAGCGGGGTGAGCACGACGTACATCCCGGTGATGAAGCCGCTGACGCTCGCCGAGGTCGACTGCAGGCCCGTGGTCTGCAGGATCTGGGCGACGCCGTAGACCGCGCCGAGCAACGCTCCCCGCCGTAGACCGCGCCGGGACAGCGCGCGTACCGCCCGGAAGAAGACCAGCAGCATGACGAGCCCGGCGATGGTGAACCGCACGGCCAGGAAGTTGAGCGGCGTCATCCGCTCGAGCAGCGACTTGGTCAGCGGGAAGCTCGACCCCCACGCCGCCGCCACCGTGAGCAGGCCGACGAGCGCCATCAGGGCCGTCCGGCTGGAGTCGGACGAACTCGTTGCGGGTGGTGGGCGATCGGACACGGGCCCGAACGTACAACGCTCCCGGCGGGGGTCCGCCCGGGAATCGCGCCGGGCCGGGCGCACCCACCGGCCGCCACAGGCGTGGCACCCGGCGTCATCGGCCGTCATTCGCCGGTCGGTAGGGAACAATGCCACAGCGGGGGAGCGCACGTGCAACCTCGGTGGCGTGCGCCTCCGTCTCGCCTGCAGAGGAGGTTCCGCGTGGACCCCGAGGAGGATGCGGAATTCTCCCGGTACGTGCTCGCGCGGCGGGATCATGTGCGACGAACGGCGTACCTGCTGTGCGGTGAGTGGCATCGCGCCGACGACCTCACGCAGATCGCCTTCGTCAAGCTGTATGGGGCATGGGACCGCATCCGGGACCGGCGGGCGCTGGACGCCTACGTCCGGTCGTGCCTGGTCCGCGCGACGGTCGACGAATCCCGCCGGCCGTGGCGGCGGGAGAAGGCCGTCGAGGTGCTGCCGGAGGTGTCCGACAACTTCGACCTGTCCAGCGTGGTCGCCGACCGCGAGCTGGTGCAGACCGCGCTCGAGCAGGTGCCCACAGGTCAGCGGGCGATCCTGGTGCTGCGGTACTTCGAGGGCTTGGACGTCGCCGGGGTGGCTGCCGCGCTGGGCTGCTCCGAAGGCAATGTGAAGTCGCAGACAGCGAGGGGACTGGCGGCGCTGAAGAAGGCGCTGCAGGACGCCGGTGAGGGCCGGGACCGACCCGGCCGGGACCAACAGGGCCGAAATCAGCCGAGGCAGAGAAGAGGTGATGAGGGATGAGCGACCGCTCCGACGAGACGCCGGACATCAGTGCCGCCGACGAACGCGCCCTGACCGCCCTGTTCGCCTCTCTCGTCGCCGACGCCGAGCCGTCGGAGCTGACCGGGCTCGAGG
Source organism: uncultured Nakamurella sp. (assembly GCA_964242105.1). GTDB lineage: Bacteria > Actinomycetota > Actinomycetes > Mycobacteriales > Nakamurellaceae > Nakamurella. The sequence goes on along the minus strand of CAXTBG010000043.1, from coordinate 28,859 downwards.
TGCGTCGGGCGGCCGACAGGGCTGGGCGCGGGGCGGTCCAGCGGCGGGTCACCCGGTTGAAGTACGCCAGGAACGGCTTGATCGCCGCTGCCGTGATCGGGGGCGTAGTGCTGGTCGCGCCGCACCTCGGCGGTCAGTCGGACACCGCTGCCAGCGCCTCGTACAGCTCGGCGCCCAGCGCTGCGGCGTCCGGAGCCGCCGCGTCGGAGGCGGGCGGCCTGGCCGCAGCGCCGGCACCGGCCGCAGCGCCGGCACCGGCCGGTGCGCCGGCACCGGCCGGTGGGTCGGCTGCCGCCGGTGCCGGCTCGGCGGGACCCACCAGAGCCGCCGCAGGTACCGCGGCCGAGTCGTCCGGTGTGGCGGGGTCGTCCGGGGCGGCCAGTGCGAGCTCCGCGGCGGCGTCGGGGCCGGTCGCGCCCGGCTCGTCTGCGGCGGCGACCGGGAAGGCCACGTCCGCGGCGTCCGCTGCGTCGTCGGCTGGCACCGGGACACGCGACGGTGGGTCGCCCTACGTCTTCGACACCGGACCTCCGGCCCCGGCCTCCACCGCCGATTCCCGCGGCGGCGCCTGCCGTCGGCTGACGCCGGCCGCGGTGGCCGCCGTCCGGTCCTCCTTTTCGGCCGGCTACTTCACCTCGCCGCCGCTCACCGCCGCGGCCACGCCGTCGTGCTCCACCGGAGCGGTGCTGCTGCGCGCCGCACGCACGGATGGGTTCGACGTCGTCGTCACCGTGACCGCAGCCGAGCCGGGCGCCTGCCGCACCGCCGTTGCCACGTGCACGGCACTGCCGCTCTCCGTCGCGGCTGCCCCGTCGTATTCCCGCGCGAGCGCGTCTGGAACGACGGTCTGGGTGTACGCCGACGGGCTGCAGATGGAGCTGGTGGCGGAACACCGCGGGCCCACGACGGTCACCGGAACCTCGGCCGGCGCGCCGGCGAGCCCGACCGCCACTCCGCTGGACCCGACCGCCGTGCTGGCGCGGGCCGGACGTGCGGCGCTGGCTGCCCTCGGCTGACCCGATCGACCGTCAGCGGCTGGGAGAATGCGGGGCGTGACTCCCGCCAACGTCCTCGCCGCGCGCTATGCCTCCGACCAGATGGTGGCCATCTGGTCACCGGAGAACAAGATCGTCGCCGAGCGCCGGCTGTGGCTGGCCGTGCTGCGGGCGCAGTCCGACCTCGGGCCCACCCTCGACGGGACCGTGCTCGACGACTACGAGGCGGTGCTCGAGCAGGTCGACCTGGGCTCGATCGCCGCCCGGGAGCGCGTCACCCGGCACGACGTCAAGGCCCGCATCGAGGAGTTCAACGCACTCGCCGGGCACGAGCAGATCCACAAGGGGATGACCAGCCGCGATCTGACCGAGAACGTCGAGCAGGCGCAGATCCTGCAGTCGCTGCGGCTGATCCGGGACCGCACGGTCTCGCTGATCGCCCACCTGGGCCGGCGGGCGGGGGAGTACGCGGAGCTCGTCATGGCCGGTCGCTCGCACAACGTGCCCGCTCAGGCCACCACCCTGGGCAAGCGGTTCGCCTCCGCCGCCGACGAGGTGCTGCTGGCCCACCAGCGGATCGAGTCGCTGCTGGAGCGCTATCCGCTCCGCGGCATCAAGGGGCCGGTCGGCACCGGGCAGGACATGCTCGACCTGCTCGGTTCGGCGCAGGCGCTTCAGGCGCTGGAGACCCGGGTCGTCGCCGAAGTCGCCGGCGACGGCACCCCTGTACTCACTTCCGTGGGACAGGTGTACCCGCGGTCGCTGGACTTCGAGGTGGTGTCCGCGCTGGTCCAGCTGGCCGCGGGGCCGGCCTCGCTGGCCACCACCATCCGGCTGATGGCCGGGGCGGAGCTGGCCACCGAGGGCTTCCAGCCCGGCCAGGTCGGCTCGTCCGCGATGCCGCACAAGATGAACGCCCGGTCCTGCGAACGGGTCTGCGGCCTGGCGGTGATCCTGCGCGGGTACTCCTCGATGACGGCGGAACTCGCCGGCGCGCAGTGGAACGAGGGCGACGTGTTCTGCTCCGTGGTGCGCCGGATCGCCCTGCCCGACGCGTTCTACGCGATCGACGGCCTGCTGGAGACGTTCCTGACGGTGCTCGAGGACTTCGGCGCCTACCCGGCCGTCATCGAGCGGGAACTGCACCGCTACCTGCCGTTCCTGGCCACCACCAAGGTGCTGATGGGCGCGGTCCGCGCCGGCGTCGGCCGGGAGGTGGCGCACGAGGCGATCAAGGAGCACGCGGTCGGCGTGGCGCTGGCCATGCGGGAGAGCGGGCAGAGCGAGAACGACCTGACCGCGCGGTTGGCCGGTGACCACCGGTTACCCCTGGATCAGGACCAGCTGCAGCAGCTGATGGCCGATCCGCTGTCGTTCACCGGGGTGGCCGCGCAGCAGGTCGCGGCGGTGCTGGAGAAGATCGCCGCGGTCACGGCCGCCCATCCCGCAGCTGCCGCCTATTCGCCGGGCGCGATCCTGTAGGGCGAACAGTGGCGACGACGTCAGGCGGATTTCGCGCGGCTCCGCCGGGCGGCCGGCTTGGCGGGCTCTGCTGCCTTGTCCGCCTTGGGCTTCGCCCGGGAACGGCTGGCCGGCGCCTTCTTCGCCGGCTTCTCGGCGGCCGCCGCCTTCGTGCGGCTCGGGCTCGACGGCTCCGCGTCGGTCTTGTGCCGCTGCACGCTGCGCTTGAGCGCGGCCAGCAGGTCGACCACGTCGGCGTCGTCGTCATCGGGCGCCTCCGGCTTCTCGAACGCCTCGCCACCGTCGAGCTTCGCGTCGATCAGCTGCTGCAGCTGCTCCCGGTAGTCGTCGCCGTAGTCCTTGGGCTGGAAGTCGCCGGCGAAGCTGTCCACCAGGTTCAGCGCCATCTTCAGCTCCGGTCCCTTGACCTCGACCGTGCTGTCCAGCGCGGGGAACTCGGCCTTGCGCACCTCGTCCGGCCACAGCAGCGTCTGCACCACCAGTACCTCGTCGCGCACCCGGAGCAGGGCCAGCCTGGTCTTCTGGCGGAGGGCGAAGTGCACGACGGCCACCCGGTCCGTCTTCTCCAGCACCTGCCGCAGCAGCACGTACGCCTTGGGTGACTTGCCGTCCGGCTCCAGGTAGTAACTGCGGTCGAACAGCACCGGATCGATCTGCTCGGCCGGCACGAACGTCAGCACCTCGATCTCGTGACCGGAGTTCACCGGCAGCTGGTCGAAGTCCTCGTCGGTCAGCACAACGGTGCGCCCGTCGTCGCTCTCGTACGCCTTGACGATGTCGGAGAACGCGATCTCCTTGCCGTCGGCCTCGCAGACCTTTTTGTACTTGATCCGCCCGCCGTCGGCCCGGTGCACCTGGTGGAAGCGGATGTCGTGGTCCTCGGTGGCGCTGTAGACCTTGATCGGCACGTTGACCAGACCGAACGCCAGCGAACCCTTCCAGATTGATCTCATCGGTCGATTATCCGTTCACCTCCGCGGTGCGCGCACGGTCCGCGTGCCTCCAGCCCCGCCGGGCCCACGCCGGCGGATGTGGTGCACTGGAAGGCATGACGACCTCCGACCTGTCGACCAATCCGCTCGCCCAGCGGTCGACGCTTCCCTTCGGGCTCCCGCCGTTCGCGGACATCGACGCAGAGCACATCCCGGCCGCGTTCGACGCCGGCATGGCCGAGCACCTCGCCGAGATCGCAGCGATCACCGGTCATCCCGAGCCGCCGACGTTCGACAACACGCTGGTCGCCCTGGAGCGCGCCGGTTCGCTGTTGACCCGCACGTCACACCTGTTCTTCAACCTGCTGTCGTCGGCGTCCACGCCGCGGATCCGGGAGATCGAGACGGAGTACGTGCCGCGGCTGGCCCGGCACAGCGACGCCATCACGTTGGACGTCGGGCTGTTCGCCCGCATCGACGCCGTGCACTCGACCATCGACCTGCAGCATCCGCGCGGCGCCGGTGACCTGTCCGACGAGGACGTGGCGCTGGTCGAGCGGTACCACCTGGACTTCGTGCTGGCCGGTGCGCAGCTCGACGACGCGGGCCAGGCCCGGCTCCGGGAGCTGAACGAGGAACTCTCCCGGCTGTCCACGACGTTCGCGCAGAACCTGCACCGGGCGACCGAGGACGCCGCGCTGGTGCTGGACGACGAGGCCGAACTGGCCGGGCTGAGCGCGGCCGAGGTGGCAACCGCCGCGGCGGAGGCTGTCGCCCGCGGTCACGACGGCAAGTACCTGATCCCGCTGATCCTGCCCAGCGGCCAGCCGCTGCTGTCCACCCTGCGCGACCGGGAGGTGCGCCGCCGGCTGCACGAGGCGTCCGTCACCCGGGCGTCGTCGGGTGAGCTGGACAACGGCCCGGTCGCCATCCGGATGGCGACGCTGCGCGCCGAGCGGGCCCGCCTGCTGGGATTCCAGACCCACGCCGACGCCATGGTGGTCGACCAGACCGCCCGGACCAGCGTGGCGGTGGACCAGCTGCTCGAGGCGCTGGTCGAGCCGGCCATCGCCGGGGCCGACGCGGAGTCGGACATCCTGATCCCGCTGGCCGCCGAAGACGGGGTGGAGCTGGCCGCCTGGGACTGGGCGTTCTACTCGGAACAGGTTCGCCGGCAACGGTATTCGCTGGACCTGGCGGCGCTGCGGCCGTACTTCGCGCTGGAGCGGGTGCTGCACGACGGCGTCTTCTTCGCCGCGGGCCAGGTGTACGGCATCACCTTCCACCCCCGGGACGACCTGGCCGGCTACCACCCCGACGTCCGGGTGTGGGAGGTCCGCAACGCCGACGGCACCGCGTTGGGTCTGTACCTGGGCGACTACTTCGCGCGCGAGGGCAAGCGCGGCGGCGCCTGGATGAACTCGTTCGTCGAACAGTCCCACCTGCTCGACGCGCGGCCGGTGGTGGTGAACAACCTGAACGTCACCAAGCCCGGCCCCGGCAGCCCCGCGCTGCTGACGCTGGACGAGGTGGACACGTTGTTCCACGAGTTCGGTCACGCGTTGCACGGGCTGTTCTCCGACGTGCGGTACCCGCGGCTCTCCGGAACCAGCGTGCCCCGTGACTTCGTCGAGTTCCCCAGCCAGGTCAACGAGATGTGGGCGCTGTGGCCCGACGTGCTGGCCCACTACGCCGTGCACGTGGAGACCGGCGAGCAGCTCCCGGCCGAGACGGTGCAGGCCATCAAGGAGGCCGAGTTGTGGGGAGAGGGGTTCGGGAATCTGGAATACCTGGCGGCCACCCTGCTCGACCAGGCGTGGCACCGGATCGCGCCCGACACCGAGATCTCCGACGCGGCGGAGTTCGAAGCGGCCGCGCTGGCGGCGGCCGGAGTGGCCATGCCGCTGATCCCGCCGCGGTACCGCACGTCCTACTTCCAGCACATCTTCGCCGGCGGGTACTCGGCCGGCTACTACTCCTACATCTGGTCGCAGGTGCTGGACGCCGACACCGTGGAGTGGTTCCGGGAGAACGGTGGCATGAGCCGCGGTGCCGGTGACATCTTCCGGTCGAGACTCCTGTCGGTCGGCGGGTCGATGGATTCCCTGGCGGCGTTCCGGGCGGTCCGCGGCCGCGACGCGGACCTCGGGGCGCTGCTGCGGCGCCGCGGTCTGGACCGCAGCTGACGCGGGGCGGCCGATAGGCTCCCTCGGGTGGCGACACTGAGCGATTACTCGCACCTGACGTCGGGCAAGGTCCGCGACCTGTACGAGGTCGACGACGAACTGCTGCTGATGGTGGCGAGCGACCGGATCAGCGCGTTCGACCACGTGCTGCCGACCGCCATCCCGGACAAGGGCCGCATCCTCACTGCGATGAGCGTCTTCTGGTTCGACCTGCTGGCCACAGTGGTGCCCAACCACGTGGTGGCGGTGCAGGACCCGCGGATTCCGCCGGAGGTCGCCGGCCGGGCGCTGCTGGTGCGCCGGCTGGAGATGGTGCCCGTCGAGTGCGTGGCGCGCGGGTATCTCACCGGGTCGGGCCTGACCGACTACCGGCGGACCGGCGCGGTGTGCGGCGTCGAACTTCCGCCCGGGCTGGACGAGTCGTCGAAGCTGCCCGGGCCGATCTTCACGCCCGCTGCCAAGGCCGAACTGGGTGCGCACGACGAGAACATCACCTTCGACATGGTCACCGAGTTGAGCGGTAGCGAGCTGGCCGACCGACTGCGTGAGGTGACCCTGTCGATCTACGCGGTAGCCGCCGACCACGCCGCGACCCGTGGAATCCTGCTGGCCGACACCAAGTTCGAGTTCGGCCTGCCGTTCGGCGAGGTCGGGCCGTTGACGCTGGGCGACGAGGTACTGACCCCCGACTCGTCGCGGTTCTGGCCCGTCGACGGCTACCAGGCGGGGCGCGTGCAGCCGTCGTACGACAAGCAGTACGTCCGCGACTGGCTGACCTCGGACGACTCGGGCTGGGACCGCGCCGGCGACGCCGCGCCGCCGGCCCTGCCGGACGACGTGGTCACCGCGACGCGCCAGCGGTACCTCCAGGCGTACGAAACCATCTCCGGCCGGTCCTTCGACGACTGGCTCGCCTGAACTCGCCCCACCCGGAGCTGACCTGACGGCGGGGACGCCGGAGGGATCAGCCCTGCAGGTGCCGGCCGAGGAAGTCGAGCTGTCCGGGCAGCATTCGGGTCATGTAGGCATCGGTGTGCGCGCCCCGCGACATCCCGCCGGACGGCGCAGGCGAGAGCGCGGCGCGCATCTGCTCCGCCTGGTCGGCGAACGGGTCGTCGGTGCCGCAGTCGATCCGCACGGCCGTCGAAGCCAGCCGCGACGGGAACCGTCGCGGGTCGTTGGCCGCGAAGTCCGCCTCGCTGTCGTAGGAACCGGCGGACGACGACGCGAAGTCCGCGAAGATCGCCGGGGACAGCGCCGCCACCGTGGTCACCCTCGGCTGCCCGAGCTGGCCGCCGATCAGTAGCGCCCCGTATCCACCCATCGACCAGCCGGTCAGGGCGATCCGGTCAGTGTGCAGCCCGTGCGCCGCGACGAGGGGCAGCAGCTCGTCGGTGATCATCAGTGCCGGGTCGTCGCCATCGGCCCGGCGGTGCCAGTAGACGGCGTCGCCGCCGTCGACGGTGACCAGGGCGAACGGTGGTGTGCCGCCCGCGACCGCCGCGGCCAGGAATCGGTCGTAGTGCAGTTCGGCGACCGCAGTGGTGTGGTCGGCGCTCCTGCCGTGCAGCACCAGGGCCATCGGCAGCGGTCCGGTCGGCCCCGGCGGCCGGAGCACCGAGTAGCCGACGGTGGTGCGCCGGGCCGTCGATCGGAAGGTGCCGGACTCGCTCGGCCCCGGTTCGACGGCGGGGACGACGCCCGCGCCGCCGTCCCACCCCAGGAGCGCGTCCAACCGGGCCCGACCGGGCAGGACGCCGCCCTCGACCAACCCGACGCCACCCGCGGCGAGCAGCACAACTGATCCGGCGGCGCCGGTGAGCAGGGCCCGACGGCTCATCGTCATGGGCGGATTGTGCCTGCGGTGGTGACGCGCGGCCGTGAAGTGGCAATCGTGGCGCGGGCGGCCGCCGGTAGCATCGTCGTGCTGTCATCGCCGCAGCTCAGCTGCCTGCCGCCGGGAGTTCGTCATGCCAGAGGCCTACGTCATCGATGCCGTGCGCTCGCCGGTCGGCCGGCGGGGCGGTGGGCTCTCGAAGGTGCACTCCGCGGATCTCGGCGCGCATGCGATCACGGCCCTGATGGACCGGACCGGCATCGACCCGGCGGCCGTCGACGAGATCATCTTCGGGTGTCTGGACCAGATCGGCCCGCAGGCCATGGACGTGGCCCGCACCTGCTGGCTGGCCGCCGGCCTGCCAGACACCACCCCGGGCACCACGATCGACCGGCAGTGCGGGTCGTCGCAGCAGGCGGTGTCCTATGCGGCCCAGGCCGTCATGAGCGGGACGAGTGATCTCGTGGTCGCCGGCGGCGTGCAGAACATGTCGGCCGTGCCGATGATGTCGGCGACCCTGGCCGCGGCCGGCTTCGGATTCCCGGATCCGTTCTCCGGGTCGCAGGGGTGGACGCGGCGTTACGGCGACCAGCCGGTGTCGCAGTTCCACGGCGCGGAGCTGATCGCCGAGAAGTGGGGGCTGAGCCGCGAGGTGATGGAGGAGTTCGCGATCACCTCGCACGAGCGGGCGTTGGCCGCGCAGGCCGCCGGCTTCTTCGACCGCGAGATCGCCCCGTTGGCCGGGGTGGTCGCCGACGAGGGGCCGCGGGTGCCGGACCGGGCGAAGATCGCCTCGCTGAAGCCGCTGACGCCGGGAGGCCGGATCACCGCTGCGCTGGCGTCCCAGATCTCCGACGGTTCGGCCGCGCTGCTCATCGCCTCGGAACGGGCGGTGGCCGAGCACGGGCTGACCCCGCGTGCCCGCATCCATCACCTCTCAGCGCGCGGCGACGACCCGATCATCATGTTGACCGCACCCATCCCGGCCACCGCGCACGCGCTCGCCCGCGCCGGGATGACGATCGACGACATCGACCTGGTGGAGATCAACGAGGCGTTCGCGCCGGTCGTCCTGGCCTGGCTGGCCGAGACCGGCGCCGACCCGGCCCGCGTCAACGTGAACGGCGGCGCCATCGCGCTCGGTCATCCGCTGGGTGCGACCGGCGCCAAGCTCATGACGTCACTGCTGCACGAGATGGAACGCCGCGGTGCTCGCTACGGCCTGCAGACGATGTGCGAGGCCGGCGGGCAGGCGAACGTCACGATCCTCGAGCGCCTGTAGCGCTGCCGTGGCCCGGGCGATCACCGTTTCCGGTCCCTGATGGGCGGCGCGCAACCGGATCGGCCTGAAGCGGTGATCATCGGGCCTCACCGTCGGCCCCATAGCGCGGTCGGCCGGACCACCGACCACCAGCCGATAAACTGGGCGCGTCCAATCCTGAAGAAGGGACCACCGCCGTGGCCCGCGTGGCTGTCGATGTCGTCATCAAGTCCGAGATCCTCGATCCGCAGGGCAAGGCCATCCTGGCCGCGCTGACCCGCACGGGTCACCCCGGCGTCAGCTCGGTACGGCAGGGCAAGCACTTCGATCTCGAGGTCGACGACACCGTGACCGACGACGACCTCGAGGAGATCGCGGCGCACCTGCTGTCGAATTCGGTGATCGAGAACTGGACCGTCACCAGGCTGGCCGACCAGTGAGCGCCCGCATCGGGGTGATCACCTTCCCGGGAACGCTGGACGACGTGGACGCCGCGCGGGCGGTGCGCCGTGCCGACGTCGAGCCGGTGGCGCTGTGGCATGCCGATGCCGACCTCAAGGGCGTCGATGCCGTGGTGGTGCCCGGCGGCTTCTCGTACGGCGACTACCTGCGGGCCGGCGCCATCGCCGCGCAGACGCCGATCATGCGGGCCGTCATCGACGCCGCCCGGCAGGGACTTCCGGTGCTGGGCATCTGCAACGGGTTCCAGGTGCTGTGCGAGGCCGGCCTGCTGCCGGGGGCGCTGCTGCGCAACGCCGGCCTGAAGTTCATCTGCCGCGACCAGTGGCTCCGGGCGGAGAACACCACGTCGGCCTGGACGACGAGGTTCGAGCCCGGCGCGGACATCCTCATTCCGCTGAAGAACGCCGAAGGGCGCTACGTCGCATCGGATGCCACCCTGGACGAGCTGGAAGGCGAAGGGCGCGTGCTGTTCCGGTACGTCGGCAGCGCGAAGGCCGGCGCACCGGCCAATCCCAACGGCGCACTGCGGGACATCGCCGGCATCTGCTCGGCCGACGGCCGGATCGCCGGCCTGATGCCGCATCCCGAGCACGCCATCGACCCGCTGACCGGGCCGACAGACGACGGGTTGGGATTCTTCCTGTCGGTCGTCGACTTCCTCGAAGGAGCACAGGTCTCGTGACCACACAGGTGTCGACCGGCGCGGAGCAGCTCGACACGGTCGACAAGGCCGCTGCCACACCGGATGTGGAGCAGCCCTACCGCGAACTGGGTCTCAAGACGGACGAATACCTGCGCATCAGGGACATCCTCGGCCGCCGGCCGACGGCAGCAGAGCTTGCCATGTACTCGGTGATGTGGTCGGAGCACTGCTCCTACAAGTCGTCCAAGGTGCACCTCGCGTACTTTGGCGAGACCACGACCGCGGAGATGCGTTCCAAGATGTTGGCCGGCATCGGCGAGAACGCCGGCGTGGTGGACATCGGTGAGGGCTGGGCCGTCACGTTCAAGGTCGAGTCGCACAACCATCCGTCCTACGTCGAGCCCTACCAGGGCGCCGCAACGGGTGTCGGCGGCATCGTCCGCGACATCCTGGCGATGGGCGCCCGCCCGGTCGCGGTGATGGACCAGCTGCGGTTCGGTCCGGCCGATGCGCCGGACTCCCAGCGCGTGGTGCCGGGCATCGTCTCCGGTGTCGGCGGTTACGGAAACTCGTTGGGATTGCCCAACATCGGCGGCGAAGTCGTCTTCGACGAGTCCTATGCCGGCAACCCGCTGGTCAACGCGGGCTGCATCGGCGTGCTGCGCGCGGCGGACATGTACACCGCGCACGCCTCCGGCACCGGGAACAAGGTCATCCTTTACGGCTCGCGGACCGGGCTCGACGGCATCGGCGGGGTCAGCGTGCTGGCGTCGGCGACGTTCTCGTCCGACGGCACCGCCGGCAGCGGGTCCGGGATCAACGCCCGGCGCAAGCTGCCGAGCGTGCAGGTGGGCGACCCGTTCGCCGAGAAGGTACTGATCGAGTGCACCCTCGAGGTGTTCGCGCGAGATCTGGTGGTGGGCATCCAGGATCTCGGCGGCGCCGGGTTGTCCTGTGCCACCTCGGAACTCGCCTCGGCCGGCGACGGGGGCATGCACATCGTGCTGGACGCGGTGCCGCTGCGGGCGGAGAACATGACCCCCGCCGAGATCCTGTCGTCGGAGTCGCAGGAGCGGATGTGTGCCGTGGTGACGCCCGACAAGGTCGACGCGTTCCTCGAGGTCTGCCGCAAGTGGGAGGTGCAGGCGGACGTCATCGGCGAGGTCACCGACTCCGGCCGGCTGGTCATCATCCACCACGGCGAAGTGGTCGTTGACGTCCCGCCGCGGACGGTCGCGCACGAAGGGCCGGTCTACCATCGCCCGCTCGCTCGCCCGGAGGCGCAGGATCTGTTGCAGGCCAATACGTCCGAGGCCCTGCAGCGTCCATCGGTGGACGAGTTGGCGCCGCTGATCCTGACGATGGCGGCCTCCCCCAACCTGTGCTCGCGCGCCTGGGTCACCGATCAGTACGACCGGTACGTGCGCGGCAACACCGTGCTCGCGCAACCGGCGGACGCCGGCATCGTCCGGGTCGACGACACCTCCGGCTCGCACCGCGGGCTGGCGATGGCGACCGACTGCAACGGCCGTTACACCATGCTCGATCCGTACACCGGTGCCCAGCTGGCACTCGCCGAGGCCTACCGGAACGTCATCACCACCGGGGCGACGCCGGTCGCCGTCACGGACTGCCTGAACTTCGGCTCACCCGAGGACCCGGCCGTCATGTGGCAGTTGTCCGAGGCCATCCACGGCATCGCGGACGGCTGTGCGACGCTCGGGATTCCCGTCACCGGCGGCAATGTCAGCCTGTACAACCAGACGGGCGCCACGGCGATCCTGCCCACGCCGGTGATCGGCGTGCTGGGCGTCATCGATGACGTTCGCCGCCGGATCATTCCCGGGATCGGCCACGAGGACGGCGAAACGCTGATCCTGTTGGGCGAGACCCGTGACGAGCTGGATGGTTCGGAGTGGGCCCGGCTGATTCACGGCCACCTGGGCGGGCTCCCGCCCCGGGTCGACCTGGCCGCGGAGCGGCTGCTCGGCGAGATCCTGCTCGCCGGTTCCCGCGACGGGATGGTGTCCGCGGCCCACGACCTGTCCGAGGGTGGCCTGGCGCAGGCCGCGGTGGAGATGTGCCTCACCGGCGAGACCGGCGCGCGCCTGGTGCTTCCCGCCGACCTGGACCCGTTCGTCGCACTTTTCTCGGAGAGTTCGGCGCGCGTCCTGGTCGCGGTGCCACGCACCGAGGAGCTCCGGTTCACCGAGATGTGCACCATGCGCCGCCAACCCTGGACGAAGGTCGGCGTCGTCGACGCGGACAATCCCGAAGGCCAGCTCCTGGACGTGCAGGGTGTCGGGCGCATCGGGCTGGCGGAACTCCGAACGGCATGGGAGGGAACGCTTCCGGCCCTGTTCGGCACGACCGCCGCGGATGTCCTGACCTAGTGGTGACCACGGAGGTCTGTGTCGATTCGGTGGCCGGCGCACAGGTCGCCGCACGCCACGGTGCCGACCGGATCGAGCTGTGTTCCGCCCTCGAGCTCGGCGGCATCACCCCGTCCGCCGGGTTGGTGGAGGCGGTGGTGGATCTGCTCCCGACGCACGTGCTGATCCGTCCCAGAGCCGGCGATTTCGTCTACGACAGAGCCGAGCTGCGGGTGATGGCAAAGGACGTCGAGCTGGCGATCGACCGTGGCGCCGCGTCGGTGGTGATCGGCGCGCTCACCGACGCGGGCGAGGTGGACGTGCCGGCGATGACCCGACTGCTCGGCGCGGCGGGGGAGGTGCCGGTCACCTTCTCCCGCGCCTTCGACCTCGCGGCCGATCAGCTCGCCGCCCTCGACGTGCTGCTCGAACTGGGTGTCGACCGGCTGCTCACCTCCGGTGGCCGACCGACGGCACTGGAAGGCGTGCCGGCGATCGCGGAGTTCGTCCGTCGGGCCGGTTCGGATCTCTGCATCCTGCCGGGCGGCGGCGTCACGCCGGACACCGTGGCCGGCGTCCTCGCCGCGACCGGGGCAACCGAGATCCACTTCTCGGCACGCAGCCGGCTGTCACCGCGCCCGGCCGGGCTCCCGCTCGGCCCGGCGGACGGCGGGGCCAGGTTCGTCACCGACCCGGCGAAGGTGCGGGCCATCGTGGCAGCGGTCGCCGACCTCCCGGAGCGCTAGTCGCGGGAACGCGCTTCGGGCCCGGTGTCCGCGGGCTCGACCGCGGGCGCCTGCCATCCCCTGCGCACCGTCTGCACCCCCGCGGCGGCGGCCCGGTGCCACACCCCGTACCGCAGCAGCATGGTGTGCTCGGCCCAGGGCAGCACCGTGCGCTGCAGCCGGGCGCCGGCGTGCTCGGCGTGGGATATCCAGGGCTCGGTCGTCGCCAGCGGGATGACGCGGTCCCGGCCGCCCTGCACCAGGACGACCGGTACGCCCGTCAGGTGGTCCGCCGGGTCGCCGGAGGGCACCCACGGCGCGAGCAGGACCAGGCCGGCCACGTCCGGATCCTTCCCGACGTGCACGGCGACCCGTCCGCCCATCGAATGCCCGACGACCACGAGCGGATTGCCGGGGTAGGTCTCGCGCAGCACGCCGAGCGCCCAGCGGGCGTCCCGCACCGCCGCGTCGCCGCTGCCGTTCCATCCGCGGACCGAGAATTTCACCTGGTGCACGGCGACATCCGGCTGGCGCCCGATCGCCTTCGCCACCGGCCACAACCGGACGATGGCCAGGTCGCGCCATCGGCTCGCATCGACGGAATCGGCGCTGCCCCCGTGCAGCACGAGCACGGCGACCGCCGGCTGCCGCCCGGAGGACGAGCGCGACGAGCGGGACGAGACCTGCCCCATCGCGGCGCCATCCGGGGACTTGCTCACCGAGGTCAGGAACACCGTGCCGATTCTGCGCTGGTTCCGTGTGCAACGGGTGGGACCCGTTCGTCACTAGGCTGGCCGACCATGGCGAGGAAAGCGGTCACCGCGGCCGAGGTGGACTCCGCCCTGGCATCGCTGGCGGCGTGGCGGGACGCGCCCGAGGACCACCCGCAGCTCGACGGCTCCGCAGTGAAGAGCCTGGTGCGCACCACGCTCGCCCACTTCGGGCAGCTACACCCGGGACGGTCGGTGGAGGTCCGGGTGCCGCCGTACGCGGCCGTGCAGGCGATCGAGGGCATCCGGCACACCCGCGGCACGCCGCCCAACGTGATCGAGATGGACGGACCGACCTGGCTCGAACTCGCGTCCGGCCGCCTGCAGTGGGTCGATGCCGTGCTCACCGGGCGGGTGCGGGCCAGCGGCACCCGTGCCGACCTGAGCGGCTACCTCCCCCTCGCGGGTCGCTGAGCACGACCGCCGCCGGTTCCACGCATCACCCGACGTCGGCAAGATGGCGCCTGCCCCGATCAGGGGGCACGGGCGAAGTCATTGGCGCACCCGGGGAGAGGCCAGAGCCGGAACGTGCAGCACCGAGCGCTACCTGCAGTGGGATGACCCACAGCGACGCACTGTTTGAACGAGCCCCGGTGCCCTCCCTGGAGGCATCGCCGCAGGTCAGCCCGTCATCACCCATCCGAGCACGGCGCGTCGTCGGGCCGTGCTCTCCTCGGGCGGCGGACCATTGACAGGAGAACCACAGCAGGGCCACACGCTCCGTCACGATGGCTCGACGACGCTGAGCCACTGCTGTCGCCGTCCGCGCACTCCGCGCCGACCGACGGCCCGACCATGACGAACAAGACCGCGACGAACGAGACCGCGACGAACGAGACCACGGGGAGAGCAGCGTGCGCGTTCGAGCTGCCATGTCCGTGATGACCGGCCTGGCCGTTGCCGTTGCCGCCGCGGTGGTGATCACCGTCGTCCGGTCGGACGCGATCGCCGACAGCGCCAAGCCCGGCGCCTCCGCGGTGAGCTCGTCGGCCGTGTCGACCGGCCGGCAGTCAGCTGCGGTGGTGACCGTGCCGCCGCTGTCCGCCGGCACCGTTTCGTCCGGCGACGCCGGAGCCGGCGCGACCGGAGCCGGCGCAGCCGGAGCCAGCGCGGCCGGCGAAGCCGCAGCGTCGAGCAAGGATTCGGCTGCCCGGCAGAGTGCCGCCTCGGTCTCGTCGGCCGCCGCCGCACGGGCGGCGAACGCGGCAGCTGCCAAGGCAGCGGCTGCGAAGGCGGCAGCGGAAAAGGTCGCGGCGGCCAAGGCAGCCGCCTCCTCCAGTGCCGCCGCCTCCAGCGCGGCCGCAGCCAGTGCGGCCTCATCCAGCGCAGCGGCGGCCAGCGCGTCGGCGGCCAGTGCGGCGTCGTCGAGCGCGAGCGCGGCGTCGTCGAGTTCGTCGGCCTCGAGGTCAGCCGCGCAGGAGAGTGCCAGCGCGGCCGCGCATCCCGCCGCGGATACCACCGAGGCTGTCGACGAGGCCGTCACCCAGGCGGCCGACCGGGGCGTTAACCAGTCGGTGATCGTGATGAACCGGCAGACCGGATCGGTCACCACCTCGGTGGATGCCGACGCCGAGGTGCCGTCGATGAGCCTGGTCAAGCTGTTCCTCGCGGCCGACGTGATCGACCGGGCGGGCGGGGTGGCCGAGGTCGACGCCGACACGCTGGCGCAGCTCGAGCAGATGATCTCCACCTCGGACGACTCCATCGCCCAGGACTTCTACGACCAGGACGGCCGCAGCGACATCATCACCAGGGTCAGCCAGACCTACGGCCTCACCGGGACCACGCCGGCGCCCGAGCCGCGGTACTGGGGTGGTGTGCGGATCACCGCCCGTGACATGGCGTCCTTCTTGTTCCAGGTGCTCGGCGACCCCGACACCGGGCTCTGGTTCGCGCAGGCGATGCAGGCCTCGACCGATACCGGCGCTGACGGATTCGACCAGGCCTTCGGCGTGAACGCCCTGTTCGGCGCCGGTTCCAAGCAGGGCTGGGGATGCTGCCTGGCCGGGGTGCTGGCCATCCACTCGGTCGGCTTCACCGCGAACCAGATCATCGTCGTGCTGTCCACGTCCGAACCCGACGCCTCCCACACCCTGCTCGCCACCGCGAGCCAGCTGACGTCGGATCCGGGAGCCCAGCTCGCCGTCGCCGCCGCGACCAGAACCGCCGCGGCCGCGGTCGGCTGACGGCCGGCCGGTCGTTGCCCGACGTCGCCGCGCCACGCCCGACGTGACCGGTGACGCTGCTCGACGGGGACCGGAGCAGGATGCCACGGGGTAACATGGCTTACCGATGTTCCCCTGCAGTCGCACTGATTCCTACTTGATATCGACGTCCTCTGCCGGCCGATGCAACAGGCTCGATCCCGATCCGCTGGTCCGGGACCGTGCCGCATCCCGCCGGGAGTGGCACCTTCGACAGGAGCACGGTCACATGGGCGCCGGTCAGCAACCGACCCGGGCACTACCGGGGTCGGACCCCTTCACGGCGCAACCGCCGGCGGTCGTCGGACCACCGGCGCGGGATCCCGAGCTGGATGAGGCGGCCGACCAGGGGCCCAAGGAGGAGTGCGGCGTCTTCGGGGTGTGGGCGCCCGGCGAAGAAGTCGCCAAGCTGACCTACTACGGGCTCTACGCGCTGCAGCACCGCGGCCAGGAAGCGGCCGGCATCGCGGTGGCCGACGGCAGCGAGATCGTGGTGTTCAAGGACCTCGGGCTGGTGTCGCAGGTTTTCGACGAGCAGACGCTGTCCGCCCTCCGCGGGCACATCGCCGTCGGGCACTGCCGCTACTCGACCACCGGGTCCGGCAGCTGGGAGAACGCCCAGCCGACGTTCGCCACCACCTCCGTCGGATCTGGAATCGCGCTGGGGCACAACGGGAATCTGGTCAACACCGCCGAGCTGTCGCTCAAGGCGAGCAAGCTGGACGGCCGGGCCGGCAAGAGCAAGTCGACCACCGACTCCGACATCGTGACTCGCCTGCTGGCCGACGCGGCGACGGACATCGGCATCGAGGCCGCCGCCCTCAAGCTGTTCCCGACGCTGTCCGGCGCGTTCAACTTCGTCTTCTGCGACGAGCACACCCTGTATGCGGCGCGGGATCCGCACGGCGTGCATCCGCTCGTGCTGGGCCGGTTGGACCGGGGCTGGGTGGTCGCCTCCGAGACGGCCGCGCTGGACATCGTCGGCGCGTCCTACGTGCGCGAGGTGGAACCCGGTGAGCTGTTGGCGATCGACGAGGACGGCATCCGGTCCGAGCGGTTCGCATCCGCGGAACCCAAGGGCTGCGTGTTCGAGTACGTCTACCTGGCCCGTCCGGACACCACCATCTCCGGCCGGAGCGTGCATGCCACCCGGGTGGAGATCGGCCGTCGGCTCGCGCAGGAGTCGCCGATCGAGGCCGACCTGGTCATCCCGACACCGGAGTCCGGGACCCCGGCCGCGATCGGCTACGCCCAGGAGGCCGGTATCCCGTACGGCCAGGGGCTGGTCAAGAACGCCTACGTCGGGCGGACGTTCATCCAGCCGTCGCAGACCATCCGGCAGCTCGGCATCCGGCTCAAGCTGAACCCGCTGCGTGACGTGATCCGCGGGAAGCGCCTGATCGTCGTCGACGACTCCATCGTCCGCGGCAACACCCAGCGCGCGTTGGTGCGCATGCTGCGGGAGGCCGGGGCCCTCGAGGTGCACGTGCGGATCGCCTCGCCGCCGGTGCGCTGGCCGTGCTTCTACGGGCTCGACTTCGGCACCCGCGCCGAGCTGATCGCCAGCTCGGGTGAGGTCGAGGACGTCCGCCGGTCGATCGGGGCGGACACCCTCGGCTACATCTCGCTCGAATCGTTGGTCGCCGCCACCGAGCAGCCGAAGAACCGGCTGTGCACGGCCTGCTTCACCGGGAAGTATCCGATCAGCATTCCGGACCAGGTGGGCAAGCATGTGCTGGAAGGCATCGCCCGCGGGGTGACCGGCGACGTCCGGGTCCGCACCGACGACGCCTCCGCACTGCTGTCCGGGTACGGCCAGGGCGCCCTGAGCCGGCCCTGATGCGGCGCTACGGCCCGCACCGGGCCGGCGCCGCTGCTGTGCCGCCGACGTGCCAGGGCCGACCGGGACTGCCGGCGGCCGACGAAATGGAGACTGCACCACTGTGAGCAACGACGTGCCCGCGCACCATCGCCAGTCCATCGGTTCGGGGGCCACCTACGCCGGTTCCGGTGTCTCGATCGCCGCGGGCGAGCAGGCCGTCGACCTGATGAAGCCGTTCACCGAGAAGACGAACCGCCCCGAGGTGATGGGCGGCATCGGCGGGTTCGCGTCGTTGTTCCGGTTGCCGGTGAAGCGGTTCCGCGAGCCGGTACTCGCGTCCTCCTCGGACGGTGTGGGCACCAAGTCGGCCATCGCGCAGGCGCTCGACATCCACGACACGATCGGCATCGACCTGGTGGCCATGGTCGTCGACGACCTGGTCGCCTGCGGCGCCGAGCCGCTGTTCCTGCAGGACTACATCGCGTGCGGCCAGCTCGACCCGCACCGCGTGGCCGCCATCGTCTCCGGCATCGCCGACGGCTGCGTCCGCGCCGGATGTGCCCTGGTCGGCGGGGAGACGGCCGAGCACCCGGGGCTGATGGCCCCGCAGGACTACGACCTGGCCGCGACCGCCGTCGGCATCGTGGAGGCCGACAACATCCTCGGTCCCGACCGGGTCCGGCCCGGTGACGTGGTGATCGGGATGGAATCCTCGGGTGTGCACTCCAACGGCTACTCGATGGTGCGGCACGTCCTGCTGGACATCGCGCGGCTGCCGCTCGAGGGCCACGTCGAGGAGTTCAGCCGGACGCTCGGCCAGGAGCTGCTGGAGCCGACCCGCATCTACGCCCTGGACTGCCTGCGGCTCGCCCGCGAGACCGAGGTGCACGCCTACGCGCACATCACCGGCGGCGGGCTGGCCGGCAACGTCGCCCGCATCATTCCGCAGGGTTTGACGGCGCAGATGGACCGCCGTGCGTGGACGCCGCTGCCGGTCTTCGGGTACATCGCGGGCCACGGCCGGATCGACCGAGTGGAGATGGAGAAGGCCTTCAACATGGGCATCGGGATGGTGGCGGTGATCAGCCCCGACGACGTCGACCGCGCGCTCGCGGTGCTGACCGCCCGTCACGTGCCCTCCGTCGTGCTCGGGACGGTCGAACGGTCGGCCGCCGACCAGGGCAGGGCCGTGCTGAGCGGCGATCATCCCCGGTTCTGACCGGATTCTCCGAACCCGCGCGCCGGGGCGACGCACCCGCGGCCACGCGATGCCCAGGGCGTGTCGGGCGCTGTCGGACCCGGATGCCATAGTGCTGTCTCATGGACGCTCGGTGGGCCCGGCCCTGGTTCGCGCTGACAGCCGCCTGTGTGCTGGCCGGCATCGTGGTGGAGATAGCCGTGACGGCGCCCAATCAGGACGTCTTCGGCGGCAGCCCGGTCCTTCGGTCGCTCAACCTGTTCGCGTTCTTCACGATCCAGTCGAACGTGCTCGTCGGCGTCACCTGCCTGCTGCTGGCGCTGAACCCCCAGCGCAGGTCCACCGTCTTCGCCGTCTTCCGGCTGATCGCGCTGGTGGCGATCACGGTGACGTTCCTGGTGTTCCACGTCGTGCTCAGCGGGCTGCTGGACCTCGACACGTGGGAACAGGTCGGCAACCAGCTGGTACACACCGTGGTCCCGGCGCTGGCGATCTCGGGCTGGGTGATGTTCGGGCCCCGAGGGCTGACCAACGGCACGGTGGTGCGCTGGACGGTGGCCTTCCCGCTGTTGTACATCCTGTTCACCGCGGTCCGCGGGCCGTTCGCGTCGGACTGGTATCCGTATCCGTTCGCCGACGTGCACGCCCTGGGATATCTGCGGGTGGGCATCAACGCGCTGTGGATCATGCTGCTGTTCCTCGCCCTGGCGGCGATGGCGCACGCCCTGGATCGCAAGCTGCGTCCGGCGGCCGTGGCTCCGCTGGCGAGCGGCGGGGGGTGATCTGCCGCCGTGGCGGTCAGGCCTGGACGGCGCAGCCTTCGGCACTCACGTCGGCAGCGTCCGGATCGTCGAACCAGACGCCGCCCTTGCCCAGGTAGCGGAAGCGGACGTGCTCACCGCGCGGGACCGCGACGGTGACGCTCCGGGTGCCGTTGCTCCGTCGTACCAGTCGGTGCGCGCCGGGCTTCCAGTCGTTGAACGTGCCGACTGCCGACACCGGCCCGTCGTGCACGTCGTCGGGCAGGACGAATTGGATCTTGGTGGTCGACCCGTTGTGCTGCAAGCGGATGGCCATGACGCTCCTTCTTCGGTTGCGTCCGGCGCACTCGCTACCCGGACGGCTCTGACCGTAGCGGCCGGGATGCCGGGCATTCGGCGGAGGCACGCGGATGGGACGATCTGTTGCACGCCGTTAACACGCCCGCCGGCCGTGAGTGCGGGCATGACGAATCGCCGGGAGACTGCGGTGGGGGATCTGCTGGAACGGGGGTGGATCAGCGGTGGGACGTGCCGTTGGCGTAGGCCGGGGGTCCGTCGTCCTCGTCGTCGTCATCGACGATGTACTTCGCGTAGAGCGAGTACTCGTCGTCCTCGCTCTCGTCCTTGACAACAGGAGCCGGGCGATGCACCGGGGTCCCGCGAAGTTCCTGAGTCAGAGCATTGGGATCGAACGAGGATTCGTGGTATTTCAAATCCCGGGCGACCTTCGTCTGCTTTGCCTTCTGACGGCCTCGCCCCATGAGCGGACCCCCTTGCACGTTAAAGCGGGGCGGCCAGTCGGCGGCCCCGGGATGTGTTGTCAGTCGTGTCCCGATCGTACAGGTTCGGCGGTGGCGGCTCCCACCGGATTCGGCACCGGACCGGAGGCCTTCGCGAGGTGTTCACCGGGCTGTTTTCCACGGGTCGGAGCCGTCTCGGAGAGGCGCACGACGCCGGTCAGAACACGTCGGGTGCGAGCTCCGCAGTACCCACCCGACGACCGCCGCCCAGCACGACGCCGGTGCCCAGCTCGTCCAGCAACGCGGACCGCAGACCGAGCGAGCGCAGGCCCGCCACCAGCACCGGCATGCGCGCGCGGTCGCCGCCGTCGGTGATCTTCACCGCCACCGTCCGGCCGTCGGGCAGCGCGGCGCAGTGCACACCTTCGGCGCCACCCTTGACGAGCAGACCGGGATGCGCCTGCATGAGCCGGGTGTCCTCGCGGCCGGTGCCGCCCACCATCTCCGGATGCGTGCGCATGGCCTCCGTGACGGTCCGGTCGTGGCCCCCTGCGGCAGCGTTTGCCCGGCCGAAGCCGCGCGCCAGC
Source organism: uncultured Nakamurella sp. (assembly GCA_964242105.1). GTDB lineage: Bacteria > Actinomycetota > Actinomycetes > Mycobacteriales > Nakamurellaceae > Nakamurella. The sequence goes on along the minus strand of CAXTBG010000043.1, from coordinate 7,882 downwards.
GCCGTCAGGGAGAGGGCGAACAGCGGAGCGCCGCAGCCGTCCACGCCGACCGCCAACGGCGCCTCGCCGGCGAGCCGGGTGATCTGGTCGCGCACCGATACCTGCAGCGGGTGCGCCGGGTCCAGGTACGACGCGGTGTCCCAGCCCTGCGCGACGCAGGCGGTCAACATGCCGGCGTGCTTGCCCGAGCAGTTCATGTAGAGGCGGCGCGGCGACCCACCGGCGCCGATGACACCGTTCCGGGTCGCCTCGTCCATCGGCAGCGCCACCGGGCATCCCAGGTCGTCCTCGGTCAGGCCGGCACGGGACAGCATGCTGCTCACCCGCTCGGTGTGCATCGGCTCTCCCGAGTGCGATGCGGCGGCCAGGGCGAGGTCGGCGCCGGCCAGCTCCGCACCGGCGTCCAGCATGGCCACCGCCTGAAAGGGCTTGCTCGACGACCGCGGGAACACCGGCCGGTCGACCGGGCCGCGGGCGTGCACCACCGAACCATCGGTGTCGACCACGACCACGGCGCCGTAGTGGCTGCCCTCGTGGAATCCGGACCGGATCACCCGGACCAGCTCGACGGGGGTCTGGTCAGAGGTGCTGTTCATGCGTCAGGAGTCCTTGCTGTCGGGTTGGGAGCGCAGTGGGAGGGCCGCGGGCATGCCCGGCGCGGACCGCACCGGGCGACAGCGTAGGTCAGATCAGGCCGAGGAGTCGGCGCGCGGCCGGCACCGGTAACGGCGGTCGCCCGGCGATCCGCGCCAGCCCGCTCGCGCGGGCCACCAGCGCCACCTGATCCCGCCGCGCACCGCCGGCCGGTACCGCGTCGTGCTCCGGGGGTTCGACGAGCAGATGGCCGCCGGCGGCCAGCGAGGCGAGCAGGACCGGCAGCGCCGCCTTGCCGCGACCGTGCACGCCGACGCCGCCGGGGTGCGCCGAGACCAGCCTGGCCACCTCCCTCACCACGGCGGGCAGGTCGGGACTGTCGTCCACCACGGCGTCGACGAAGGTCGACGACACCTCGTCGGTGCCCTCCACCGGTACGTCGCAGGTCAGCACGAGCGAGGTCTGCTCGCGGAGCGCGGAGACGGCGAGCGGCAGGTCGGGCTGGTCAGCCGGCAGGTGCAGCCGGGCGGCGCCGACCTGCTCCGCGTCGATCGCAGTGCGCAGCAGCTGCCCGATCGGGCCTGCGGCCGGCACGACGGTGATCAGGGTGCCGATCGGTGGATCACCCACCGAGCACCGTGCGGAACACCGCTGGATCGACGTTGGCGCCGGACACCACAGCCACCGCATCGCCGTCGGGCAGCGCATCCCGGTGGTGCAGCCACGCCGCGGTGGCCACCGCGCCCGACGGCTCGGCGACCAGTCGGGCGTCCAGGGCCAGGCGCCGGGTGGCGTCCACGATCTCGTCCTCGGTCACCGTGATGATGTCCCGCACCTGCAGCCGGATGTGTTCCCACGGCAGCACGCCGACGCTGAAAGTGCGGAGCCCGTCGGCGATGGTCCTGGCCGTGTCGGCCGGTGCCCAGGCCCGGCGCTCGCCGGAGCGGAACGAATCGGCCGCGTCCCCGGCCAGCTCCGGTTCCACCCCGATCACCGCGACGTCCGGCAACAGGGCTGCCATGGCCGCCGCGATCCCCGAGACGAGGCCCCCGCCGGACACCGGCACCAGCACCGTGCGCAATCCGTCAACACACCGGTCGGCGTCCTGCGCGATCTCCAGCCCGATGGTGCCCTGGCCGGCGATGACGTTGCGGTCGTCGAACGGCGCGATCATCGCCTTGCCGGTCTCGGCGGCCAGTTCCAGCGGGCGGCTGAACCGTTCGGTGACGGGCACCAGCTCCACCGTCGCGCCCAGCGCCCGGGTCGCCTCGACCTTGCGGGCGGGCGCGTTCTCCGGGATGACGATGTGCGCGTCGACGCCGAACACCTTCGCGGCGTACGCCACGGCCTGGGCGTGGTTGCCGGAGGAGTGCGCGATCACCCCGCGAGCCCGCACCTGCGGATCCAGGCGCGACATGGCCGTCATCGCGCCGCGGATCTTGAACGCGCCGATCGGTTGCAGCCCTTCCGGTTTCAGCCACAGTCCCGGCCACGGCGAGGCGAGCAACGGAGTTCGCACCGCCACACCGGCGATCCGCCGCGCGGCATCCTCGATCTCGTCGAGGGTGACCAGCGGCTCGGGGGCGGGATGGGGCGCGGCCGGGTCGGGTACCGGGGCCGCTCCAGGCGCCGGTGCGGCTGCCGCCGGGTATGTCGCGCTCACCGGCGGCGGATGTCGGTGAAGGCCCGGCGGTCGACGGCGGACTGCGGCGGACCGGCCGACGCGTCGTCCTTCTCGTCATCCGGGTCGACGGCCGCGTCGACACCGTCGGCGAACAACGGCGTGCCCGGCGGGAGCGAGCGCTTGACCATGGCCAGCGCGATCGGGCCGTCCTCGTGGTGGTGCGCCACCGACCCGACCCAGCCGACGACCCGGCCGTCGGCCGTCGTCACCTGGCTCCCGGTCTCGGGGAGCCGGTCGGCCGACCCGTCCAGGTTGAGCATCACCAACCGGCGCGGCGGCCGGCCGAGGTTGTGCACCCGGGCCACCGTCTCCTGGCCGCGGTAGCAGCCCTTGTGCAGGTGCACCGCGGTGGTCAGCCAGTTGACCTCGTTGGGAATGGTGCGGTCGTCGGTGTCGATACCCAGTCGCGGTGTGCGGGTCGGGATGCGCAGCGCCTGCGCCGCCCAGCTGCCGGCCGGAACAGCGCCGGCGCTGCGCAGCGTTGCGGCGACGGCGGCCAACGACAGTCTCGGGACGAAGAGGTCGAGACCGTCGCCGGTGCGCCGGGCGAAACCACCGCCGGTGAGCGGCACAGCCGCGCAGGGCGCGAGATCCAGCGGCACCATCCCGGCGGAGAGGTTGCCCGTGCGCGGCCCGACCAGGCGCAGCTGCGCCAACTCGGCCGCGACCACCTCGACCTTCGACCAGAACACCATCCGCCGCAGGTATTCGAGCAGTGCCGCGGCGGTCGACGGTTCGGTGTCCAGATAGGTGGTGCCGTCGAGCTCGGTCACCCCGAAGTGGTGTTCGACGTGACCGTTGGGGGACAGCAGCAGCGCCTGGGCGGATCGCGCGTCCGGCAGGTCGGACAACAACTGGCTGGTCAGCGTGTTGAGCCAGGTCAGCCGGTCCGGTCCCGAGACAGCCAGGACACCGCGGTTCGACAGGTCCAGCAGCGCGGCCGAGCGAACGGCGGCGCGCTGCTCGCCGACCGGGTCGCCGTAGTGCCAGGCGACGCCCGCGTCCGGTCCCTGCGCGGCGACCGCCCCGGGAAGAGCGAGCAGCGGCGAGCGGTAGGCCGCCGCGTCCGCGGGGCCGGAGGTCGCGGGGAGCGGTGCAGCGGTGATCGGTTCGGGAGCCACCCACCCATGGTAGGCGCGCTTCCTCAGGGCAGGACCGCCCGTGACGGTGGGCCGGCGGTTGGTCCGCCGGGCCGGCCACGGCAGCCCGCGGTGGTGCCGCCGGCCGGTGATGCGGTTGTTGCGCCGGCCGACTACGGCGGCTCGCGGTTGCTGCGCCCGGCGCCCACGGCGGCCCGGTTGGTGCGCCCAGGCGGCCACGGCATTCGTGATGCGCTTCACGTCACACCGGCGCAGGGGCACTTCCCCCGCTCCCGACCGGCATGATTTGCAGATCATGCCTGGTGACAGCGAGGTCGGCCCTGCCGGAACGGCGATCGACGTGCTACCCGGTCCGGTGTTCGGCGGATCGGGCGTCACGCCGTACGTCGAACTGGATCGCGACCAGTGGGCGTCGCTGGCCAGCAGCACGCCGCTGCCGATGACCGCACGCGAACTCGAGCGGGTGTCCGGCCTGGGCGACCCGATCGACCTGGCCGAGGTGGACACCATCTACCGGCCGTTGTCCCGGCTGCTCAACCTGTACGTGGCCGGAACCGGCGCGCTGCACCGGGTCACCTCCACGTTCCTCGGCGAGCAGGCGTCGCGGACGCCGTTCGTCATCGGCGTCGCCGGGTCGGTGGCCGTCGGCAAGTCGACCACCGCGCGGGTACTGCGCGAGATGCTGGCGCGCTGGCCGGACACCCCGCGGGTGGAACTGGTCACGACCGACGGCTTCCTGTATCCGAATGCCGTGCTCGAGGAGCGGGGTCTGATGGCCCGCAAGGGCTTTCCGGAGTCCTATGACCGCAGGGCGCTGATGCGGTTCGTGGCCGAGGTGAAATCCGGTGCGGCCCAGGTGCGGGCGCCGAAGTACGACCACCTGACCTACGACATCCTGGCCGACGACGAGGTGGTCGTGCACCGACCCGACGTGCTCATCATCGAGGGTCTCAACGTGCTGCAGCCGGCCCGGGTGGACGAGGACGGCCGGAGTGCGCTGGCGGTCAGCGACTTCTTCGACTTCTCGGTCTATGTCGACGCCGACACCGCCGACATCAAGCGCTGGTACGTCGACCGGTTCCTGACGCTCCGGCAGACCGCGTTCGCCGACCCGGATTCATTCTTCAGCCGGTTCGCGCTGGTCAGCGACGAGCGTGCGGTCGAGCTGGCGGGCGAGTTCTGGGAGAGCATCAACCAGCCGAACCTGGTGGACAACATCCTGCCGACCAGGGGCCGGGCCAATCTCGTGCTGACCAAGGGACCCGACCACGCCGTCACCAAGGTGCGGCTCCGCAAGCTCTGAGCGACCTACGCTGGTGCACGTGACCGAACTCCTGCACCCGTCCGCGCCCGCTCCGATCCCGTCGACGCAGACGACGTCCCCGGGCATGCTCGTCGGGCTGCTGGACGGCCGACTGGTGCCGGCCGACCAACCGCTGGTGCGGCCGGACGACGCGGGAGTGGTACGCGGTGACGGCGTCTTCGAGACCACGCTCGCCGTCGCGGGCGTGCCCCGAGACCTGGATGACCACCTGGCCCGGCTGGCGCGGTCGGCCGCCATGACGGACCTCGTGCTGCCGTCCTCCGCTCAGTGGCGCCGCGGCATCGACGCGGTGCTGCGCGGCTGGCAGGGCGGAGACATGGTGCTGCGGCTGATCGCCACCCGAGGTCCCGAGCACGAGGGACCCACCTGCTACGTCACCGGCTCGGCTGTCTCGCCGTCCGCGGTCGCACAGCGCACCGCCGGCGTCCGGGTGCTGCTGCTGGACCGCGGGTTCACCGGCTCGGCCGCCGTCGCGTCGCCGTGGTTGCTCGCCGGCGCGAAGACGCTGTCCTATTCGATCAACATGGCCGCCCTGCGATACGCCGCGGCGAACGACGCGGACGACGTGATCTTCCTGGGCGCGGACGGCACCGTGCTGGAAGCACCGACGGCGACCGTGGTGGTGGCGCGGGGCCGGACGCTGTGCACCCCGCCGCTGGCCGGGGTGCTGGACGGGATCACCGTGGACCGGCTGTTCGCCGCGGCCGGAGCCGCAGGGTGGGCGACCGGCCGCCGGCCGCTGACGTCGGCCGACCTGTTGGCCGCCGACGGCGTGTGGCTCGCCTCCAGCGTGCGGCTGCTGGCGCCGGTGACCGCACTCGACGGTCGGGCCCTGCCGCCGGCGGCGGCGACGGCCGAATTGCTGGGCCTGCTCGACGCGCCCTGATCGACCGGCCGCCCAGGTATCGCCGCCGCGATGCTGGAGTCGTTGTTCGCGGCGAAATCAGTGGCGGAAACCGGACGGGCCGGTGGCCGTGCCCGGGCGTGCATCGGCGTGGAGCTGCTCGACGGCCGCCCCCAGATCGGCGAAGAAGGCGTTCGCCAGGTCACGGCTGAATCCGTTCCGGCAGACGATCCGGCAGACCGACAGATCCTGCCGATCGGCGGGGAACGAATAGGCCGGCACCTGCCATCCGCGCTCCCGCAGGGCTCTGGACAGGGCGAACACATCCCAGCCTGACGCGGCGTCGGTGGTGGTGAATGCGAACACCGGCAGCTGGTCCCCACGGGACAGCAGCCGGAATTCGGGCATGGCCGCCACCGCGTCAGCCAGCCCGGTCGCCACGTCGCGCGCCGCCTGCTGCACCTGCTGGTAGCCGGTGAAACCGAGCCGGAAGAAGTTGTAGTACTGGGCGACGACTTCGGACCCGGGACGGGAGAAGTTCAGCGCGAACGTCGGCATGTTGCCGCCCAGGTAGTTGACGTTGAAGATGAGCTCGGTGGGCAGGGCTCCGGCGTCACGCCAGAGCACCCAGCCGACCCCCGGGTAGACCAACCCGTACTTGTGTCCCGAGGTGTTGATCGAGGCCACCCGCGGGAGCCGGAAGTCCCACACCAGGTCCTGGTCCAGGAACGGCGCGATCATGGCGCCGGACGCGCCGTCGACGTGGATCGGTACATCCGGGCCGCCGCCCGCCGCCAGGTCGTCCAGCGCTGCGGCGATCTCGGCGACCGGCTCGTAGCTGCCGTCGAAGGTCGATCCGAGGATCGCCACCACTCCGATGGTGTCCTCGTCGCACCTTTCGACCGCCTCGGCGGCGTCGAGATGGAAGCGGTCACCGGCCATCGGCACCATCCGGGGCTCGACATCCCAGTAGCGGCAGAACTTCTCCCAGCAGACCTGGACGTTGGCGCCCATCACCAGGTTCGGCCGGCGGGTTCGATCGCCGACCCTCGCCGCCCAGCGCCGCTGCAGGGCCAGCCCGGCGAGCATGCAGGCCTCGCTCGACCCGGTCGTCGAGCAGCCGGTGGCCGATGCCGCGGCAGGGGCGTGCCACAGGTCGGCCAGGATCGCCACGCAGCGACGTTCCAGCTCGGCCGTCTGCGGATATTCGTCCTTGTCGATCATGTTCTTGTCGACGGAGTCGTTCATCAGCTGCCGGGCCTGCGGCTCCATCCAGGTGGTGACGAAGGTGGCCAGGTTGAGCCGGGCGCTGCCGTCCAGCAACAGCTCGTCCTGGATGAGCTGGTAGGCGACGTCGGCGGGGACGGACTGCTGCGCGAGCTTGCTCTTCGGTGGCTCGAGCCGCTCGCCCAGGGCCGGGTTCGCCTCGGTGATCATCGCGTTGGAGACGCCGCGACCTTCCGCGACCGATGCAGGGAGAGTGGGGCCAGAGCCGGCGTGAAGGGCCATGATCGGACACTATGCGCTGCTGGTGTCGACAGCAGTGCGCCGACGCTCTGCTGGAGGAGTCGATCGCTGATGTGCCGACTGTTCGGCCTGCACGCCGGGCGCGAGTCCGTGCCGGCCACCTTCTGGCTGCTGGATGCACCGGACAGCCTGGAGTTCCAGAGTCACGCCAACCCGGACGGTGCCGGCATTGGCGTCTTCGGCCCGGGCGGAGCGCCCTCGCTGACCAAGCAGCCGATCGCCGCCTGGCACGACACGGCCTTCGCCACGGCCGCTCACGACCTCCGCGGGACGACCTTCCTGGCTCACGTCCGGTACGCCAGCACCGGCGCGCTGACCGTTCCGAACACCCACCCGTTCCTGTTGCAGGAGCGCCTGTTCGCGCACAACGGAGTGGTGTTCGGGCTCGATCGGCTCGAAGCCAGGCTGGCCGAGTTCGGCGTGTCCGATCTGGTCCACGGGCAGACCGACAGCGAGCGGGTGTTCGCGCTGATCACCGCCGAGATCGACCGGCACGACGGCGACGTCGAGGTGGGGCTGGTCGCGGCAGTCGATTGGATCGGCCGGACCCTGCCGCTCTATGCGGTCAACGTCATCCTGACCACGGCCACCGACCTGTGGGCTCTTCGCTACCCGGCGAGCCACGAGCTGTGGGTGCTGCAGCGGCCGGCGGTCGGCAGCGAGCTCGACGCCGGCAGCGATCGCATCCACGCCCGGTCCGGAGCCCTGGCGAGGAGTCCCGCGGTGATCCTGGCCAGCGAGCGGATGGACGACGACCCGGGGTGGCGACTGCTCGAACCGGCCGAGTTGCTGCACGTGGACGCCGACCT
>CAXTBG010000042.1:0-41387 GCA_964242105.1 uncultured Nakamurella sp. | reverse complement strand
AGATCATCGAGCCGATGGCGAAGCTGGGCATCATCGGCCTGTCCTACGGGCTCGGCGGTCAGCCACCCGCCGGCCAGCTGCTGGTCGGCTGGCTCGGGCTGGAGATCTCCAGGGTCGATCCGTCCATCGCCACCTTCTTCGGGGTGCACAACGGGCTGGCGATGGGCAGCATCCACATCTGCGGATCGCAGGAGCAGCGCGACCGCTGGCTGCCGCCCATGCAGCGGATGGAGCTGATCGGGTCGTTCGGCCTGACCGAGCCGGACGGCGGGTCCGACGTCGCTGGCGGCATGCGCACCACCGCCCGACGCGAGGGTGACACCTGGGTGCTCAACGGCGCGAAGCGCTGGATCGGGAACGCCACCTTCGCCGACCTGAACGTGATCTGGGCCCGGGACATCGCCGACGACCAGGTCAAGGGTTTCGTGGTGGAGAAGGACACGCCCGGGTTCACCGCCACCAAGATCGAGCGGAAGCTCGCGCTGCGCACGGTGCAGAACGCCGACATCGTGCTGACCGACTGCCGGGTGAACGAGGAGAACCGGCTGGCCGGGGCGAACTCGTTCCGCGACACCAGCGTCGTGCTGCGCACCACCCGCGGCGGCGTCACCTGGTCGGCCGTCGGATGCCAGATCGGCGCGTTCGAGGCAGCTGTCGCCTACGCCAAGCAGCGCATCCAGTTCGGGAAGCCGATCGGGCACTTCCAACTGGTGCAGGACCTGCTGGCCCGGATGCTCGGCAACATCACCGCCTCGCTCGGCATGGCGGTGCGGGTGGCTCAGCTGCAGCAGGAGGGAATCTTTCTCGACGAGCAGGCGGCGCTGGCCAAGTGGTACTCCACCACCCGGCTCCGGGAGACCGCCGCCTGGGCACGGGAGATCATGGGCGGCAACGGCATTCTGCTCGACCGCGACGCCGTCCGGTTCTTCGCCGACGCCGAGGCGCTGTACTCCTACGAGGGCACCGCGCAGATGAACGCCCTGATCGTCGGCCGGTCGATCACCGGCAAGAGCGCCTTCGTCTGAGCCATGCGGTGCCCCGGAGCCGTGGCGGTCAGCGCCTGGCGAACTCCAGGTCGAAGATCTCCCGGCCCGCCGCCAGGCCTCGCCGTTCGAAACGGGTCCGCGGCCGGAATTCCGGACGCGGGGCCCACCCGGGGTAGGCGTTGCGCAGGCCCTTGGTGGTGCTGCACACGGCCAGCATCTGCTCGGCGTAGGGGGCCCAGTCGGTGGCCAGCCGGAAGATTCCGCCGCGGCGCAGCCGGGAGGCGACCAGTTCGGCGAACGGCGGGGTGAGAAGGCGCCGTTTGAGGTGCTTGGTCTTCGGCCACGGATCCGGGAAGAAGAGCCAGATCTCGCTCAGCGTCGCGGGCGCCACCAGCTCGGTCAGGATCTGTACCGCGTCCCCGCGCATCACCTGGACGTTGGGCGCGCCGGACCGGTCGATGTGGTGGAACGTCTGGGCCACACCGGGTTTGTAGACCTCGATGGCGACCAGGTTGATCTCCGGCCGGGCCAGCGCCATCCGGGCGGTCGACTCGCCCATGCCGGAGCCGATCTCGAGCACCAGCGGCGCCTTCCGGCCGAAGATCCGGTCCCCGTCGAAGGGCCGCTCCGGGCCGAACGTCTCCGGATCCAGGTAGAGACGGTCGGCGTGGTCGAGCCACGCGCGGCGCTGTACGTCGTTCAGTCGCCCGCCGCGGGGATGGAAACTGACCACCCGCCGGAAGTGGGCCGGCAGGCCGTCGGTCGGCATGGCGGACCGGATCCGCGTGTCCTGCATGTCCGCGAGGGTAGGGGGCACCCGGAGAAGAAGCGAATTCCATCGCCACCGGACTCGATTTCAGGGCGCGAGCTGCCGGATTCCGGCGAGCACGATGGCGACGTAGCGGGACCTCGCGTCGATTCCGACCTGCTGGGCATCGGGCGCCGATGCGACCAGCATGATCAGATCCGCCAGGGTGACGTCCGGACGGATGTACCCGCTCCGCTGCGCCGCCTGGAGGATCGCGCCGATGGACCCCGCCGCGCGCTCCGCAGGACTGTCGGGTCGCCGGGTGAGGTCGGCGATGTCGGTCGCCATACCGAGGGCGGCGGCGGCATGTTTGACCGGGGCGTCGCCGGCGTAGCTGTCGGCGATCCGGGCGAACATCCCCTCCAGGGTCGGACCGGCCGGCGCTCCGGCGGCGACGGCCCGCTCGCCCTGTTCAGCGACGTCCGCAATGGCGGTGATCGCCTCGTCCAGGACGGCCGACACCAGATCGTTCTTCGTCGGGTAGTGCCGGTACAGCGTGCCGACTGCCACACCGGCCCGCTCTGCCAGCGCGTCCATGGTGAAGTTGACGCCCCGCTCGTCGATCAGGTCGCGGGCAGCGGCCAGCATCGCGGCGCGATTGCGGCGCGCATCAGTTCTCACCTTTACAAGATGAACCGTTCTTCACTATCTTGGCAAAGATGAACCCGTACTCACCTTGGAGATGCTCATGACCTGGACGCTGGCCGACCAACACGACCGACTGGCAGTGGTGACCGGCGCGAACTCGGGTCTCGGTCTGCAGATCGCCACCCACCTCGCCGCGGCCGGTGCCGAGGTGATCCTGGCCTGCCGCAACGTGGGCAAAGCCGAGGACGCGGCGGCCGGGATCCGCGCTGGTCAACCCGACGCGAAGGTGGCCGTGGCGTCGTTGGACCTCGCCGATCTGGCCAGCGTGCAGGGATTCAGCGAGCAGCTCCTGGCCGACAGGGACCGGCTCGATCTGCTGATCAACAACGCGGGCCTGATGGCGGTCGATCGGGGGCACACCGTCGACGGCTTCGAGATGCAGTTCGGAGTGAACCATCTCGGGCACTTCGCGCTCACCAATCGGCTCCTGCCGCTGATGGTCGGAACAGCCGGCTCGCGGGTGGCCACCATGTCCAGCTTCGGTCATCGCGCGGGCCGGATCCATTTCGACGACCTGCAGAGCAGTCGCCGCTACCGCCGGTGGGACGCCTACTTCCAGAGCAAGCTGGCCAACCTGCTGTTCACCGCAGCTCTGCAGCGGCGGCTGCGCGACGGAGGGACGACCGCCGCGGTGGCGGCGCATCCCGGGTTCAGCAGTACCGACCTGGGTACCGAGGGTGCCAGCCTGTCGAACCGGGCGATGAGCACGGTGGTTCCGCTGTTCACCCAGTCGGCCACCCGCGGCGCGCAACCGATGCTCCGCGCAGCCACCGACCCGGCCGCGGCCGGCGGCGAGTTCTACGGCCCGCGGTTCATGGCCGCGGGTGGCCCGGTCCGGGAAACTCCGTCCCGCCGGGCGCGGAATGCCGGAGATGCCGAGCGGCTGTGGAAGGTATCGGCCGAATTGACCGGCGTGGACCACTTCAGCTGACGTGCGGCCGCGCCGTGGCCGTCAGGCGTCCCGTCGGGTCAGGACGACCGCCGCGATCACCCACAGCACCAGTGCCGTCCCCAGGAATACCAGCAGCCCCTGGACGGGGGTTGGTCCCGTCGAGCTGATCAGGCCGTCGAACTGCTCACCGGGTACGGACGACGGTTCCACGAACCGGCCACCCGCAGCGAACGGCAACCATGGGCCCACCTTCGGACCCACGGTGGGGATCAGCGTGAACAGCGATTCGATGAGCAACGGCCACAGCAGGAGCAGGGCGATGGCGCCGGCGGACTGGCGGAGCAGCGTGCCGACCGATACCGCGATGACGGCGGCGAGGGCGAACAGGGCGGCGTGCCCGGCGACCTCGCGCCAGTGATCCTGCAGCACGAGCGGTGCAGGCGGCTCCGTCGCCAGCGCCTTCGTCAGGAAGAACGTGCCGACGGCACACACGAAACCCATCACCGCGCCGATTACGGCCAGCAGGATCGTCTTGGCCAGGAGCACGTTCACCCGTTTCGGCGCGGCCAGGAACGTGCTCTTGAGGGTGTTGAACCGGTATTCCGTCGTGACGGCGAGTGCGGCCAGCACCATGAAGATGCTCTGCCCCAGGGCGACGCCGCGCAGCGCGAAGTAGGGGATCGCCTGGCTTCCGTGGTCGGCGAGGCCGATGAGCAGGCCGAACGCCGCGGCGGCCAGCACGATGGCGCCGAGACACCAGTATGGCGAGCGGGTGGAGAACAATTTGATGCGTTCCACAGCCAGCAGACTCATGACGGACGGTTCCCTTCGGAGCCGGAGTATGCGGTCGGCGGGCCGGTGGGGACTGCCGGCGCGTGCGGTAGAGCCGCCCCGGGCCGGCTGCCCGCTCCCGGCCAGCCCGTTGCTTCAGGTGGGCCGGCCGCTCCGGGCGGGCCGGCCGACGCGCCGCCCGGTGGGGCCATCGGGTCGGCCCCGGTCGGGAAGCCCTGACCGCCGTACTCGACCGAGTCGCCGGTCAGTTGCATGAACGCCTCCTCGAGCGATCCCTGCACCCCGGCCAGCTCGTGCAGCGTGATGCCTCCGGCGGCCGCGAGATCGCCGATCCGCTCGATGGGCGTGGAGTGCACGATCAACGCACCGTCGGCCTGCGACACGGGGACGCCCTGCCGACTCAGCAGATCCCCCAAGGCGCTCAGCTGCGGCGACCGGACCCGGACGGTGGACTCGGTCGACTGGGAAATGAAGTCGGTGGTGTCCGCGTCGGCGATCAGCCTGCCCCGGCCGATGACGATCAGATGCTGGGCGGTCACCGACATCTCGGACAGCAGGTGCGAGGAGACCAGCACCGTCCGCCCGGCTGCCGCGAGGCTCTGCATGAACTGGCGGATCCACAGGATGCCCTCGGGATCGAGTCCGTTGACCGGTTCGTCGAACAGCAGCACCTCCGGGTCGCCGAGGATGGCGCCGGCCAGACCCAGCCGCTGCTTCATGCCGAGGGAGAACTTGCCGACCGCCTTCCCGCCGACCGCGCTCAGCCCGACGATGCCCAGCACCTCGTCGACCCGTTTCGTCGACAGGCCGTTGGAGGCCGCCATCCACCGCAGGTGCGCCCGTGCGGTGCGGTTCGGATGCACCCAGTTGGCGTCGAGCAGCGCGCCGACCTTGGTCAGCGGACGGCTCAGCGCGCCGTACCGCTGACCGTTGATCAGAGCTTCGCCTGAGGTGGGGGTGTCGAGCCCCAGGATCATCCGCATGGTCGTGGACTTGCCGGCGCCGTTCGGTCCGAGGAATCCGGTGACCGTTCCCGGCCGGACGGTGAACGTCAGATGGTCGACCGCCTTGGTGGCGCCGTACGTCTTGGACAGACCCGCGACTTCGATCATGGGCCCCATCCTCTCCCAACCGGGTCCGATCCGCTGTCCGAGCCGGCTCGCGCGCCGACGGTGTCGTCCTCGGTATCACCGCGACGCCAGAGTCCAGCGGACGCTGTGCAGCACGCGACCGGAGTGCTACCGGGTCCGGTCGGTGCCCCGCGGGCCGAGCCGCGGGGCACCGTGCATCGGCGCGGCCTGGTCAGCCGGTGTAGATCCAGATGCGCCCGGTGCTGTGGCGCTGGTAGAGATGCCCACCACCGGCAGCGATCTCGACGGTCGCCGGGTTGCCGTCCACCTGGCGCCAGCCGGTGTGCGGTGTGCCCGTGTAGATCCACAGGTTGCCGTTGCGGTGACGCTGGTACAGGGCGCCGCCGTCCGCCGCGATCTGCGCCGTCAGCGGGTTGTTGTCCAGTTCCAGCCAGCCGGTGTGCGGTGTGCCGGTGTAGATCCAGATGCGTCCGGTGTTGTGCAGCTGGTAGAGGTGTCCGCCGGAGGCGACGATGTCGACGGTGGCGGGGTTGTTGTCCAGTTCCAGCCACCCGGTGTGCGGTGTGCCGGTGTAGATCCAGATGCGTCCGTCGTGGTGGCGCTGGTAGAGCCGGTCGCCGTCGGCGATGATCTGGGTGGTGGCGGGGTTGTTGTCCAGTTCGAGCCACCCGGTGTGCGGGGTGCCGGTGTAGATCCAGATGCGTCCGGTGTTGTGCAGCTGGTAGAGGTGTCCGCCGGAGGCGACGATGTCGACGGTGGCGGGGTTGTTGTCCAGTTCCAGCCACCCGGTGTGCGGTGTGCCGGTGTAGATCCAGATGCGTCCGTCGTGGTGGCGCTGGTAGAGCCGGTCGCCGTCGGCGATGATCTGGGTGGTGGCGGGGTTGTTGTCCAGTTCGAGCCACCCGGTGTGCGGGGTGCCGGTGTAGATCCAGATGCGTCCGGTGTTGTGCAGCTGGTAGAGGTGTCCGCCGGAGGCGACGATGTCGACGGTGGCGGGGTTGTTGTCCAGTTCCAGCCACTGCGGGAAAGGATTGGGCTTCGGATAGACCCGCGCGGAGAACTGTGCGTCCTGGCTGTCGATGTCCGTCCCGCCGTTGACCGCGACGTTGTCTTTCATGATGGACGCCGGAAGCCAATAGCACATGATGGACGCGGGATCGGCGTGCGCGGTGGCCACCAGGGCGGAATTGTTGAGCGGCGTGAGGACCTGCGCGACGACCTGGGACTCGCTCCAGCCCTGGGTGCTCTCGAAGTACTGCAACGCCTTCGCCCGGTCGATGCGGTTGACGATCTCGTCCCTGGTGTGCTCGTGCGGGAAGCCCAGGGTGTGGCCGGTCTCGTGACGGACCACCCGGAAGAATTCCGAGTCGGCCGTGTTCATGGTGAAGTTGTCCAGGTTCATCGTCGGCTGGTCCGGGGCAATGTGCAGCACGTCCGTACCCAGGTACGACCAGTAGCCGCTTCCCGCCGTCCGGGCGATCCTGACCTGTGGGTTCGTGTTCGTCTGGACGAAGCTCACGTTCGAGTAGGCGCCCCAGGCGTTCATGTGCGACAGGATGCGGGCCCGCAGGTCGGCCGCCGCGCCGTCCAGGAAACCGACGGTCAGCCGCACACCGCCGCTGCCCCAGTACTTGGACGTGAGCAGCGCGAGATGTTCGGGCTTGATGATCAGGTCCGGGGAAATCTGCATCAGGGAACGTTCTGCCGGTGCATTCGCCGGGTTGATCCGGGCCGCGGACTCAGCGGCGTCGAGCCACTGATCCTCCGGAAGCAGTTTGACAGAGCAGATCGGGGTGTCCATAGCCAGCGCCTTTCAGGGGTCGGGCGGCATTTCCGCCATTCCGCCAGAAGAGCCGAGCAAGCTATCGGTAGATACGCCGCCTGGTCAGATCCCGCTGGTTTGTCGCTCGCCCCGCTCCGCTGGAGCGGCGCGACGAGCAGCGCTACCGGGCGGAAACGCCCGGACAGCCACCAGAACGCACAGCAGCGCGGCCGGAACCTCGACCAGGACCGCCATCAGCACTGCCGTGACGGTGGCATGCCCCGGTGCGGAGGTGGTGACGTCGATCCACGCGTCCACGGCCAGGAGCACCGACGCCACCGTGGCCGGTAGCGCACGCAGCCGGCTCCCGCGCCACTGCAGGATTCCGGTGGCGACCAGGGCAACCGCCTCGGCGATGTCCAGGCCGGTCCACATCAGCGACCAGTTCCGCGCGCGTGCGGTGTCCGGAAGCTCGATCGACATGTACAGCACCCACGGGAGAAGAAGCAGCCCACCGCACGCCAGCAGGGGTCCGAGCAGACGGAGCGGACGGGTCAGCGGTTGGAGCACATGCCCGAAAGTACTGCGCAAGGGTAATGATCCGGTGTCCGGCGTCTGTGCAGAACCTGTGGGTGCCGATCCCCGATCAACAGCACCCTGGGTACCGGCCGTCGGCGGACCGCCGCCCGGGGTCAGTGCTGCCCGATGATTGCCCCGATCCGACCACCCACCGCCACCGCCAACACCAGCACGACGGCGATCGCCAGCGACCCGAGCAGGCTGCTCAGTGGCTTGCGGACCTCCCTCGGTCCGCGGTCGCGACCGTGCAGCAACAGGGCCAGGGCGGTCATCGACCGGGTGGCGTGAGCCTGCAGCACCACTTTCGGCCGAGACTGGTTCACCTGTCGGCTCCCGGATCGGCCGGCGGGTCGATCCGCCGCTGGACCAGGGTGCCGAACCCGCGCTCGAACCCGGGCGCCGCCGGTGAGCCTGCCGGCGCCCAGGTCGCCGCCGGGTCGCCGACGCTCTGTGCGCCGGAACCGCCGCAGCCGCCACCTGCGCTGCCGGCGCTGCCACCTGCGCCGCCGCCTGGGCGGCCGCCTGGGCCGCCTCCTGGGCCGCCGACGCGGCTACCTGCACTGCCGGAGCTGCCACCTGCGGCGCCGGAGCTGCCACCTGCTGGGCGATCGGTGGAGCCGGCCGGGTCCTCGCCGGCCGGATCGTCGGTCCGGATGCTCGCGGCCACCGCCAGCAACGTCTGCTCGAGCGAGTCCGTCAGCTCAGGGTGCGCGCTGGCTGTCGACAGCACGACCGTCCACGCGGTCCCCGGCAGCGGCACGAAGATCTGCACGCTGGTCAGCGCCACCAGCGCTGCCGTCCCCGGCACGACCATCGTCACCCGGTCGCGGTGCACCACGCCTGGACCTGCTGCCGTGTCCAGACCGGTGGCGATCCCGGAGCGCGGCAGGATGTCGTGCACGCGGCCGACCGATGCGGCGCGACCGTCCGAGGCGAATGCGCAGTGCATGCCGAAGCTGGCGGCGCCCCCCGCCGCGCGCCGGCCGACGGTCAGCAGACTCAGCGCGGCCCCGGCGCGCTGGCAGTCGGCCACCAGGCCCTCGAGGACCCCGAGCACGTCGCGCCGCTCCGGTGAGGTCAGCCGCGACCCGCGGAGTGTGGTGTCGATGAACTCCTGCGCGGACCGCCGCCAGGTGCCGGGGTTGGAGTCGAGCCTCGACCAGGCGCCGGGCAGGCGCAGCCACAAAGAGAACGGAGGGTAGGGAACGTCGGGGTTGAGCTCCACGCGCTCGCCCGTTTCGGCGATCGTCGTCATGTCCCTGCCTCCGGTGCCGTCGGTGGCGCGATCACCGGGGACCGTGCACATTGCCGGCGGCGTGGCTGCCGCCCGGACTCATCGAGGAGGCCAGCTGGTTGTCGAACTGGCCGCTCATCGATCCGATGGAGGCGCTCAGCTCACCGAAGCCGCTGATGTTCTCGCCCAGCTTCACAAGGCTCGCCTGCCACTCGCTGCGGAAGTGGTCCAGCGCCCCGTTGATGCGGTCCTGGTCCGGGGTGAACCCGGTGACCTCGAAGGCATTCCTCGACTCGGTCGATACCTGGTCGGAGATGCTGGACAGCGAACTGCCGACCGCTTGCAGCGCCTCGTAGGGATACTGCACGAACTCTGTCACGTCACTGCTTTCTTCGATCGTGGCGGCTGCCATTGGCGTTGGCGGTCTGACGGGCTGGTGGTTCGCAGCTGGTGGCTGCCGGCTGCCGGCTCGCGTCCGTGGTCGGCGGCTGGTGGTCGGTGCTGGCACTGATGGCCCTGCTTGCCGGTGCGGGAGGTGGGCAGGTGCGGGTGCCTGCGTGATGGTGTCAGCGCAGGCTCCTCGGGCCGTGGAGTTGTCCACAATCGCCGCCCGTGCGTACCCGGGGCGCGCGCCAAACGGCAGAGCGCGGCGAGACGGGCGCGATTCGGGGGTGCAGCCGCCGCGGCGGACCGTCGGCGCCCGTTGCCGCCGAACCGGCCCACCGCCGCCCGGCTCGACCTAGGCTCCCACCGTGGACGGGCTCGGGAACGCCGGCGCGAGACGGGCCGCCGACGACCGTGCCCGCGGCGGAGGACGTCCGACACCGCCGAGCGGGCCGCTGTCGACCCGGCTCTGGGAACAGGGGCGCGCCGGGTTCAACCCCGCCCTGGCCGGCCGGGTCGGCGCCTACCGTCGGGTGCTGTCAGGCCTCCCGGCCACCGCCTCCACCCACCGGGTCGCGGTGATCGCGTCCGAGCCCGGCGCGGGGGCCAGCACGGTGGTGGCGCTGCTCGCCCTGCTCGCCAGCGGGTTCACGGCCCACCGCGTCGTCGTCGTGGATACCACGGTCGATCCCGCCGAGTCTGGTCGGAACGGCACCGGGCCCGGGGGCCCCGGAGCCGGAACGCCGGACCCGGTTCGCCGGCACCCGCGGGTGGCCGAGCTGTTGGGCGGCTCCGGCGAGGGCCGCCTGCCGCTGCTGCTGGAGGGCGCCGAGGGTGAACCCGTCGCCCGCAGCAGGGTCGCCGCGGCCAGCGTCACCGGAACGGTCGTACCGGTGTTGGCCGTGCCGTTCGGTGCCGGCTTCCCGCCGGAGCTGCTGACCGGCGCGGTGGACCGACTATGGCAGCGTGCCGGACTGGTGCTGATCGACACCCCGGGCGACCTGGGAGCGCCGGTGTTCCAGGCCGTCCTGCAGCGGGTGGACCACGTCGTGCTGGTCGTGCCCGCCGACCGCTCCGCGCCGCAAGGACTCGCCCGTGCCCGGGACCGGCTGGCGGCAGTGCCCGGTCCCGCCCGTTCCCACCAGATCTCGGTGGTGCTGATGGGCCGGACCTTCACCGCCACCCGGTGGCGTCCGGACCTGCCGTGCACGCTGGTGCGCCGCGACGCTGCGTTGGCCAGGGGTCTGCCGTCCCGGCCCGGTCCGCGCACGGTGATCGCCGGCCTGGAACTCCTGGGCCGGATCTCGCGGCCGTCGGTCCGGTGAACCGGCGCGGTGAACCGGCGCCTGAACCGGTGCGGTGAACCGGTGCGGTGAACCGGTCCGGTTACCGCCGCCAGCTCCGCCGGGCACCGCCGGCCGCCCATCGCGTGGACACCACCAACCGGTAGAACGGCACCGGACCGGTGAGCGGCTCTCATCGGTTCGGGCCGGCGACGTCCGCGGCACAGCCGGCGAGGCCCAGTTGGACGAGCGCGGGCTTGCGTCCCCGACGGACCAGGGTGGCGCGACCGGGCGGCTGCACGGAGAGGTGGACGCCCGGGTAGAGCGCACCCTCCTGACGATCGCCGGACAGCAGCAGTCCCGTCGCACCCACCTCGCGCAGACGCTGCGGAACGGGCTCGTACAGCGACCGGCCGGCACCCCCGGAGCGCCGGGCCACGATCAGGTGCAGGCCGACGTCCCTGGCCTGTGGCAGGAACTCGACGAACGGCGCCAGCGGTCCCGCGCCGCCCGGCGACAGGAGGTCGAAATCGTCCACCAGCACGACGATCTCGGGACCCCGCCACCAGGATCTGCTGCGCAGCTGGGCTGCGGTGACATCGTCGGGTGGCAGCCTGCCGCGCAACTCTCCGGCTACTCCGGCGGCCATCCCGGCCGCCATCGAGGTCGTGCCGGCGTAGGCGCCGAGGTAGTCCTCCGGGATGACGTCCAGGAGCGTCCGGCGGACGTCGAAGACGGCGAACACGACCTCCTCGTCGGTGTGCCGGGCGACCAGGTCGGCGGCGATGAGCTTGAGCAACGAGGTCTTGCCGGACTCGGCGTCACCGAAGATCAGCAGGTGGGCGTCGGTGCCCCGCCAGTCGAGCTCGACCGGTTTCAGGTCGGCTTCGTCGATGCCCACCACGATCCCGGAGCGAGGGCCGGCAGCCGTCCGCAGCTGGTCCAGGTCGACCCTGGTGGGCAGCATCCGGATGGGCGGAACCGGATCCCCCGGCCACGCCGCGGCGATCGCCGCGACCGCGGCCTCGGTCGTGTCCGGATCGGCGGCCGGTTGGGGCAGGCAGATCTGGGCCTGTAGCCCGCCCTCGACCAGGCAGCGACCGGGGGTGTCGGCGCGCAGGTTGGCCGCCGGCTTGCGACCGTGCACCGAGTCCCCCGGGTCGTTGAGCCGGAACTCCACCTTGCGGCCGATGACGGCCTGCAGCTGCATGCGGATGTCCGACCACCGGCCGGTCGTCAGGACGAGGTGGATGCCGAAGCCGGGGCCTCTGGTCCCGAGCTCCTGCACGAGGTCCGACAGGTCCTCGAAATCGCTCCGCAGCACGGGAAAGTTGTCGATCGCCAGGAAGATGTCGGCGACGGCCAGCTCGGGGAGACGGCCGGCCCGGAACCGGGTCCGCATGTCGTCGACGGAATCCACGCCCATCTGCCCGAAGAGCGCCTCGCGCTCAGCCAGTGCGGCGGCGACCTCCGCGACGGTCCGGCGCACCCGGTCGGCCTCCAGCCGGACGGCGACGCCGGCCACCTGGGGAAGGCCGGACAACGCGCGCAGTGCACCGCCGCCGAGGTCGATGCAGTAGAAGGACACCGCGCCGGGCGCACAGCTCAGCGCCGCCGACAGGATCAGCGTCCGCAGCAGGGTCGACTTGCCCGACTGGGGCGCGCCGAGCACGGCAAGGTGACCACCGGATGCGGCCAGATCCAGGATCAGCGGCTCCTGGCGCTGCTCGCCGGGCCGGTCCAGCAGGCCGACCGCCACCTCCAGGCCGGGTCCCCCGGTGTCGGCGTGCAACCCGAGCACCGGGTCGGTCCGCAATGGGCCCACCACCGACGCGAGGTCCAGCGCGCCCGGCAGCGGCGGCAGCCAGATCTGGGCGACACGCTCGCCGGCCGCTGCCAGCTGAGCGACGACGACGTCCAGCACCGACGGCGCGAGGACGTCGGGGGGTGCCAGTGAACGTGGGTCGCCCGGCGCGGCGGCGACCAGATAGGCCGCGGTGTCGTTGAAGAACGGGAACGGCACCGCGACCGGGGCGGCATCGACGACGGTGTCACCCGTGGCCGGCGGCAGGTAGCGGGCGGAGACGTACCCGGCCTTGAATCGCTGGAACAGCGACGTGTCCACCTTCAGGTACCCGGAGCCCGGAATGGGCGGCAGCTCGTAGGCGTCGCCGACCCCCAGCACCGCGCGGGACTCGCCGGCGTTGAACGTGCGCAGACCGATCCGGTAGGACAGGAACGATTCCAGCCCGCGCAACCGCCCCTCCTCCAGGCGCTGGCTGGCCAGCAGCAGGTGGATGCCGATGGACCGCCCGATCCGGCCGATCGCCAGGAACAGTTCGATGAAGTCCGGTTTGGCGGTCAACAGCTCACCGAACTCGTCGATGACGACCAACAGGTTCGGCATTGCCGCCCGGGCGAGCGGGTCACCGGCGCTCCGCCGCAGGTGGTACTCGGTGATGTTGGGAACGTTGCCGGCGTCGGCCAGCACATGCTGCCGTCGCTTCATCTCCCCGAACAGTGCGTCGTGCAGTCGGTCGACCAGGCCGGTGTCGTCCGAGAGATTGCTGATCATCGCGGCGCACTGCGGAATCGGTTCCAGTCCCGCGAAGGTGGCGCCGCCCTTGTAGTCGACCAGGACCATCGACAGCCGCTCGGGCGGGTGCAGCATGGCCAGCGACAGGACGAGGGTGCGCAGCACTTCCGACTTGCCCGATCCGGTCGCCCCGACGCACAGGCCGTGCGGGCCCATGCCACCGAGCGCCGGCTCCTTGAGGTCGAGGTGGATGCGCTCGCCGGACGGTCCGAGACCGAACGGCACCCGCAGGAAGTCGCCGTCGGCCCGCGGGGACCAGGTGGCGGCCGTGTCGAAGGTGGCCGGATCGGGCACGCCGAGCAGCTCGGCGAGGCCGGGTATGGCCTCCAGTGGCGGCCCGGACGAGGCCTCCGGCACCATCCGCACGGCCGCGAGTTCCCGAGCCAGGGCCTGGAGAGGTGCGGTCGGCAGTCGGTCCGGCCGGCCGCTCGCGGCCCCGGCGGCCCTCGATCGGTCGGCGGCGGCGTCGTCGTCCAGCGGTGGACGCAGGTCCTGCACCGCGACCGAGTCCCCGGTGCAGAGCACCCGGACGTCGACCCGCTCCGGTTCGTCGCCGGCCACCTCGGCCAGTGTCACCACGTGGATGCCCAGATCCGCCGGCGCGATCCCGGGAGGGAGCCCGGCCAGGAGGTCGCCGGCCGGACCGGCCGCGTCCACCACCACGACGATGGCCGGGCCGAAGCGGGCCGCATCGATCCGGCCGAAGCGCCCGGCCCGGGCAGCCTCTGCGGTGCGCCGGGAGATTTCCGGCCCCAGCAGCTGGCCGATCCCCGCCGGGTGTTCGGCGACGAGCCGCCGCGGCGCCGGGCCGTCGAAGAGGTCGTCGGACTGGGCGTGCGGCAGCCACTTGAGCCAGTCCAGCCAGCCCGCCGACCGGCGCTGGACGCAACCGACCACGCGCAGCTCGGTCGGGCCGTGCCAGGCCACCAGCTGGGCGAGCGCGCAGGTCACCACCTGGTGCCCGGCGCCGAGCGGGCCGACCACGGTGACCCGGCCGCTGACCGGCAGGCCGACGGGCATACCCGGGACGATGCGATCGCGCTCCACGATGCGGACGGTCGCTGCCGCCACCACCACATCCGGTTCGGACAGCGGATCGCGGTTCACCGGCGCGATCACCCGCTGCCAGAGCGGCGCCGCACCGGTTCCCACCCGGACGGTCAGGAAGTCCGCGTCGCCGGGGCGACGCTCCCAGAGGCGGAGCGGGTCGCGCACCAGCTCCGTCAGCTGCGCCGGATCCGGATGGTGGTGGAGGGCGAGGGACCGCTGACGACGAACGGCGTCGGCCAGCTCGCGGCGCACCCGATCCAGGTAGTCCAGGTAGCGCCGCCGGAGATCGGTGGCGCGCTTGCCGGCCCCGGTGCGCTGGGCGACGAACAGGACGATGCCTCCGGCGATGGTCGCGGCCAGCATGATGCTGCCCGCGATCAGCATCAGCGGGCTGCGGTTCGCCACGATCATGATCAGCGACCCGGCCCCGCCGAGGATCGGCATCAGCATCTGCAGCACCCCCTGCAGACCGGCCGCCGCATCCGGCAGGCTCGGCGGCGGGAGCAGCTCGACGGGCCGTAGCCCGGGTGCCTCGGGCACGGCCCGTGCCGGTCGGTGCAGCAGTCGCTGTGCCATCGATTCCCCCGTTGATCGCGGCGGATTCCCCGTCCCGGCCTGCGACGGGCCTAGAGTACGGTCGGTCACCGACAGGGGCGGTCGGTTGTCCACATCGGCAGGTGGGGGCCTGCAACACCAGGGACAGTCAGTCGCCGGCAGCAGCCGGTTTGCGGCTCGGGGGAGATCGCGCCGCGACACCGGCGCTGCGGGTCGACCCATCTGCACTATCTGGATCGGCGACCGACAGCACCGGTGCGAGATCCGTCGGCGTTGCCGCAGGGGTGGGGGGAGTTCCATGGGCACGAGGTTCACCAGGGTCACCGTGGTGGGGGACGCGCGGCAGATCGACATCTCCATGCCCGCCGACACACCGGTGGCCGAGCAGCTTCCCGCGGTGCTCCGGTTGCTGTCGGTACCGACCGCGTCCATCCCGGTACCGTGGCGCCTCGCGGCGCCGGAGTTCGGGTCGCTCGAGCCGTCCCGGTCGCTGGACGAGGCCGGAGTGCTGGACGGCACGGTGCTGCACCTGACCACAGCAGCGGCGGCACCGGCCCCGCCGTTCGTGGACGACGTGGAGTCCGCCGTCGCGGAGATAGTCGCCGACCGTGCGCCTGCCTGGGCAGGGCCCGCGCGACGCGACGTCGTCGGCTGGCTGGTCGCGGCGCTCCTCGGGGCGCTGGTCGCCGTCGGCACCGCCGCCCCGCCGCCGGTCCGGGTGCTCGTTCCGGTGCTGGCCGCGATGGCCGGGCTCGCCATCGGCGGCGTCGTCCGGGAGCGCGGAGGCTGGGCGTGCGCCCTGATCGCCGTACCGGCGTCCTTGGTGCTGGCCGTCGGGTGGGTGTCCGACCGACCGGTGGCGCTGCGCCTCGGAGGCACCGGGGCGGGATCCGCCCTGGCGGACGTCGCCGGTGGGCTGACGGCGGCGGCAGTCGTGGCGCTGGCCGGAGCGGTGGCCCTGGCCCTGGCCGGTCTGGTCCGGAGGAGCCCGGCGGTGGCCCTTGCCGGTGCGGTTCTGGCCGCGGTCGGCGGCGGTGTGCTGCTGTGCGCGCGCCTGGCCCTGCCGATGGACCGGATCGCGGCGCTGATGCTGGTGGTGGCCGTGGTGCTCAGCGGGCTTGCCGGTCAGGCCGCCCTGGGCGGTGCAGGGCTGGTCGACCTGATGGTCGCCGACGAGCGCGGGGAGTCCGTGCCGCGCCATGCCGTCACGGCGTCGGTGACCAGGGGACTCGGTATCGCCGACGGCATCGTCCGGGCCTGCGTCGCGACCGGGTCGGTGGCCTGCGCGGTGCTGGTCATGAGCAGCCCGGGGCCGGACGGTCCGGCGCCGTGGATCGGGGCGGCGACCGGCGCGCTCGGCGGTCTGTTGTTCGCCCTCCGCAGCCGGATGTTCACCAGGGCTGCCCACGTCGGTGCCATGCTCGTGGTGCCGCTGGTCACCGTCGTCTTCCTCGCGGTCCGGCTGCCGTCGTGGTGGCAGCTGTCCGCGTCCTCCGGAGCCGTGCTGACGGCGACCGTGCTGGTCGCGGCCGGCGCAGTGGCACTGGCGACCGGTCTGGGCGGTCTCGCCGAGGTGCCCGGTGCCCGGGTGCAGCGCGGCCTGGAGCGACTGGAACTGCTGGCGACGCTCGCCCTGCTGCCGGCGGTGGTGGTGATCTTCCAGGTCATCCCCGCCGTGCAGCGCCGGTGGAGCTGACCGACGCCGGACGATCGGGGAACTGCGCCCGGCACCACCGCCGCCGTGTCACGATGGCGCCGGGGACGAGGCTCGATCTTCGACGGGAGGAACAATGCGGCTGCTGGCCATCGACTTCGGCACGTCGAACACGGTGGCGGCGCTGCTCGTCGACGGGCAGGCGCCGCGGACCGTCACCTTCGACACGTCGCCCCTGCTGCCGTCCGCCGTGTTCGTGGCCGCCGACGGGCAGGTCGCCGTGGGCCGGGAGGCGCAGCGACTGGCGCGATTGGACCCGAGCAGGTACGAGCCGAACCCGAAGCGCCGGATCGACGACGGCGACGTGCTGCTCGGCGACCGGGTGCTCCCGGTGGTCGCCGTCATCGCCGCGGTGCTCCGCGTCGTCGGCATCGAGGTCCGCCGGCAGCTCGGTGGTGCACTGCCCGACGAGATCCGGCTGACCCACCCCGCCCAGTGGGGAGCCACCCGGCAGAACGTACTGGTCAGCGCCGCCAGGGCGGCCGGGCTGGGTGCCAACCTGGTGCTCCTGCCCGAACCCGTGGCCGCAGCGGCGCAGTACACCCGGCTACCGGGCCGCACCCTGCCGCCCGGGGGCGCGGTCGCGGTGTACGACCTCGGCGGGGGGACGCTGGACATCGCCGTCGTCGGCCGCAACCGGACGGCCGGGCAGCCGCTCGGCCCGTTCGGCGCGCCGGGCGTCCCCGGCCTCCCGGGGCAGGGACCGCACCGGACCGAACCGGGCGGCGAGGAGGGTGCGTTCTACGTGCTGGCCGAGGCAGGACTGCCGGATCTCGGCGGGCTCGACTTCGACCAGGCGGTCCTGGAGCATGTCGGCAGGGAGCCGGCGGCGACCGATCCGGTGCGCTGGCAACAGATACTGCGTCCGGTCGACACCTCGACGCGCCGCGCCGCGCGCACCTTGGCGGAGGACGTCCGGGCGGCCAAGGAAGCACTGTCCCGGTACCCGCAGACCGAGGTGTCACTGCCCGACCCGTTCGTGGATGCCCTGCTGACGCGCAAGGAATTCGAGAACCTGATCCGTCCGGACCTGCTGCGATCGATCGACGTGCTGTCCGGGACGCTGCGGTCTGCCGGTGTCGCCCCGGAGCAGCTCAGCGGCATCTTCCTGGTCGGCGGTTCGTCGCGGATCCCGCTGGTGGCCGCGCTGATCCAGGAGCGGCTGCAGGTGATCCCGGTCGCCCTCGACCAGCCGGAGACGGCGGTCGCCCTAGGGGCGCTGCTCGTGCCGGTCCGTCGGGAGGGGAATCGCACCACCGGGCTCGCCGAGAGCCCGCCGGGTGCCGGCCCCGCCTTCGCCCAGGGCGGAGCGGCGTTCCCCGGCCTCCCCCTGCCGGCCGGGCCGACGCCCTCGACCGGGCATCCGGCGGCCCGACCGCCCACCGTCGGGCACCTGGCCGGTCCGCCCGTCACCGTTGCCCGGTCCCGGCGCCGCGTGCTGGTCGCGGCCGGCCTGGCGCTGGTCGTCGTGCTCGGGGTGGTCCTGTTCCTGGTGCGCCCGTTCTCCCCCGCTGCTACCGCCGGCGGCGGCCCGGCCACCGGAATCACCGGCGCCTCCGGCTCGTCGTCCGGCTCGTCGTCCACCGGCGTATCGGGTACCGCCTCGTCGACCGGCTCGCGCTCGGCCGCGCTGGGCCCGGGCGGCCTGTTCACGGCCGGTGAGGTGGACTTCCTTTCCGACAACGTGAACGGGCTCGGGAACTGCACGAACTTCACCGCCACCTTCAACGGCGTCGTCGCGGCTCCGCTGGCCGCCCGGCGCGCGGTGCGGTGCTCCATCGGCGACGCCGAAGCCGGCAAGGTCAGCGCGCCGGCCCTGCTGTACGTGCTGACCGTGGGCGACGCACAGACGGACGGCTACCTGGCGCAGGTCGTGAAGAACCGGAAGGCCGACAAGTCGGGGTTGAGCAAGAGCGACACGGACGACGCCTTCGCCAGCAGCACCGAGAAGGGCCGCGTCGTCACCGCCTACGACCTGCCGGCGCTGGGCAAGGCGACCTACGACCCGACCCGCGGCGCCTCGGTACTGGCATGGACCATCGACGGCCGGCCCTACGTCGGCCTGGTGGTCTCGTTGGGCACCAGCCTGCAGTCGGACCTGACGGACTACTGGGCCGCCAACTTCAAGCCGCGCGGTTAGTCCCGACCGGATCCCCTGGCACCACCGGAGGAAGCGTCATGCAAGGTCCGCTGTCCGCGGCCGTCGCGGGAATGTGCCGCGCGCTGCTGCCCCAGGTCTCCGGACCGACCGCCGCCGGGATCGCCGACGTGCTCCGCCGCCTGGATCTCCCGCTGCAGCTGGCCGTGGCGGGGCGGATCAAGTCCGGCAAGTCCACCCTGGTCAACGCACTGATCGGGCGGCGCGTGGCGCCGACCGACATCGGCGAGTGCACCCGGCTGGTGACCCGGTTCCAGTACGGCACGGTGGACCGGATCGAAGTGGTCTTCGGCGACGGCCGGCGGTCGGCGCTCCCGTTCGCGCCGGACGGGGCGATTCCGGCCGACCTGGGCCTCGATCTCGCCGGGGTCTCGCATCTCGATGCCTACCTGACCAGCGCGCTGCTCGCCGACGTCACCGTCATCGACACCCCGGGTCTGGGGTCGATGGACGACGCGTCCGTCTCCAGGACCGAGGCCCTGCTCGGCGTCCCCGGTTCCTCGGCCGTCCCGGCTTCCTCAGGTGCGCCCGGCCGCACGCAACGCAACACCGCGCCGGCCCCGCCGACGCCGTCGGATCCCGGCCCGCTCGATCCGGTCTCGCACCTGGCGGTGGCGGGTGCGGAGGCGGTGCTGTACGTGCTGACCCAGGCGGTGCGGGCGGACGACGCGCAGGTGCTGTCCGCCTTCACCGCGGCCACCGCGGCCCGCGCGGCCGGGCCGGTGAACGCGCTCGGGGTGCTGAACAAGGCGGACACCGTGGTCGCCGAGTCGGTCGGCGGCAGCGACGGCGACGTCCTGGCGGCCGCACGCCTACTCGCCGGCGCGCAGGCGGCGCTGCTGCGGCCCCGGGTGGCCGACGTGCTGCCGGTGATCGGGCTGCTCGCCGAAACGGCCGAGACCGGCGCCTTCACCTCCGCCGACGCCGACGCGCTGCGCGCCCTGACGGCCGTCGACCCGGCGCTGTTCGCGGCCATGACGATGGCCGGCGACCTGTTCACCGGCATGGACGCCCCGGTCGACCGACCGACGCGCACGCGGCTGCTGGAACTGCTCGACCTGTTCGGGATCGCCGCGGCGGTCGACCTGCTGCGCCGCGAGCCCGGCACGTCGGCCGGCCAGCTGCGCCGGAAGCTGCTCGATCTCTCGGGGATCGCCGAGCTCCGGCGCCGCCTGGGCGAGACCTTCCAGTCCAGGGCGGACGGCATCAAGGCCTCCGCCGCGCTGGCCGGCCTGTCCGCATTGGCCGGCGCTTCGGGCGACTGGGCGGAACGGTCCCGGGTGCACGACGCGATCGAGGTGCTGTTGCGGCGGCCGGAGGCGCACCAGCTCCGGTTGCTGGAAGTGCTCACCATGGTCAGCAACGGCGCCGTGGCGATGCCCGACGACCTGACGGTGGAGATCCTCCGGATGGGCGGGAACGTCCGACCGGAGGATCGGCTGGGGCTGCCCGGCGCGCCGCCAAAGGATTTGCTGGCCGCCGCCCTGCAGCGGGCGGGGTGGTGGCGGTCATTCGCCTCGTTCGGTGCGACGCCGGGTCAGAGCCGGGTCGCGCACGTGCTGCACCGGGCCTATTTCCTGATGTGGCAGCAGATGAATTCCAGTGACGGCACTACGCCCCGGGCGGCCGCCGATCCGTCGGATCTCCGGTGGAACGCGGGCCCGCGATGAGAGGCTGGCTCTCCGGCGGCGACCCGGACCGGCGCGCCGACGTCGGGCACCGGCGAGATCCGGAAATCGGCCCGGGAACCGGCGCAGAACCGGCCACGGAATATGCCACTTCCCCTGTAGCACTACCCGAAGCCGTTGGTGCAGGCCTTTACCCGGAGTCGGTGACGGACGCCGAGAGGGAACGCCGGGTGCTGGTGGACCTGCTCGTCTATGCCTGGGACCGGGCGCGCAGCCCTGGCGTGCACGAAAAACTGAGCGCCGGTCTCGCCGACGTCGGAGTGAGCGTGCTGCGGCCGGACGGCAATGCCTTCGACCCGGCGCAGCACGAGGTCGGTGGCATCCAGCCGACGGCAGATCCTCTGCTGCACAACACGATCGCCGAAACGGAATTGGCCGGGTTCGCCGATCGGGGCCGGTTGGTGCGGGAACCCGTTGTCGTCGTCTACCGGTTGGCCTGATCAGTCCGACGCGACGAGATACCGTGCGCCACAACGGAATCGCTTTTCTCCTCCTGGTGACGGAAGCTCGGTCGCCGAGGCGAATCTGCCGCCCCGCCGAGACAACACGCCGGTGCGACGCGGCGCAGGAAGGCAATTCCCGTCGCGTCCGTTCCCTCCGGCAGGCCTGCAGGCTGCCCGTACGCCATGATGGATCTCTCGTCTGCGCGCAGTGGAAAGGTTTTCTCATGGCTCAGGTAACGAATGTCAAGCTGTTCGACGACATCGACGGCAGCAAAGCAGCCGAAACCGTCTCGTTCGGAGTTGATGGCGTCGTCTATGAAATCGACCTGAGCGCGAAGAACGCGAAGGCGTTGCGCAAGGCGCTGGCGGAATTCGTCGCGGCCGGCCGGTCGACCCGTTCCGCGCCCAAGGCGGCGGCGGCCCGTCCGGCGCGGGCGAAGGCGGCCGGTCCGGACGCTGCTGCGGTCCGGCAGTGGGCGATCGAGGCCGGGGTGCCGGTGTCGATCCGCGGCCGGGTGTCGTCCGAGGTCCGCCAGCAGTACCTGGACGCCACGGCCGGGTAGTGGCCGGATCGACGGCGCGCAGCAGGGTCCGTAGCGACCTGAAGGGGCCGACCGCCGGGCTCCAGCCGTATCGGGTCGCGGAGCCGACGGCCCTTCAGGAGGGTAGTTTGCCAAGGGTAGGCGTACTTCGCCGGACCGGCCGTCGCCGGGTCGGCACCATCTTCGTGCCTCTGCCACCAGCGGCCGACGGGAGAAGAAGACTTGACGATCACCTCGAACGGAACCGGCAGCGGGCGCCTCCCCACGGGCGCCGAAGGGATGCAGACGCGCCTGCTGCACGACCTCGAGCCGGTGGTGGAGGAGAACCTCAACCGACACCTGTCGGTATTCAAGAACTGGAT
Source organism: uncultured Nakamurella sp. (assembly GCA_964242105.1). GTDB lineage: Bacteria > Actinomycetota > Actinomycetes > Mycobacteriales > Nakamurellaceae > Nakamurella. The sequence continues at coordinate 19,820 of CAXTBG010000042.1, read as the reverse complement.
GCCGCACGACTACATCCCGTGGAGCCGCGGCCGCGACTTCGCGCATCTGGGCGGAGAGGACTGGCAGCCGGAGGATTCGCCGCTCGACCCGACGGCGAAGGTCGCCATGGTGGTCAACCTGCTCACCGAGGACAACCTGCCGTCCTACCACCGGGAGATCGCCACCCGGTTCAGCCGGGACGGCGCCTGGGGCACCTGGGTCGGGCGATGGACGGCGGAGGAGGGCCGGCACGGCATCGCGCTGCGCGACTACCTCGTCGTCACCCGCGGGGTGGATCCGGTCGAGCTCGAGAACCTGCGCATCGACCACATGACGGCCGGTTACGACTCCGGCGACAAGTCGGCACTGCAGACCATCGCCTACGTGTCGTTCCAGGAGCTGGCCACCCGCGTCTCGCACCGCAACACCGGCAAGGCCACCGGATGCCCGCTCGCGGAGTCCCTGCTGGCCCGGATAGCGCTGGACGAGAACCTGCACATGATCTTCTACCGCAACCTGATGGCGGCAGCGTTCGACCTGGAACCCGACGCCACCATGGAGGCGGTGCGCGCCGAGGTGATGGACTTCCAGATGCCCGGTGCGGGCATGCCGGGTTACACCAGGAACGCGGTGACCATCGCCAAGGCCGGCATCTACGACCTCCGGCTGCACCACGACGCCGTCGTGCAGCCGATCCTGAAGTACTGGAACGTCTTCGCCAGGGACGACCTCGGCCCCGACGGCGAACGGGCCCGGGAGGAGCTGGCGCAGTTCCTGGTCGGGCTGGACGCACAGGCCAGCCGGTTCGTCGAGCAACGGGAGACGATGCGGGCCCGCCAGGCGGCCCGCGCGGCCGCCAAGGCCTGATCTTGCCCGGCGAGGCGGCTGCGACGCCGGTGGCCCGGTGGCGAGCCGCGGCGGCGGCGTGGCTGATGCCGGACGACCCCGACGGGGCGGCCAACCTCGCCGCCCGCAGGCCCTCGACGGCCCGGCCGCGCCTGGTCGTCCTCGGCGAGAGCAATCGCGGTAAGTCCTCGCTGGTCAACGCGCTGCTGGGGGTGCCAGGACTGTCACCGGTGGACGCCGGCACCACGACGTGCACCTATCTGGTCTTCGGACACGCCGCCGAGCCGAGCGCGATCGCCAGGTTCGGCGGCGGTCTGGCCGACATCACCTTCCCGCCGGGTCAGCTGCGCGCCTGGGCCACCGTGGACGGCGAGCCCGACGTCGACATCCCGCCGCCGCGCTGGATCGAGGTCGGGGTGCCCTCGTCGTTCACGGCCTCGATGACGGTCGTCGACACCCCCGGCGTGGGCGGGCTGATCGCCGCGCACGCCGAACTGGCCGCCGAGGCCGCGGCCTCCGCGTCGGCCCTGCTGATGGTCGTCGACGCGTCGGCACCGTTCACCCGCGGCGAGGCCGACTTTCTGGCCACGGTCAGCCAGCGGGTGGAATCCGTGCACTTCGTCGTCACCAAGATCGATGCCCATCGTGGCTGGCGGGAGATCGTCGACGCCGACCGCGCACTGCTGGCCCGGTTCGCCCCGCGGTTCTCCGACGCCCCGTTCCATCCGGTGTCCAGCCGGCTGGCGGAGGCCGCCGGCGCTGCTCCCGACGCGCGCATCGCCGACGTGCTGCTGCAGCAGTCGGGGGTACCGGAGCTGCGGTCGGTGCTGACCGTGCAGGTTGCACAGGCGTCCGCGAAACTGTTCGAGGCCAACGTCACCCGCACGTCGCTGACGGTGCTGGCCGGCGCCCTGGTCCGACTCGACGCCCGGCGTCGCGCGCTGACCGAGGGAGCGGTGCACGCCGATGCGCTCCGGGCGCGCCGGGCGCAACTGGTGGCCCAGCGGCGCACGCCCACCAGGGGGTTCCAGGTGATGCTCCGCGCGGAGATCCAGCGGGCCCGTGTCGACCTGGTGCACGAGACGGCGCGCGAGGTGCGGGAGGCGGCGCAGATGTTCCGCGGGGCGATCGACCGCGCGGACGCGGCCGAGCTCCGGATGATGGCCTACCACATCGATGCCTATGCGCAGGCGATGGTCGCCCGCGCCCACGCGCGGCTGACCGAGAAGATGGGCCGGATCTGCCGGGCCGCCCTGGCCGAGTTGCTGCGCCCGGAAGAGTTGACGGTGCTGATCTCCCAGCTGGCCACCCGGCCGTACGAACCGTTGACCGTGCGCGGTCCGGAGCGCGCCCGCAGCGTGGACGACACGATCCTCACCATCTCCGGCGCCGGCGTCGGGTTCACCCTGTCCCGGATGGTCACCATGCTGCCCGCCACGGCCCTGCCCGCCGCGTTCGGCATCGTGCTGGCCCCGGTGTCCATCGTGCTGGGGGGCGCGGCGGCGTTCTACCTGATGCGGTCGCGCCGCCGGATGGCCGACAAGGTGCACCTCAAGCAATGGCTGATGGATCTGCTCGGCGAGGCGAAGGCGCAGATCGACCAGAACATCGCCGAGCAGTTCATCGAGGCGGAGGAACAGCTGACCCTGGCGCTCGACGACGTGCTGACCCGTCAGGTCGCCGCACTGGACGGGCAGATCCAGCACGTCGACGGTGCGCTGCAGTTGGACGTGGCCCAGCGGGCCGGTCTGCTGCGCGACCTCGACGAACGGCGCGCCGCCGGGACGGCACTCCTCACCGAGGGGGAGCGGTTGCTCGGCCGGCTGCGGACGGGCCGTCCGCCCCCGCCGGCCAGCTTCGCCGGGCTCGACCTGTCGGCGCTGGCGGCGGCCCGCGCGCCGGTGGTCCGCCCGCGACCCGCCCACGAGAGGCCGCAGGGCGACTGGTAGGCCGGAGAGGGGAACCGGAAACCGGCCGCAGGCGTCCGACCGCTGGTGATGGGCCGTCCGACCCACCCACCAGAGGGCACCATCAGCGCCGCCGTCCGCGGCGGCCGAACCCCAGGGAGCGCGCGATGCAGTACGACACCGGCCCGGAAGTGCACCCCGGCAGCGACATCACCCTGGACACGGCCGACGGTTCCACCCACCTCGGCAGCGCCACCTATGACTCCGACCACGACGGCATCGCGGATTCCATCATCCTGATCGACGACGGCCACGAGTACGTCATCACCGATTCCGACCACGACGGCAGCGCCGACTCGCTGCGGGAGTACGACGCGGCGGGCCGCGAGGTGCAGCCCGATCTCGGCTCCTCGGGCCAGGACGTCCCGGCCGGCGCGGACGGTGCGGTGCACGGCCTGGGCGCACTGAACGACGGCGCCCCGACGGTCGACCTGGACGGTGACGGCACGCCGGACACCGTCGTCAGCCACCTGGCCGACGGCACCGTCGTCGGCTACTCGGACACCGACGGCGACGGAACGGCCGACCGGATGACGCAGATCGCGCCGGACGGCCGGGTGCTGCTCGCCGTGCCCGACGGCCGCGGCGGATGGCAGCAGGCGGCCACCGGCTCGCTGGACGACGACGGCCGATTCGTGCCGGACGCCGCGGGCTGACACCCCCGGGTGAAACCTGACCGACCGCCGCTGTCAGACCCTCGCTCTACAGTGTCCGGGTGTCCCTCCCCCCTGAGCTCGGCGCTCCGTCGCCGGTGTCCAAACGGTCCGCAGCGGCTGCCGTCGACTCCGACTTCCTCGCACTGCCCCTGCATCACCTGGCCGACGCCGCGCTGACGGCCGCCCTGGCCGAGGGTGCCTCCTTCGCGGACTTCCGCTACGAGCGGCTGATGACGGCGGACCTGGAGTTGCGCGACACGGCCGTGCAGTCGGCCGTCGACGCGGTCACCACCGGGTTCGCGGTCCGCGTGCTGGTGCAGGGCACCTGGGGCTTCGCCGCAGCCGTGGTGCCGACCGCGGAGGCCGCCGCCGCCACCGCCCGCCAGGCGGTGGCGGTGGCGCGGGCGCTGTCCGGTGTGGTGGCCGAGCGGGTGGAGCGCGCCGACGAACCGGTGTACGCCGATGCGCAATGGGTCAGTTCGTACCGGGTCGACCCGTTCGCCGTGCCCACAGCGGACAAGGTGGCCCTCCTGCTGGACCGGTCCGAGCGGTTGCTGGCCGCCGACGGCGTCGCGCACTCGCGCGCCGGCCTGCTGTCGGTCAAGGAGAACAAGTTCTACGCCGACACGTCGGGCACCAGCACCACCCAGCAGCGGGTGCGGCTGCAACCGTCGCTGACGGCCGTCGCCGTCGATGCGGCGGCCGGCGGTTTCGACACGATGTCCTCGCTGGCGCCGCCGGTCGGCCGGGGGTTCGAGTACCTGACCGACGGGACCTGGGACTTCGAGGCGGAGATCGCGTCGATTCCGGAGCACCTGGCGGAGAAGCTCAAGGCGCCGTCGGTCGACGCCGGGAGGTACGACCTGGTCGTGGACCCGAGCAACCTGTGGCTGACCATCCACGAGTCCATCGGTCACGCCACCGAGTACGACCGGGCCATCGGGTACGAGGCCGCCTATGCCGGCACGTCGTTCGCCACGCCGGACAAACTCGGCACCCTGCAGTACGGGTCGCCGCTGATGAATGTGACCGGCGACCGGACCGTCGAGCACGGACTGGCCACCATCGGCTACGACGACGACGGAGTGTCCGGCCAGTCCTGGGAACTGATCGGCAACGGCATCCTGACCGGGTACCAGCTGGACCGGGTGTTCGCCCGTCGCCTCGGTCTGCCCCGCTCGAACGGCTGCGCACACGCCGACTCGCCGCTGCACCAACCGTTGCAGCGGATGGCCAACGTCTCGCTGCAGCCGGACCCGGCGGGTGGGTCGACCGCCGACCTGATCGCCGGGGTCGACGACGGGATCTACGTCGTCGGCGACAAGTCCTGGTCGATCGACATGCAGCGCTACAACTTCCAGTTCACCGGCCAGCGGTTCTACCGGATCCGCGGCGGACGACTGGCCGGGCAGCTGAAAGACGTCGCCTACCAGGCGACCACGACCGACTTCTGGGGTGCGATGGACGGCGTCGGCGGCCCCGGGACCTACGTCCTGGGCGGCGCGTTCAACTGCGGGAAGGGCCAGCCGGGCCAGGTGGCAGCGGTGTCCCACGGCTGCCCGGCAGCTCGGTTCCGCGGCATCTCGATCCTCAACACGATCGCCGAGGGTGCGGCATGAGCGTGCTGTCGCCGCAGGCTCTCGTCGAGGCCGCCCTGCAGGCCTCCCGGGCCGACGGATGCATCGTCGTGGTGTCGACCACCAGCACCGCCAACGTGCGCTGGGCGAACAACACCGTCACCACCAGCGGCGTGTCGGATTCGCTGGCCTGGTTCGTGGTGTCGGTGGTTGCGGGCGCGGCGGGGACGGTGAACGCGTCGGTGTCGGCAGCGTCCTCGGTCGCCGACGTGGCCGCGGTGGTGCACCGGTCGGAGCTGGAGGCAGCCGCGTCCGCCTCCGCCGGCCGGGCACGTGACTACGCCGACCTGGTATCGCCCGATGCGGCCGGTGGGAGCGACGCCGACTTCGACGGCCCTGCCGTGCCGACGTCGTTCGCCGTGTACGACACCCTGCTGTCCGACCTCGCGGCCGCGTTCGACGACGCCCGCTCCGGCGACCGGCTGCTCTACGGTTTTGCGCGCCACGAGATGGACACCGTTCACCTCGGCACCTCGACCGGGATCCGCCGCCGCTGGGTGCAGCCGACCGGGACGGTGGAGGTCAACGCCAAGTCCTCCGACCTGTCCAGATCGGCCTGGAGCGGTGCCTCCAGCCGCGACTTCACCGATGTCGACGTGCTCGCGGTGACCCGCGGCCTGACCCGCCGGCTGGACTGGGCCCGCCGGCAGTGCGACGCCCCCGCCGGCCGGTACGACACCGTCCTCCCGCCCACCGCGGTGGCCGATCTGATGACGGTGCTGGCCTGGTCCGCCGGTGGTCGCGCCGCCTACGAAGGGCATTCGGCGTTCGCCGCGCCCGGTGGCGGAACCCGGGTCGGGGAGCACCTGACCGATCTGCCGCTCGCCCTGTACTCGGACCCGGCGCATCCCGGCCTGGAGGCGACGCCGTTCCTGGTCACCGGCTCGTCGTCCGACGAGTTCTCGGTGTTCGACAACGGAGCGGCCATCGGGCGGACGGAGCTGATCACCGGCGGCCGGATCGCGAACCTGGTGCACACCCGTGGGTCCGCGGCGCAGTACGAGGTGCCGTTCACGACGGTGACCGACAACCTGGTGCTGGACGGCGGGGACCCGGGTCTGACCATCGACGACCTGGTGGCCGGCGTGCGGCGCGGTTTGCTCGTCACCTCCCAGTGGTACATCCGCGAGGTCGACCCGATGACGATGCTGATGACGGGCCTGACCCGGGACGGCGTGTTCCTGGTGGAGAACGGCGAGGTCGCCGGCGCGGTGAACAACTTCCGGTTCAACATGTCGCCGTTGGACGTCCTCCGCCAGGCGACGGCCGTGTCGCGCACGGAGCCGGCGCTCTCCCGGGAATGGAGCGACTGGTTCACCCGGAGCGCGATGCCGGCGATGCGGGTGGACGGCTTCAACATGTCGTCCGTCTCGAAGGCGCAATGAGCTGCGCACCCGGCCGGATTCGGCCCCGTGCCGACCGGGAATCCTGCACGACATGAGCGAGACCGATGGCCGGGTTCCCGGCCCGCGTATCCGCCAGGTGGTGCTGGACTGCCCGGATGCCAGGGCGCTGGCGGAGTTCTACCGCCTCTTGTTCGGGCTGACGTACCGGCCCGGCGACGAACCGCCGCCCGCCGGAGCGTCCGACCCGCATGGCTCCGATTGGCTGGTCCTCCGCGGCGCCGACGAGCCGGCCGGAATCGGTCTCGCGTTCCAGCAGGTCGCCGACCTGCCGGTGCCCACCTGGCCCGACGGTCCCCATCCGCAGATGCTGCACCTGGACACCACCGTCCCGACCGTCGAGGAGTTGGAGCGGCAGCGGGAGCGGGCCCTGTCGCTGGGAGCCCGCGAGCTGCTCGACCGCTCGGCCGATCCGGACGAGCCGCTGTACGTCCTGGCCGACCCGGCGGGCCACCCGTTCTGCATCTTCGTCGCTCCCTGAAGTTTGTCGGCCTCCCGACCGGCCAAGAACGGGCACATCTCGACAACACCAAACAAATGTGTGTGTCCTCACGTGTTCTGAATCGATCTCTTTCACGATTCTGTGGCGCGGCGCTCAGCGGAGAGCGCTCGGATCGTGGGGTGCCGCCGATAGAGTTCCGGTTTCGACGACGAAATCCGTCAGCGGCTGCATTCGCCAAAGAAAGCCTGTCGCGCCCGTAATCGAACGAAAACAAACAGGAGTGCCGATGACCGCTGTTACCCGACCGCCCGCCGATCAGGTACCGGTCTCCTCGGCTGCGTCGCCGCACCGCACCCGGGTGCACACCCTTCCGGTGCACGTCGCGGATGGCGGCGTCCTGCCCACCGACGCGGGTCTGCTGCGGTGGGTCAACCAGGTGGCCACGCTGACCCGGCCGGACGCTGTGGTGTGGGCCGACGGCTCGGACGCGGAATGGGAGCGGCTGACCACCACGCTGGTCGACGCCGGCACGTTCACCAGACTGGCGGCGAAGCCGAATTCGTTCGCCTGCAATTCAGATCCCGACGACGTCGCCCGCGTCGAGGACAGGACCTTCATCTGCTCGGTGGACCGGGCCGATGCCGGCGTCACCAACAACTGGATGGACCCGGCCGAGATGAAGGCCGTCATGACGGAGCTCTACCGGGGCAGCATGCGGGGCAGGACGATGTATGTCGTGCCGTTCTGCATGGGGCCGGAAGATGCGCCGGATTCGATGCTCGGCGTGGAGATCACCGATTCGGAATACGTCGTCGCGTCCATGCGGATCATGACGCGAATGGGCAACCGGGCCCTGCAGCTGATCAATTCCGGATCCGCCTGGGTGAAGGCCCTGCATTCGCTCGGCGCACCGCTCCGGCCGGGCGACACCGACGTGGCCTGGCCCTGCAACGCGACGAAGTACATCACGCACTTCCCGGAGGAGCGGACCATCTGGTCCTACGGATCCGGCTACGGCGGGAACGCGCTGCTGGGCAAGAAATGCTTCTCGCTGCGCATCGCCTCGGCGATCGCCCGCGACGAGGGCTGGCTCGCCGAGCACATGCTCGTCCTCAAGGTGACGTCGCCGTCCGGGGCGGTGCACCACCTGGCCGCAGCGTTTCCCAGTGCCTGCGGCAAGACCAATCTGGCGATGCTGGATGCCACGATTCCCGGGTGGACGGTGGAGATGCTCGGCGATGACATCGCGTGGATGCGCCGCGGGCCGGACGGCCGGCTGTACGCGGTCAATCCGGAATTCGGTCTTTTCGGTGTCGCGCCCGGAACCGGCTGGGATACCAACCCACACGCGATGGAGACGATCGCCCGGGGCAATTCCATCTTCACCAATGTGGCGCTCACCGACGACGGCGACGTCTGGTGGGAGGGCATGACGAAGGAGCCACCGGCGCACCTCACCGATTGGCGCGGCCGGGACTGGACTCCGTCCGGCCGGGACGGGGAAGGGAAAGTGCTGGACTCGGCGGGCCAGCCGGCCGCCCACCCCAATTCCCGGTTCTGCACACCCATCGACCAGTGCCCCATGTTGGCGCCCGAGTACTTCCAACAGGCTGGCGTGCCCATTTCCGCCATTCTTTTCGGCGGCCGGCGCAAGACGACCATCCCGCTGGTGATGCAGGCGCGCGACTGGCAGCACGGCGTATTCCTGGGTGCGACGCTCTCGTCCGAGACGACCGCGGCGGCCACCGGCGCGGTAGGTGTCCTGCGCCGGGACCCGATGGCGATGCTGCCGTTCCTCGGGTACGACGCCGGGGACTATTTCGCCCACTGGGTCGCCATGGGCGACCGGCCCGACGCCGGCCACCTGCCGGAGGTGTTCTACGTCAACTGGTTCCGCCGATCGGCGGACGGCGGATTCCTGTGGCCGGGATTCGGCGAGAACTCGCGGGTGATCAAGTGGATCGTCGACCGGCTGGAAGGCGCCGCCGACGCTGTCGACACCGCCATCGGGCTGCTTCCCGCGCCCGGGTCGCTGGATGTGGACGGATTGGCCGTCACGCCCGATCAGCTCGCCGCGGCGCTGGCCGTCGATGCCGCCGAGTGGAGGGCCGAACTCCCGCTGATCCACGAGTGGTTCGACCGCATCGGCGACACCGTGCCCGCGAGTCTGCGCACCCAGCTGGCTCGGCTGGACGCCGAACTGGGCGGCTGACCGCCGACCGGGCCGAGCCCGCCAGGACGCCGACCCTCCCGCGGCCCGACGCCGTGCCGCGGGAGCGTCGGTCAGTCGGTCACACTCATTGCCGGTCAGGCCGTCGCGCGGCGACGCCGGGCGCTGCGGCGCAGCAGCAGGAAGGCGATGATCGCCAGCAGCACTGGCGCCAACCGCTTCAGCACCGGCGCGCCGGCGGACTGCAGCAGGTTGATCGGCTGCGGTCCCGGGCCGGTCACGCGGTGCGCGCCCACCGACCGGTACGGGTCGGTACCCGATGTCGCCGGCGGTACCGACGCGGCGGCCACCTCGGCGGCCACCTCGTCGGGATCGACCTCGTTGAGCAACTCGACCCCGCTCGACGGGCGGCCGGAGAGCTGCGTCGACACGCAGTCGGCGAACTGCCCGATCAGCTTGTTGCCGACCTCCACCATCACGCCGCGGCCGAACTGTGCAGGGCGTCCGGTGATGGACAGCGTGGTGACCAGGTCGACCGCCGTCCGGCTGGGGGACAGGGCAGTGGCCGTCGCCGTCACCAGCATGGCGGCGGTGGACGACGACCGTGCGGCATTGCCCGACGCCTCGATGCGCGCCCGGTGTGCGACCGGGTCCTTGTCGACGATCGTGGCCTTGCCCGTGTAGTTGAGCTGGATCGGGCCCAACTTGATCTTCACCGATCCGGTGAACTCGTCGCCGTTCACCGTCTCCAGGGTGGCGCCGGGGAAGCAGGGCCCCACCTTCTCCATGTCGAGCAGGGTGGTCCAGGCAGTTTCGATGCCGACGGGCACCTCGAATCGGTGTTCCAGCTCCACGATGACCCTCCCGCTCGACGCGACCCCGCTCGTCCGCGCGCATGCCGCTGGCCTGATGGTAGGGCGGCGGGCGGCCCGACGGCGAGCGGGGGCCCTTGCAGTAATTGGTCGGGCCTCCGACGGTCGGACGTGGTCGACATCACCACTGTCGGTGATCCGTGCCAGTATCAGAAGCAGGATCTTCTCCCCGCAGCTCCACCGGGCGGCGAGGTGAGGGTCCAGCTGACCGTCAACGCCGACGGGACGTACCCGGCGCCCCACCCATGGGCGTCGCCGTGCGCATCCGTCGCAGTGCCCAGGGCTTCCGGCGATCCCGGAGGTGGGACCAATTCGACGAGGAGAGTCACCGGTGGTCAATCAGCAGTGGATCGACAGCCTGACGACAGCCAGGGGGGCCAAGGAACGGGGTGTCACCGGCGCCGGCGCCACACCGGCGGCCATTCCCCCGGCGGCGCAGGTGATCGCAGGTCTCAAGGCCACCAGCGGCGGTGAGGACCTGATCCAGCTGCTGACCCCCGAGGGGGACTACACCCCGCACCCCGACTATCCGCTGGAGATCTCGCCCGAGCTGCTCCGCGGCCTCTACCGGGACATGGTGCTGGTGCGGCGTTTCGACCGTGAGGGCAACGCGCTCCAGCGTCAGGGACAGTTGTCCATCTGGGTTCCCCTGCTCGGGCAGGAGGCCGCGCAGATCGGCGCCGGCCGGGCGATGGCGAAGCAGGACATGGCTTTCCCGTCGTATCGGGAGCACGGTGTCGCCTGGTGCCGCGGCATCGACCCGACCGAGCTGCTCGGACTCTTCCGGGGCACCGAGCACACCGGCTGGGATCCCTACGCGACCGGGTTCAGCGGCTACACCATCGTCATCGGCAACCAGGTGCTCAACGCGACCGGATATGCCATGGGCCAGCGTCTGGACGGGGTCGTGGGCACCGGCGGGGCGCTGCCCGCCGAGGCCACCATTGCCTTCTTCGGTGACGGCGCGACGAGCCAGGGCGACGTGCACGAGGCGATGGTGTTCGCCGCCGCCTACGACGCGCCGGTCGTCTTCTACTGCCAGAACAACCAGTGGGCGATCTCCGAACCGGTCGAACGGCAGTCCAGGGTGCCGCTGTTCCACCGCGCCCGCGGTTACGGCTTCCCGGGGATGCGGGTCGACGGCAACGACGTACTGGCGTGCCTGGCCGTCACCCGGTGGGCACTGGAGGAGTGCCGCACGGGCAACGGCCCGGTGCTCATCGAGGCCTTCACCTACCGGATGGACGCCCACACCACCTCCGACGACCCGACCCGCTACCGGCTGGCCGACGAGGCGCAGGCCTGGAAGCTGCTCGACCCCATCGAGCGGGTCAAGGTGCATCTGGCCCGCACGGGGATGGCCGACTCTGAGTTCTTCGACTCGGTGGACGCGGAGGCCAACGAGCTGGCCGCGCGGTTCCGCGCGCACTGCGTCGCGATGACGGTGCCGGCGCCGGAACGGATGTTCAGCCACGTGTACACCGAGCCGCACGCGCAGGTGGACCGACAGCGCGAGGAGTACCGCGCCTATCTGGACGGCTTCGCGGACGAGAACGGGGCGATGGCATGAGCGCGCCGGGCAGGGTGACCGCCAGCACGGCCAACGGGTCGGCCAACGGCTCGCCGAAGGGGTCCACCAACGGGGCCCCGCACCCCACCGCATCCGGTGCCGTCCCCACCACGCTGGTCCGGGCGTTGAACATGGGTCTGCGGGCCAGCATGGAACGCGACCCGAAGGTGCTGGTCATGGGAGAGGACGTCGGCAAGCTGGGCGGGGTCTTCCGGGTCACCGACGGGCTGCAGAAGGACTTCGGCGAGCACCGCGTGTTGGACACGCCGCTCGCCGAGTCCGGCATCATCGGCACGGCGGTGGGCCTGGCGATCCGCGGCTACCGGCCGGTCACGGAGATCCAGTTCGACGGGTTCGTGTTCCCGGGGTTCGACCAGATCGTCTCGCAGCTGGCGAAGATGACGTTCCGGACGCAGGGCCGGGTGAAGATGCCGGTGGTGGTGCGCATCCCCTACGGCGGCGGGATCGGCGCGGTCGAGCACCATGCCGAAGCGCCGGAGTCGTTCTTCTGCCACATCGCCGGCCTGCGTGTCGTCACCTGCTCGAACGCCGCGGACGCCTACTTCATGATCCAGGAAGCCATCCGCTGCGACGACCCGGTGATCTTCTTCGAGCCCAAGCGCCGCTACTGGGAGAAGGCCCCGCTGGACGTCGACGCCGTGCCGGCCGGTTCGACGTTCTCCTCTGTCGTCCGCCGGCCGGGTACCGATGTCACCGTCGCCTCGTACGGGCCGTCGATGCCGGTGCTGCGCGCCGCTGCGGACGCGGCAGCGATCGAGGGTAGGTCCCTGGAACTGATCGACCTGCGGACGCTGTCTCCGCTGGATCTGGATCCCGTGCTGGAGTCGGTGCGCAAGACCGGCCGGCTGGTGGTCGTGAGCGAGGCGCCGCTGGAGTCGTCGATCACCTCCGACATCGCCGCCCGGGTCACCGAGGAGGCTTTCTACTCCCTGGCCGCGCCCGTGCTCCGGGTGGCCGGCGCGGATCTCCCGTACCCGCCGAGCAAGCTGGAGGAGCACTACCTGCCCGACCTCGACAAGGTCCTGCACGCGGTCGACCGCGTGCTGGCCTACTAGGAAGGGGCGCGCGCAATGACCAGCATTCGCACCTTCCCGATGCCCGACGTCGGCGAGGGCCTGACCGAAGCCGAGGTGCTGACCTGGCACGTCGGGGTCGGTGACACCGTGACGGTCAACCAGATCATGGTCGAGATCGAGACGGCGAAGGCGGCCGTGGAACTGCCGTCCCCCTACGCCGGCACGGTCACCGCGCTGTTGGTCGAGCCGGGTGTGGTGGTGGAGGTGGGCACACCGATCATCAGCATCGACACCGATGTGACGACCTCCGATCCCAACGCCCCGTCACCGAACGGGGCGGCGGCCGGCAACGGCGCCGGGGCGTCCGGCGACGAGTCCGGCGGGGCGAAGATCGGCGAAATGACGGCCGACGGCCGGATCGCCACGTTGGTGGGCTACGTCTCGGCCGGACCGTCCGGAATTCGCCGGGCGCGCCGGACCGCCGCCCGCACTGGCGACGCCGTGGCCGATGAGCTTCTTGCCGGGGATGCCGTTGCGGGTAACGCCGTTGATCCCGACGCCGTTGCGGGTGACGCCGTGGCCGCGCAGGTGACGGCTGCCGACGTGGTGTCCAGCGTCGAGTTCTGGCCCGCCGGATCTGCGCCGATCGACGGCCCCGCGAGCGAGGTACCGCATGCGCCGAAGGCCGCGCCGCAGGTTCGCAAGCTCGCCAAGGGCCTGGGCGTCGACCTGCGCACCGTGCGACCCGCCCGGCCCGACGGGGTGATCAGCCGCGCCGAGGTCGAGGCCGCCGCTGCGCCCCGTGCCGCTGATCCCGACGAGCCGGCGACGAGCCTGGGCGTCCCGGGTCCGGTCAGCGCGGCAAGTGCCGCGGCGGGCACGGGCGCGGTAAGTGCCGGGGCGGGCACGGGCGCGGCGGGTACCCGCGAGCGACGGGTGCCGGTCAAGGGCATCCGCAAGCAGACCGCCCAGGCCATGGTCGCCTCCGCGTTCACCGCTCCGCACGTCACGGAGTTCCTGACGGTCGACGTCACCCCGATGATGGAGCTGCGGGACCGGCTGCGTCGGCGTCCGGAGTTCGCCGACGTCAAACTCAGCCCGCTGGCGTTCGCCGCGCTCGCCGTCTGTACCGCCGCCGGACGGACGCCGGAGATCAACGCGGTCTGGGACGGCGACGCCGGCGAGATCGTCATCAAGCACTACGTCCACCTGGGAATCGCGGCCGCCACGCCGCGCGGGCTCATCGTGCCGGTGCTCAAGGACGCCGATCAGCTGAACCTGCGTGAGCTGGCCGTCGCGCTCGGCGAGCTGACGGCGACCGCCCGGGCAGGTCGGACCGCACCGGCGGCGATGACGGGTGGCACCTTCACCATCACCAACGTCGGCATCTTCGGCGTCGACACCGGGACGCCGATCATCAATCCCGGCGAGTCGGCGATCCTGGCCCTCGGCTCGATCAAGGACGCGCCCTGGGTGGTGGACGGTCAGCTGGCGGTGCGCAAGGTGTGCCAGTTGGCGCTGTCCTTCGATCACCGGGTGGTCGACGGGCAGCAGGGCTCGCAGTTCCTGGCCGACGTCGGCGCCGTGCTGGCCGACCCGGCGCTGGCGCTGGTGTTCTGACCCGTGACATCTTCGATGGCCGGCCGGGCGATGGTCCGGCCGGGATGAAGTTGAAGCTGGACATCCACGAGATCTACAACCGCGGCGCGGACATCGACCGGGCGCTGCAGGCCGTCATCGACGAGGCGGTGGCGAAGAAGGCGCCGCTGGTGGAGATCATCCCCGGCAAGGGCAGCGGAGCGCTGAAGAAGCACGTGCTCCGCTTCCTGGCGCGACCGGACATCAAGGCGCAGTACCACCGCGTCGAGAAGGACTCCGACAACTTCGGGCGGGTGTTCGTCCACTTCCGCTGGAAATGACCCAGCGCGGTTGCGGCGTCGTGCCGACCCGACGCTCCACAGGTAGGCGCCGACGGGCGCTGGTCGAGCACGAGCGCAGGCGGTGACGTTTCAACCGGCCCGTCGTTGCCTGTCCGACCGCGGCGAAGGCGTGGGATTCTTCCCAGTCGGCCGGCTGCCCGTCGACGGTGATTCCGGGCTGTCCGCCTGAAAGCATGGTGGCCATGACAGACAGGTCGCCAGCTGATGACGAGTCCCCGAACGCGGCGCTGGCCGTGCTCCGCGCGGTGGACCAGCGGGTCAAGCCCGACCTGAAGCGGGCGATCCCGGCCGTGCTGCTCGCACTGCTGTTCTTCGTCATCGGCGAACGGCTGGGGGGCATCGGGCGCAACACCCCGGGCAGGTTCAGCATCTTCGGGACCGACTTCGTCGTGCCGCCCGGGTGGGTGACGTTCATTGTCATCGTGCTGGCGGTGGCCTTCGTGCTGGCCGGTGTGGTGGCGACCCGGTCGATCGGCAACGAGCTGGCCAGGGTGAGCCAGGGCAAGGCCGGAGTGGCGGCCGCCTCGGCGATCCGGTTGATCTGCGTGATCGTCGGCTACGCCACCGTCGGTCTCGGCCTGCTCGGCCTGCTGCGGGTGGATCTGGGGAATCTGCTGGTCGGCGGCGCGGTCACCGGCGTCGTGATCGGCATCGCCGCCCAGCAGACGTTGGGCAACTTCTTCGCCGGCCTGGTGCTCCTGTTCGCCCGGCCCTACGTCCCCGGCCAGCGGGTGAAGATTCGCACCGGGGCCATGGGCGGCCCGTTCGAGGGGGTGATCGTGACGGCCGGCCTGATGTACACCGTCATCGACACGGTGGAGGGGCCGGTGAGCATGCCGAACTCCGGTCTGCTCGGCGCAGCCATCGGACCGGCGGACGAACCCGTGGACGACACGGAGCCGGCGGGTCTGGGTTACCGGTTCGACCAAGCCGACCCTGCCGCAACGGCCGGCTCCGCCGTACCGGCGGGCGGCGACGTGCCCGGTCACCGCCCCGCGGGGTCGGCAGCGGTTTTGCCCAGCGCGACGGGTACGGCCGCGCCGGAGGAGCCGCCGACGTCGAGCGAGCTGCGCCTGGGCCCGGGGCCGACCGCCTGACCGGACGTACTCCGGCCAATTACCAAGATCACCGGCGATTCGCCGGTCTGTGACCGGCTTCACCGGCTGATCGGGTAACGAACCGAGGCCTTGGAGCGTCATACAAGGTGTCAAGCAGATCGCCGGAAGTGCCGGAAGTACATGTAGTGCCTGTACTGAACATTGCAAAGGAACGACCATGAGCCGCATCACCCAAGCCATTCGCAGCAGCCGCGAGAACTCCCGCAACCGTCGCGAGATCGGCCGCGCCATCGAGCGCGCCGCCACCCCGTCGATGCGCGACGAGATCATCCTGATGGCCCAGCGACAGGGTCACCTGCGCTGATCCGACTGCGGCGGGGTTTCCTCCCGCCGCAAGCGGGACCGGGCGGTGGAGATGGAAGAAGATTCATCAATCCGTGTAACACCGCCCCTCTCGTGCGCGACATCCCATCTGACCCCGGTTGCTGCCGGCCCCCCGACCCGGCAGCCCCCGGGGTCTTTGCTGTCCGGCACCATGTCTTTGCTGTCGGGCACCAGGTCTTGCCCTCGGAACCATGTCAGTGCTGTCCGGCACCATGGATCTGCCGTCCGGCACTATGGACTGGACGACAGAACGGACTCGTTCGCGCAGGAGGTGGGGACGTGCTCTCTCGCGAGCTGGCCGTCGCGCTTCGCGAGGCGGGTGTGCGGTGGATCCCGGCATCGGGGGACCGGTTCAGCCTGGTCGACCCGGCGTTCGAAGGCGATGTGTTCACGCTCGCCGACATGACCGTCGAGGCCCAGGGCCCGCCGGACGCGCGGGTGCTCGGCTTCAACGGGACGACCGAGTGGGCGCTGGATTCCGTCGGCCTGGAGGACGCGCTCTGGCTGCCCAGGGAGGACCAGCTCCGGGAGCTGATGGGGGCGACCTTCGTCGCGCTGCAGCGCCGGGAGGACGCCTTTGTGGTCACCGTCCGGCTGCCGCCGCGGGACGAGGAGGAGATCGAAGCCGAGACGGCAGCTGACGCCTATGCGTTGGGTGTACTCGCCCGGATCGCCGCCGCCAACGAACGCCTCGCCCCGCCTCCGCTGGACACACAGTTGGAGAAGTGATGCGCCGCAACGGCTCGGGCCTGCGATGGAGCCGCCGGTCCCGGGTCGCCGTCATCGGCGCACTCTCGCTGCTGGCGGCCGGATGCACGTCCGCTGCCCCGCCGGCCGGCTCGGCCGGTCCGGACACGCCGTCGTCGGCCGCATCCGCCTCCGCGCCGGCGCCGACCTCGTCTCCGGCGTCCACCCGGGCGACGCCGGCCTCGACCACCGCCCCGGCGTCCACACCGGCGACCCCGGCGTCCACACCGGCAGCCCCGGCGTCCTCGACGCCCGCCGCTGTCTCCGGCCGGGCGACGTCAGCGGAATCGGCGGCGACCACCCCGTCGTCCGCGGCACTGCCCGCGTTGGTGGCCTCGACGCTGCAGGTTCCCTCCGGCCTGGGCGACGCCCCGCTGGACGAGCCACGGACGGTGCAGGCACCGCCCGGATGGACGGTGAGCGTGTGGGCGCGGGTCGGCGGTGCCCGTCTCGAGGCCTGGACGCCCGACGGCCGCCTGCTCGTCTCCCGGCCGAAGTCCGGCGACGTGGTGATGCTCGAGCCGATGGCATCGGGAGCGCCGCGGCAGTCGACGCTGGTGAGCGGGCTCGACCAGCCGCACGGTCTCGCCTTCGCGGGCTCGACGCTGTACGTGGCCGAGAGCGACCGGGTGGACGCCTACACCTATCGACGCGGTGCGGTGAGCAGCCGCCGGACCGTGGTCGACGGCCTGCCCGACGCGAAGAGCCCGGAACTGGGTGGGACGTACGCCCACGCCCTGAAGAGCGTCGCAGTGGGTGCGGACGGGGCGGTGTACGTCTCCGTCGGCTCCACCGGGAACATCTCGGCGGAGGACCGGGACGCCGACCCGCAGCGCGCCACGATCCTGCGTGTCCCGCCCACCGCCGCAGCAGCCAGCGGCGGTACCACCGCCGGGAGCAGCGGGGCCGCGGCGGTCTACGCGCGAGGCGTCCGCAACGGGACCGGCCTGGCCGTCGACCCCGACGGCGCGGTGTGGACAGCGGTCAACAACCGGGACAACATCGGCTATCCCTACGACCGTGCCTATGGGTCGAGCGGCGGCTCCGATGAAGGAGAGGTGTTGTCCGCCTATGTCGCCGATCATCCCGCGGAGGAGCTGGCAAAGCTGAGCGCGGGGCGCGATCTCGGCTGGCCGTACTGCAATCCCGAACCCGACGTCGACCCCGGTGTCCCGGGCAGCGCGCTGGCCTACGCCCGGATGCCCTTCGTCCGCGACATCCAGACCAACGCCGACGGTACGAAGCTGAACTGCGCGACCCTGCCGCGGATCGAGCAGGGCATGGGTGCGCACTCCGCGCCGCTCGGCCTGAGCTTCGCCACCAACCCGGGTCTGCCGCAGCCCTACGGCAAGGGCGCCCTGGTCGGCATCCACGGCTCGTGGAACCGGCAGCCGCCGCGCGCACCCGAGGTGTCCTTCTTCCCCTGGCGGAACGGCACCCTGGGCAACCAGCAGACGCTCCTGGGCGGTTTTCAGAACGCCGGCGGCGACCGCTGGGGTCGACCGGTGATGGCGGTCCAAGGTCCGGACGACGCGATCTACGTCACCGACGACGCCGCCGGCGCCGTCTACAGCATGCAGCCGCCCGGCTGAGCGACCGGTCGGGGACGGACCTCGCGCTACAGGTTCACCCAACGACCGGTGGCGGCTGATTCGGCCAGCGCGTCCAGGGTCACGGCGCTGCGCACCGCGTCCTCGAGGGTCGCGCCGGTCGGCCGGTTCTCCGCGATGGAGGTGAGGAACCGTGCGCACTCGATCACCTTCAGGTCGTCGAAGCTCATCGACGACGCCGAGCCGGGTTGGAACGCCGCGTAGTCGCCGTCACCGGGTCCGACGAACCGGGTGACCACCGACTGGTCCTGGTAGGCCGTTCCCAGGCTGGTGCCCAGTTCGTTCATCCGGCGGAAGTCCCAGAACAGCGCGCCCTTCGTGCCGTGGATCTCGAAGCCGTAGTCGTTCTGTGACCCGACCGCCACCCGGCTGGCCTCCAGCGTGCCGCGCGCCCCGGAGGCGAAGCGCAGCAGCGCGCAGACGTAGTCCTCGTTCTCCACCGGGCCCGGTTCGCCGCCGGTGGCCCGTCCGTGACCGGTTGTCGCGCCGGTCGGCCGGGCACGCTGGGTGAGGAAGGTGGCGGTGTCACCGGCCACCGCCTCGAGATCACCGAGCAGGTACCAGGCGAGGTCGACCCCGTGCGACGCCAGGTCGCCCAGCGCGCCGTTGCCACCGCGCTTCCGCTCGAACCGCCAGCTCAACGCGCCGTCGGGGTGGGCGGCGTAGTCGCTGAGCAACCGGAACCGGACATGCGTGATGGCACCCAGCTCCCCGTCCCGGATGAGCTCACGGGCGAGCTCGACGGCCGGCGCGTTGCGGTAGTTGAAGCCGACCGCACTGCGCACCCCGGCCGCGTCGGCCGCCGCCGCGACGGCCCTGGCGTCCTGCGCGGTCAACCCGACCGGCTTCTCGATCCAGATGTGCTTGCCCGCTGCGGCGAGCGCGCAGCCCATCTCCCGGTGCAGGAAGTTGGGCGCGGTGATGCTGACGGCGGCGATGGTGTCGTCGGCTGCGAGATCCTGCCAGTCACGGGTGACGGCGCCGAAGCCGAACTGCGCCGCGGCGTCCTCGGCCCGCCCGGGCACCGCTTCCGCCACGGCGGCCAGCCTCGGGCTCAGGGCGAGCTGCGGGTAGTGGTGGCCGACGCGCAGGTACGCCTGCGTGTGCACCCGGCCCATCCAGCCGAATCCGGCGACGGCCACGCCGATCGTCCCGACCGCGGGCGGCGGTGCGGCGAGAAGCGTCATCGATGGTCCCGTTCCAGGAGCGTCAGCGGTCCGACGGCCGGCGTGGTGCTGCCGACGGGGATCTCGGCGGTCACGGTGCAGTCACCGGGGCGGAGGGTGACGGAGAAGGTCCCGCCGACCGCGTCCACTCTTTCACGCATGGTCGCCACTCCCACTCCCGGCCGGGAAGCGGGCAGTACCGAGCCGTGGTCCCGGATACACAGGTGGAGTCGTCCGTTCCGGACGGCGAACTCGACGGACGCCTCGTCGGTGCCGGAGTGCTTCGCGGCGTTGGTGACGGCTTCGATGGCCACCCGGTAGGCGACCACCTCGGC
>CAXTBG010000041.1:0-42350 GCA_964242105.1 uncultured Nakamurella sp. | reverse complement strand
TCAACTCCGGGCCACAAGATCAACTATCCGGCAGGGCGGCGTATCCGGGCTAAGCAAACCGGTTGCCCACTGCACACGCCATAGGAACCGGTTCCCTCAATGGCGAACATGATCTTTTTCCCGAGCGCGCTCGCCCAGTCGATGAGCTGTTGATAACCGAACGAATCGGCCCTGAACGTACCGGTCCCAATGACCCCGCCGTTGGCTCCAGCGATCGGGCTCGTTCCCTTCCGGCCCTGCGAGCTTCACCCACCGGCCCAGCAGTTTGAGCTCCGACGCCGATCTCTGCGGCCACCTGGGCCACCGGCCGGCCGGTCTCGGTCACCAACTTCACCGCCTCAGCCCGGAACTCCGGGGTGAACTTCCTGCCCTCGTCCGACATGAGGAGATCCTCCCTGCGTGACCTGCGATCATGCGAGTGAATGTCCACCAACAGGGGTCAACCCCACTTGGCCGACGTCCGGACCCTGTTGGAGGCGATGCGACCGTCGATGACGGTGTGGCCGACTGCAATGGCCGCGCACCCTCGACGCCGGCTTGCTATTGATGGGGTTCGCCGGCGCGCACCGCCGCTCCGAACTCGTGATCCTGCGGACTGGGATGCGGCCAACCAACGCAACATCGACGCCGTACAACAGCTCACCCCGCTCGCCGAAGCACTCGACGACATCGAAGCTCGCGTTGCCGAGGTGGTCGCCAGGACCAAGAACCTGGAGGTTGGCTGATTGGCCGGACCGCATTCTTTAGTCTGGAGCCTGCACTCTTCGAACAGAACTTCCCCAACCAGTGAGAACGGGTCCCCCCGATGCGCAGATTCACCGGATTGATCGTCGGCGCCACCGCAGCAGTCGTAGCGGTCGCCGTACCCGGGTCGGCAGCCGCCGCGGTGCCCGTCCACACCATCCCGAGTCAGACGCTCGCCGGAACGACGGTGCCCGTTTCCTCTTCGTACACCTCACTCCAAGGCGGTGCCGTCGATGACGTCGGCGAGTACTGGTACAACGTCGTGCGCAAGGACGGCGGCTCGGGCAAGGCCGATTCGATCAACCTGGTCAAGACGAAAACGTACTCGTCGACCACGGTGAAGCAAGTGCAGTTCAAGCCTCGTGCCGGCGGGCTGGAGAACCTGCTCGGCCACGCCAACGACATGACCTGGAACTCGGATACCCATCGGCTTCTGGTGCCGGCCTGGACGAACTCCGGCGCGCCGCAGGAAGCCGACCAGGCCCGGGCGATCAGGATCATCAACCCGGACACGCTGGCGATCGAGAAGACCGTCCACGTCGCCCACACGACAACAGGCCTCTGCTACGACGCGGTCAACAACCGGTATGCAGGCGGTGTAGGCGGGCAGCTGTACGTCTACGACGCGGCGTTCACGGAGACTGCGAAATCGCCGGCTCTGGAGCAGAACGGTCTGAGTCAGGGCATCGACTGCGACCAGCAGTACGTGTACATCATCACCAGCCCCAAGGGCTCCCAGAAGAAGAACGTGATTACGGTCTACGACTGGTCGTTCCGGCAGGTCGCCAAGTACGTGACTCCCTCCACCTCTGAGGGCGAGCACCTGACCCACCAGCGCGGCACCTTCTACCTCGGGTTGAACGTGGGCGCCGGCAAGCTCTACCGACTGGATGGATTCCAGTTCACCGTCAAGTACGACGCAGGCTCGGGCGGTACCGGCTCGATGAGCCCGACCATCGTGCTGTACGACACCACCACGAAGACCAGCAGGAACACCTTCACCCGTCCCGGATACCACTTCCAAGGCTGGCAGGTGTCGCGTTCCATGGACGACAAAACCCGTTATCGCAACCCGGCAGATTCGACGCAGGACGGTTGGTACCTACCCGGCCAGCAGCCCAGAGGCTGGACCTACTACCTGTATGCGAGTGGTGGGTCGGTGGCCACCACCACACTGCGGGGGGCCGTTTACCTGTCCGCCAAGTGGGTCAAGGACTGACCCCGGGAGTGCACCACTGCCCGGGCCCCTGGCCACGGAAAGATCCGCCGAACGGACCGGCAGGGCCTTGATGCCGTCGGGCAGCGCCATCGGCTTGAGGAAGCGACTGGCCCGTCCGCCGAGCTTTTGTCAGAACGAGAAGCCTCAAGCTCGGATCGCGCCTGTCGCTACAGGCCGATGCCGCGAGATAGCGATGACACCTTCATCTGAAGTGACACTTGATAAGACGTGAGGGGAACGCTGTGCACGGGCTATCAGCCATCACCGGGTGGCGGTGGTCGGGGTTGGCGCCGCTACCCCGATCGATGCGTATATCGACGGGCAGCACTTCTACTCCGACGACGCCGGCACCGCCGGGGTCGCCGCACAGGTTTTGCACTGTCACCCTTCCGCATCCTCGCAAGCCGACACCGTGACATCGCCTCCCGCCAACGCCGACACTGACGTTGCTGACGACGGTGGGTATGCAGCGCGCGCCGTCGGTGGTCCGGAGCAGCGGCCGGCGCTGACACCGCAGATGTCCGGCGTCGAGCTGCGGCGCTGGTATTGGCTGCGGTCCGAACTCGCCGACCTGGCGCGGCGGGTGGGTGTCAGTGCGGCCGGCAGCAAAGCCGAGCTGACCGACCGGTTGGCCGCGGCGCTGGATGGCCATCCGCTCCCCCCTACGGCGCCGCGGCGGCCTGCGGCGGCAGGGCAGCTCGATGGGGTCCTGTCGATGAACACGGTCATCCCGGTGGGGCAGCGGTGCAGCCAGGTGCTGCGGGCGTTCTTCACCGAACACATCGGTGCGGCATTCACCTTCGACGCAGCGATGCGCGGTTTCATCGCCGACCACGCCGGATCCACCCTGGGTGATGCCGTCACTCACTGGCATGCGACGCGGTCGGCGGGCCCGCGGCCGATCGACGCCCAGTTCGAGCTCAACCGGTTCACAAGGCAGTGGTACCTCGAGCATCCGGGCGGTATCCGAAGCGACCTCCAACAAGCGTGGACGGCCTACCGCAACACCCCCACCGATCTACGCCCGAAGGTCTGACTCCGACGCAGCGCCGCGGTCTCTGGAGGTCGCCTTCACGCCCAGCACGGTCAGCCGAGCACGAAGTTCGGCGATGCCCGGGCGATGTGCGAGTCGCTATGGCGGCAGGGGATTCCTACTGCCGGGTCGGCTGTCCGCCGGACCTTGCACGACCGGCAGCCGGTCAGAATCGACCGTTGGCCAGCGCGTTGCGTCAGTGCGGGTGGTGGGAGAGGAACTCGGCGGCGACGGCGTCGAGGCGTTCGAAGTCTTCGTCCATGCCGGCGTCCATTCCGCTGGCCAACATGTCGTCGCAGGCCTGTCGAGACGTGTAGGTCGAGTTGATCTCCAAGACGCTCCGGCCTTCCGGAAGGTCGGAGAATCGAAGGGTTTCCAGAGTGACGCCTGGCTCGGCCTCATACTCCCAGGTGTGCACGATGGCGCCGTTCTGCACGCTGTGGTACGAGCCGCGAAATGCCCAGCTGTTTCCGTTCCCGGCTTCGACGACGTAACGAAAGGCGCCGCCGGTCTTCGCATCGAAGTGATCCAGTCGGACGGTCGTTCCGCGTGGACCCATCCACCGGGTGAACAGGTCCGGATCGGTGTGGGCGCGTTGCACCACGACGGCCGGGGCGTTGAACTCGCGGCGGTGTCGGATGGTCTGGTCTCCGACGCGGGTGTGATCGGTGACGCCGGGGCGGCGTATGTCGTGCAGGCTCATGGTTGGTCCTCTCGGGTGCGATTTGTTGTGTTACCGGTGATCGGTTCCGGATTCGGGCGGAGTTTCCGCAGCGAGCACGTCGGACAGGACCTCGTCCAGGCGCTGGTACCGCTCCTCCAGGCGTCGCCTCCGAAGCTCCATCCAGGTCGCGGCCTGTTCGATGCGCTCGATCTCGAGATGAACCCGACGGGTACGCCCTTCGCGGTGCCGTGTGACCAGGCCGGCGCGCTCCAAGGTGCCGATCTGTTGTGAGACAGCCTGAAGCGTGATGGCGAACGAGGCAGCCAGTTCTCCGACCGTTGCGTCTCCGGCCACCAGCGTGTCCACGATCGCGTTGCGAACGGGATCGCCGAGGGCGGCGAAGGTCTGAGCGATTCCAACGTCCATCGTCCTCCATAGTAAAGCAGTCGCTTAAGTGTCAGACCAGATAGCCGGTCTGTCAAGTCCAGCGGGAGCTACTTGGTCTTCCTGACGCGGGTCATACGGGGCCCCGTCTGCACCAGGTCGTTGAATCGGCAGACGGTAGACGACACCGGCTACTCGATTCCGCCGAGCACGCCTTGTGATGACACCGCCACCTACTTGACCAGCGCGGCCAATTGGTACCCGTCGCGGTCGACGACCAGTCGGTAGCGGGCTCCGGGGTGCTGCTGCTGGGCGAAGGCCACGACGTCACCGTCGTCGCCCCGGTGGTCGGTCCTGGTATCCATCAGGACGTAGTCCGGCACGGCGTTGCCGACCGTGGTGAACCAGTAGACGGAGTAGTCGCCCACCAGGTGCGTCACCAGGCCGAGATTCGTCTCCACCGTGGAGCCCGGCGGCATCAGGCGGATCACCGCTTTCGCGGCGGCAACGGTATCGCCGGGGTGGTAGGTCTCGGCCTTGAACAGGTTCGCCAGGGGGAACTGCAGGCAGAGCACCAGCGCGACCGACGCCGCGGCGGTCGGCACGTGCTCGGCGTACCGGCGCAGCCAGGCCGGGCCGCCGGCCCGCAGCCGCACGATCGCGTCGATCAGCCCGATGAAGACGATCGGCATCAGGATCACCGAGTAGTGCCAGTTGGTGCCCCAGTAGTCGGGGTTTCGGCCGACCCACCGCCAAGCCAGCGTGGGCAGGGCGAGGAGCGCCCACGGCGAGCGCAGGCAGAGGAAGCCGGTGATGCCGAAGGTCAGCAGCAGGGTGACCGTCTTGAGGTCCCAGCCGGTGAAGAAGGTGGCGAACGCGCTCGGCCCGCCGTCGCCGAAGCTGACGGTCGACCAGTAGTCGAACCTCCCGGCCGGGTTGAACGAGGGGATCACCACGAACAGCACCAGCAGGAAGACGACGACGCCGGTGCCGGCCACCCACGCACCGATGCGGCGGGCGCCTGCCAGGAACAGCACCACGCCGATCACCGCGACCGTGACACCCAGGTCCTCCTTGACCAGCAGCAGCGGCAGGGACCACGCGGCGACCGCCCGCCAGCGGCGTAGCAGATAGGCCTCACCGGCGAACGCGACCAACGGTGCGGCGAAGGCCATCTCGTGGAAGTCGGTGTAGACGGCCGATTGCACGCCGAACGACAGGGCGAAGGCGACGCCGATCGCCAGCCCCGCGGCGGTGCCGACGTGCCGCAGCGCCGCCCTGGTGACCGGCACCACCGCGGCGCTGATCAGCACCGCCTGCGCCACGAGCAGGGTCTGGGCGAACGGGAACGCCCGGTAGACCGGAGCGAGCAGCACCAGCACGGGGGAGAAGTGGTCGCCCAGGATGTTGTACCCGGGCCCCTTCAGGTTGACGATCGGCGCCCGGAGGTGCGCGTAAGCGCTGATCGCCTGCTGGAAGATCCCGTTGTCCCACGACGGTGTGGACAGGATCGAGAACCGGGTGAGCGACAGCGTCGCGTACACGGCCGCGAACAGCGCCCACAGTCCGTAGAGCACCCAGCCGACGGGCCGGAGCCGCCCGCGCACGGGGACCGGCGCCGGGTCGGCACCCAGGGGGGCCGGGGGCAGCGTCCCCGCGTGCACCGTCACCGGCTACCTCGCTTCTGCACAGCTGTCGAGTCCCGCACGGCGGTGGCCTCCCCGTTTCCAGAAGGGACGGTAACCGATGGGCGCGGGGTTGCACGTCGTTCCAGATGACCGTCCGAGCTGTCCGGCGACACGCGAGCGAATGCTTGCCGGAATGCAACATACCCGGTATAGATACCCGGTATGTCGATACGCCACAGCTTGCTCGCCCTCCTCGCCGACGGCGATGCCTACGGATATCAGCTCCGTTCCCGGTTCGAGGAGCTGACCGGATCGGTGTGGCCGCTGAACATCGGGCAGGTGTACACCACGCTGGCCCGGTTGGAGCGCGACGGGCTCGCCGCCGGGACCGGAGAGGTGGACGGGCGGGCGATGTATTCGCTGACCGACGCCGGACGGGCCGAGCTGGAGCAGTGGTGGCGTTCGCCGGTGGCCCGCAGTGAGCGGCCCCGCGACGAGCTGGCCATCAAGATCGCGCTGGCCGTCACCGCCACCGGCGTCGACTCGGCCGCCGTCCTGCAGACCCAGCGCGCCGACACCATGCGCTCGCTGCAGGACCTGACCAGGGTGAAGCGGCACGGCGGGCGGGACAGGTCCGACCTGCCCTGGCAACTGGTGCTGGAGTCGATGATCTTCGCCGCGGAGGCGGAGATCCGCTGGCTGGACCACTGCGAGACCGCTCTCCTGCGCAGCTCCGGCTATGTCCGCCCGGCCGGGTCGACCCGTCCACCGGACGCGGCCCAGGCCACGCCGGCAGCGCGCCCGCAGCACGGGGCGCGGTCATGACGGCCATCCTGGAACTGCGGGACGTGGGGCGGGTGCACGGCCGCGGGGACACCGCCGTGCATGCCCTGACGGGCGTATCGCTCGAGGTGGCCAGTGGTGAGTTCGTCGCCGTGATGGGGCCTTCGGGGTCAGGTAAGTCGACGCTGCTCCAACTGGCGGGCGGCCTCGAATCGCCGAGCTCGGGGACGGTGACCGTGGAGGGAAGCAACCTGGGGGTGCTGGGCGCGTCGGGGCGGGCGATGCTGCGCCGGCGGCACATCGGTTACGTGTTCCAGAGCTTCAACCTGCTGACGACGCTGACCGCGCACGAGAACGTGGCCCTGCCGCGGGAGCTGGACGGCATCGGGCGTCGCCAGGCCGGTCGGGATGCGCTCGCGGCGCTCCGCGAGGTCGGCCTGCCGGACCTGGGCAGGCGGTACCCCGACCAGCTCTCCGGCGGTCAGCAGCAGCGGGTGGCCATCGCCCGCGCGCTGGTCGGCGATCGGCGGCTGCTGCTCGCCGACGAACCGACCGGTGCGCTGGACAGCGGGACCGGCGAGATGATCCTGGCGCTGCTGCGCGATCGGGCCGACGCCGGCGCAGCCGTCGTGCTGGTCACCCACGAGGCCCGGCACGCGGCTTGGGCGGACCGGGTGGTGTTCCTGCGGGACGGCCGGATGATCGACACGGCCGGCGCCGACCGGGCGGACGAGCTGCTCGCGGCCGGCCAGCAGTGAGGCGTGGTGATGCGACCGCCGTTGTTCCGGCGCTGCGGATCGCCCGTCGGGATGCGGCGCGGCACCCGATGCGGTCGTTGCTGATCGTCCTGCTGGTGGCGCTGCCGATCCTGGGCGTCACGGCGGTGGATGTGTGGTACCGCAGCACGTTTGCGAGCTCGGCCGAGCAGGTGCGCGATCAGCTCGCCGACGCGGAGGCCTACCTCTGGGCGCCGCAGGGTGCGACGCACGTGGACCAGCAGCCGACCGACACCTGGGCCGGGACGTTCAGCGGCGGACCGACCGCGGACGGCTTCGACGCCACCGGGACGCCGATCCGGCCGGTGGCCGACGTCGTGCGCTTCTTCCCCCGGGGGACGCAGCTGACGCTGTGGCTCACCGGCAGGGCGCCCGTCGCCGCGCCGGGCAGCCTCCACTATCGGAGCGTCGGCGTCGATCTGCTGGACCTGCGCTCGCCGGCGGCCGGCGGGCGGTACGGCCTCACGTCAGGGGAGTTCCCCGACGGCGGGGGTTCGGTGGCCGTCACCGGCCATCTCGCGCGACAGCTGGGCATCGGCGTCGGTGACAAGGTGTCCATCGGGTCGCCGGCGGTTCCCCGGACGGTCGTGGGTCTGCTGCAGCGCCCCGGTCAACCCGACGCCGACGCCGTCGTCGCCCTTCCGGGTTCCATTGCCGTCCTGGACTCGTTCCATGGCCCGCGGTATCTGCTCACGGGATCCGGTCCGATCTCCTGGGAGCGGGTCCAGCAGCTGGATGCGGTCGGGATCCAGGTCTACTCCCGTCAGGTGGTCCTCGCGTCCCCGCCTCCCGAATCCGGTGACCACCTCAACCAGGTGTTGGTCGTCTCCGGGGTCGTCGTGGCGGTGGTGCTCGGGCTGCTGCAGGTGGTCTTCCTGGCCGGTCCGGCCTTCGCCATCAATGCCCGCCGGATGCGCCGCCAGCTCGGGATCCTGGCCGCCACCGGCGGCTCGCCCCTGCAGCTGGCGGCGGTGACCCTGGGCGGTGCCGCCGTGCTCGGTGGGCTGGGGGTAGCCGTCGGGATGGGCGTCGGTGTGCTGCTCGGAGCGCTCGCCCGGCCGCTGGTCACCTCGCTGGCAGGCGTGCACTTCTTCGCGCTGCACCTGACGGCCGGTGACCTGGCGGTCATTGCGGTGCTGGGACTGGTGACCACCCTCGCGGCCGCGCTCCCGCCGGCGCTGAAGGCCGTCCGGTCCGGACCCACGCGCACCGTCGTCGACGTGCCCGCCTCCGGCCGCCGCGCGGGGTGGTGGTCGGGTCTGGGCGCCGCCCTCTGCGTGGCCGGCGTGGTGGTCACCGTGACGCTGGCGGTCGCGCCGCTCCCCGAACAGCCCGGCTCGATGCTGGAGGGTCGCGGGCTGCTGCTGGCCGCCGGCATGGTCGCCGTCCTGGTCGGCCTGATGCTCGCCGCGCCGCTGCTGATCCTGGCCGCCGCCCGGCTGGCCAGCTGGCTGCCGACGGTGCCGCGGCTTGCCCTGCGCGCCGCGGCCCGGCGGCGCGGACGAACGGCCGCGGGTGTCGCCGCGGTGATGGCGACCTCCGCGGTGGCTGTGATCGTCGCCGTACTGATGGCGACGTGGAACGCGGACAGGCAGCAGACGTACGTCGCCGCACTTCGGAATGGCCAGGCGACCGTGATGAGCTACCTCGATGGACTGGAGGACCGCACGGTTCCGGGTGACGCACGGTTGCCGTCGCTGGTCGCCCGGTACTGGCCGGGCGTGCACCCGGTGACCTACCGGGCCGTCGCCGCGCCCGTCCCCACCGACTCGGTGGATGCGGTGATGGCGGCGGGCCAGCGCTGCCCATGGCTCGCGGCCGGTACCGGCCCGGTGGAGGTCGACGACACCCGGCTGCCGCCGACCGCCGCGGAGCTTCCCCGGGCACGGGTGGACCTGCGGTGTGTGGACATGTCGTTCACGACGCTGACCCGCCAGCAGGCACACGCCGCCCCGTCGAGCGTCTACGGCCAGGGACTGGCCGGTCTGGTGGTCGGCGACGCGGCTCTCCTGCACGCCCTGATCGGCGACGACCCGGTCGCAGACCGCGAGCTGGCCGCCGGCGGAGCGGTGGTGTTCGACCGCCGCTACCTGGGTGCGGACGGGCGACTGAAGGTTGCGATCTCCTCGTTCGACGCCGACGGCAACAGGGTGAACATCCGGCAGCGCGCCACCCCGGCGGTCCTGGGTCCATGGAATCCGAGCACGGTCGTCGCGGTGCTGTCCCCGGCGGCGGCGAAGCGCCTGGGCGTGGCGCCGGACGACCTGCGACTGCTGGTGCCCGACGCCTCGGGCGTCACGCAGGCCATGCAGGACGACCTCTCCGCCGGCGCGGAGGCCGAGAGCGTGCAGGTGGGCAGCTACGTCGAGCGCGGCTCCTGGCCCGGCGACCTCGTACCGGGCTATGTGCTGTGGCTGGTGCTGGCCGGCGCCGCACTGCTCATCGGCGCCACCATGACGGTGATCACCGCCCTGACGGTGACCGATTCACGAGGCGACCTCGCCACCCTGGGCGCAGTCGGCGCGTCCGGCCGGGTGCGGCGGTCGATGTCGGGCTGGTCGGCGCTGCTGGTCACCGCACTGGGCTGTCTGCTGGGCTGCGCAGCGGGCCTGGTGCCGGCCTGGGGCCTGGTCCGCCTGCAGCGGCTGACCGGTGCGTTCTCCAGCCCGTTGTTCGTTGTGCCCTGGCGTGAGCTGCTGGTCCTGGGACTGGGCCTTCCGATGGCCGCCTACCTGGTGGCCGGGCTGCTCACCCGCAGCCGGCTGCCGCTGCTGCCCGCGGCCGCCTGAGTGTGCGCCCGGTGCGACGCCGACCTGGCGTCCTCCTGGACGGCCGCCCGGCGGCCGGGTCACCACGCCGTCGTCCTGGCGGTCGCGGTCCTGGCGCTGCTGGCGGTGCACCTGCACGGCGAGCTGCTCGACCTGCGGATCTACCGGATGGCGGGCGCCGCCGCGCTGACCGGCCACGATGCGCTCTACCGGCTGGCGGACCCGGCCAGCGGGCTGCCCTTCACCTATCCACCGTTCGCCGCCCTGCTGTTCGCGCCGCTGGCGGCGATCGGCCGGCGACCGGCCGAGGTCGTGCTGACCGTCGGCAGTGTGCTGGCGCTGGCGCGGGTCTGCCTGTTGCTGCCCGCCCGCCTGGTCCCGGCCCGGCGCCCGTTCGTCGTTGCGCTCGCGGTGGTGTGCGAGCCGGTGCTCTCCACGCTGCTGTTGGGCCAGGTCAACCTGGTGCTGCTGGTCCTGGTGCTCACCACCATGCTCGTGCCGCGCACCTCCGGGTTCTGGCTGGGGGTGGCCACGGGCATCAAGCTGACCCCGGCTGTCTTCGTCGTCGGGCTGTGGGCGCTGGGGCGCCGTCGGGAAGCGGTGCAGGCGGCCGTCACGGCCGTCGGCACCGTGGCCGTCGGGGCGGTCGCGCTCCCTGCGTCGTCGTGGGCGTTCTGGACCGGCACCGGCTTCGACGCGACCCGCGTCGGCGGGGTGGCCTACATCTCGAACCAGTCGCTCGACGGCGCGATCTGGCGGCTGACCGGGCCCGGCGGGTCACTGCCCTGGTGGCTGCTGCTGTCGGTGGCGACCGCGGCACTGGGGTACCGGGCGTTGCGCGAGCAGGATCGGTTCGGGACGCCGGTGGGAACCGTCGCGGTGCTCGCTCTGGTCGGCCTGCTCCTCTCGCCCGTGTCCTGGTCGCACCACTGGGTGTGGGCCGTGGTGGTCGTCGCGGGGCTGCTGGTCCCGCGGTCCGGGCCGCCGCTGCTGCGCCGGCAGGTCGTTGCCGCCGGGTGGCTGGTCGCGCTGGGTAGCTGGACGCTCTGGTGGGCGCCGCACGGCCGGGACCGGGAGTACGGCGCCGACCTGTGGCAGCAGCTCACCGGCCAGGCCTACGTGCTGCTCGCCCTGGCGACCCTGGTGGTGCTGGCGATCCCGGAGCAGGTCAGGCCCGGTCCTGGCGCGGCAGCAGGATCTCCCGGACCAGCAGCTGCACGGCGGCCGCGGCCGGGATCGCGACCAGTGCCCCGATGATGCCCAGCAGCGCCCCGCCCACCAGCACCGACACCACGGTCACCAGCGCAGGTACCTCGACGGCCCGACCGATGATGCGCGGGACCAGCAGGTAGTCCTCGAGCAGCCGATAGAAGACGAAGAAGCCGATGGTGGCAAGGCAGACCGGCAGCGAGACGGTGAGGGCGACCAGCGCGACGACGATGCCGGCGACGGTCGAGCCGATCACCGGTACCAGGTCCAGCAGCGCCACCATGATGGACAGCAGAAAGGCGTAGGGCACGCCGAAGACCAGCAGCCAGCCGAAGGTGAGCAGCCCGGCGACGACCGACACGACGAGGTTGCCCAGCACGTAACCGCCGACCTTGGTTGCGATGTCGTCGCCGATCAGAATCGCCCGCGGGCGGCGGCTCTCCGGGAACAGCCGGTACACCAGCCGCCGGATGCGCGGGATGTCGGCGAGGAAGTAGATCGTCAGGATGAGCACGACGAAGGTGTCGGTCAGGGCGCTGAAGACCACCACCCCGGCGCCGAGCACCCCGTTGGCGATGCTCTGGCTGGAACTGCTGAGCACCGACTGGATCTTGTCCTCGAGCTTGAACTGGTCGTTGAGCCGCCCGAGCAGCGAGTGGTGATCGTTCGCCTGCTTCACCCAGGTGGGGATGTTCTTGACGATGCCCGTGCCCTGGGTGACCAGCGCGGGGATGGCGGCGGCCAGGAAACCGACGACGACGCCCAGGATCACCACCACGACCACGAGAACGGCCAACCCGCGCCGGAAACGGTGCCGGACCAGCAGGGACACCGCCGGCTCCAGGCCGACGGCGAGGAAGACGGCGAGCCCGATCAGGATCAGCACCGGCCGGGCGCTGACTATCAGCTGGATCAGGAAGTAGGTGACGGCGACCCCTGCCGCGCCGGCCATCCCGATGAAGAACGGCGAGCGCCGGTTGAACGGCCGCCCCGGCCGGCCCATCGGCTGCTGCGGAGTGCTGATCTCCGCGGCCACCACCTCGGCCGAGAGCATGGGTTCGCCCGTCTCGGGCTGGTGCTGCGAGGAGTCGCCGGTTTGTGCGACGGGAGAACTCATGAGCGGCCCTTCCTGACGTCCGATGTCCGCCGAGTCGGAACAGCCGTGCTGTCCGGCTCACCGGTGATGATGCGCGGAGGTGCGGTGGGTCGCACCGGAAGGGCACCACCTACCATCCCCCGATGCCCCCACTGCGGCTCGACCGGGACGAAGCCAGGCGTATCGCGGTCCGGGCTCAGCTGCTCAGCGCCGACCGGCCGACCGCGCTGCTGCCGATGGTTCAGCGGCTGACGTTCCTGCAGGTGGATCCGACTGCGGCGGTGGCACCGTGTGCCGACCTGATCTCGTGGAGCCGGCTGGGCTCGCAGTATCAACCGGTGCACCTCAAGACCGCCATCGAGCAGGACCGCACCCTGTTCGAGCACCTGTGGCCGGTCGCGCTGGTGCGGCCGATGGCTGATCTGGGCCTGTATCTGGCCGAGATGTCGGGTCCGCCGGTGTATGCCCGCAGCCGGGAGTTCCTGGCTGCCAACGCCTCGTTCCAGCGGGACGTCCTCGAACGCCTCCGCGACGCCGGCCCACTGCAGTCCCGGGACATCCCGGACACCTGTGTCGTCGGCTGGCAGTCGACCGGCTGGACGCACAGCCGCAACGTGACGATGATGCTGGAGATCCTCGTCGGCCGTGGACAGGTCGCGATCGCCGGACGTGTTGGCCGGCAACGACTCTGGGATCTCGCCGAACGCGTCTACCCGCCTGACGTGTCGGTGGTTCCGCGGGCGGAGGCGATCCGCCGGCGCGACGAACGGCGGCTGCGATCGTTGGGAATCGCCCCCGCCGCCTCGGTCGGCGAGGCGGGCGTGGCCGCGGTGGTCGATGGCAGCAAGCTGGAATGGCGGGTGGACCCCGACGCCGTCGGGCTGCCCTTCGCCGGGCGCACCGCCCTGCTGTCGCCGTTCGACCGGTTGATTCATGATCGAATTCGTACTTCGGACCTGTTCGACTTCGAGTATGTCCTGGAGATGTACAAGCCGGCGGCCGCCCGCAGATGGGGTTACTTCGCCCTGCCCGTGCTGCACGAGGATCGGCTGGTCGGCAAGCTGGACGCGACCGCGGACCGGAAGAAGGGCACCTTCGACGTGCACGCGCTGCACCCCGATGTCCGGTTGACCAAGCCGCTGACCGCCGCGATCCATGCCGAGATCGAGGAGCTGGCCGCCTGGCTCGGCCTGCGGGCCACCGGGCTCTGACGTCCCACCGGGCGCCGGCGCCCCACCCGGCAGTGGCGGCGCCGTCTGGTGCTCGTCGTCCGTGTTCATCGTCGCCGGGCGAGGTGAACCGTGATGTCGGCGACGATCTCGACCTGCTCGGGAAGCACCGCCAGGATGCGGTCCAGCACGGCGTGCCGGGCGGGGTCGGGCAGTTCCAGGTAGGCGGAGACGGTGGACAGGTACCCGACGTAGTGCTGGGCCGAGAAGGTGGGGCGTCGTTCGATGCCCGTCTGGCGCACGTCGGTGAACAGGTCCGACCGGAGCAGTTCGGTGCCCGGCCACTGCAGTGCGCTGTCGGCGGGTGTTCCGTCCGGCGAGGCGATGTCGTCCTCGGTGAGGAACTCCGAACGAGCCGCGCGGACAGCTTCTTCGGTGCCGGGATCAGCGAGCCGGACCGGCCCGCCGAAGGAGGCGAACGTCCCATTCGGTGCCAGCAGAGCGGCGACCCGCGGCCACCTGTCGACCGGACGCGTCCAGTGCAGGGAAGCGGCTGCGAACACCAGGTCGTAGGACTGGTCCACGGGTAGGTCCTCGAACGAGAACCGAAGTGGCACAACGGTGTCCGGCACATGCTCGCGAAGCACGGCGAGCATGGCCGGGTCGGGATCGGTCGCCGTCACGGTGATCCCGCTACCGGCGAAGGCACGGGTCGCCTTTCCCGTCCCGGCGCCGATCTCCAGGGCCGTGCGAATCGGATGACGCGAATAGGCGAGCACCTCGTCCACCACGGTGCCGGGGTAGCCCGGACGGAATTGCTCGTAGGCCGCGGCCACTGAACCGAAGCGCAGTGATCGGGAAGTCATGGCTCGATCACGGCGCGTCGCGGAAGGAGTCGGTCGCGGCGACGATCGCCTCGGGAAAGCCGGCTCCGCCGTGTCCGGCGTCCTCCAGCACCACCAACCGGCTGGCCGGCCACCGCTGATGGAGGTGCCAGGCGGTATCCAGCGGCCCGGAGACGTCGTACCGGCCATGGATCAGCACCGCCGGGATGTCGGCGATGGCGTCCATCCTGGCCAGCTGGTCGCCGTCGGGCAGGAAGCAGTAGTGACCCCAGTAGTGGGTGACCAGCCGGGCGAAGAGCAGCCTGAAATCAGGGTCCTGGTACCGGGGATTCGGCGTGAACCCCGGCAGCAGCGAGACGTGGGTGTCCTCCCACGTGCACCAGGCCCGCGCGGCCCGCTCGCGGACCGCCGGGTCGGGATCGGCGAGCAGCCTCGCGTACGCCGCGGGCAGGTTCCCGTCGCGTTCGGCCGCCGGAACGAGCGAGGCGAAGTCGTCCCACTCAAGCGGAAAGATCCGTCCCATATCGCGCACTATCCAGTCGATCTCGTGCCGGTCGGCACTGGTGACGGCCGCCAATACCATGGCGCGCACCGCATTCGGATGGCGTTGGGCGTAGGCGATGCCGAGGGTGACTCCCCACGACACGCCGACCACCACCCACCGCTCGATTTCCAGTCGCTCACGGACCTGCTCGATGTCGGCGATCAGGTGCGCGGTGGTGTTGGTCGACAGGTCGGCATCCGGCGCACTGGCCAGCGGCCGGCTGCGCCCACAGCCCCGCTGGTCGAACAGCACCACCCGGTAGGCGGCGGGATCGAAGTTTCGCCGTGCGTTCACCGAGGACCCGCTGCCCGGGCCGCCGTGCAGCCAGAGCGCCGGCGTGCCGTCAGGAAGGCCGCAGGTCTCCCAGTACAGCCGGTGACCGTCGGACACGTCGAGCATTCCGGAGTCGTACGGCTCGAGGGGTGGGTACCGATCCAACACGATGCGAGTGTGCACCAGTGCTCGGGCGATCGACAGACCATGGCGGCTCGACGAGCCGCCGCCCGGCTATCTCCGCCGTCCGAGGAAGGCCACCAGTCGCTCGATCGCCGGGGCATCGTCCGTGACGGGCTGCGCCGGGTCGAACCGGCCGGGACGCGCGGAGTCGAGCAGCTGACCTCGGACGAACGCGAGCGACTGCTCGGCGACGTCATCGGGCAGCAGGTCGACCGGCTGACCGGTGGCCCGAGCGAGATCCCAGCCGTGTGCGAGCAGGTCGTAGAGGCGGATCTGCAGACGGTCCGCGCCGGTCATCGTCCCGAGCGGACCTCGGAACTGCTGCTCGAGCACTCCGGGTCGGTCGAACGCGTGGAGCAGGCTCGCCGCAGAGGCAGTGAACGCCTCGGCCAGCTCGTCGGCGCTCCGCTCGGACCGCTGGGGCGGGGGCTGCTCGTCCAGCATCGCGACGAAGACCCGGTTCATCCCCACCAGATGATCGACCAGCTGCTGCACCGACCACTGGCTGCACGGCGTCGGCACCGACCACTGCCCGGGTAGGACGCCGGCGACGAGCGAGTCCACCGCGGTCAGCGCCCGGCCCAGTTGATCGATCGGTGGGGTGTCGTCAGTCATCGTGGCAATACATCACACGGCGGCCGGGGCGCGCCGCTGGATTTCGCTCCTGGTGCACCGACCTCCGGAGCGTCGTACCGTCGGCCCATGCCGACCTTCTCGCTGTCCGCGGTCACCGTCGACTGCAGGGATGTCGATGCGGTGGCGCAGTTCTGGGCTGCGTTGTTCGGGCTGGAGGTGCGCGACTCCCTGCCGGGCTGGCGCCGCATCGGCCCGCTCACCCGCGGTGGCCCGGTCCTGACGTTCCAACCGGTGCCCGAGCCCAAGCACGGCAAGGCCCGCCTGCACCTCGACGTCCAAGTGGACGACCTGGCCGGAGCGATCACGTCCGTACGGAACCTCGGTGGCCGCGATCTCGGTGAGGTACACGAGTACGACGAGGGGACCGTCGCCGTGATGGCCGATGTCGAGGGCAACGAGTTCTGCCTGGTGTGGCTTGCCTGATCGGTGGTGCCCACGCGCCGGCGAGTCAACCAATACTGGTACGGACCGGCGTGCCCTTGGCCGGACTGAAGGTGATGACGCCTTTCCGGTCGCCTTGCGGAACCACCAGGACGACCAGCGGCTTTCCGTCCCTCGCAGAAACCATGGACGTCACCTTCGCGGCTCCCTCGGGGACCACGGTGACCGCAGCACCGTGATTGCAATCGGCCGCCACGGCGACGATGAGGGCCGGTCCGCTGGAACCCGGCTCGGGCACCAGCGTTTTCGGCACGTCCGGATAGATCGACAGTTGGGAGCCTTCGAACTGTCCGAACTGCTGCCCGCAGAGTACGAACTGAGAAACCGAGTAGGTGCCGGGCGGTTGGCTCAGGGAGATCGACGCACCGGTCGCGGGTGATGGATGACCGCTCGACAGCGCTGGTCCCGTCGCGACTGTGATGGAGGTCGGGGGTGCGGCGCTGGACGATCCGGGCGCTGGCGCAACAGTGGTGCACGCGGCCATCGTCCCCATCAGCGTGATCAGAGCGACGACGCGAAATCTCGCCATGTCTCCCACCCTCTGCGGTCGTCGGTCCTGTCGTACGACGTCGGACGGATATCCGCGGCCGAGTCGTTGCACGACGATCGCCGGCGAGGTCTCCGCGGCCACCGGAAATGCACGGGAACTGCACGGGGAGCGGCGCCCGCGGCGGCCGCGTCACGCACGAGGTCCCGCACACGCGGCGAGGACCGTCACCGCTGGACGGACTCGGCGTGCACGGCCCCTTTCCGACGGAGTTGGCTGGCCCGCAGGTAGAAGCCGACGGGCAGGAATCCGAGCGGGAAGCCCGAGGGCTCGGCAATCGCCGCACACCCGAGCACCCAGCCCAGCAGTACCCGTCCCACCGAGGGTGGCACCGGCCGGCCTTCGCGGACCAGGCTTCCGGTCAGTGTCCCGACCACGGCCAGTGGAGCGGCGAAGCTCCCCGGCAGTGCCCAGAAGGCATGTGCTGCAGCACTTCCACCGAAAGTACCGGGCTTGCGACCCCACATCTCACCGCGGACCCAAGCCGGCCACCACTTCGCGGTGGCCGGGGTGAGCACCGCCACGTGCAGTACCGCGATGCCCAGCGTCGTCCGCCCCGCCCACTTCTCGAAGGTCCTGGCCCGATCGACATCGCTCATGTCTGCCTCCCGTGGTTGATAAGCTACGAAACGTAGCGTAGCAATTCGCGGACGACTCAGGGGAGGGGGCAGGAGTGCCGGATCATCGTGCCGGGCGGCCCCGCAGTGGACGAGTCGACCACTTGATCCAGCAGGCCACACGAGATCTGCTGACCGAAGGTGGATTCGACGCGCTCACCATGGAGGCGGTGGCCGCCAGGGCCGGGGTGGCCAAGACGACGCTGTACCGCCGGTATCCGTCGAAGGCGGAATTGGTGTTCGCCAGCGCAATCCACGACGTCAACCCGATCCCGACCGGCGACCGGGGTTCGCTCACCGACGACCTGGCGGCGGTGATCGAGCTGGTCGTCCAATCCCTGTCCACCACGGCCGCCGGCCACGCTGCGTCCGGAATACTCGCGGCCATCGCAACCGACGAGAGCATGCGCCAACGGTTTCGGGACACCTTCGTGGCCGCGGAGAAGGTGCACATCAAGGCCGTGCTCGACCGGGCGGCTGAGCGGGGTGAGCTCACCAGCCAGGAAGAGCGCCTCTCTGCCGATCTGGACCTGTTGCACGCCGAGATCGTCGGCACTGTGCTGTTCCGCGTGATCTACCTGCGCGAAAGGGCCGATCCCGCATTCGTCGTGGCCTTCGCGGAGGCACTGGCAGCGGGGTTGCGCCGCTGATCGGGCGGCTCCTGCTCGGCCGCCCCAGGCGGTGATGCCAGACCAGCGCCGAGCAGGTTGACCGGGTGCTACGAGCCGGTCGCGGCGGTGCGGACCGACCGGCGCCAGGTCCGCGCCTGGACTCCGACGCCCGTGTCGATGGTGGCGACCGTGATGCCCTCGCCCGTCGGTGCGCACCGGGCGGCCCAGGTGCCGGTCGGGGACAGCATGCCCGCCGGTGGTTCGCCGGGGGAGGCGGGGACCGGCCCCGCATAACCGATCCAGTACGAGTTCGCCGCCGCATGTCCGGCCGCTTCGATGGCGAAGACCTCGGGCAGCTCCGGATTACCCGCCGTGCAGAACAGCATGCAATCGACGTCCGCCCGTTCGTAGGCGGCGAACAGTTCCGGGTATTGCGTCTCCATCCCGAGTGCGCAGCCGAACCGCACGCCGCCCGCATCGAATACCAAGGGGCGTGTACCGGGGCGGTACATGTACGTCGACTTCGTTCTCGACAGCATCCGCTCGTCGTACCGGCCGGCGGGTGCGCCCCGGTTCGAGAGGACGAACAGCGCATTCGTCGGACGAGCGTCTCCCTCGGAGAAGTGGATTCCGCCGATCGCCACCCAGATGTCGAGTTCGCGTGCGGCGTGGGCGACGGCGTCGAGCTCCGCGGTCAGGGTGGTCCGGTCGACCGCCGACCAATCGGCCTCGGCGACTATCTCCGGCCCGCGGCTGGAGACGACGCGCTTGCCCGGCGAGGTCAGCGCGCCCTCCGGGAACTGCACGAGAGCGGCGCCCGCGGCGGCCGCGTCACCCATGAGCTCCCGCACGCGCCGGCCGCTCTCGCGCAGCTGTTCGCGGGACCGGGGATCGGGGAGCAGCACCGTCTGTGCCACAGCGACCGTCATGCTGGCCGGCGTCGGGTCAGCCGGGTCGTTGACGAGGTGCCGGCGCGCGGCGGTGTAGGACTCGCCGGTCCTGGCCGCGCGCTCGCGGATCCGGCGTTTGAGGTTGGCGTTCTCCGTCATCGGCGATCCTCCTCGTCGCAGCGATCGCTCCCCAGCAGCGCGCCCACGACGGGTCGGAACGGTGATCGCTCGAGCACGGAAGGCCCTTTGCCCCCGGTCGGCCGGCGCTGGGGGCCGGCGGTGGAGGTTGGGCGCGAGCGGCGCCGAGGACAGAAACTACCACCGCACCCGGACCACACCAAGGAGCCCGGCCGAACGGCACGCGGCGGCGCAACGGCCAGAATGACGGGGTGATCGCTGCCGTCGTCCCGGTTCCCGGGTCGGGTTGGCTGGCTCAGCGCATGACGGAGGACGGCACGCCGCTCGCCGACCCGCAGGCCGTGGCGTCGCCGGCCGACCTGGCGGCCTGGGAATCGGCGGGTGTGCGGTGGCTGTGGGACGCAACCGAACCGGTCTACCAGCCGTGGCTGGCCGCCGGCATGCGCGTGCGGCGCTGTCACGACATCGGCCTGACCGAACGGATCCTGCTGGGTCGCGAGGGCCGGTACGGTGCTCCGTCCGCCGCAGCGGCGGTCCACGCGCGGCGGCATGGCCGGCCGGTGCCCCCGGACCCGGTGCTGTCGGCGACGGCGCCCCGGCTGACGCTGTTCGACACCGCCGCGGCCGAACCGTCGCCGGTCCAGGCGCTCACCATGGTGCGGGAGGCGTTCGTCGACCAGCGGAATCGGGCGGGTGCCGACCTTGCGCTGCGTCTGCTCATCGCGGCCGAGTCCGCGGCGGCGCTGGCGGCGGCGGAGATGGGCTTCGTGGGGCTGCCGCTGCGGGCCGAGATACTGGACGGAATCCTGACCGACCAGCTCGGTCCTCGTCCAGCGCCCGGTGCATGTCCGGCGCGGATGGCTGCGCTGGCGGCCGAGATCGACGCCGCCTTCGGGTCGCCGGTCAACCCCGACTCCGCAGTGGAACTCCGGGAAGCGTTCCGCCGCGCCGGTTTCGACATCGAGACCACCCGCTCCTGGGTGATCCAGCAGCTCGACCACCCGGCCGTGGCTCCCGTGCTGGCCTACAAGGAACTCTCCCGGCTGTTCAGCGCCAACGGCTGGAACTGGCTCGCGGAGTGGGTTCACGACGGCCGCTTCCACGCCGGATACGTACCCGGCGGGGTGGTGTCCGGTCGGTGGGCCGCCAGAGGCGGCGGGGCACTTCAGCTTCCACGACTGGTCCGCCGGGCGGTGATCGCCGATCCCGGGTTCGTGTTCGTCGTCGCCGACGCCGCGCAGCTGGAGCCGCGCGTCCTGGCGGCGATCTCCAGAGACCCTGTGCTGCAGGCGGTGTCGCAACAGAATGACCTCTACACCGCGCTCGCCGACGACGGCTTCGGCGGGGATCGGGCCCACGCGAAGGTGGCCATGCTGGGCGCGATGTACGGCGCAACCTCCGGCGAGGCCGGGCGGCTGCTCGGCACCCTGCGCCGCCGCTACCCGGTGGCCATGGCGTGCGTCGAGGAGGCCGCGCGGCAGGGCGAACTGGGCGGGGTGGTGTCGTCGGTGCTGGGACGGACCAGCCCCGGGCCGAGCCAGGAATGGTGGGATCAGCTGCAGGCCGGCTCCCTGCCCGACGCCACAGCGGCCCAGGAACGGCGCGCCCGGCAGATCGCCCGGGACCGCGGCCGGTTCACCCGCAACTTCGTCGTGCAGGGCTCGGCCGCCGACTGGGCCGGCGTCTGGCTGTCCGGGGTCCGGCGTGACCTGGCGACGGTTCCCGGCGCGGAGCTGGTGTTCTTCCAGCACGACGAGCTCATCGTGCACACCCCGGTCGGAACTGCCGACCAGGTCGCCGATCTGACCGTCGCGGCCGCCGAGTCGGCGCGCTCGCTGGTGTTCCCGGGCACGACCGTCGCCACGCCCGTCCGTCCCGTGGCGGTGCACTGCTACGCCGACGCGAAGTGAGACCCGCTGGTGTCAGGCCTTGTGGGAGGAGACCAGGCTGGCGTAGGCCACGATGTTGCTCTCGTAGCTTCCCTTGTCGGGGTCGAACGTCCCGCCACAGGTGATCAGCCGCAGCCCGGCGTGGTCGATGTTGCCGTAGACGTCCTTGGTCGGGAAGTTGTCCTTGGAGTAGGAGCGCACGCCGTCGATCTTGAAGACAGCGACCGTTCCGTCAGCCCGGGTCACGTCGACCTCCTGGCCGGGCATCAGCGTGCCGAGCTTGTAGAACACGCCCGGCCCGTACTTCTTCGAGTCGATGTGCCCCAGGATGATCGCCGGGCCGATCGCTCCCGGAGTGGGCGATCCCTTGTACCAACCGGCCTTGGAGTCCGGGTCGTCGAGCGAGGGCACCTGCACCGACCCGTCGGAGTTCAGGCCGAGGGTGAGCAGCGCCGAGGTCACCCCGAGGGAGGGAATGCTGAGCGACTTCGGGGCGGAGGGTTCCAGAATCAGGCCCTTGGCCGGGTGGGTGAAGGACGGGACGACCACCGGCTGGGTGGGTCGCGCGGTCGTCTTCGGGGGTGCGGTGGTCTTGGGTGGGGCAGTGGTCTTGGGTGGGGGAGTGGTCTTGGGTCGGGCAGCGTTCGTCGGTGCCACCGAGGTGAGGGCGGGTGGCTGGGTACCTGTCGGTGTACTCACCCTGCTGCCCCCGGAGGTCGTCGGCGTTCCGGTGGCCGGACTCGGGCTGGTCGCGCCCGTGGGGGCGCCCGTGCCGGACATCGCGCTGCCCACCGGTGACGAGACGGCCGGTGCGTCACCGTCGATCACCCCGGCGGCACCGGGCGACGGCTGCGGGGGGCCGGGCGTGGAGCCGAAGGAGGCCAGGGTGATCAGCAGAGCGCCGACCACCGCCAGCGCGATCGCCATGATGATGGCGAGGCGGCGGCGGTGGTCGGCGCGTCCGAGTGGGGCTACTTCGGTCATCTATTGGTTCCTCCGAGAGCCGTTCGTCACCACCTCTGCGGAGGATGGGCTGGCCGGGCGACGCCGGAAGGCGACCACCGCGGCCGCGAAGGAACCCAGCAGAGCCAGCACGCCGGCGTTCCGCACCGTGGACGCGGCGGAGTCCGACGGTCCGCCCCCGGTGTCGGCGCTGCCGGTCGGGACGGACGCCATCTGGGAGGCGACGAACGAACCGCACAGCGCCGGGGCGGTGGCTTCGTTGGCGACGCCTCCGGTGCTACCGAGCACGTTGTCGTACTTCTTGTTGCCGTTGTAGTCGACGCCGTGGATCACCATGACGGCGGTGCCGTCCTTGATCGCCGCGACGGCATCCGGGCTGATGTCGAACGTCCGGGAGTAGGTGTAGTCACCGGCCGTGGGGTACCGATCCAGCGCCAGCGCCGAGCTGGCCGTCGTGTCGCCCGAGGTGGTGAGCGACTCGGTCACCGAACCCAGCTGCGACGTGGCGTTCGCCAGCGACACGGACCTCTGCCCGTTGTTGGTCGACGCCGTCGTCGGGCACCCCTTGGCATCGGCATAGATGTGCGCGGCGTGCGGCAGACCCGCCACCAGGCCGCCGACCTGCAGGGTGAACTTCGCAGAGTTGCCGGTGAGGGTGACCCACAGCTCGCCACTGCCCTTGACCTTGTTCGCCGAGACCGGGGCGAGCAGCGCGGTGAAGTCCAGGCCCGCTGCGGCTGTGGTCGCCGCGCCGGCCGGGGCGGCGGACGCGACGGGCGCCGTCAGCAGAGTGGTGCACAAAAACAGTCCGGTCGAGCCGACGAGTGCCAGTGCCTTCTTGCTCACGCGGGTTCCTTTCGGTGCAGTTGTCTGGTGGACATGTCCGATTAATCCTGGTTCGGACCAGAATGGTGGCATTGCGGTACCCATCGTGACAAGTTTTCATCCGTCTTGCTGACATCGGGTGACCAGCAGGTCGTTCGGCGCCGGACGTCGTCACGCTGGGCTGATTGTCGGACCAGAAATGACGCGTGTTCGTGGAATCCGGGCGGGATTCGTGGGTTTGCGGTGCTCGACCGCAGTCCCACCAGACCCTCGCGCCCGCCTGGTTTCGCCGTCGCACGGCGCCCGTCGGGACCGCTGCGCCGTTATCGTCGAAGTGGTCCGGGGAAAAGCGTGATCAAGGAACATCAGCGGCATGAAACTCCCCAAGCTGTTGGCCGCCGTCGCCGCCGCCGCGTCCCTCGTCCTCGCGCCGCAGCCCGCCAACGCGGCTGCGGCTCCGTGCACCGTGACGGCGAACCTGCCCGCGCGCATCTCGATCGACCGCTCCGACAAGGTGGTGCCGGTTTCCCTGTCCGGATGTGTTGGGCGGCTCGCTTACGCAAGTGCTTATGTCTATGGGCCATCGGGCACTGTGGACATCCTTATCTGGAACGGGACACGCACCGACTACCTGCGTCTGTACGACTGGGATGTCAGGCCGGGTACGTATCAGACGACCGACGGCTTCGGGTATGAACCGAACTACGACCGGGTGGCCTGGCACTACACGACCACCACCATCAAGTTCGGCACCTTCGCCGGCATTGCTGCGAGTCGGTCGGGGTCGACCACCCTGATCACCGTCGCGGCGAAGCGCTACGACCCCGCCTCGGACGGGTACGTCGGGTACCCCAACATCGTCATGGGCATCCAGACAGCGCCGACGTCGTCCGGTCCGTGGCGGCAGGCGACTTACGTGAAGGTCGGCGCAGGCAGCCGCGCCACCGTGGGTGCCAGGGTCGCCGCCGGTCAGTACTACCGCTCGTACTTCGGCGACGGACCGTCGTTCTTCGGCTCGATGAGCGCGGTGGTGCGCGCCTGACCTCGAACCCGAGCTGACGGTGCTCCGCGACGACTCGTGCCTGCACGGGTCAGGACAGCGTTGCGGCCCTGGCCCGCCAGTCCGGCATGGCGCTGTCGAACAGGGTCGCCCAGTCGCCGACGGCGTCCGGGCTGAACAGTGCGCTCAGCGGCCCGTCGAGAAAGGCCTGCCAGCCGGCGCCGTATCCGGTCGAGGACTCGTGCAGCCCGTCGTGGTCGAGGATCAGCCGCGTCCGTCCATCGCCGGCGGCCACCAGTTCGACGCGCAGCACCCCTGCCGGTTCGCCGGCGAACTCCCAGCTGAGTTCGAGCAGGTATGGGGGCTCCGCGTGGAGGACCTCGACGTCGACCCAGTCGTCGGCTGCGTCCCCCATGGTGATCCGGGTCGGGCCGTTCGCGTGCAGGATCGGTCCGGCCGGGGTGCCGAGCCAGCGGGCCAGCCGCTCGGGACTGGTCCAGGCCTGCCACAGCTCCTCGGGCGTGGTGCGGTAGTCGCGCTCCAGGTGCACGGCACGGCTCGCTCCGGAGGAGCGCAGTTCATCGGTCATGGGTTCCCCTTCTGATTTCGGTGTCCAGGGCGTCCAGGCGCTGCGAGAGCCAGTGCTCGAGATCGGCGAGTGGTTCGCG
The DNA here is from genome assembly GCA_964242105.1 of uncultured Nakamurella sp. Taxonomy (GTDB): domain Bacteria; phylum Actinomycetota; class Actinomycetes; order Mycobacteriales; family Nakamurellaceae; genus Nakamurella. The sequence continues at coordinate 17,807 of CAXTBG010000041.1, read as the reverse complement.
CTGCAGCTGGTACAGCCGCCGCGTGCCGTCCTCGCGGACGCTGACCAGCCCCGCCTCCCGCAGCAGCCGCAGATGACGGGACACGGCGGGCCGGGACGAGCTGAACTGCTCGGCGATCTGCCCAGCCGTCAGTTCGCCGCTTTCCAGCAGTTCCACCACCCGCCGTCGGGTCGGATCGGCCAGCGCCTCCAAAGCGTCCACAAACCGTTACGTAACCATATGTTGACACTTTGGACAACCCTCCGGCAGCCCGCCGCTCGACCGCAAGGCGGTGGGTCGGGCCGCTGCAGGACGTCCGAGTACCTCTGCGCCAGCCGCGGAACGACCGGAGGCCGGTGGGTGGGACGCTGCGGGACGCGTCCGAGCATCGCTCCGGTCATCCTGGCAACGCGAGCAGGTGCAGCAGGTGTTGCTCGGACGACGCGGGTGTTGCCAGGACGGCGCCGCCCCGGGCACAGCCGCCCGATACCCCAGGGGTTCAGCCGCCCATTACAGACAGAAGCCGCCGGTTACGAGCAACCGGCGGCTTCGAAGAGAGCGGGTGACGAGAATCGAACTCGCGCTATCAGCTTGGGAAGCTGAAGTTCTGCCACTGAACTACACCCGCACAGGTCGTCGGAGTCACTATAGCGAACCGACCCGGGCGCGAGCACTTCCCGACCGGGGCCCCGGAGGCCGCCCGGATAGGGTGATCGCCATGCTGCTGTCCGACCGCGACCTGCGCGCCGAGATCGACTCCGGCGCCCTCGGGCTCGATCCGTTCGACCCGACGCTGATCCAGCCGGCCAGCATCGACGTCCGGCTGGACCGGTTCTTCCGGGTGTTCAACAACTCGAAGTACACCCACATCGACCCCCAGCTGCAGCAGGACGAGCTCACCGATCTGGTGGAGGTCGAACCGGACACGGCGTTCGTGCTGCACCCGGGCGAATTCGTCCTCGGCTCGACCTTCGAGGCCGTCACCTTGCCGGACACCCTGGCCGGGCGCTTGGAGGGCAAGTCGTCGCTGGGCCGGCTGGGGCTGCTGACGCACTCCACCGCCGGGTTCATCGACCCCGGCTTTACCGGCCACATCACCCTCGAGCTGTCCAACGCCGCGAACCTGCCGATCACCCTCTGGCCTGGGATGAAGGTCGGCCAGCTGTGCCTGTTCCGGCTCACCTCGGCCTCGCTGCACCCGTACGGCTCGACCGAGTACGGCTCGCGGTACCAGGGTCAGCGGGGGCCGACGCCGTCCCGCTCGCACCTGAACTTCCGCCGCGACGACACCCGTCGATGACGACGGTCGCTGATTCCGGAACCCGGAGGTTACCCACGGGTAACCTCGTGGGGTCAGACGTTCTCCAGGCCGCGCCGCCGCGCCCGGCCTGCCGTGAAGGAGCGAACATGCCCAGCGACGTTCCTGCAGGTGCCAGCCCTGCTGATCCCGACAGGTGCCGCAGGTGACCGTGATGTCCTGGATCGCCGGCCCGATCGCGGCCGTGCTGATCGTCATCGGGTTCGCGATGCTGGGCCGCGCGGGTGTGCAGATCTATCGCACCGTGCAGCTGGGCCAGCCGGATCCGACCCGCGGCGGCAACCGTGCCGGGCGAGCGAAGACACTGCTGGTGGAGTTCCTCGGCCACACCCGGATGCTCAAGTGGGGCATCGTCGGGGTGGCGCACTGGTTCGTCATGGTCGGGTTCGGCGCGTTGGTGCTGACGCTGATCGAGGCCGTCGGCGAGACCTGGTACCCGCGGTTCGAGCTGCCCTGGCTGGGCCACCAGGCGTGGTACGGGCTGTTCGTCGAGTTCATCGCGCTGACCACGGTGCTGGGCATCGGCACGCTGATCGTCATCCGGCAGCTGGCGCACCCCCGGCGGGCCGACCGGCGGTCCCGGTTCACCGGGTCAAACTTCCGGCAGGCCTACTTCGTCGAGACGGTCATCCTGTCGATCGGCATCTGCATCTTCTTGATCCGCGGGTTCAAGTCGGCGACCGGCAACCTGCCGTACCCGACCTGGGCCGCTCCCCTCTCGACCGGGCTGGGGCGCATCCTGCCGGCCTCGCTCGCCGCGATCAGCGTCGTGGCGCTGGTCAAGGTCATCATCTCGATGTACTGGGCGATCGTGGTGGCCCGGAACCTGACCATGGGCGTGGCCTGGCACCGGTTCCTGGCCTTCTTCAACATCTACTTCAAGCGGGAGGAATCCGGGCGGGTCGCACTCGGTGCGCTGAAGCCGATGATGAGCAAGGGTGCGCCGTTGGACTTCGAGAAGGCCGACCCGGAGGTCGACGTGTTCGGCGCCGGGAAGATCGAGGACTTCTCCTGGAAGGGCTGGCTGGACTTCTCGACCTGCACCGAGTGCGGGCGATGCCAGTCGCAGTGCCCGGCGTGGAACACCGCGAAGCCGCTGTCGCCGAAGCTGGTGATCCTGGCCCTGCGGGATCACGCCTACGCAAAGGCGCCGTACCTGGCGGCCGGCGGCGGCACGGACATGGCCGGCACGGAAAGGCTGAGCGAATCAGACCTCCAAGCGCTCGCGCACCGTGATCCGCTGGCGATGCTGGAGGCCGGCCGGCCGTTGATCGGCGGGCCCGAGCTGAACGGGATCATCGACCCGGAGGTGCTGTGGGACTGCACCACCTGCGGTGCGTGTGTCGAGCAGTGCCCGGTGGACATCGAGCACGTCGACCACATCGTCGACATGCGGCGCTACCAGGTGATGATCGAGTCGGAGTTCCCGTCGGAGTTGGGCGGGCTGTTCCGGAACCTGGAGAACAAGGGCAACCCGTGGGGGCAGAACCAGACCGGCCGGATGGACTGGGCCAAGGGTCTGGACTTCGACGTCCCCGTCGTCACCGACGTGATCGACGACGACCACGAGTACCTGTTCTGGGTGGGCTGCGCCGGCGCGTTCGAGGACAAGGCCCGCAAGACCACGCGCGCCGTCGCCGAGCTGCTGCACCTGGCCGCGGTCGGGTTCGCGGTGCTCGGCACGGGCGAGACCTGCACCGGTGACCCGGCCCGCCGTGCCGGCAACGAGTTCCTGTTCCAGATGCTGGCCCAGCAGAACGTGGAGACCATCAACGCCGCGTTCGGCGGCCGTAGGAGTAAGAAGATCGTCGTCTCCTGCGCGCACTGCTTCAACACGCTGCTGAACGAGTACCCGCAGCTGGGCGGCGAGTACGAGGTGGTCCACCACACCCAACTGCTCAACAAGCTGGTGCGGGAAAAGCGCCTGGTCCGGAAGGTGCAGCCCAGCGCAGAAATGGAGAACGTCACCTATCACGACCCGTGCTACCTGGGCCGGCACAACCAGGTCTACACGCCGCCGCGCGACCTGATCGGCGCCGCCGGGGCCACGCTGACCGAGATGCCGCGGAACTCGGCGCGGGCGATGTGCTGCGGCGCGGGCGGGGCCCGGATGTGGATGGAGGAGAAGATCGGGAAGCGGATCAACCTCGACCGCATCGACGAGGCCCTGGACACCAAGGCGCAGAAGGTGATCACCGGCTGCCCGTTCTGCAGCATCATGCTGACCGACGGGCTCACCGCCCGGCAGGGTCAGGCCGAAGCCGTCGGCACCGACGTGGAAGTGATCGACGTGGCGCGGATGCTGCTGGCCGGGGTCAAGGGCACCGGCTGACGGCGGGTGTGCAGCACGCCCAGCGCGGTACTGGCCAGCGCAGCGACGGCGAGCAACGGCACGAACAGGTCGAGCGTGCGGTGCAGCCCGTGGGCGGTGGTGAACAGCCCGGCCAGCACCGCGATGACGCCCTGGCTGGCGTAGGCGAGGAAGTAGAGCGCGGCCAGCATCCCGGACCGGTGGGCGACGGGTGCCACCTGGTTGACCAGCCGCAGGCCACCGGAGAAGCTGAGCCCGTAGGCGGCGCCGGCCACGACACCGCTGACCACGAACACCGGCAGGCTTCCCGTGCTCGCGCTGAGCTGCAGCAGACCGACCCCGGCCGCCGCGAGCAGCCCGCCCACGATGATCGCCACGTGCGGTCGCATGCTGCGCAGAACCAACCCGACCACGGCCAGGGTGACGGTGAGGACCGACAGCATGATCCCGGCGACGAGGGCGTTGCTGCTGTGCAGCAGGTCCCGCACCATCGAGGCGCCCAGCGACAGCAGCAGCGCCCCGACGGAGAACACCACCGCCACCGGGATGGCCGCCACCAGGAACACCTGACGCAGGTCGCGCGGGACGGTGATCCGCTGCAACCGCCAGGAGCCGCCGCCCGCCGACCCGGCCGGCGGCATCAGCACGACCAGCACCAGGGCGGACACCACGAGCACCAGGAGCACCGCGAAGGTGAGGTGCCGGGGAAGCGGGGCGTACTGCAGCAGGGCGCCGGTGACGATGGCGGCCAGGGTCAGGCCGCTCGCGTTCGCCAGCATGGTCGTCGACCCGACGCGGACGGGGCTGCGCCGGACGTCGTTGTCGACCAGGGCTGCGCCGGCCGCGCTGAGCGACAGCCCGGTGGCGACACCCTGCAGGGCCCGGCCGACGTACAGCCAGGCCAGGTCGGTCGCGACGAGGAACGCCAGGGTCGCCGCCGCCATCGCGACGAGGCCGGCGATCATCGTCGCGCGGCGCCCGATCCGGTCGGAGACGCCGCCGGCCACGAACAGCATGACCACCAGGGCGAGCGGATAGGCGGCGAAGACGGTGGTGACGACGGTCGGCGTCAGGTGCCAGGCCGCGGCGTACACCGGGTAGAGCAGCGACGGCGCGCCACTTCCCCACAGGCAGAGCGCGATGACGAACGCGGCGGTCCAGTAGCTCGCCGGGCGGCCGAGTCCACGACGACCGGGCGCCCGAGCGGCAGAGGGAACTTCGGTGGACTGCGGCGGGGCGGAATCGTTCGAGGAGCTCATGACGGTCCTTGGGGTGTGCAGGCGCGGCAGCTGCTCCATCGAAGCTGAGTTGGTTGTCCAAACCGAGACCCGGCCTACGCTATTCCCATGACCGGCCAGCCGTCCGACCCGTCGGGCCCGAGGTGCTCGATCGCCCGCACCCTGGAGGTGGTCGGCGAGCGTTGGAGCCTGCTGGTGGTGCGCGAGGCCTTCCGTGGGCGCACCCGGTTCGCCGAGTTCCGCGATGCGCTCGGCATCGCCTCCGACGTGCTGACCGCCCGGCTGCGGACGCTGGTCGAGGCGGGCATCCTGGAGCGTCGCCCGTACCAGGACGCCGGCGCCCGCGAGCGGTACAGCTACCACCTCACGCCTGCCGGGGTCGACCTGCGGCTGGTGCTCGGCGCGCTGCAGCAGTGGGGTGACGTGCATCGTCCGAGCGGGTTCGGCCCCGCCGCGATCCTCCGGTCGACGCGCGACGGCGGCACGGCCAGGGTGGCGTTCGTCGACGGGGACGACCGCGCGGTGCCGGTGACCGACGTCGTATCCGTCCCCGGTCCGGGCGCCCTGCACCGGTCAGGCTAGGCGACCGCGACCTGAGTGCGCCCGGTCAGCTCTGCCGGTTGGCGGGGGTGAATCCGAACGACCGCGGCTCGCGTTCGGCGCGGATGACGTGGGTGACGGCGTTGATCAGGGCCAGGTGCGTGAAGGCCTGCGGGAAGTTGCCCAGGTGCCGGCCGGTCTCGGGGTCCAGCTCCTCCGCGTACAGGCCGAGTGACGACGCGTGCGAGAGCAGCCGCTCGCACAGCGCATGCGCGCGGGCCACCTCACCGATCTCCACCAGCGCCGACACCAGCCAGAACGAGCAGATGGTGAAGGTGCCCTCCTCGCCGGCCAGGCCGTCATCGGTCTGTTCGACGCGGTAGCGCAGCACCATGCCCTCGAAGGTCAGCTCGTCGGCGATCGCCAGCACGGTGGCGACGATCCGCGGATCGTCCGGCGGCAGGAACCGCACCAGCGGCGCCATCAGCAACGACGCGTCCAGCGCGGTCGAGCCGTAGCGCTGGACCAGCACGCCGCGCTCGTCCACCCCGTTGGCCAGGATGTCGGCGTGGATCTCGTCGGCGATGGCCTGCCACTTGTCCGCCGTCGAGTTCGAGTCGTGCAGCCGGGCCAGCCGGACCCCGCGGTCCAGGGCCACCCAGCACATGATCTTGGACGAGGTGAAGTGCTGCGGCTCGCCGCGCACCTCCCACATCCCGCGGTCCGGTGCGCGCCAGTGGGCCGCGGCCTGCTCGACCTGGGCCTTGACGATGGGCCACAGCTCCTCGGGCATCTGCTCCCGGGAACGGGTGTGCAGGTAGATGGAGTCCAGCAACGCGCCCCAGACGTCGTGCTGGCGCTGGCCGTACGCCCCGTTGCCGATGCGCACCGGCCGGGCGTCGTTGTAGCCGGAGAGGTGGTCGAGCGTGGTCTCCTCGAGCTGTCGCTCACCCCCGACGCCGTACATGATCTGCAGGTCGTTCGGGTTGTCGCGGCAGACGTCGTGGATGAAGAAGAAGAAGTCGTTGGCCTCACGGTCGAACCCGAGCGTGTAGAGCCCCCAGAGGGCGAAGGTGGAATCCCGGATCCAGGTGAACCGGTAGTCCCAGTTGCGGGTGCCCTGGGGCGATTCGGGCAGCGACGTGGTGGCCGCGGCCAGCAGCGCCCCGGTCGGTGCGTACGACAGGCCCTTGAGCGCCAGCGCCGACGACTGCAGGTAGACCCGCCACGCGTGGTCCGGGAACGAGCCCTGCGTCAGCCATTCCCGCCAGTACTCGCTGGTCCGCCACATCTTCTCCTCGGCCTCGCCCATCGACATCGGCGGCGGCAGCTCGGAGAACGTCAGGGCGACGTAGTGGCTGTCGCCCAGCGTCATCTTCGTCCTGGCCATCGCGGCCCGGCCCTCGAGCCCGATGCGCAGCGTGCTGGTCAGGGTGAGCGTCGGCTGGTTGGGGGCGGTGGCGACGACCTGGGAGTAGTCGGCGTTCGGGTACGACCAGGTGGCGCCCACGCGCGCGTAGTCGAACACCGGCTCGCAGTCCATCGAGATGTCCACGGTGCCGTAGATGCACTTGATGGTGCGCAGGATGCAGTGCGCCGCGTCGACATCGGTCGGTGACCGGCGGTGCGTCTTGGACCGCTCGTCGATGTTGTGCCACGGGCCCACGATCAGCGCGTCCCGCACGATCACCCACCCGGTGGGTGTCTGCCAGGTGGTCTCCAGCACCAGGGTCCCGGGGAGGTACCGACGCGCCGCCGGCACCTGCACACCGAACGGGCCGACCCGGAACGAGCCGCCGGAGCGGTCCAGGATGGAGGTGAACACGCTGGGCGAATCCGGTCGCGGGAGGCAGAACCACTCGACCGCTCCGGACGGGGCGATCAGGCAGTTCGCCTCGCAGTCCGACAGGAACGCATAGTCGGCGATGTTCGGGAAGTTGCTGGTGCCGAAGTGCTGGAGCCGGGTCGCTTCGCCGTTGATCCCGGACGTCGAGTCGCGGGTGGTCAGGCCGCCGTAGCCGTCGGGCACCTCGTGGCCGGACAGGCCGTTGCCGGTGATGGGATCGGTGGTCACCGTGGTCTGGTTCACCCGATCATTGTGGTCCCCGGCACCCGCGAACGGGGGAATTGGCCCGATGATCTTGGCCCGTTCCACCCGTCCGGCCCGTTTGACGGCCCGAACTCAGCTGCCGGGGGCAGGCTCGCGCACCCACGAGGCCAGCACAGCCACCGCCAGCGCCGCCGCGACCAGGACGAACAGCGAGACGCGCAGCCCCACCAGCCCGGCGACGGCCCCGATCAGCGGCGGCCCGACGAGCATCGCCGGCCAATGGCCGAGCGACACCACGGTCACCCCCTGGCCTGACGGCACGTCGGGCTGGTTGCCGGCCAGCCCCATCACGCTGGGCACGATGCAGCCCGATCCCAGGCCGAGCAGCGCGAACCCGACGAATGCGGCGGCCGGTGTGCCGATCAGCAGGGCGGTCCCGAACCCGACCACCACCATCAGTTCCGACGCCCTGATGAAGCGCCGCTGGCCGAGCCGGTTGACCAGGCGGTCCCCGGTGGTGCGGGACACCGTCATGGCGATGGTGTAGCAGGTGTAGGTGACGGCACCGGCGGCCGCGCCGGCGCCCAGGGCGTTGGCCGTGTACTGGGCGCTCCACTGGGCCGCCGACCCCTCGTTGATCGAGGCCAGCAGGGAGATGCCGGCCAGCAGCAGCAGCTGCGGGGTGAACCGCCCGCGCAGCGGCACCCTGACCGGCCGGTGGGGTGTCTCCCTGCTGGGACGCGGCCGGTCGGCGGGCAGCCGCCGGAAGGTCAGCACCAGCATCGCGGCCAGCACGAGGCCGGACCCGGCGAGCTGCAGGTTGGGCGGCACCCCGGCCCGGGACGCGAACGTGGCGACCACACCGCCGGTGAGCTGCCCGAGGCTGAAGCAGGCGTGGAAGCTGGACATGATGCGCCGGCCGTAGCGCCGCTCCACCTCGACCGCCTGCGCGTTCATCGGGCCGGCCAGCAGTCCGGTGGCCATCCCCTGGACGAACAGGCCGGCCACCAGCGGGATGACGCTCGACGAGCCGGCCACCAGCGGCGCGATCACCAGCAGCAGCGGGGCGCCGGTCAGCGACAGGCGGCGCGGGCCGATCCGGACGATCAGCGTCATCACGGCGATCAGCGAGATCAGGCTGCCGGCCGTCGCACCGACGTTTGCCAGTCCCCACTCGCTGTCGCTGATGCGCAGCTGGTCGCGCACGCTCGGAATGCGTGCCGCCCAGGATCCAGTCGTCGTGCCCATCAGGACGAACAGCACGATCACCGACAGGCGCGCCCGGCGGGCGGCCTGATCGACGGCTACGGGAGCGGTGAGGACAGGTGTCGCGCCCGGAGGCGCCGAGAACGGCACGCCCCATTGTCCCAGTTGTTAGCGGTCCTCATCGACGTGCGCGACAGCCGGGCTGCGGGGCGTGCGGTCGAACGTCGCTCAGCGGTTCCCAGCTGCCGATCAGGAGTAGATGACGCGGAAGACCGGATAGCCGGCAGCAACCGCCAGCAGCTCCTCGTCGGAGGCGTCCGGGCCCACCCCGTCGAAGAAGACGCCGATCTCGAACTTCCACCGCCGCAGGTAGGCGCGCAGGATGGCCGGCTTGTCGGCATCGGCGAGCTCCTGGGCGGTGAACGGCTCGACGCGCCGGCCCAGCCGCAGTTCCCCGCCGCCGGCCACCCGGATGTTGCGCACCCACTGGGTGATCCCGCGCGGTGCGACCAGGTACTGCTCGCCGTCGTGGCTGAGCAGGTTGACCGGCGTCTGCCGCATCTCGCCCGACGAACGGCCTCGGACGTACAGCTGACGGCTGCCCCACACGGTGATGCCGTGCCGCGTGCAGAACGCGACCACGGCGTTGAACATGCGGGTGGACCGGCCGGGGGCGAGATAGCGGGTGGTCATGGTCATCGGATCTCCTTCGAGGTTTGGAGAGCACTGCTCTCGTTCATCTGTATTCAACCGCTCGCCGCTCGAGATGTCAAGAGCACTGCTCTTGGTACCGAGCACTGATCTCTTCCTACGGCATAATGCTTACCGAGCAGGGCGTCAACGGGATGGGCCGGCGACGGTGACGAAAGAGAACGGTGCGGCGGCGATGACGGCAAGCGGGACGGCGCGGGCCCTGGCCAGGGCGAATCTGGTCGCGGCGATCAAGCAGGCGGCGCGGGACCAGATCGCCGTGGAGGGCGCGGCGCGGCTGTCCGTCCGGGCGGTCGCCCGGGAGGTGGGGATGGTGTCGTCCGCGGTGTACCGGTACTTCCCGACCCGCGACGACCTGCTCACCGCCCTGATCATCGACGCCTACGACGCACTCGGGACGGCGGTCGAGCAGGCCGCCGGCGTGGCCGGACCCGGAGAGGTCCGCGTCCGCTGGCGGTCCGTCTGCCGGGCCGTGCGGGTCTGGGCGCGGGCTCATCCGCAGGAGTACGGGCTGATCTTCGGCTCCCCGGTGCCCGGCTACCGTGCGCCGCAGGACACCGTCGCCCCTGCCGCCCGGGTGCCGGCAGCGCTGCTCGCCGTGGTTCGGGACGGCTGGTCGGCCGGCGCCGTCGACGTGCCGCCCGCGTCCGCCGAGGAGCGCGGGCAGCTGGCCGGCCAGCTGGCCGTCGTCGCCGACGCACTGGCGCCGGGTGTGCCGCCCGCGCTGGTGCTGGGCCTCGCCGTCGCGTGGACGCAGCTGTTCGGAATGCTGACGTTCGAGCTGTTCGGTCAGTTCGTCGGCTCGTTCGACCCGGCGGACGCCTTCTTCGACGCCTCGGTGGAGACGATGGCCGACCTGCTGGGCCTGGCCGGGGCCGCCTGACCGGCCGCTCAGCCGGCCGAGGTCGCCGACTGGACCTGGAAGAGGGCGCCCTGCTGGCAGTAGCTCATCAGGTCCGACCGGATGGCACCGGTGACCTTCACCCGGGCTCCGGCCTTCACCACGTCCGGGTCACCGCCGGTCAGGGTGACCCGGGTGCCGGTCGCCGCGTCGGTGAGCACCAGGCAGCCATGCTCCACCCCGGCGGTGACGGTCCCGGTCAGGGTCGTCCGCTGACCCGGTGGGGGCGTCGCTGCGGGAACGGCGCCCCTGGTCACCGAGGGTGGCGCGGTGCCCGCCGCTGCGGTCGGAGTGGTTGCCTCGGGCGTCGTCCGCGGGAGCGGGCTGGAACCGGTCGGGATGGGGGAGGTGGCCGGCGGCTCCGCCGGACCGGATACGGAGCCTGACGTGCCGGGTGCGGGGACCACCGCCATGCTGTGCGGCGCTGTGGGGCTGGATTGCACCGCCGAGCCGCCGTGCGTCGTCGTCTGCGCGGCCGGGGTCGCCTGGTCGGCACCGGCGCCACAGGCAGCGAGGGCACCGAGCAGGACAACGCCGAGCAGGGTGTGTCGCACGCGCAGCATCAGAGTTCTCCTGTGGTGGGTCGGGTGATTTCCGTGGCCGCATGTTCCGTCGACCGCCTGGTCGACCGGCGGCATCGCGGACACGGATCTCCGGTCAGGACGCTCGCCGGCCCCGCCGGCGTTGCACCGCACGTCCGGGCAGCCCGATGACGCCCGTCCTCCATTGTGCTCAGTCGGCGTGCTTCGGCCGGGAAGGCGGTGCAGGAGTGCATACGGACACCGATGTGCTCGTCATCGGGGCCGGCCAGGCCGGCCTGTCGGCGGCGTACCACCTGCAACGCACCGGTACGGCGCACGTGGTGGTCGACGCGGAGACCGGCCCGGGCGGCGCGTGGCGTCATCGGTGGCCGACGCTGACCATGGCGACCGTGAACGGCATCGCCGAACTCCCGGCATCACCGGTACCGACGATCGGCCAGGACGTTCCGGCACGGGACGCCCTGCCCGGGTACTTCGGCGACTACGAGACGCGTTACGCCCTGGACGTCCGGCGGCCGGTGTCGATCACGCGGGTGGAATCACGCGGTCCGGTGCTGCTGGCGACCTCCGCGGACGGCGACACCATCGCCGCCCGCGGGCTGATCAATGCCACCGGCTCGTGGACGAGGCCGTTCTGGCCCTACTACCCGGGGGCGGCGGTCTTCGCCGGGCGGCAGTTGCACACGCACGACTACACCGGGCCGGAGGGCTTCGAAGGGGCCCGGATGGTGCTGATCGGCGGCGGGATCTCCGCCGTGCAGATGCTGGTGGAACTCGCGCCGCACACGGCGGCGCAGACCTGGGTCACCCGGCGGGAACCTGTCTTCCTCGAGCGGACCTTCACCACCGAGTTCGGCCGGGAGGCCGTGGCCATGGTGATCGACCGGGTGGCGAGGGGGCTGCCGCCGCAGTCCGTCGTCTCGGTGACCGGGCTGCCGTTGACGCCGGTGCTGGCCGCCGCCCGGGCGAACGGCGTGCTGCGTCGTGAGGAGATGTTCACGGCCATCACCGAAACGGGCGTGCGGTGGGCGGACGGCCGGTCGCTGGCCGCGGACGTGCTGTTCTGGTGCACCGGGTTCCGCGCGGCCCTGGATCACCTGGCCCCGCTCCGTCTTCGAGCACCGGGTGGCGGCATCGTGCTCGACGGCACGGCGGCGGCCATCGACCGCCGGGTGCACCTGGTCGGGTACGGGCCGTCGGCATCGACCATCGGCGCCAACCGCGCGGGCCGCATCGCCGTGCGCAGTCTGCGGGAACACCTGCAGCTGCGGGAAGGCGGGAGAAACACGTCAGGGTGGTCACTTCCGAAGAAGTGACCACCCCGAAGGTGAAGATCTAGGACCTGGGCGGCCCGGGATCGACGCAGATCAGATGGCGGTGACGCCGGTCGCCTGCGGGCCCTTGGCGCCCTGGGTGACCGTGTAGGTCACCTTCTGGTTCTCCTCGAGCGAGCGGTAGCCGCCCGACTGGATCTCCGAGTAGTGGACGAAGACATCCGGTCCGTCACCCTCGGGGGTGATGAAGCCGAAGCCCTTTTCAGCGTTGAACCACTTGACTGTTCCCTGTGCCATGTTGTTTCTCCTTGCATGTGACCGAGCAGAGAAACGTGGATCGTTTCTCCGGGTTCGTCGACGAGTGCGACACTTTCGGACACAAGATCCGAGAGGTCCCAAGAAGTTCGACTGCCTTGGGACCGCTATGACACGAACTCAAGAACTGTAACCATGGACCAGTATTCCATGACCGGGACGCAACACCGAATCCGTCACCGATCTGACCGCCAAAGCACTCGTTCGGGCCAGCGCGGACCCCGATTCCGACCAAGGTGAAGCCCGTCAGCGCCCGCGGGCCGACTTGGCGGCCTCCTGACGGGGGGTTCGGCCCGTTCGCCGAGTCGGCCAGCCGCGCTTGGCGCGGCGGGCGCTCCTAGAGCTGCTTGAGCAACCGGATCTTCGCGGCCTCGTAGTCGTCGTCGGTCACCGCACCGGCGGCGTGCCGGGCCCGGAGATCGATCAGCTCCTGCACCGGATCGACGCCTTCGACGGGCTCGGGCGCCGACTGCTGCGCCCGGACGGCCGTCACGAACTGGTCGGCGAGCGTGCCCAGGATCTTGTCGACCTGCAGCACCAGGTCCGCCGTCCGGAGCCGCACCAGACCAGTCATGTGCAGTACCTGTGCTTCCGACCCGGAGATCTGGTCCAGCGGCAGCGTCACCACGTCGTCGTCGGTCACGCCATGGGCACGGAAGAGGACACGCTGGGTGGTCAGCACCAGCAGACCCAGGCGGCGCACGGCGCGGCCCTCGACGATCAGCACGACGGATTCGGTGTCGGTCAGGCATGGCTGCAGGCGGACCACCTCGGCGTCGGTCCGCTGGTCGGCCACCAGCAGGATCACCGCCGCGGCCAGATCCGGGCGCAGGTTCAGGCCGGCCACCCGCTCCTGGGCGGTCGGCATCTGGAACAGCGTCTTGAGGTCGAACCGAGCCATTGCCACGCTCTTCCGTGAGTGGAACCCGTCGGATCGAGTGTGGCACGCCCGGCGGCGCGCGCCCGGACGGTCAGTGCGGCCGGCGTCCGGCGAAGCCGAGGAACTTGTCCAGGCCGGAGGCGTCGTCGGGGACGTCGACGATATCGCCGAACGGCTTGCCGGCACCGCGGTATTCCGGGGCCAGCAGTGGTGTCAGTCCGGCCCGCGCGGCCTCGGCCTCCTGCTCGGTGTACGGAGCGGGTTGGCCGGTGGCGACGGCCAGGTCCCAGCCGTGGGCCAGGTACTCACCGGTCATCATCGCGACGCTCGCGGCCGCCGGCGTGCTGCCCGAGCTCAAGGTCACCGGCTCGTCGTCAGGAAGCGTCGAGAAGGCCTCGACGGCCTGGTCCGCCGCCGCGCGGAAGTCCGCAGCCGGGTCTGCGGACCCTTCGTCCCCGGCGTCCGCCGGCTGGGGGGCGCCCGCCGCGGCGCGGGCGAAGACCCGGATCCAGGTGACGACGTGCTGCACCAGATCACCCACGGTGTAGTCCGGGCACGGGGTCGGCAGGTCGTACTGGTCGGGAGTCACCGCGCCGACGATGGCGCCGGTCTTGTCCAGAACTCCGCGCAGGATGGCTGTGTCGGTCATGCACGGAGACGCTAGGGGCGGCGGCGGCCGACCTCTTGAACAAACCCGACAGGTCCACTCGCTACGTTCATCGGATGACCGACACCCGGGGGATCCTGCACCCCAAGGTCGGTTTCGAGCACTTCGCCCTGCGCCGGCGGGAACCCGGGCCGCGGCTGCAGCCCTACGTCGATCGTCTCTGGTGCGTCAGCTGGGATCTGCCGCCCGGCGAGGTCTTCGAGCAGCCGATTCTCGCCCACCCGTGCGTGAACGTCGTGGTGGAGCTGCACCGGGCCGCCGTGTACGGCGTGCCGTCACGTGTGATGCGCCAGCGGCTGGAGGGCCGCGGCTGGGCCGTTGCGGCTATGTTCGCCCCCGGTGGTGCCCGGCCGTTCCTGGGCGGTCCGGCGCGCGCCTGGGTCGACCGGAACCTCGAGGTGGGCAGCCAGTGGGGTGCGCCCGGTCAAGAGCTGGTGACCGCCATCCGCGCCGCCGACGGGAGCGCCCCCGAGCAGGAACGACGGGTCGCCCTGCTGAGCGACTTCCTCGCCGAGCTGGTCCCGCCGCGGATCCCCGCCGGCACCGCGGACGTGATCGCCGCGGCGCGCCTGGTGTCGGACGATCGCCGGATCTGCCGGGTGGAACAGCTGGCCGAGCGCACCGGTGTCGGCCAGCGGACGCTGCAGCGCTTGTTCGCCGAGCACATCGGGCTGTCGCCCAAGAAGGTCATCCGGCGCTACCGCCTGCTGGAGGCAGCCGAGGCCGCCGCAACCCAGGCGGTGTCCTGGGCGCACGTGGCAGCGCAGCTGGGCTACAGCGACCAGGCCCACCTGACGCGCGATTTCACCGCTGCGTTCGGCGTCCCCCCCGGTCGGTACGCCGCCGATGCCGCCGCTCCGGCGGCAGGCCGGTCCGCGGGCTAGGCGTGTCCGGCGGCGAGCCCGTCGCCGGCGGCCAGCTCGACACCGGCCGTCTCCCCGCTGTGCGCAGCGACCGCTGCCGGCGAGAGCGAGGAGAAGTGCGCGAGCGCGACGGCACCGGACACGGCGAGCAGGAATCCGAGCGCGGCCGCCCCGGACCAGCCCTCGCGGATGCCGTCGCCCAGCAGGGTCAGGCCGATCACCGAGGGCAGCACCGTGTCGGTGGTGAACATGATCGCCGACATCGTCGTCGCGGTGCCCTTCTGCAGGGCCAGCGCGAACACCACGGTCGCGGCCACCCCGTTGAGGATGATGGCCCACACCGACGGCTCCGCGAACCACCTCACGAAGGTGTCGGGCAGGTGCAGCGTGCGGGCCGACACCGCCACGGCCGTGAAGCCCAGTCCCGCTCCGAAGGCGAGCAGGGCGGCGGACAGCCGCATGCCGGACCGACTGCCGTAGAAGCCGATCAGGCAGACCGGGATGACGGTGCACAGGATGACCCACCGCCAGCCGGGCGGCAGGGCGTGCGCCGGCCCTGGCTCCGCGGACAAGCCCAGCATCACCAGCCCCACCGCGGCGATCCCGAGGCTCCACCACCCCAGCCGGCCGAGGTGGATGCCCATCACCGCCGAGATGACCGCGGTGACGCCGACGCTGAAGGCCAGCGTCGACTGCACGAGGAACAGCGGCAGGTGGTGCAGCGCGGCCGCGCCGGCGACGAACGCGGCGATGTCGATCGCCACGCCGATGCAGTAGATGGGCTGCCGGCCGATCTTGCCCAGATCGTCGGTGTCCCCGCCAAAGGCGCCCGCACGCTGGATGCCGATCGACTCGAGCACGGAACCGGTACCCGAACCCATGGCTGCCAGCAGCGCGAGCAGGTAGCCGAAGACCATGCGATGAGTGTCCCAGACGCCGCCGGGCCACCATACGGTCGGCGCACGGTCGGCGGAGCGGTCAGCAAGTGCACGGCGGCAGGGATACGGAAAGGTCAGGGCACGCAGGGCAGCGCGGTGTAGTGATTCGTGGCGTAGGGCCCGGCCACGGCGCCGGTCACCCTGTTGCTGCAGGAGATGGTGTTGTGCTGGTCGACCGCGGTCTTCTGCAGCCAGATGCCGGCGCCGGGTGCGTCGACCTGCAGGACGTTGCCGGTGAAGGTGTTGTCCCGGCCCCAGCCGTCGAGGATCACATGGACCTGGATGCCGTCGCAGAACGGGTTGGCGGAGGGATCCTTCTTCGGGTCGCCGCAGTGGTCGGTGCCCGGCCGCGGAGCGGTGGTGCCGTGGTTGGCGTCGACCAGGTATCCGTTGCCCTTGACGTCGATCCACGAGTCCGCCGAGTTCTTCGAGGCGATGGCGTTCCCGCCGAGGGTGTTGCCGCGGATGATCCCGCCGGAGCTGCCCTCCTTGATGTCGATGTTCTCCGCGGCGGTGTCGACGATGGTGTTGTCGAGCACCTGGTTGCGGTCGGAGGTGTCCGGGGCACCGCCGGAGTAGGTCGCCCAGTTCGACCGGGCGCTGCCGAGGTAGACGCCCTCGCCGTAGTTGGGTGTGCGCACCCCGGTGTGGTCGATCGTGCTGCCGGTCAGCACGTTGTCGCTGGAGGCGCTGCGGAAGTGGATGCCCTCCGCGCCGATGTCGGTGACGTGCAGGCGATCCAGCACATTGTGGCTGGACCCGTCGAGCACGATGCCCTTGGAGGCCGACTGCACGGTGAACCCTTCGAGCTTCCAGTAGTTCGCGCCGACCAGGTGCAGCGCGTAGCCGCCACCCGGGCCGCCGCCGTCGAGCACCGCGCCCGGTGACCCCTGCAGGGTGATCGGGGCAGCGGCCGTCCCGGAGACGGTGGCCACGAACCGGCCGGGTTCCTTGCCGCTGGGGTTCCTGACCTCCTTGCCGCTGTAGGTGCCGTCCTTCATCGTGATGGTGGCCCCGGGCCGGGCGGCGGCCAACGCCGCTTGCAGGGAGCGCGCGTCGGTGACCACCACCGAACCCGCCGCGCCGGGATCGGCCGGTGCGGCCACCGGATCGCGGGTTGGCTCGGTAGCCGGAGCGGTGAACGGTCCGGTGGTCTGCCCGGTGGTCTGTCCGGTGGTCTGTCCGGTGACGGGCGTACTCACGGGCGTAATGGCGGGCGTACTGAACGGCACGGCCCGCCGCGCTGTGCCGGCGGTGGCCGGCCTGCTGCGGGTCACCACGACGACGACGGCGACGAGGACGAGCACCACGCCGACGACGATCGCGGCGGCCACCCTGCCGCCGCGGCCCGGTCGCCGCGCCGGGTCCGGGAAGGGCGGACCGTCGGTCGTCAGGTGTGTGTCCACGTCCGTCGGACGCGTCTGTGGTCGTGGTCGTTCCCTGCGCGGACCACCGGTCGGCGCAGGTGGCTGCGCATATCCTGGAGCGGACATGTCCACCGCCTCCCCGCCCGCCCCGGCCCCTACCGTCTCCGACCTCACGGCCAGGCTGGAGGAGGTCATGACCGCCGACGCGCTGCGGCTCGGGCGCCGGATCGGGGGGTTGCGCCGCACCCAGGACAAGGCCAAGCGGGCCAGGGCCCTGGCGGACCTGGACGGCCAGATCACCAGGGCGCAGGAGCGGCTGAGCCGCCGGCTGGCCTCCGTGCCGGACATCAGCTTCCCGCCCGAGCTCCCGGTGTCCGAGCGGGTCGACGACCTGGCCGCGGCGATCCGGGACCACCAGGTCGTCATCGTCGCCGGCGAGACCGGCTCGGGGAAGTCGACCCAGCTACCGAAGATCTGCCTGTCCCTCGGCCGGGGCGTGCGCGGCCTGATCGGCCACACCCAGCCGCGCCGCATCGCTGCCCGGGCACTGGCCGAGCGGATCGCGGAGGAGACCGGGACCGAGGTCGGCGGCGCCGTGGGGTACACCATCCGGTTCGGCGACCACACCGGGGCGAACACGCTGGTCAAGCTCATGACGGACGGCATCCTGCTGGCCGAGGCCGGGCGCGACCGCGACCTGTCCGCCT
>CAXTBG010000040.1:0-42553 GCA_964242105.1 uncultured Nakamurella sp. | reverse complement strand
TCCTGGAGGTCGGCGACGGGTTCATCACCGCGGAGGCCGGAGCGACGATGATCGCCCTGGAGCGGGCGGCCCGCAAAGCGGGCCAACAACTCTGGATGTACCCGTCCACCGCCGGCAGTTCCATCGGCGGGTTCCTGGCCGGCGGTTCCGGCGGCACCGGGTCGATCGCGCACGGTGGCAACGACGACGGTTTCGTCGTCGCCTTGGACGTTGCCCATCCCGGTGCGGACACGCTGGTGCACGTGGAAGGGCAGGAGGCTGCCGGATACGTGCATGCCTACGGCGTCACCGGGTTCATCGTCCGGGCCACCGTCCGGCTGGAACCGGCGCAGGACTGGTCGTCGCTGTACGCGAGCTTCGACACCTTCGAGCAGGCGCTGCCCGCGGTCCGCGAGCTGGGCAGAGCGACGCCGGCGCCGCGGCTGGTGTCCGCCGACACCCCTTATGTCGCAGCCGCTCTGCCGCCCGACCCGGAGGCGATCCCACACGGGCGGGCGAGCCTGCGGGCGATCGTCGACCCGGCCGGAGTCGCTGCGGCGTCCGCGGTGATCGCCTCGCACGGCGGTCGCGTCGAGGTGGTGCGCCCGGGCGCCCGGGGCACCATCAAGCTGAGCATGCTGTCCTACAACCACCCGACGTGGCACCTGCAGGCGGCGGAGCCCGACAGGTACTTCCACCTCGAGGTGGGCGGCGATGCGTTGTTCGACAGGATCGATGACGTGCACAGCGTTTTCCCTGGTTCCATGCTGCACATCGAGGCTGCGCACACCACGCCCATCGGCATGCTGAACGCGGTGTACGAGAGCCCCGAACAGGTCTACGCCGGGATCGCCCGCTTGCAGGAGCTCGGTGTCGGGGTGCACAGCCCGCACCAGTACTACGTCGACTACAAGGTCGACGCCGCAAAGGCTCTCGCGGGCAGGAACGACCCGACGGGCATTCTCAACCCCGGCAAACTGCCGTGAACGGCGTCGGGCAACGCAATCTCGCGCACCTGTCCTCGACCGCGGCGATGGCGGCGCTGCACGAGAACTCCGTCGTGGTGGTGCCCACCGGCGCCGTCGAGCACCACGGCCCGCACCTTCCGCTGGCCACCGACCAACTGATCGCCGACGCCGTCGCGGCCGCGGCCGTGGAGACCGCGGCCGCTGCCGGCGTCGACGTCTGGCGGCTTCCGGGACTTGCCTACACCAAGTCGGACGAACACCACTGGGCGCCGGGCACGGTGTGGCTCGGGTGGGACACCATGATGGCGACGGTCGTGGGGATCGGCCGGAGCATCGCCGCCACCCCGGCCCGCCGGCTGGCTTTCCTGAACGGGCACGGCGGCATGAGTGCGCTGCTGCAGGTCGCCTGCCGGGAGATCCGCCGGCTGTACGGCCTGCGCACCTTCGTGCTGCATACCGCCGTCCCGCCCGACCAGGGCGGCCCGTCCGCGGCCGGGGAGCTGGGACTCGGCGTGCATGGCGGGTTGCAGGAGACGTCGATGATCCTGCACCTGCATCCCGGGATGGTCGACCTGTCGACCGCGGTGCGAAGCGTCCCGGAGCACTTGACCGCCTACCAGCACGTCGGTTTCGGCAAGTCCGTCAGCTTCGGCTGGCTGAGCGACGACTTCGGCCCGAGCGGGGTGATCGGTGATCCCACCGGCGCCACCGCCGAACTGGGCAAGGAGCTGTTCGAGACCGCCGTGCGGCGGTGTGCCGCAGCGCTCGCCGAGGTCGCCGTGTTCGACCCGTCGCCGCCGGGTCCGGCATGAGGTCCCACCGGACAGCGCGCGCCGCAACGACACCGAAGGACGCGCGATGACGGACCGACCGGCCACCGGGCCGCTCGACCCGCCCGCCCTGGTCGCCGCGCTGGAGACCGGCCCCATCCCTGTTTCCACCCTGCACCGCGTCACCCTGCCCGACGGCGCCCGCTGCGACCTCACCGTCGCCGGCGGCGTGGTGACCGCGGTGTCGCCGGCGGGTTCGGTGAACGCGGGCCCCGGGTCGATCGATCTGGACGGCTACCTGGTGACGGCAGCCGCCGCTGACGCCCACGCCCACCTCGACAAGGCGCTGAGCCTGGACGGTCTGGACCGGGAGGCCGAGCCCGGCTACGGCGACCTCCACCACGCGATCGCGCAGTGGCAGGTGATCAGCCAGTCCGCCGACGGCGCCGACTACTACCGCCGGGCCAGATCGGCGGCGCTGGAGATGCTCGGCAACGGCGTAACGGCCGTCCGGTCGCACTGCAACCTGAACGACGGGCCCGACCCGTACGTCGGCCTGCGCGCACTGCTGCGGGTGCGGGACGAGCTCCGGCCGCTGATGGACATCGAGATCGCCGTTCTGCCGGCGCCGTGGTCGCCCACCGCCGACATCGCCGGCGCGATGACCGTCGGCGCCGACATCGTCGGCGGTTGCCCGCATCTCGCCGACGATCCTGAAGCGGAGCTGCACCGGCTGGTCGAGCTGGCGCACCGGTTCGGGGTCGGCATCGACATCCACGCCGACGAACAGCTGACGCCGGCCATGCTGTCGGTGAGGTCGCTGGCGCGGCATGCCGTGTCGCGGCCGTTCGCGGGCACGGTCACGGCCGGCCACTGCGTCAGCCTGGGGGTGCTGGAACCGGAACTGCTGGCGGTCGTCGTCGCGGAACTGGCCGCCGCAGGGGTCGGGGTGGTGACGTTGCCGATCACCAACCTGTACCTGCAGGGCTGGGAACATCCGGTGGCGACGCCGCGCGGCCTGACCGCCACCCGCGCGCTGCTGAACGCCGGCGTGACGCTGGCCGGCGGCGGCGACAACATCCGCGACCCGTTCAATCCGGTGGGGCGGGCCGACCCGCTGGAGACGGCGTCGCTGCTGGTCGTCGCCGGGCATCTCACCGTCGAGGAGTCGATGGCAGCGGTCACCACCGGTGGCCGCCGGGTGATGGGCCTCCCCGTCGCCGGCCCACAGGTCGGTGCTGCCGCCGATCTGCTGGTGTGCAAAGGTACTTCCCTGCGGAACGTGGTGGCCCGCGCGCCGCGGGACCGGGTGGTCGTGCACGCGGGGCAGGTGGTGTCGGCGTCGGTCAGTTCCATTGCGGTGGCGGGGGTGAGCAGGTGAACGGCGATCCGCAGAAGGTGCTCGCCAACTGGCTGCCCGGCGTGCCGGGCGACGCCGGGTACTTCCCCGTCGTGGCGCTGTCCACGGTCGATCTCAACGGTGACCCTGACGTCCGCACGGTGCTGCTCAGTGGGATCACCCCGGAGGGCCTGCACTTCAACACCGACAGCCGGAGCCGCAAGGTCGCCCAACTCGATCGGGTCCCGTCCGCGGCCATGATGATCAACCTGCCGGAACATGCCCGGCAGATCGTCGTCCGCGGGCCGGTGCGCCGGCAGAGCGAATTCGAGCTCGCGTCGGCCTACCGCGACCGTTCGCACTACCTCAAGCTCCTGGCCTGGCTGAACACTCCGGAGATGTCCACCCTTCCGGAGGTCGAACGCCATCGCCGCTGGTCCGACTTCGCCGGACGGCATGCCGGCCGGTCGCTCAAGGCCCCCCGGGAGTGGGTCGGTTACGTGGTGGCACCGCGGCGGATCACCTTCTGGCAGGGTGATCTCGCCGGCCCGAGCCATCGGATCGAATACACCAGATCGGCGGTCGACTGGACCGCCCGGCACCTGCCCGGCTGAGCCACGGCCACTGGCTGAGCCACGGCCACTACCGCAGTGCAGCGCCGATCTCGGCGAGCGCCGCGGCGAAATGGACCTCCGCGCCGTGCGCAGGCCCGCCGGACAGGTTGACCCCGCGCACGCCGGGGACCGACAGCATCTGGCTCGACAGCTCGACGGCCGCGCGGATGCCCTCTGCGCAGGGGTCGGCGGCGGCCAGGATGCGCTCCAGGTAGCCGGCCGGCAGCACCAGCGACGGGAACGACTGCAGCAGCGCCGCACTGCCGGCGTCCAGCACCACCGGTACGCACGGCAGGAAGGCACCCGGCCGCGCGGCGGGGTGCACGGCGGCGATGAAGTCGGCGACCGCCTCGGCGCCGCCGCAGTGGTTGACGAAGCAGACGTCGGCGCCCGCCTTCACCTTTTCGCCCAGCCGCGCCGGGCGCGCCGCCAGCGGCGGGGTGGCGGGGGACTCGGCCACCGACACCAGGTGACCCTCGCTGCGGGCCAGCGCCGCCAGTCGGGTGGAGTCCAGATCGAACACCGGGGCAGCGTCCGGCCGGTGCCCGGTGTCGGTGTGGTCACCCGTCACGCAGTGCACGCCGGCGACAGAAAGGGTTGCCAGCGCGGCGATCTCGCCCTCCAGTGCAACGCGGTTGCGGTCCCGGCAGTTGACCCCCGCCCAGACCGGCAGCCCCGCCTGCTGGATCAGCAGCGCGCGGTGGGTCGGCGGGAACTGCACCCGGGCGCCCCCCGAATCACCCACCAGGACGGCGTCCACGCTGCCCCGCAGCACCTCGGCACAGCCGAGCAGCGAATCCACATCCAGTGCCCGGGCAGGGAAGTCGGCGACGACGACGGTACCGGCGGCCAACCGGTCGGCCATCGCGGCGGCGCCGGCGGTGCGGGTCGGCCGGTTCCCGGCGCCGTCCGAGCTCCAGTGCGGCAGATCCCGGCCCAGGAAGACGCAGGCGTGGTCGGCGACCTCGCAGCCGCCGTCGAACTCGACGCCGCCGCACGGCCCGTAGACCATGTTCTTCGGGCAGCCCGGAACGACCGCGGGCACAGACGCAACCGTCACCGGGACTCCTCGACCAGGAGCGGAAATTCTAGCCAGGCGCGCCGGATTACTCGCTGCTGGGGACCGCCGGGCCGAGCAGGTCGTCGGCGTCCATGATCCGGTAGGCGTAGCCCTGTTCGGCGAGGAACCGCTGGCGGTGCGCGGCGTAGTCGGTGTCCAGGGTGTCGCGCGCGACCACCGAGTAGAAGTGCGCCTGACGGCCGTCGCCCTTGGGCCGGAGCAGCCGGCCGAGCCGCTGCGCCTCCTCCTGCCGGGACCCGAAGGTGCCGGAGACCTGGACGGCGATCGTCGCCTCCGGCAGGTCGATGGAGAAGTTGGCGACCTTGGAGACGACCAGCGTGGTCAGCTCGCCGGACCGGAACGCGTCGAACAGCCGCTCGCGTTCGGCGTTCTTGGTGGAGCCCTGGATGATCGGCGCGTCGAGCGCGGCGCCGAGCTCCTCCAACTGGTCCAGGTAGGCGCCGATGACGAGTGTCGGCTCGCCCTTGTGCTTCTCCAGGATCGCCTTCACCACCGGCATCTTGGTCCGGGCGGTGGCCGCGATCTTGTACCGCTCCTCCGGCTCGGCGACCGCGTAGGACAGCCGTTCCGCGTCGGTCAGCGTCACCCGCACCTCGATGCACTCGGCCGGTGCGATCCAGCCCTGCGACTCGATGTCCTTCCACGGCGCGTCGAACCGCTTCGGCCCGATCAGCGAGAAGACGTCACCCTCCCGGCCGTCCTCGCGCACCAGGGTCGCCGTCAGGCCCAGCCGGCGGCGGGACTGCAGGTCGGCCGTCATCCGGAAGACGGGCGCGGGCAGCAGATGGACCTCGTCGTAGATCACCAGGCCCCAGTCCCGGGAGTCGAACAGGTCCAGGTGCCGGTACTGTCCGCCGGACTTGCGGGTCATCACCTGATAGGTGGCGATGGTGACGGGCCGGATCTCCTTGCGCTCTCCGGAGTACTCGCCGATCTCCTCCTCGGTCAGCGAGGTGCGGGCCAGCAGCTCGCGCCGCCACTGCCGTCCGGACACGGTGTTGGTGACCAGGATCAGCGTGGTGGCGCCCGCACGTGCCATCGCCGCGGCACCCACCAGCGTCTTCCCGGCTCCGCAGGGCAGCACCACGACACCGGAGCCACCGGCCCAGAAACCCTCGACCGCGTCCGACTGATAACCGCGGAGCGTCCAGTCGGTGTTGTTCAGCTCGATGGGGTGGGCCTCGCCGTTGACGTAGCCGGCCTCGTCCTCGGCCGGCCAGCCGACCTTGAGCAGCACCTGCTTGAGCCGGCCGCGTTCGGACGGGTGCACCAGCACGGTGTCGGCGTCGATCCGGGCGCCGAGCATCGGCGCCACCTTCTTGTTGCGCAGGATCTCCTCGAGCACGGCCTTGTCCCGGCTGACCATGATCAGGCCGTGGGTGGGGTGCGTCTGCAGCACCAGCCGGCCGTAGCGGGCCATCGTGTCCACGACGTCGACCAGCAGCGCCTGGGGGACAGGGAAGCGCGACCAGCGGACCAGGGCGTCGACCACCTGCTCGGCGTCGTGCCCGGCGGCGCGCGCGTTCCACAGCGCCAGCGGCGTGATGCGGTACGTGTGGATGTGCTCGGGTGACCGCTCCAACTCGGCGAAAGGAGCGATGTTCGCGCGGGCGGCCGGGGCGTCGGGGTGGCCGATCTCCAGCAGCAGCGTCTTGTCGGACTGGACGATCAACGGTCCGTCGGTCACGTGTGTCCCTGGTGTAGAGGAGCGCCGTCCGGCCGGAAACGGCCGAACGGCAGTGCGTGGAGCAGAACCTCCAGTGTGCCCTCCCTCCCGTGCCTGCGGTGGCCCGCGAGACGTAGATTCCGCTCACTGCAAACCACCGCTGACGGAGGATCGTGACCGGGTCTGCCTTCCCCGCGGAGGTGTCGTACGCCGCGGTGGTCGCCGCGCTGCGCGCCGCCGGGTGCGTCTTCGCGGAGGACGAGGCCACACTGCTGCTGGCCGCCGCGCCGCAGGCCGAGGAGCGCCGCGCGCTGGTGCGTCGGCGGATCGCCGGGACGCCACTGGAGGTTCTGCTCGGGTGGGCGGAGTTCTGCGGGCTGCGTGTGGGGGTGGACCCGGGCGTGTTCGTGCCGCGGCGCCGGACGGAGCTGCTCGCCCGGCAGGCCATCGCCATCGCCCGCTCCGGGGCGGGCGCACCTCCAGGGATGGTCGTGGTCGATCTGTGCTGCGGCACGGGGGCGGTCGGGCTGGCGGTGGCCTCCGCGCTGCCGGGGGCCGAGCTGCATGCCGCGGACATCGATCCGGTGGCCGTGGCGTGTGCCGCCGGCAACCTGCGCGCTGTCGGGGGGCGGGCGTACTGCGGTGACCTGTACGGCGCGCTCCCGCCGTCGCTGCGCGGCCGCGTCGAGCTGCTCCTGGCCAACGCGCCGTACGTGCCGACGGCGGCCATCGCGTTGATGCCGCCGGAAGCCCGGGTGCACGAGCCGAGAGGTGCCCTGGACGGCGGAGAGCACGGCCTGGACGTGCAGCGCCGGGTGATCGCCGGAGCCGCCGACTGGCTGGCGCCGGGCGGGCATGTGCTGGTCGAGACCAGCGACGCCCAGGGTGCGGCGACGCTCGCGTTGCTCTCGGGCGCCGGCCTGTCCGCCTGGCTGGTGACGGACGAGGACCTGGACGCCACCGTCGCCATCGGGCAGCTTGGGATTGACAGCTGAATCACCGGCATAGACCGATCTGGGCACCCGATTGTCCGGTACGATCAGGTCTGCACAGGGTTTGTTGGCGCCGGGGGTGGGACGGCGCCAGAACCGCGCAATCCCGGAGCACCCTGTGACATCAGCACCAACCGTTCTCCTTCGCCCCGGCCGCCCGGCGGCCACCGGTCCCATCCGCCGCCTGGTGGAGCAGTACCGTCAGCTGCCGCAGCTCGTCGGGCCGACCCTGCTGCCGTTCGCCTTCCTGGCCCGGCTGCCCATCTCGATGACCCAGATCGGCACCGTCGTGCTGGTGTCGTCGAGCTCGGGTTCCATCGGCGCCGGAGGAATCGCCGCCGGCTTCCTGGCCGCCGGCTCCGCGGTGGGCGGCCCGCTCGTCGGCCGCCTGGCAGACCGGCTGGGGCAGCGTGCCGTCATGCTGGTCGCTGCGCTGCTCAACGCCGCAGCGACCCTCGGCCTGGTCGCGCTGGTCACCGGTGGCGCGCCGATGCCGGCGGTCTATGCCCTCGCACTGCTCTCCGGCGCGTCGATCCCGCAGGTCGGGCCGATGGTGCGCGCCCGGTGGGTACGGATCACCGGCGGCGATCGCCGGCTCGGCTACGCCATGTCGTACGAGGGCGCCGCCGACGAGACGGCCTACGTGCTCGGGCCGGCTGCGGTGAGCCTGATGACTGCCCTCGTCTCGCCGGCGCTGGCCATGGTCACCGCCGCAGTCCTGGTGGGGGTGTTCGGCTCCGCCGTCGCCCTGCATCCGACGGCTGGCCGCGCGCCGGCCCGTCGGGAGACCTCGGGCGGGATGTGGAGCCCGCGCCTGCTGGCGCTCGTCGTCGGCAGCATGGCGATCGGCTGCTTCTTCGGCGGCATGCAGACCGGAGTCACCGCGGGGGCGACCGCTGCGGGCGTGGCCGGTGCGTCCGGCGGCATCTACGCGATCATGGGCGTGGGCAGCGCGGTTGCCGGCCTGGCGTGCGCGGTTCTTCCCGTCCGGTTCGCGCTGACCGACCGGCTCGTCGTGTTCGCCTCGCTGATGGTGCTGCTCAGTTCGCCCCTGCTGTTCGTCTCCGGCCTGCCGGCCACCATCGTCGTGATGGTGCCGCTCGGCTGTGCCGTCGGGCCGTACCTGATCACCGTGTTCTCGCTGGCAGAGCGCGCCGTGAGCACCGGTCAGGCGGCCGGCGCGATGACGATGCTCGGCAGCGGCCTGGTGGTCGGCTATGCCGTCGGTTCGAGCATCGGCGGGCAGTTGGCGGACGCCGCGGGCGCGTCCGCACCGTTCGTCGTCTCCGCCGCGGCCATGGCGGTGGGGACGGCCGTGGCAGTCGCATTGCGCGCCGCCGGCCGATTCGGGGAAACCTCCGCCGGGTGAGGTTCCCGACGCTAAGGTCCAGAGGTTCAAGCAGAAGCCGGCACGCGGTCGGGGGATGACCACCGCGCCGGCTGATCAGGGGGAGGTCCCACCATGTCCGTTCCGCCGTACCCACCCACCGGTGCCGCCTCGCCGCCGCACGACAACGGTTCCTATTCGCCGCCCGGTGGCTACCCCGCGCCCGGCAGTTCACCTGCGGCGGGCGGCTACCCGCCGCCGGGCGGTGACCCGGCGTCAGCCGGTGTCCCTGCGTCGGGAGCTGCGTTTCCGCCTCCGGCCGGCTCCCCGATGGCCTATCCCCCCGGGATGATCCCGCCGCCGGCCCCGGTCAAGAAGGACAAGAAGAGACAACGGCTGCTCGTCGCGATCCTGGTCGTGGTGCTCGCCGGCCTTGCGATCTTCGCGGTCGTCCGGAGCCAGAAGACGTCCACCACGGCCGCTGACGTCGGCGCGTGCATCAAGGTCACCAGCGCCACGTTGACCGATCCGAAGACCGAACAGGCACCGTGCACCGACCCGGCTGCGCTGTTCGTCGTCACCGAGACCGGTGGCAGCGACGTGAAGTGCGACGTCAACGAGCCGTCGTACGTCGAGGGCCGGAACACCGACGACCCGCAGTCGCGGGTGTGCCTGCGGTACAACCTCACCGTCGGCGAGTGCCTCGATCCGGGCGCCACCGAGTCGTCGGTGCCGAAGAAGGTCGACTGCGCCACGCCGACCGAGGAGACGGCCAAGCTGGTCCAGCTGCGGACGGACACCGCCGACGAGTCGCAGTGCCCGGCCGACACCACTCCGCTGGCCCTGGCCAAGCGAAACATCCTGTACTGCTTCGGAACACCGTCCTGACGGCACATTCCTGACGGCTGGTGCCCGCCGCCTGTTCCGCACCGCCCGGTCGTAGCGGCTGGCTGAGCCGGCCGGCCTCGAGCCCTGCCTGCACGGGCAGCTGTCGGGGAGCCCCGTTCCGGCGGGTGAGGGTGGCCCCGGTACGTGAATGGCCAATACCGTAGAGACTTCGAGGTCATAGTCAACCTCGTAGTCTCTACGGTGTTGTGCATTTGTGGACACGAGCGCCCGACACCCCGACCTTTCCGGGACAGTCCTTTCGTGCGAGCCCGCCAGGACGTCCCCACGGCCCTGCAACGCCTCGCCGGGATGCAATCCGGCGTGCTGTCCAGAGCGCAGGCGTTGGGCTGCGGTCTCAGCCCGACCGTCATCGCCCGGATGGTCGCCGACGGGCGCTGGGGACGCCTTGACCGCGGGCTCTATCTGGCACCGGACCTTCCTCCCGACTGGACGGCGCGAGTCTGGGGAGCCGTGTTGCTCGGCGGAGACGGCGCCCGGATCGGCGGCCGCGGCGCGGCCGTGCTGCACGGCCTCGACGACACCGAACCGATGCCGATCGAGGTGTACATCCCGTTCGGGAGGCGCGTGACGAACCGCAGTTGGGTCACCTTCGTGCAGGAACGTGGGTACGTGCGGGCCCGGTCGACCCGCCAGGACCCGCCCCGGACCTGCGTCGAGGACACGGTTCTCGACCTGTGCGCGGCCGGATCCGAGGCGGCCGCGATCGAGTGGATCACCACAGCGGTCCAGAGGCGGTCGACGACGACCACCGCTCTTGCTGCTGCACTGGTCCGGCGCAGCCGAATGCGCAATCGGGCGGTGATCAAGAGGCTGATCGGTGATGTCGCGTCCGGCGTCCACAGCGGGCTGGAGTACCGCTACCTGCACGACGTGGAGCGTGCCCACGGCCTCGCGCCGGGCGTGCGGCAAGGTCGTCGCCCCGGCGGCGCCGGATTCCTCGACGTCCTCTACGAGGCCTATGCGCTGGTGGTGGAGCTGGACGGCCGGGTCGGGCATGTGGGCGAGGGTCGGTGGCGGGATCGTCGGCGGGACAACTTCCACATCAGGACAGGGCTGCGAACGCTGCGATTCGGCTGGCACGAGGTCACCCGGGAGCCGTGCGAGATCGCGCTGGAGGTCGCCGAGGTGCTGGTCGGACTGGGGTGGGTGGGCTACCCGAGCAGATGTCCGCGGTGCCGGTGAGCTCGCTCGCGCCGTGAAAGGCTGAGGAGATGACCTCCGGCACGCTCCGCACGTCAGCGGTGCTGACCCCGCCTGCCGACGTGGACGCCGGTTCGCTGTTCGACCGGTTCGTCCAATGGGCGACCGACCGCGGGATCGTGCTCTACCCGCACCAGGAGGAGGCGCTGCTGGAGATCGTGTCGGACGCCAACGTCGTCGTCGCGACCCCGACCGGCTCGGGCAAGACGCTGATCGCCACCGCGGCGCTGTTCACCGGCCTTGCGACCGGTCGCCGCGCGTACTACACGGCGCCGATCAAGGCGTTGGTGTCGGAACGGTTCTTCGAGCTGACCGACGTGTTCGGGCCGGAATCGGTCGGCATGATCACCGGCGACTCCGCCGTCAACCCGTCCGCCCCGATCATCTGCTGCACGGCCGAGATCCTCGCCTCCGTCGCGCTGCGCGGCGGCCCCGACTCCGACCCAGGCATCGTGGTGATGGACGAGTTCCACTACTACGGCGACCGTCAGCGCGGCTGGGCGTGGCAGGTCCCGCTGCTGGAGCTGCCGCACGCGCAGTTCATCCTGATGTCCGCGACGCTGGGCGACGTCCGGTTCTTCACCAAGGACCTGACGGAAAGAACAGGGCGCACGACGACCCTGATCGACGGCGTGGAACGTCCTGTGCCACTGCACTTCTCGTACGTCACGGTGCCGCTGCAGGAGACTCTCGAGGAGCTGCTGGCCACCGGCCGAGCGCCGGTCTACATCGTGCACTTCACCCAGGCGGCCGCGCTGGAGCGGGCGCAGGCACTCACCAGCATCACCGTCGCCACCCGCGCCGAGCGCGACCAGATCGCCGAGCTGATCGGCGACTTCCGGTTCTCTCCCGGGTTCGGGCGCACGCTGGCGCGACTGGTCCGGCACGGCATCGGCGTGCACCACGCCGGCATGCTGCCCAAGTACCGCAGGCTGGTGGAGAAGCTGGCCCAGTCCGGGCTGCTGAAGGTCATCTGCGGGACCGACACCCTGGGCGTGGGCATCAACGTGCCCATCCGGACGGTGCTGCTGACCGGGCTGGCCAAGTACGACGGGCACCGCACCCGGCTGCTGTCCGCGCGGGAGTTCCACCAGATCGCCGGGCGGGCCGGCCGCGCCGGGTACGACGTCGCCGGTGACGTGGTGGTGCTGGCGCCGGAGCACGTCATCGACAACCAGCGGGCGGTGACCAAGGCCGGCGGCGACGCCGCCAAGAAGCGCAAGGTGGTGAAGAAGAAGGCGCCGGACGGGTTCGTCAGCTGGAGCGAGTCCACCTACGACCGGCTCGTCGCCGCCCAGCCCGAACCGCTGGGCTCGCACTTCCGGGTCAGCCACTCGATGATCCTCGGGGTGTTGTCCCGGCCGGGCGACGCGTTCGCGGCCATGCGGCACCTGATCGAGAGCAGCCACGACCCGCGGCCGCGCCAGCTGCGGCACATGCTCCGCGCGCTCGCCATCGGCAAGGCGCTGCTGGCGGCCGGCATCGTGCTCCGCCTCGACGAACCCGACGCGCAGGGTCGCCGGTACGTCATGACGGCCGACCTGCAGCTCGACTTCGCCCTGGACCAGCCGCTGTCCCCGCTGGCGCTGGCCGCGTTGGGCCTGCTGGACAAGCAGGACCCGGACTACGCCCTGGACGTGGTGTCGCTGATCGAGGCGACGCTGGAGGGACCCGGGCCGGTGCTGTCGGCGCAGCGGTTCAAGGCCCGCGGCGAAGCAGTGCAGGCGATGAAGTCCGACGGCATCGAGTACGAGGAACGGATGGCGCTGCTGGAGGAGGTGGACCATCCCAAGCCGCTCGCCGACGTGGTGGAGGTGGCGTTCGAGTCGTATCGCCGCGGCCATCCGTGGATCACCGAGTACCAGCCGGAGCCCAAGTCGGTGGTCCGCGACCTCTACGAGCGGGCGATGAACTTCTCCGAGTACGTGGCGTTCTACCAGCTGCAACGGTCCGAGGGCGTGGTGCTGCGCTACCTCGCCGACGCCTACCGCGCGATGCGCCGAACGGTGCCGCAGGACGCCCGCACCGAGGAACTGAACGACCTGATCTCCTGGCTCGGCGAGCTGGTGCGCGGGGTCGATTCGAGCCTGCTCGACGAGTGGGAGGCGCTGGCCCACCCGGACGAGGCGGAGCTCGGCGGCGAGGTGACCGTGCGGCCGCCGACCGCCGCACGCGGGGTCAGCGCGAACGTCCGGGCCTTCACCATCATGGTGCGCAACGCGCTGTTCCGGCGGGTCGAGCTGCTCTCCCTCGGGCGCTTCGACACCCTCGGCGAGCTGGACGGCGCCGGCGGCTGGGACGCCGAGCGCTGGCGGGAGGCGATCGATCCGTACTGGGACGAGTACGAAAGCCTGGCGGTCGGCGCGACCGCCCGGTCGGCGGCGCTGATCGGCATCGACCGGGGCGCGACGACCTGGACCGTGCGGCAGACCTTCGACGATCCGGCCGGCGACCGGGACTGGGGCATCAGCGCCGAGATCGACCTGGAAGCCTCCGACGAGGTCGGCGAACCGGTGCTCACCATCACCGACGTCGGCCCGCTGACCGCCTGAGCGGACCACCGACATCGGCCCGCAGGCCGCCTGACGGCAGCGGCCACCGACGTCGGCCCGCCGGCCACCTGAGCGGCGGACCATCGACCCGGCGTGAACAGAGGGTCAGCCGGCGTAGTTCTTGCTCAGCGCGGACAGCGTCTGCCACTTGCTCCACGGGATCGACCAGTCGTAGACGTCGCCGTCGGCGTCCGACATCGGGATCGACGAGTTGGTCACCTCGACCGGATCCCCGTACATCGTCTGGTCGTAGAACAACTTGGCGTTGGTCTTCGTCAGGTTCGCGCAGCCGTGCGTGACGTTCTCGTACCCCTGGACATCGGCGGTGTCGTCGTTGGCGTGGATGAAGGTGCCGTTGTTGGAGATGCGCACCGCGTAGTAGGCCTTGAAGTTCGTGTAGTGGTAGGCCGGGTTGCTCATCAGGTGCAGGTATTCCTTGCTCATCACGATGTACGTGCCACCCCGGGTGACCCGCCCCGGGTCGGACTCCAGCCCGTACGACGTCGGGAAGTCGAACACCAGCTTGCCGTCCCGGTAGACCTTCAGCCGGTGGGATTTGATATCGGCCTTGGTGATCTCTGACCGGCCGATGGTGAAGGACGACTTGACGTCCTCCTGGCCGTACAGGCCGTTGCCGTAGCTGACCCCGTACAGGTTCCCGGTGACGGTGACCTTGGTGCCCGGCTTCCAATAGCTCTTCGGGCGCCAGTCCAGGCCCCAGCCGTCGTCGTGCCGGATCCAGGCGAACGCGCCCTCGGTCTTGGGCACGGTCGTCACCGTGATCGCCTTCTCGATGTTCTGCCGGCCGGTGGTGTCGTCGATGTCGGTGCCGAGACTGATCAGGATGGGCGCCCCGATGCCGACCGTGTCGCCGTCATCGGGGGAGATGCTCGCGCTGATCAGCCCGTCCGGGCTGACCGTCCGGTAGCGGCCGCTGATCGTGGTCGGCTTGCCGTTCGCGGACACCGCCCGGCCGCGCAGCTGGTAGGTGGCGTCGTAGCCCAGCGGTTCGGCGAGCGTCCAGCTGGTGCGCTGGGGATTCATCGTCCCCTTGACGGCCTTGCCTTCGGCGTTGACGAGTTGGACGCCGTCGAGGGTGCCGTGCGCCGCTTTGACCACGATCGGCGTGCGCGGCGTCAAGGCCGTGTCACCGGGTTGCGGGTCGACCGTGACCGTCGCCGCGGGAACGACGGGCGCCGGAGGTCGGCTGGTGGACGGGGCGGGAGTGGAGGTGAGGGAGGGCGGAGAGGTCTTCACCGGCGCGGAGGTGGTCGGGCTGACCGGCGCGGCGGACGTCGTCGGGGGTGTGCTCACTGCCGGCACCGTGACCTGCGGGGTGGCGGCCGGGGTGGCGGCCGTGCTGCTGGCAGCGGTGCTGCTGGAGGTCGCGGCGCTGGTGGCAGCCGCGGCGCCGACGGTCGCGGGTACCGGCGTGGTCGTGCTGGCGGCGTTGCTGGTGCACGCGCCCAGCACGGCGGCCGTCAGCACGGCGGCAATGGTCAATCTGAAACGAGGTCCGCGCATGGGTGTGATCGTCCTGCTCCATCGGTGTCGTTCGCATCGGATGGACGGGCAAACGCCCATTCCAGTGTGTCGGCACGGCCCCCAGAACGGCGCCACGTGCTCGAATGGTAGACGTTCGGGAGAACCCAAACGTTGCGGTTCACCAAACCGTGATTCGAGTGTGTCCTTGCCCCTGAGGGTTTCGAGTGTGTCGTTGCCCCGGTAGCTTTCGCGCGTCAGGCCCAGGGGATCGGCTGCCGGCCGAGCGCCAGCAGGCTCCCGTTCAGCCGGCGGGTCCCGGTGGGCGCGACGCCACAGGTGACGGCCGAGTCCGCGGGAATCTGCGACCCGGTCACGATCGTGCTACTCCCGAATTGGACGATGATCCGCGGGGTGAGCGCGCCGCCGGCCGTCGGATCCGGCATGCCGGTGAAGGTGCCGACCACCTGTCGGCACCGCTGCTCGAGCCGGTCGCGATCGATCACCTTCGGCCCGCTGTCTCCCGCTGCCAGGACTTCGAATTCATGTGGACGGGAGCAGCTGACGATGTCACCGAAGCCGGTTTCGTGAAGTTCCCCCAGGCAGTTGCCGAGATGGTCGCGCTCCCGCCCGGTGTGCATGGCATCCCGGATGGTGGCGGAGTACCGCTGCTGCGAAGGAGTAGCCGGTCCCGACTCGAATCCGTAGAGGAGCTGCGGCGCCGCGATGCAGACCGCCCAGTGCTGACCGGCCGCCTTTTGAAGCCTCGACGGGCCCGCCAGTGTGGACGTCACCATCAGGGCCGGCTCCCAGCCGTCGGACTGCTTCCCGATGCCCAGATAGTTCGAGGTCTGCAGGGCGCAGGTGTCGCTGTTCGGGTCGTCGACGTAGGGTGCGCCGCCTACCTCACCCCGGACCACGGCTCGCCCCGGCTGCGCCAGAACGGCCACCACCTCCCCGTAGCGGGCTCCGGTACAGGGCCGCGTCTGCTGCAGCGGATACACCGGCGGGACCATGTCGCCCACGTCGAGGGTTGCCGGAAGACCACTGCCGATGGCAACGACGAGCGGATCGAGCACGCAGTCACCGACCGCCGGTGGACCGGGGACGTGCACAGCCTGCGGCGTTCCGGCGGTCAAGGCAGGGTGGGCGTTCGCGACGACCGTCACCAGGAGCAGGACCAGCCCGAGAATCCCGAGCCCCACCCCACGACGACGCATCGCCGCACGATAGCGCCGGCGCCGCCCGACCGCACCGGTGCCCGGATCGCACGATCGTGAGGACAGTGTCAGCGGGGCGTTTCCGGCGTGGCGACCGGCTGCACACCGGTGATGCGGTGCAGCGCGAAGGTGCGCATCTGGTCGCGGAGCCGGTCGAAGGCGGCCACCGCGCCGCCGGACACCGCGACCGGCTCGATCATCCGGCGGCTGGTCCCGCCCTCGGAGTCGACGTAGCCGATCCACACCGCCCGCTGCTGCTCGGCGGCCTCTCGCAGCACGGCCAACGTCTCGAGCGGGAACTGGCCCGCGCGACCGTCCGGCTGCACGTCGGCGCTGCGCATCCGCTCGACCAGCGCCGTCAGCTGGTCGTCCGACGGCACCGGCGGCTCACGGCGGCGCGCCGGGGTGACGACGGCTCCCGCGGTGCGCTGCGGCGCCGAACGCAGATCGACCACGGCGCCGCTGGCGTCCTCGGCGGCGGGCACCAGACCGGCCGCCCGCAACGGCGCCAGCAGGTCCTCCAGCCGGTTCGGCGAGATCGCGACGGTCGGCGCGAGCCGACGCACGACGAGCCCGGACGACGCGGCCTGCGCCATGGCCTGGTCGATCAGTGCCGGGTCCTCGCTGCGCAGGTAGGAGGCGGCGCTGCCCACCCGCAGCACACCGTGCCGCCGTGCCACGTCGTCGATCAGGTAGCTCAGAGCCTGCGGCACCCCGGTGACGGAGTGCTTCGCGAACAGGTCGTGCAGCTCGGCCGTCGAGGCACCGCTGTCGAAGGCGCGCCGCACGCTGTCGGGTGTCACCCGGTAGACGGTGGCGCTGCCGGCCGACTCCACGTCCGCCGCCGCGGCCAGCCGCGTGGCGAGCTCGGGTTGCAGGCGGCCGGGCGCCACCACCGTCAGGTCGGCCTGCACCATCACCGTGTCGACGGGGTCGGGCAGGGCCTTGCGGAGCGCGTCGGCGGCGGCGTCGGTGTGTCCGGCCAGCAGCTCGCGCCCGGCGGTGGACAGCGACTGGAACGCCACGATGCCCAGCGCGGTGGCCTCGGCCAGCACGGCGGCCGTGATCGGCTCCCGACGCTCGGGCGCGCGCAGCGGAGCGGCCCAGGCGAGCCGCTCGGCGAGGCCGTCGACCTCCAGGCCGGTTCCCGCCGGCAGCTCCGCGAGGACGCCCAGCACGTACCGCCGGTCGGCCGGCCCGCGGACCCAGGACAGCTCGGCCGAGAGTGCTGCCAGCACCTTGCCGCCGGCGTCGCGCTGGCCGGTCCGCGCGGGGTCGCGGCGCAGGTCGAGCCACGTCGCGGCCAGCAGCGCCCACGCTGCGTCGTCGGCGGAATCGGTGAAGTCGTCGGCCGCGGCGGTCGGGGTCCAGGCGTTGGTCGCCGTGACGGAGCGGGGCTCGCTGGCGGCGATGAGTCCGGCCGCGGCGAGCAGCTCGACGTGCAGGGCCGCCGTCGCGGGGTCCAGGTCGAGCTCCTTGGCCAGCCGCCGCATCTCGCGGACGCCCATGCCACCGGCCTTGAGCACCGGAGCGGGCGACTGCCCGAGTACGTCGATCAGCCGGCCCGCGATGGCCACGGCGGCGAGCGCCTGTCCGGCGGCCGTGCCGTCGACCGTGCGGCGGCCCCTGTCCAGCAGCGCGACCGGCGGGCTCGTGACGTGCACCGGCCCGAGCGGCTCTGCGCCGCGCAACGCCAGCCCGACCTCCCGCGGCAGCACGACGGTCCCTGCGTCGAGCCTGATCAGCAGGCCCGAGTCGACGAGCGACCGCACCAGCTCGGCCAGTGGTCCGGTGCCGGCGATCGAGCCGCGCGGCCGCCCCTGGGCCAGCCGGGTCAACAGCCCGCGGGCGTCGTCGGATGCGGTGGCCAGCACGTCGGCGACCTGGCCGGGGGTCAGCCGACCGGGCGGACCCAGCCCACCGGGGAACTCGCCCATCGCCGCCGGCACGGCCGGCGAGGCGCGGACCGCGTCGCCGCCGCGCACCAGCGCGATGGCCTCCAGCTCGGTCAGCACCCGCTCCACGTCCGGCAGCGGCGCGGCGGCGCCCAGGAAGTTGCTGATCTGTTCCGCCGAGACGTCCCGGCCGTGCCCACCGGGCCCACCGAGCAGCACCACCGACTCCAGTACCTGCACGGAGAACCGGTTCAACGACTCCAGCGCCCGCCAGACCGACGGCGGCGTGTCCAGCCGGCGGGCCAGCACCGACAGGTCCGAGGGCGCGGGAACGGTGAGATCGGGACGGGCGCGCAGCAGCGCGACCAGGGCTGCGTCGGTACGGCCGCGCAGCCAGTCCAGGGTGGAGGGCATCACAGCAACGGTACTGGCCGGGACGGCGATGACCGCCGCCTTCCGCCGACCCGCGGCCGTCCCGGTTGAAGCACCCCCGGCTGTCCGGGAAGATGGAGACTGCCGGCGCAACCGACCGGACGGACGAGCGATCGGGCCTGGCCCGCGAGTGATGGAGGACCCATGGCCGCGAAGAAGAAGGCCGACAAGGCGAAGAGCACCAGGGGCATCGATCCCACCTGGCCCGTGGTGGAGGTCGGTGGGCATGCCGTCAGCGAGTTCAACGCGGATCGGCAGGGTGCGCTGTCCCCGTTCGGCGAGGTCGAGTTCCCGCTGCCGGGCGACCAGATCCCGTACGTGCACCCGACCACCGTCATCAACCGCTGACCCGTCCGGTCGTCGCCGGCCTGCTGCTCGCCGCCGGGGCCGGCCGGCGGTACGGCGGCCCGAAGGCGTTGGCCGACACCGGCTCCGGGCCGTGGGTGCGGACCTCGCTGCGGGTTCTCGCGGCGTGTGACCCGCTGCTGGTGGTCGTCGGCGCGAGCGCAGCCGAGGTGGCGGCGCTGGTGCCGCCAGGCGTCGAGGTGGTCGTCAACGAGCGCCACAGCACCGGGATGGGATCGAGCCTTGCACTCGGGCTGGAGGCCGTCGCGCGCACCGGTGCCGACGCGGTGCTGGTGATGCTGGTCGACCTTCCCGACGTCACCGACGCGGTGGCCGCCCGCCTGATCGCCCTGGCCGCCGCGGATCCGGAGCCGCGCGCGCTGCTCGTCCGCGCCGCCTATGCCGGGCGGCCCGGCCACCCCGTCCTGCTCGGGCGCCACCACTTCCGGCCGGTGATGACCGCCGCCGACGGCGACGCCGGCGCCCGGGACTACCTCGCGACCCGCGCCGCCCGGCTCGTCGAGTGCGGTGACCTGGCCGCCGGGCGCGATGTCGACACCCCCGAGCAGCGACCTCGCGACGCCCCTCCACCCTGAGCGGCGACGCCGTCGCGGCGCGCCCGGCCACACGTCGAGCGGGCGGGGCGGTCGGGCTACCCTCAGACCGCCGGACAGAGCACCGCCGCCGCGCGCCGATCGGTCCGGTCCCGTCAGTGGCCGCGTGCCCGCGTCCACCGCAGCGTCGCAGGCAGAAGGGTTTGACTCCATGGCCATCCCAGGGCCCGGGTATTCGATCACCATGCGGGTCGCCGCGCCGCCGTCGGCCTCCGCCGCCGGCGACCTGACCTCAGCCGTCGGTCGCGCGGGCGGGGTCATCACCGCGTTCGACGTGGTGGAGTCCACCGCCGGGCAGATGGTGGTCGACCTCTCGGCCAACGCCATGAACGCGGCCCACGCCGACGCCATGACCGACGCGGTCAACGCGTTGCCGGGGGTGTCCGTCCGCAAGGTCTCCGACCGGACGTTCCTGGTGCACCTCGGCGGCAAGATCGAGGTCACCTCGAAGGTGCCGCTGCGCAACCGCGACGATCTGTCCCGGGCGTACACCCCCGGCGTGGCCCGGGTCTGCATGGCCATCCACGACAATCCCGACGACGCCCGCCGGCTGACCATCAAGCGCAACACCGTCGCCGTCGTCACCGACGGCACCGCGGTGCTGGGGCTGGGCAACATCGGCCCGGCCGCGGCGCTGCCGGTGATGGAGGGCAAGGCGGCGCTGTTCAAGAAGTTCGCCGGCGTCGACGCCTGGCCGGTGTGCCTGGACACCACCGACACCGAGGAGATCATCCGCACCGTTCAGTTGCTCGCCCCGGTCTACGGCGGCATCAACCTGGAGGACATCGCCGCGCCAAGATGCTTCGAGATCGAGCGGCGGCTGCGCGATCTGCTCGACATCCCGGTGTTCCACGACGACCAGCACGGCACCGCGATCGTGGTGGTGGCGGCGCTGCGGAACGCCCTGCGGGTGGTGAAGAAGAACATCCGCGACTGCAAGATCGTGGTGTCCGGTGTCGGGGCGGCCGGCAGCGCCATCATCCGGCTGCTGCTGCACCAGTCGCCGGCCGACATCATCGCCGTGGACATCAACGGCATCGTCTGCGTGGGCCGGGACGGGATGGACCCCAACCTGTCGGAGGTGGCGGACAAGACCAACGTCAGCCGGCTGACCGGCTCCATCCACGACGCCATGACCGGCGCCGACGTCTTCATCGGGGTCTCCGCGCCCAACATCCTCACTGCCACCGACATCGCCGCCATGGCACCGGATGCGATCGTCTTCGCGCTGGCCAACCCCGACCCGGAGATCGACCCGCTGGAGGCCCAGCAGCACGCCGCCGTCGTCGCCACCGGCCGGTCGGACTTCCCCAACCAGATCAACAACGTGCTCGCGTTCCCGGGCGTGTTCCGCGGGCTGCTGGACGCCCAGGCCAGGATCATCACCGACGAGATGCTCACCGCCGCGGCGCTCGCCATCTCCGACGTCGTCGCACCCGACCAGCTCAACGCCTCCTACATCGTGCCGAGCGTGTTCGACGAGAAGGTGGCCAAGGCCGTCGCCCGCGCCGTCGTGGAGGCAGCTCGCGACGGCGAGAAGGTGGCCGGCGGGGCGAAGGAGTCGGCCGCGATGGCC
Organism: uncultured Nakamurella sp.; assembly: GCA_964242105.1. Classification (GTDB taxonomy): domain Bacteria; phylum Actinomycetota; class Actinomycetes; order Mycobacteriales; family Nakamurellaceae; genus Nakamurella. Next base: position 21,592 of record CAXTBG010000040.1, on the reverse strand, counting down.
GGCTGATGACGGGACCCGCCTTCTCGCACACCGATGAGCACGGCCGCGCCCGGATGGTCGACGTGGGGGACAAGCTGCCGACCGCCAGGTCGGCGGTGGCCACCGGGGTCGTCCGCACCACCGCCGAGGTGGTCGACCTGCTCCGCCGGGACGGGCTGCCCAAGGGCGACGCGCTGGCCACCGCGCGCATCGCCGGCATCCTGGGCGCCAAGCGAACGCCGGACCTGATCCCGCTGTGCCATCCGATCGCGCTCTCCGGCGTGGTGCTCGACCTGGAGCTGAGCGCCACCACGGTCACCATCACGGCGACGGTGCGCACCACCGACCGCACCGGGGTGGAGATGGAAGCGCTCACCGCGGTCGCCGTCGCCGGGCTGACCCTGCACGACATGATCAAGGCGGTCGATCCGGCGGCGGTGCTCGACGCGGTTCGGGTCGAGCGCAAGGACGGCGGCAAGACCGGCACGTGGCTGCGGCCGGCGGGACCAACCCCGTGACCAGATCCGCGGTCGTGATCATCGCCTCCACCAGGGCGGCCACCGGGGTCTATCCGGACCGTACCGGCCCGGTGATCGCACAGTGGCTGGCGGACAAGGGTTTCGCTGTGCTCGGGCCGGTGGTCGTCGCCGACGGGCCGGCCGTGCAGGAGGAGCTGCGCAAGGCGGTCGGGGCCGATCTGGTGATCACCTCCGGCGGCACCGGGCTCTCGCCCACGGACCGCACTCCGGAGGCCACCGCCGCGGTCGTCGACTTCCAGGTGCCGGGCCTGGCCGATGCCATCCGCCGGGCCGGGGGCGACGCGGTGCCCACCGCCGTGCTGTCGCGCGGCATCGCCGGGGTCGCCCACCGGACGTTGATCGTCAACCTGCCGGGGTCGACGGGCGGCGTCAAGGATGGCCTCGGCGTGCTGGACCGGGTGCTGGCCCATGCGCTGGACCAGATCTCGGGCGGGGACCACCAGCCGGGCGGCGGCGTCCGATGACCGGGCGCGTCGTGACGGCGGCGGTGACCCAGGACGCGCTGGACGTGACGGGGCACGACACCGCCGTGTCCGATGCGGCCGCCGGCGCGACGGTCACGTTCTCCGGGATCGTGCGCGATCACGACGACGGCCGGACCGTCATCGAGCTCGAGTACCAGGTGCACCCCACGGCGGCGGCGGTGGTGGGCGAGGTGGCGGCCGACATCGCTGCCAGGGACGGCGTGATCGCCGTCGCCGTCACCCACCGGTACGGCCGGCTCGGCATCGGCGACGTCGCCCTGGCCGCATCGGTGTCCGCCGCCCATCGCGGCGAGGCGTTCCGCGCCTGCTCGGACCTGGTGGACGAGGTGAAGCGCCGGCTGCCGGTGTGGAAGCGCCAGGTGTTCGGCGACGGATCCGACGAGTGGGTCGGATCCGCCTGACCTCTTGCGCGCGGCGGCGCTTCGTGGGTACATTAGTCAAGTAACTAACCAACGAGGTGGTGCTGCGGCGGGAGGAATCGTGCTCGACGAGGCGACACCCCTGTTCCTGCAGATCGCCGACCAGCTCACCGGCGACATCGCCGCCGGGACGTTGGCCGAGGGCACGCGCGTCCCCTCGACCAACGAGTTCGCCGCGTTCCACCGCATCAACCCGGCGACAGCGGCGAAAGGCATCAACGTGCTGGTCGACGCGGGGCTGCTGGAGAAACGCCGGGGCATCGGCATGTTCGTCGTCGACGGTGCCCGGGCAAAGATTCTCCAGCAACGCCGCGATGAATTCGCCGAGAACTTCCTCGTCCCCCTGCTCGCCGAAGCCCGGCGGCTGGGCATCAGCAACGAGCAGATCAAATCTCTCATCGACAGATGAGTTGTCCCAGCCCAACGCTGGAAAAGGGGCCTTTCATGACACCCGATGTGACGGTTGAACACCTGACGCGCCGATACGGCGGCGTCACCGCTCTCGACGATGTCTCGTTCACCATCCGCAGCAACAGCATCACCGGGCTGCTCGGCCGCAACGGCGCGGGCAAGTCCACCGTCATGCGCATCCTCACCGGTCACGAATTCCGTACCTTGGGCACGGTGCAGATCTTCGGCGCCGACCCGGTCGAGAACGACGACGTGCTGCGCCGCATGGTGTTCATCAAGGAGAGCCAGATCTATCCGGACATCAAACTCCGGCACGTCTTGAACGCTGCGTCGTGGTTCTATCCGAATTGGGACGCAGAGCTGGCGTCGTCGCTGGTCGACGCATTCGCCCTCTCGGTCAACCGGAAGGTGAAGAAATTCTCCCGCGGCATGATGTCGGCCGTCGGCATCGTCCTCGGCGTCGCGGCCAGGGCCGAGCTGACGTTCTTCGACGAGCCCTACCTGGGCCTGGATGCAGTGTCCCGCCAGCTGTTCTACGACCGCCTGCTGGCCGACTACGCCGAACACCCCCGCACCATCGTGCTGTCCACGCATCTCATCGACGAGATCAGCAATCTCCTGGAATACGTACTGGTCCTGGATTCCGGCCGGCTCGTGCTCGACGCCCCCGCCGACGAACTGCGCGGTCGTGCCGTCACGGTGTCCGGCTCGACCACCGCCGTCGACGATTTCGTTCGCGGCCAACAGGTGTGGCACCGGCAGGCACTCGGCTCACGGGCGGTGGCCACCGTCGCCGGGCCGCTGGACACGCCGGATCGACGACGGGCCGGCGACCTGGGCCTGGAACTGGAACCGGTGTCGCTCCAGGATGTCGTCGTCCGATCCGCCTCCATCACCGAAAGGGTGTGACATGACCACCTCGTTCTCGTCCGCGCTGAAGGTCGCACGTTTCCATCTGGTCGACCGGTACTCCTACACCTGGCTCGTCTGGGCGGTGCTGTTGTTCACGCTGGCCGTCAACGTCGTCATCTTCGCGCTGCTGCCGAAGCAGGCGACCGAGCCGACCACCGGCGCCCTGTCGGTCGTCTTCGCCTTCATGGCCATCGCCGGAACGCTCAGCGTCACCAAGTTCCTGCCCTTCGGTTTCGCGCTGAACATCAGCCGGCGGACGTATTTCCTGGGCACGCTGTTCCTGGTGCTGTGCCTGTCCGCCGTGCACGCCGTCATCCTGACCGCTCTCTGGGGAATGGAGTCGGCGACCGGCGGCTGGTGGACCGGCGTCCATTTCTTCCGCATTCCCTGGCTGCTGACCGGCACCTGGTACGCCGCGCTGATCACCAACTTCGTCGTGCTGGTGTTCTGCTGGCTGGCCGGGATGTGGGTCGGACTGGTCTACAGCCGGTTCAAGGTGCCCGGCCTGCTCGTCCTCGGCGCAGGGATTGCCCTGCTCGTGCTGGCAATCGTTGCGGTGATCAGCTTGACCGGTGACTGGTCCGCCGTGGGGCGGTTCTTCTCGGGTGTGACACCCCTGGGCGTCATTGGGCTGGTCGCGGTCGTCGCCGTCCTGCTGGGAGTGCTCGGTTACGGCACGATGCGGCGGATCACCGTCTGATCGGCGACGTGCGTCGCGGACGGCGAAAGGGCCGCCATCCTGGTGGATGACGGCCCTTTCGCTCGTTGTTCGGCTCAGACAGCTACTTCAAACTGGGACCAGGCACCTTGAACGGCAGCTTGGCGCCCGCGTTCGTCGCGGCCACCGCGGTGAAGTAGGTCAGCACGAGGGTGGCGATCAGCGTGAACCAGACGCCGAAGCCGGATCCCGAAGAAAATCCGCTGTCCCCGTCGAAGTAACCGCCGGGTCCGTCATAGGCGATCGTGTGGATGAGCACGAAGATCATCAGCACGAACGACGCCGCAGCGCCGTAGAACAGGTACTCCGGCTTCAGCTGGCCCGGCTTCAACTGTCCGAACAGGGTAAGCGCATAGGCCACGCCGACGGCGATGGCCAGCACCACCGGGATCCACCACCAGAGGGACCAGCCGTTGTATCCGCTGGACTCGCCCAGGTAGCTGACCGTCCAGAAGTTGAAGAAGCTGCCGATCAGCGTGAGCAGCGATGCCCCGAGTATGCCGCGGCTGACCGTGCCGAGCTTGGAGATGTCGAAGCCTCCGCTGCCGCCGACGGGAGCCGGCGGGTACCCGGGCGCGCCGGCCGGTGGGTATCCGGCAGCGGGCGGCGGGTAGCCCGACGAGGGCGGCGGATAGCCACCCGCGGGCGGCGGGTAGGCCCCGGCAGGGGGCGGCGCATAGCCGGGCGGCGGTGGCTGGTATCCCGGCGGCGGCTGGTTGGCCGGTTGCGCCGGATGGCTGCCGGGCGGCTGGTAGGCACCCCCGGGCGGCCCTGGCTGGGCGGGTGGCGGGTAACCACCGGGCGGGGAGGGCTCCGGAGGCGGATACCCTCCGGCGGGGGGCTGGGACACGGGAACCTCCATGGACGACGCGGGCACCGGGTGCACCCGCGATGACGGATCGTGAACTCTCCAGCGAACGGTAGCGCCGCCGGGCGGTCGATGGGGCCTGGACACGCAGTTCGGCCTGATCAGACGCCTGGAGTTGCACGATTCGATGCGTCAGGAGCGCCGTGGGTGCCGTCCTGATACCTGCGCAGAGCGTGGCCATCACCTGTTGTTCGCCGAGAAGTGCTGGTAGTCCTTGAACCCGGTCCAGTAGCCGGCCCAGTACCAGCCGACCGAGGCGAAGGCCTTGACCACCACGTCGCGGCCGTGGATGACGCCCGGCAGGTTCGGCCGGCCGACGTAGCGGCGACCTGCGGACGGTTCGATGTGGCTTCCGTTGACGTAGGGGTTTTCGATGGTGTTGACGTCGATGGCCTGACCGTAGGAGTGCTGCGAGAAGCCGGTCGAGCTGCCCGTCGCAGGGCGGCAGTTGAAGCCGGAAGTGTTGTCCGCGTTCATCGACGCGTCGTCACTGCCGCCGAAATCGTCGACCAGCCGCATCGAGCGGATCGGGTAGCGGGCTGCCCAGAGCTTGCCGAACACGGTGACGACCTTGCCGGCGACCGACGCTGCCACGACCATCTCGCCGGTGTGGTCCCGGCCGTCGAACCCGCGGTAGGTCATCGTCAGATACCGGAGATGGCTCAGCGGCACCGGGCATCCGGCACGCCACGAAGGACGCATCCGCAGGGCCATCGCCGGGCTGATCACCGAGATCGTCGAGTGGTACGCGGCCGGGGGCGCGGCGACGACGACGCCGGTTGCCGCGGACGCACTGGTGTTCCAGTAGCCGACGGTGTTGAACCGGACCTGGAATCGCGTGGACCGGATGAGGGACTTGGTGGTGAACGAATAGGCACCGGTGCGACCGGTGAGAACCACCGCCTGTCTGACCCAGGTCTGCGATCCGGCGACGGTCTGCGCCCAGAGGTAGACCCGCTGGACCGTGACCGGACGCCGCAACGAGTCGCGGACGACGCCGGTGAGCACCACGGCATGGCGGTAGGCGACCGAGGATGCGTTCCGGGCGATGCTGGTGGTCGTTGCGCTCTGCGCGATGAACAACCGCACTGCTCCCGACAGGCTCGGGCCCCATCCTGACGCGGCGGCATACCGGGCCTGGTAATCCCTGGTCGCAGTGACCGTGGGGGCCCGGACCGATGCATCACCAGCGGCGTTGGTGTCGGCGTGCCCGACCTGGTGCCAGGTCGTGGACCCGATGTCCCTGCTCCAGACGACCACGGTCTGGCCGGCGACCGGGACGCCCGCATACATGTGCAGGTGCGAGACCACCGTGACGTTGCTTCCATAGGCGAAGGTGCCTCTGGTGGACACGGCGACGGCGGTGGCAATCGGGCTGACGTTCACCTGTGGAGCTGTAGAAATGCTGGCGTTCCAGTGACCGCCCGGGTACCGGGCCTGGAAGTACGCGGCGCTGGTCAGGGGTCCCGGGGTGTAGCTGTAGGTGCCGGCACTGTTGGTGGTGGCGGAGCCCACCTGGACCCAGGTGGTGGAGCTGACCTGCCGCGACCAGATGCTGATCGGCTGCGCCGGCAGCCCGTGGTGCAGCGTGTCGGCGAGGCTGCCGCCGACGGAGATGACGTTTGCGTAGGTGACGCCGGTTGCTCCGACGGCTCGGTTCGCGGCGGAGATGCTCAGGATCGCCGCCGACAGCGTGGAGTTGCCTTTCACGACGGAAGACCGCACCGGGGACGACAGGCCAACCAGCATGGAGGCGCTACCGGCGTTTCGCGTCGGGTAGTCCTCGACCGACAGCAGGTTTCCCGTCACAGGGATGTTGCTGCCGTAGGCATGGGTCGACTTCGGCACCGCGATCGCGGCGACGGTGGGCCGTGGCGTGACAGCGACGGCTTCGGGGACAACAGCCGCACCGACTGCGGGCGGCGCCCCAGTGATCGGCAGCGCGACGGTCACCGCCAGCAGTGACCCGACGACGACGGCTGCGGCGATGCCCAGGCCATGTACTCGAACACGCTTCATTGCTGTTCGCCCTCCCTCTGTCGGCTGTTGATCATGGCTGGAAACCGAACTCACAACAGGCGGAGCTGATGCCGTCCTGGTGATCGCGTACGCGGCACACACATGGCTGAACGACAACCGCGCCAGCGAAGGCGTCGCCCGGCTGGTGCCCACCCTGCCCCAGAGCACTGTGGATGGCTGCGTCAGGTTGAACATCGGGATCGGCCGCGACCCGCGCCACTTCGCCGGCGGCTGCACCACTGCCCAGAACGTGATCCCCGCGTGAAGTGCATCTGCCGAGTCCGACGTCAAGATGCTCAGCACAGGGCGGTACGAATCGGCAAGTGCCGACCAGAGACGCCGCACCTTGGCATCCGGATGGCGGTCTCTGTCGAGTAAGGGTGACTCTAGGCGTTCGCTCCGTCATCTGGATCACTTTCGTCACCTTCGCCGCAACCACCCCGGGTTGTCGGCGCGAAGGGCTGACACCGGCGTGCGTGCGTGGGGCGATTGCTGGTGGATCGGCCCGTTGAGGCCGCGGGCGTTCATGCGGTGATGTGCTTGTCGGCTCGTTCGATGCTCGCGGCACATGTGGGCTGGCGGCAATTCGGGCCGGGGACGTCCTCCGGTCGTCGCGTCTTCCAACACGCCCATATCGCCAGCGGTCAGCGGCAATTTTCATCTGCAAGCAGGCGAGGTATCTGGGACGCGTCGGCGGCGCCCGGTGCGATCAGCCGCCGGCGAACGGCGGCAGGACGTCGATGACGTCGCCGTCGGCGACCGCCGATCCGCCGCCGTGCACCGCCACCTCGTTGCGGAGGTAGGAGCAGCGGGCGAGCACCCGCTCCAGGGCCGCGCCGTGCAGCTGCACGGCTGCAGCGAGCACATCGGCGAGCGTGGCCGTCCCCTGCACCGTCAGCTTTTCCTCCGGGGTGGCGGCCGCCGCCCGAGCCGCCGCGAAGTACCGGACGACGACCGTCGAGGACGCGCCGTCAGCCACCGATCGCGCTCATCGGGCGGTCGGGCTGGAGGAACGAGGGGTCGTTGATGCCGTGGCCGGGAAGCTTCTGCCACATGGCCATCCGCCAGGTGTCCGCGATCTCCTCGTCGGTCGCCCCGCCGCGCAGCATGCCGCGCAGATCGGTCTCCCCGCGCGCGAACAGGCAGTTGCGGATCTGCCCGTCGGCGGTGAGCCGGGTGCGGTCGCAGTCCCCGCAGAACGGGCGGGTGACCGAGGCGATGATGCCGACCGTCGCCGGGCCGCCGTCGACCTCGAAGAGCTCGGCCGGCGCGCCGGCCCGCGCCTCGCGGTGTGGAGTCAGGGTGAACCTGGCGGACAGGGCTGCCTGGATCTCGTCGGCCGTCACCATCGACGTCCGGTTCCACTCGTGACCGGCGTCCAGCGGCATCTGCTCGATGAACCTCAGGTGGTAGCCGCGCTCCACCGCGAAGGCCAGCATGTCAGCGGCCTCGTGGTCGTTGACACCGCGCAGCAGCACGGCATTGATCTTGACCGGAGTGAGCCCAGCGGCCACCGCTCCGTCGAGCGCCGCCAGCACATCGGCATGTCGGTCCCGGCGGGTCAGCGCGGCGAACGTCTCGCGCCGCAGCGTGTCCAACGAGATGTTGACCCGGTCGAGGCCGGCGGCGGCGAAGTCGGCCGCGCGCCGGGCGAAGCCGATGCCGTTGGTGGTCAGCGACATCTCCGGCCGGTTCGCCAGCCGGCCCACCTGACGCACCAGCTCGAGAATGCCCTTCCGCAGCAACGGTTCCCCGCCGGTGAAGCGGATCTCGGTGATGCCCAGGCGATCGACGGCCAAGGTGATCAGCCGCAGCAGTTCGTCGTCGGTCAGCAGTTCCTGGCCAGGCAACCAGTCCAGACCCTCGGCCGGCATGCAGTAGGTGCACCGCAGGTTGCACTTGTCGGTCAGTGACACCCGCAGATCGACGGCTCGCCGCCCGTGCGTGTCCACCAGGTACGGCGACGGTGCCCGTCCGGGCGCGCCCGGCGACCCGGTCCTGGTGGAACTCCCGCGTACCCCGACCATCGGGAGGCCGAGAGCGGTCGGAGTCATGGGTGAAGGATACCGGCGCGTACCGGTCCGCCGTCGGCACGGCCTGCGGTGGTGCCCGCCGGCCGCACCCGTGGATGAGTCATAGTGGTCCGATGACGGCATTCCCGGACCCGGCGGCTCTCGGAATGGCGCTGGAGACAGCCGGATACCTGCCGGACGCCGGGATCAGTACCGCCGCATTCCTCGCCGACGCGCTGCACCGGCCGTTGCTGCTGGAGGGTGAGGCAGGCGTCGGGAAGACCGCGCTGGCCGCCGCCCTGGCCCGTGCGCACGGCACCGAGCTGATCCGGTTGCAGTGCTACGAGGGCATCGACGCGGCGCAGGCGCTGTACGACTGGGACTTCCCGCGCCAGGTGCTGCACCTGCGCGCCGCCGAGGTGGGCGCGGCGGTGACGGCGCAGTTCGACCTGGAGCAGGTGGAGAACGAGCTCTACAGCGAGCGGTTCCTGGTGGCGCGCCCGATCCTGACGGCGCTGCGCACCCCGGGATCGGTCCTGCTGATCGACGAGATCGACCGCGCCGACGACGAGTTCGAGGCGTTCCTTCTGGAGGCACTCTCCGACTTCGCGGTGACGATCCCGGAGCTGGGACGGATCAGCGCAGCCGTCCCGCCGTTGGTCGTGCTGACCTCGAATCGCACCCGCGAGGTGCACGACGCCCTCAAGCGGCGCTGCCTCTACCACTGGGTGGAGCACCCCTCGCTCGACCGGGAGGTGGAGATCCTCCGGCTGCGCCTGCCGGAGGTGACCCGTCGTCTGGCCGAGCAGGTGGCGGCCGCCGTCGGCCGGCTGCGCCGTGCCGATCTGCTCAAACCGCCCGGCGTCGCGGAGTCGATCGACTGGGCGATGTCCCTGCAGGCGCTGGGATGCCGGGAACTCGACCCGCAGTCCGCCGCCCTGACGCTGGGCGCCGTGCTGAAGTACCGCGAGGACACCGACCGGGTCGTGGCGGGCGGCCTGGCCGCGCTGCTCGGGTGAGTCGGTCCGGGTGAACGCGGACCCCGAGCGGGACGGACCCGAGCGTGACGGACCCAAGCGGGACGGACTCGAGCGGGACGGACCCGAGCGTGACGGAACGGTGCTGCTCACGGCATTCACCTGGGCGCTGCGGGCGGCGGGGCTCCCCGTCGGCCCCGAGCGGACGGCGACCTTTCTCTCCGCCGCCGCCGCGTTGGCCGTCGGGCGGCCGCGCGACGTCTACTGGGCGGGCCGGGTGACCCTCACCGCCGGACCCGACGACATCGCCACCTACGACGCCGTGTTCGACGCGTACTTCGCCGGTCGCACCGCTCCGGTGGGGCCGCGCCGGCCGCGGCAGACCACGGCGGCGCCGGTGCTGTCCCTGTTGCCGGGCGACAGCGCCGACGGAGACGGCGAGGCGGACGGCCCTCCGCCGGTGAGGGCGCGCGCCGCGGCCACCGAGGTCTTGCGGCACCGCGACTTCGGCCGGTTGTCGGCGGACGACCGGCGGGAGCTCAGCGCCATGCTGGCACTGCTGAGGCCCGGTCTGCCGCAACGGTTGTCGCGCCGCCGCCGGGTGGCCCGGCGCGGACCGGTCGACGTCAGGCGGACCGTCCGGACGATGCTGGCCACCGGCGGCGAACCGGGTCGGCTGCAGCGTCGTCGGCCCGGGGTGCGTCCCCGGCGGCTGGTGCTGCTGGTCGACGTCTCGGGGTCGATGGCGCCGTACGCCGACGCCCTGCTGCGGTTCGCCCACGTGCTGGTCCGGCAGCAACCGGCGGCGGTGGAGGTGTTCACCATCGGCACCCGGCTGTCCCGCATCACCCGCGCGCTGCGGCTGCCGGACCCCGATGCGGCTCTGCGCGCGGCCGCCGAGGTCATCCCGGACTTCTCCGGCGGCACCCGGCTCGGCGAGGTGCTGCAGGCCTTCACCGACCGCTGGGGCCAGCGCGGCACCGCACGGGGAGCCGTGGTCGTGCTGTTCTCCGACGGCTGGGAGCGCGGACCGGCGGACCAGCTGGCGGAGCAGGTGCAGCGACTGCGCCGGCTGAGCCGGCAGCTCGTCTGGGTCAACCCGCACAAGGGGAAGGACGGCTACCTTCCGGTGCAGACTGGGATCGTGGCGGTGCTGCCACACTTGGACGCCTTCGTCGCCGGCCATTCGCTGGCGACGTTGGAGGAACTGCTGGGGGTCATCCGCGATGCGTGACGTGCTTGCCGATCTCCGTCGCTGGTGGGACGCCGGAGAGCGGACCGGTGTGGGCACCGTCGTCGGCACCTACCGTTCCGCCCCGCGTCCAGCGGGCGCGTCCATGCTGGTGGGCCCGGACGGGACCGCCGTCGGCTCGGTGTCCGGCGGGTGCGTCGAGGGCGCCGTCTACGAGTTGGCCACCCAGGTCCGGGATGGATCCGACCCGGTGCTGCAGCGTTACGGCGTGTCCGACGACGATGCCTTCGCGGTCGGGCTGACCTGCGGCGGGATCATCGACATCTTCACCGAGCAGGTCTCGCGGGACACCTTTCCCGAGTTCGGCGCGCTGGCGACGGCGATCGCCGCCGACGAGCCGGTCGCCCTGGCGACCGTGATCGGCGCTGCCGCCGACGGCACGGCGCAGGCGGGCCGACACCTGGTCATCTGGCCGGACCACCGGCTCGGCGGCCTGGGTTCTGCCCGGGTCGACGACGCCGTCACCGACGACGCCCGCGGCCTTCTGGCGTCCGGCCGGACGGCGATCCTGACCTATGGTCCCGACGGGGAGCGACTCGGCACCGGTCTCCAGGTCTTCGTCGCCAGCTTCGCGCCGGCTCCCCGCATGCTGGTCTTCGGCGCGATCGACTTCGCCGCCGCGGTCGCCCGGATCGGCGGGTTCCTCGGGTACCGGGTGACGGTGTGCGACGCGCGGCCGGTGTTCGCCACGCCCAAGCGGTTCCCCGACGCCGACGAGGTCGTGGTCGACTGGCCGCACCGTTATCTGAAGTCACAGATCGACGCGCTGGATCCCCGGTCGGTGATCTGCGTGCTCACCCACGACCCGAAGTTCGACATCCCCGTGCTGGAGCTCGCGCTGTCGCTGCCCGTCGCCTACGTCGGGGCGATGGGTTCCCGGCAGACGCACGACGACCGGCTGCGCCAGCTGGGGGAGCGCGGCGTGCCGCCGGAGCAGCTGGCCCGACTGTCGTCACCGATCGGGCTCGACCTCGGGGCCCGGACACCCGAGGAGACGGCGGTGTCGATCGCGGCCGAGATCATCGCCCGGCGCTGGGACGGCGGCGGTCGGCCACTGTCGGCGGGCTCCGGCGCCATCCACCGGGAGCCGATGGTGCAGGCCGCCGTCCGCTGACCTCGTCTGCCTGGCCGGGTGACCGCACCGACCATCGCAGCGCCGGGCGGGCGGCGGACTTGACCGTCATGGTGGCAACCTGATTCGCGCATGCCGGCGCGCTGGTCTGGGCCGACGGGTGGGACCAATACCTCGACGGCGATGGAGGCGGACGTGGAAGGCGACGGCTTTCGCCCGTTGATCGAGGCAGGTCGGCGGCGGCGCGCTCAGCCGGCGCCGCCGCACGTGGTGTTCGAAGCACTCTGCGAGCCCAACCGCGATCCGGCGCGCGCGTGGCTGCAGTTGCTGGCCGATGAGCAGTGGCCGCTGGTCCTCGCAGCCGACGCGCCCGGCGCGGTGGTCTGGGCGTCGCTGTGGCCGAGCCGGCCGGACGCCACGATCCGATTCGACCTGCCCTCTGATGGCCACGGCGGCACCGACCTGACCTGGACGCTCATGGTCGCCGAGCCGCTGCCCGATCCGTCGAAGCTCGGTCATCTCCGCCGACGGATCAACGAGTTGATCAACGCCGAGCTGCGCTACAGCTTCGGCCAGTAGCAGCAGTCGCCCGCGGTGTGCGTCGCCGACGCGGGAGTTGTCCCCATACCCGTGCGCCATCCACATCTGCCGCTCGGGCAGGGGTCGCGGTCCACCGTCTGCGGGAGACTGTCCAGCATGGGGAAGAGCAACCAGCAGCGCAGGGCCGCCAAGCGCAGGGCCCGTGCGGCTGCGGCGCCCCGGCCGGCCCCGTCCCGCTCGGATGCCGGGCACCACACTTCCCCGAGCGACTCGACTCCGACGGATCCGGCGGGCGGCGAGCGCTATCCGGTGGGTGATGCCGCTCCTGCGCCGTCGCCGTCGGAGCAGGCCGCCCCGCTGATCCGGGAGGCCGTGGCGGCAGTCGGGTTTCCCGCGGCCTTGGACGACGCGGTGCGCGACCTGGTGGTCTTCGCCGGAACCGCAGGTCGCGCCGACCCTGCGGTCGCGGAACGGATGGTCACCGCGATGCTGCTGGAACGGCTCTCCTGGCTGTACGAGAACGGCTGGCAGCCCGCCGATGTGGTGCACGTGGTGCGGGCGCGTCTCGGCAACCGCTTCGTCGCGCCCGCCATCGGTCTCGTCGCCGCGCACGCCGTCGCGCAGCGGGCGCCGGACCGGGCGCCCCGGCACTGGCTCGACCAGCTGACCTCGGTGACCGGGCTGCCGCTCGACCGGCTGTCCGGCCCGGAGAACTGGACGGTGTTCGACGAATGGCGCCGCGCCAACGCCTGGGACGCCTGGCACGACGTCGCCACCCTGCTCTGTCACCTCCTCGACCGCCACCCGATGCACCGCATCGCCCCGCCGCCGTCCAGCTGGCCCGCCCGCCGGGTGGCGCCGGCGCCCCGGGCACCGGATCGAAGTGGGCCGGCCGGACACGACCCGAAGAAGCTGGCCACCATCCGGGCGCTGCTCGCCAAGGCCGAGGCCACGACGTTCGCCGAGGAAGCAGACGCCTTCACCGCCAAGGCACAGGGCCTGATGACCCGCTACGCCATCGACGAGGCCCTGCTGGCCGACACCGACGGCGGCATCGACATCCGTTCCCGGCGCGTCCACGTGGACAATCCGTATGCCGAGGCGAAGGCGCAGTTGTTGGCCGCGGTCGGCCGGGTCAACCGGGTCAAGGCCATCTGGGATGCCGAGCACGCGATCGTCACCATCGTCGGGCTGCCGGTGGATCTGGAGCTGGCCGAGATGCTGTTCACCTCGCTCCTGGTGCAGGCGACGAAGTCGATGACGGAGGCCGGTGCCGTGTCCTCCGCCGGTCATCGCCTCGACCGGTCGCCCTCGTTCCGGCGGGCTTTCCTGCTGTCGTACGCCCAGCGCATCGGCGAACGGCTGACCGCCGCCGGCTCACGCGCCGAGCGGGAGGAATCCGCGCAGCGCGGAGCGGAATTGGTGCCGGTGCTCGCCCGGCAGTCGGCGGCGGTGGAGGCCGAGTTCGCCCGACTGTTCCCCGACACCAGGCAGAGCCGGGCCAAGCAGGTCGACGCCCGCGGGTGGAACGCCGGCCGGGCCGCGGCCGACCGGGCCGTGCTGGCCAAGGGGCAGGTCGGGGAGCGGTCGGCATGAGGGGGTCCCGCCGGGGACGAGCCGGTGAGCCGCATCGACCCCCCCGCGGCGGAATCCGGACAGATGCACTTGCATGATGTCGATCTTCGGGGGATCGTCGTGAGCGCGGTCACAACCGCTTCCCACCAACAGCTGCATACCAAGGAGAGCCAATGACGGCCCTGTCGGTCAAGGTGGACGGAGTCCGGTATTCGGACGACGTCGAGCCCCGGATGTTGCTCGTGCAGTACCTCCGCGAGAAGCTCGGGAAGGTGGGGACCGTCATCGGCTGCGACACCAGCAACTGCGGCGCCTGCACCGTCCACCTCGACGGCCGGAGCGTGAAGTCCTGCGCTGTGCTCGCTGTCCAGGCCGACGGTGCGCAGGTGACGACGATCGAAGGACTGGCCAAGGGATCCGAGCTGCACCCGATGCAGAAGGCCTTCCACCAGTGCCACGCCCTGCAGTGCGGGTTCTGCACGCCCGGGATGATCCTGCAGTCCATCTCACTGCTCGAGGAGAACCCCGACCCGACGGAACACGAGATCCGGGAGGGGCTGGAGGGCAACATCTGTCGGTGCACCGGCTATCAGAACATCGTCGCCGCCGTGCAGTCCGCGGCGAAGGAGATGGCGCCGCAGGCAGCGCCCGCCGACCGTGCTCTGGCCACCGCCGGTGCCGCTCCCGCCGACGAGACGGAGGGAGTCCGATGACCGCAACCCTCGACACTCCGGCGGAGGCGCCGGTCACCGAGGTCGGGAAGGAGCGCCGCCGCAAGGAGGACGCCCACCTGATCACCGGCCGCACCCGGTGGACCGACAACATCGTGCTGCCCGGGATGCTGCATCTGGCGTTCCTGCGGTCGCCGTACGCCCATGCCAAGATCCGGGCCGTCTCGGTCGGCGCTGCCGCCGACGCGCCCGGCGTCATCGCCGCCTGGACCGGTGCGGACTTCCCCGAGCAGGGTGGTCTGCCCTGCGCCTGGCCGATCGCCGCCGACATGAAGTCCCCGGTCCGGCTGCCGATCGCCGTCGACACCGTCCACTGCGCCGGAGAGATCGTCGCTGTCGTCGCTGCCCGCACGAAGGCCGAAGCCGTCGATGCGGCCGAGCTGATCACGGTCGACTACGAGCCGCTCCCCGTCGTGCTCGACATGGAAGCCGCCCTGGCCGAGGGTTCGCCGCTGGTGCACCCGGACCTGGGCACCAATCAGAACGCCGTGTGGGTCTTCGATTCCGCCACCGCCGGCACCGGCGGCAACGTCGTCGACGCACTGGCCGCGGCCGAGTCCGACCCCGACCAGGTCGTCGTGGAGCGGGTGTTCCGCCAGCAGCGGCTGATCCCCGCGTTCATGGAACCTCGGTCCACCGTCGTCGACCCGACCTCGGAACAGATCACCATGTGGTCGGCCACGCAGATCCCGCACGTCATGCGGGTGCTGATCGCGTTGTCGCAGGGCATTCCCGAGCACAAGCTGCGCGTCATCGCACCGGACGTCGGGGGTGGGTTCGGCGGCAAGTTGCAGCTGACGCCCGAAGAGGTGGTCACCCTGCTGGCAGCGCGCAAGCTGAACAAGCCGCTGAAGTACACCGAGACGCGGTCCGAATCGCTGATGTCGGCGCACCACGGCCGCGACCAGATCCAGCGGCTACGCATCTCCGCGCGCCGGGACGGCACCATCACCGGCTTCGACGTCGACCTGCTGGCCGACATGGGCGCCTACCTGGGCACCGTCGGCCCCGGCGTGCCGATCCTGGGGGCGTTCATGTTCAACGCCATCTACAAGATCCCCGCCTACCGGTTCACCTGCACCAACGTCTTCACCAACAAGACGCTGACCGACGCCTACCGCGGCGCCGGCCGGCCGGAGGCGACGTTCGGTGTGGAACGGATGATGGACGAGCTGGCCGTCGAGCTCGGCATGGAACCGATGGAGCTGCGCAAGAAGAACTGGATCACCCACGAGGAATTCCCGTTCACCACCATCGCGGGGCTGACGTACGACACCGGCAACTACGAGGCCGCCACCGCGCAGGCGATGGAGCTGTTCGGGTACGACGAGCTCCGGGCGGAGCAGTTGCGGCGCAGGGAATCCGGTGATCCGGTTCAGCTGGGCCTCGGCATCTCCACCTTCACCGAGATGTGCGGGCTGGCGCCGTCGCGGGTCCTGGGCTCGCTTGACTACGCGGCCGGCGGCTGGGAGTCGGCGTCGATCCGGATGCTGCCCACCGGCGGGGTCGAGGTGATCACCGGCACCACCCCGCACGGTCAGGGCCACGAGACCGCCTGGTCGCAGATCGTCGCCGATCAGCTGGGTGTGCCGTTCGAAAGCGTCGAGGTGATCCACGGAGACACCCAGTCCTCCGCCCGCGGCATGGACACCTACGGCTCCCGCTCGCTGGTGGTCGGCGGCGTGGCCGTGGTCAAGGCCGCCCAGAAGGTGGTGGCCAAGGCCAAGGTCGTCGCCGCGCACCTGATGGAGGCCTCGGAGGACGACATCGAGTTCGCCGGCGGCAAGTTCACCGTCAAGGGCACCGACACGTCGATGGCCATCGGTGAGATCGCCTGGGCTGCCTTCGCCGCGCACAACCTGCCCGACGGGGTGGAGGCGAATCTGGACTCGGAGGCCACCTTCGACCCGGACAACTTCTCGTTCCCGCACGGCACCCACCTGTGCGCGACCGAGGTCGACACCGAGACCGGCAAGGTGACCATCCGCTCCTACGTCTGCGTGGACGACATCGGCACCGTGGTCAACCCGCTGATCGCCGACGGGCAGATCCACGGCGGTTTGGCCCAGGGCATCGCGCAGGCGCTGTACGAGGAGGCCCAGTACTCCGAGGACGGTCAGCTCACCTCTGGCACGTTCGTCGACTACCTGCTGCCGACCGCAGCGGACCTGCCGTCGTTCACCACCGGCCGCACCATCACCCCGTCGACGACGAACCCCCTGGGCGCCAAGGGTGTGGGCGAAGCGGGGACCATCGCCTCGACACCGGCGGTGGTCAACTCGGTGATCGACGCCATCCGGCACCTGGGCGTGAAGGACGTCGAGATGCCCTGCTCACCGCAGCGGGTCTGGCGGGCGATCCAGGACGCGAGGTCCGGCGACGGATCATCCGGTGGCAGTGACGGCTCGGTCCCGGTGGCCGGCGCGCAAGTCGAAGGTGTCCTGTCGACCGGCATTCCCGTGGAAGGTGCGTCATGATCCCGTCGTCATTCGATTACGTTGCCCCGCAGTCGGTCGAGGGTGTGCTGGCCGCGCTCGCCGAGGCCGGTGACGAGTCAAAGATCCTCGCCGGCGGGCAGTCGTTGGTGCCGGTGCTGCGACTGCGGCTGGCCGGCCCGGCCCTGCTCATCGACCTGCGCAAGATCGACGAGCTGGCCGGCGTCCACCTCGACGGGGACGGTGTGGTGATCGGCGCGATGACGACCCACCACGATGTGGTGGTGAATCCGTTGGTGCAGCAGCACGTCTCGCTGCTGTCCAAGACGGCGGCCACGGTCGCCGACCCTCAGGTGCGGCACCGTGGGACTTTGGGCGGTGCGCTGGCGCATGCCGATCCGGCGGGCGACCTGGGCGCCGTCGCGGTTGCGCTGGAGGCCACGTTCGAGATCGCCGGTCCGGGCGGGCGGCGCACCGTCCCTGCCGCGGACTTCTTCCAGGACTACTTCGCCACCGCGCTGGGCGAGGACGAATTGCTCGTGTCGATCCGGTTCCCGTCGTACGCGGGATGGGGCGCGCACTACGAGAAGTTCACCCGGGTCGCCCAGTCCTGGTCGATCGTCTCGGTGGCTGCCGCGGTGAAGGTGGACGGTGGGCTGGTGAGCCAGGCACGCGTCGGGCTCACCAACATGGGACCGGTGCCGATCAGGGCGTCCGCCGTCGAGGCGGCCCTGATCGGCGGGCCGCCCACCGCGTCGGCGATCAAGGCTGCCGCAGCGGTGGCGGCCGAGGGCACGTCGCCCGTCGACGACACCTCCGCCGCCGCCGACTACCGCGAGCACCTGGCCAGGGTGCTGACCGAACGCGCGGTGCTCGCCGCCGTCGGCTAGTCCCGAACCACCCCCGACACCCACCGGCAGGCCCGCCCGCCGGTGGGTGTCGCTGTGCCTGCACCCCTGCCCGGCGCGCTCGTCCCACGCAACCGGGAGTGCTCGCGCAGCGTGGGCCCGCGCTTATCAACTAGCTCGGCGCGAACCAACTCGGGCCGAATGGGACTGGTGGGACAGGAGTCGCCGAGTTCCTTCGCGCACGTCCCCGGGGCCGCGCCGAGCGCTTGGTCGATCGGTACCGATTTTCGGCGTTCGGGAAAACCACGGTCAGCGGGGCAGCAACCCGTACAGCACGAGATTGACGACAGCCTGGATCATCTCGGCCATGTCGACTGCCGGATGCGCGGCGAGCACTCCGTCGAGAGCGAGGACCGCCAAGCCGTGGACGGCAGCCCAGGCGGCCACCTCGGCACCCGGCCGGCGGGCCGGTTCGAGCGCACCCGCGGCCACCATCTCGTCGATCACCGAGGTCAGCACGCCGAACGCCGGGACCGCGACGTCCAGGGCCATCCCGTCAGGAAGGGGCAGCCCCACGCAGAAGCACTCGAACAGACCCTTCTCCGACAGCGCGAAGTCGAGGTAGGCACGGCCGATGGCGGTCAGCCGGGCGGCCGCCCGCTCCCGGTCGCCGATTCCGGTCGGGACCTCCTGCGCAGCGGACTGCATCCAGTCGTCCAGCATGCCCAGTGCCCGATTCTTGACGGCGTCCAGCAGGGCCGCCTGGCCGTCGAAGTGCCGGTAGGCGGCAGTCGCCGAGACCCCGACCCGGCGGGCTGCTTCGCGGAGAACGACCGCGTCAGGACCACCGATCCGTGCCATGGCAACCGACGCGTCGACCAGAGCCTCGGCCAGCTGCCCGTGGTGGTAGGGCCGGCCGGAGCCGGTAGCCGGATCAGGCACCCATGGCTCCTCCCCGATGGAGATCGACGAATCGACCGGTGGAAGTCCATTGTGCGCCGATGTTGACACTGTTACCCACCCGGGCTAAGTTCACAGCGTTAACATCAGCCGCTGGGCGGTGTCGCCCATCGACGTACCGATGCGTGCCGCGCTCATCCCCGGAGGCTCCGTTGACTGCCCAGGAATCCGTGACGATCAGCAGGACGACCAGCAGTCCCAGCGGGCTGTACCGGTTCGGGGGCGTACTCACCCGACGGGCCCGCGCCGTGCTGTCCGTCAGCCTGCTGTTCCTGATCGGCGCGGCCCTGCTGGGCACCAGAGCATTCGGCGAGCTGAAGAGCGGCGGGTTCGACGATCCGGGCTCGGAGTCGTCGCAGGCCGCGACCGTGTCCAGAGCCCATTTCGCGGCGGATCCCAACCTGGTGGTGATCGTCACCGCCCGGGGCGGGACCATCGATTCCACCGCTGCCCAGCAGGCCGGGGTCGCGCTGACGGCCGCGCTGGCCGGCACGGAGCACGTGACGGTGGCCGGCTCGTACTTCACCACCCCGGCGGCCGCCCTGGCCGCGAAGGACCGCTCGTCCGGGATGATCCTGCTCAGGGTGGGCGGGGACGACGGTCAGGCAGCCACCCGCGGGGCGGGTATCGCCAAGGCGTTCAACGGAGACCGGGGCGCCGTCACCGTGCAGGTGGGCGGGGGCCTGGGCGTGTCCAGCGACATCAATTCCTACGTGACCGACTCGCTGGTCGTGGCCGAATCCATCGCCGTGCCGGTCACGCTGCTGCTGTTGTTGCTCGTCTTCGGATCGGTGATCGCTGCGCTGCTACCCCTGCTCATCGGGGCGTTCGCGATCGTCGGCACCTTTGCCGAACTGGCCGTCCTCGGCTCGCTGACCGATGTGTCGGTCTTCGCCATCAATCTCACCACGGCGCTCGGGCTGGGCCTGGGCATCGACTACGGACTGCTCATGGTGGCCCGGTTCCGGGAGCAACTGCGGAGCGGCGACGACGTCCCCACGGCGGTGGCCCGGACGGTGGCCACCGCGGGCCGCACCATCCTGTTCTCCGCCGCGGCCGTGGTGGCGGCGCTCGCCACGCTGACCTTGTTCCCGCTCTACTTCCTGTCCTCCTTCGGATATGCGGGGATCGGCGTGGTGGTGATCGCCGCGCTCACTGCGCTGGTGGTCACCCCGGCGGCCCTGGCCCTGCTCGGCCACCGGGTGGACAAGTGGCGACTGCCGTTCGCCGGCACAGCGCGCGGTACCGAGTCCCGGCTCTGGGGACGGATCGCCAACGCTGTTTTCCGCCGTCCGGCACTGGCCGCTCCGGTGCTGATTTTGCTGTTGCTGGCGGCGTCTCCGGTGCTGGGCATCCACTTCGCGCTGCCCGATGAGACGGTGCTGCCCGCCCAGGCGATCAGTCGGCAGGTCGCCACCACCATCGAGGAGCAGTATCCGAGCCGGTCCACCGCCACGGTCTCGGTCATCTCCGCCCACACCGCCGACCCGACCGCGGCCCGGCGGGAGGCGACCCGGGTTGCGGCTGTGCCCGGGGTGACCTCGGTCGCCTTCGCCGGCGGAACGGTGACCGGCACCGGTGACGGCGCAGCGGACCAGACCGCGGGCGTGCTGGCAGCGGACGGCCATCAACGACTGGTGGTGCACACCAGTGCGATGGCCGGCACCGAGCAGGCCCGCACCGTGGTCCGGTCGATCCGGTCGGCCACGCTGCCCGGCTTTCTGGTGGGCGGCTCGGACGCGGCGCTGGCGGACACCCTGGCCGGGATCGGCCGGCCATTGCCCGTGATGCTGACGATCATCGTGCTGACCACCTTCGTGCTGCTGTTCCTGTTCACCGGCAGCGTCGTGCAACCACTGCGGGCTCTCCTGGTGAATGCCCTGTCGCTGTCCGCGGCGACGGGCGTCGTGACCTGGGTCTTCCAGGACGGCCACCTGATCTCCTGGTTCGGCAGCACCCCGCGCCCGATGGACGCGTCGATGACGGTGCTGCTGCTCTGCATCACCTTCGGACTGTCGATGGACTACGAGGTCTTCCTGTCCAGTCGCATCACCGAGTTGCACTTCGCCGGTCAGGATCTGCGCACGTCGGTGACCAGCGGCCTGGCCCGGACGGGGCGGATCGTCACCAGCGCGGCGCTGTTGCTGTCGGTGAGCTTCTTCGCGTTCACCACGTCATCGGTGTCGATGCTGCAGCTGTTCGGGCTGGGCGCCGGCTTGGCCGTACTCATCGATGCGACCTTGGTCCGCGGTGTCCTGGTGCCGGCCGTCATGCGGATGCTGGGCCGGGCCAATTTCTGGGCCCCGAAACCGCTGGTCCGCCTGCACCGCGCGGTCGGCCTGTCCGAGGGGTGAGCGGTAGGCGGATGAGCCGACGTCTGCCCTGGTGTCAGGCGTGCGCGGGCTCGACGACCAGCAGATCCTCGAGGCGGGCGTAGCTGGTTTCCATGCCGGCGGTCATCCCGGTCGCGAGGACCATGTCCCGCATCTCCCGGTCGGCATAGGTGATCACCAGCGACAGCAGGGTGCCTCCGTCGACCGGCGTGAACGTCAACTCGTTCAGCGTCGAGGGATAGTCGGCGTCGATCATGGCCTCGGTGGTGACCGCGCGCACCGGCGGTACCGACTCGAGCAGTTCGCCGGTGAAGCCGAAACGACCGCCGCCCCCCTCCTTCTCCCATTCGTAACGGTAGGAATCACCGACCGAGTGCGCGATCTCGCAGACCGGCATGGTCCAGCCGTCCGGCCCGAGCAGCCACCGCTTCACCAGCTCCGACTCGTGATGAGCGCGCCAGACCTGGTCGACGGTGCCGCGGACGACCCGGGCCACCCGCACCTGGG